>JAIUOK010000022.1 GCA_020161245.1 Actinomycetota bacterium | reverse complement strand
CGGCCAGCGGTTCGGCGAGATGGAGGTGTGGGCGCTCGAGGCGTACGGCGCGGCCTACTCGCTCCAGGAGCTGCTCACCATCAAGTCCGACGACGTCCTGGGCCGCGTGAAGGTGTACGAGGCCATCGTCAAGGGCGAGAACATCCCGGAGCCGGGTATCCCGGAGTCCTTCAAGGTGCTCGTCAAGGAGATGCAGTCGCTCTGCCTCAACGTCGAGGTGCTCTCGGGCGACGGCACCACCATCGAGATGCGCGACACCGAGGACGACGTGTACCGCGCCGCCGAGGAGCTGGGTATCGACCTGTCGCGGCGCGAGCCGAGCAGCGTCGAAGAGGTCTGAGCGCGTGCGGCGCCGGCGCTGCAGCCCGACTGCAGGCCGGTGCCGCCCCCTCGGACACCTGACGAGAACGAACCACGAGTGAGGACATAGCCACGTGCTCGACGTCAACTTCTTCGACGAGCTCCGCATCGGCCTGGCCACGGCCGACGACATCCGCGCCTGGTCGCACGGCGAGGTGAAGAAGCCCGAGACGATCAACTACCGCACGCTCAAGCCGGAGAAGGACGGCCTGTTCTGCGAGAAGATCTTCGGGCCCACCCGCGACTGGGAGTGCTACTGCGGCAAGTACAAGCGCGTCCGGTTCAAGGGCATCATCTGCGAGCGCTGCGGCGTCGAGGTCACCCGCGCCAAGGTGCGCCGTGAGCGGATGGGCCACATCGAGCTCGCCGCGCCGGTCACGCACATCTGGTACTTCAAGGGCGTGCCGAGCCGTCTCGGCTACCTGCTCGACCTGGCCCCGAAGGACCTCGAGAAGGTCATCTACTTCGCGGCCTACATGATCACCTCGGTCGACGAGGAGCAGCGCACCAAGGACCTGCCGTCCCTCGAGGCCAAGATCGGCGTCGAGAAGCAGCAGGTCGCGCAGCGCCGCGACGACGAGGTCAACAAGCGCGCCTCGAAGCTCGAGGCCGACCTCGCCGAGCTCGAGGCCGAGGGCGCCAAGTCCGACCAGCGCCGCAAGGTCAAGGAGTCGGCCGAGCGCGAGATGGCGCAGATCCGCCGTCGTGCCGACGCCGAGATCGACCGCCTCGACCGCGTCTTCGACCGGTTCAAGGGCCTCAAGGTCCAGGACCTCGAGGGCGACGAGGTGCTCTACCGCGAGATGCGCGACCGCTACGGCCGCTACTTCCAGGGCGGGATGGGCGCCGCGGCGATCCAGCGCCGGCTCGAGACCTTCGACCTCGAGGCCGAGTCCGACAAGCTGCGCGAGATCGTGGCGACCGGCAAGGGCCAGCGCAAGACCCGCGCCCTCAAGCGCCTCAAGGTCGTCACGGCGTTCCTGCAGACGCGCAACTCGCCCATGGGCATGGTGCTCGACTGCGTCCCGGTCATCCCGCCGGACCTGCGCCCGATGGTGCAGCTCGACGGCGGCCGGTTCGCTACGTCGGACCTCAACGACCTGTACCGCCGCGTCATCAACCGCAACAACCGCCTCAAGCGGCTCCTCGACCTCGGCGCGCCCGAGATCATCGTGAACAACGAGAAGCGCATGCTGCAGGAGGCCGTCGACGCGCTCTTCGACAACGGCCGTCGTGGCCGCCCCGTCACGGGCCCCGGCAACCGTCCGCTGAAGTCGCTGTCCGACATGCTCAAGGGCAAGCAGGGCCGGTTCCGCCAGAACCTGCTCGGCAAGCGCGTCGACTACTCCGGCCGCTCGGTCATCGTCGTCGGCCCGCAGCTCAAGCTGCACCAGTGCGGCCTGCCCAAGCAGATGGCCCTCGAGCTGTTCAAGCCGTTCGTGATGAAGCGCCTGGTCGACCTCAACCACGCGCAGAACATCAAGTCGGCCAAGCGCATGGTCGAGCGCTCGCGCGCGGTCGTGTGGGACGTGCTCGAGGAGGTCATCGCGGAGCACCCGGTCCTGCTGAACCGTGCGCCCACGCTGCACCGCCTCGGCATCCAGGCCTTCGAGCCGCAGCTGATCGAGGGCAAGGCCATCCAGATCCACCCGCTCGTCTGCGCCGCGTTCAACGCGGACTTCGACGGCGACCAGATGGCCGTCCACCTGCCGCTGTCCGCCGAGGCCCAGGCCGAGGCGCGCATCCTGATGCTCTCGAGCAACAACATCCTGTCGCCGGCGCACGGCCGCCCGATCACGTCGCCGTCGCAGGACATGGTGCTCGGCATCAACTTCCTCACCTCCGAGCGCCCCGGCCTCGAGGGCGAGGGCCGCGCGTTCTCGTCGGTGTCCGAGGCGTTCATGGCCTTCGACGCCCGCGAGATCAAGCTGGCCAGCCAGATCAAGCTGCGCTTCACCGACGTCGTGCCGCCGATCGGCTACGCGACGCCGGAGGGCTGGGAGGCCGGCCAGCCGCTCACGCTGGACACCACGCTCGGGCGTGCGCTGTTCAACGAGACGCTGCCCGCCGACTACCCCTACGTGAACACCGAGGTCGACAAGAAGGTCCTCGGGTCGATCGTCAACGACCTCGCCGAGCGCTACCCCAAGGTGCAGGTCGCCGCGACGCTCGACGCCCTCAAGGAGGCCGGGTTCTACTGGGCCACCCGCTCGGGCGTCACCATCTCGATCGAGGACGTCGTGACGCCCCCGCAGAAGGCCGAGATCCTGGCCGAGGCGGAGGCGCGCGCGGAGAAGATCCAGGTGCAGTTCGACCGCGGTCTGATCACGGACTCCGAGCGCCGTCAGGAGCTCATCGAGATCTGGACCCGCGCCACGGACGACGTCGCCGACGCCATGCGCGCGAACTTCCCGAAGCACAACACCGTCAACATGATGGTGAGCTCGGGTGCTCGCGGTAACTGGATGCAGGTCCGTCAGATCGCCGGTATGCGCGGCCTGGTGGCCAACCCCAAGGGCGAGATCATCCCGCGGCCGATCAAGTCCAACTTCCGCGAGGGCCTGTCCGTGCTCGAGTACTTCATCTCGACGCACGGCGCCCGCAAGGGTCTGGCCGACACCGCGCTCCGTACGGCGGACTCGGGCTACCTGACCCGTCGCCTCGTGGACGTCTCGCAGGACGTGATCATCCGCGAGACCGACTGCGGCACCGACCGCGGCCTGCCGATCGAGATCGGTGCGAAGAACAGCAAGGGCGTGCTCGAGCGGATCGACACGGTCGAGTCCACGGCCGTCTCGCGCGTGCTGTCCGACGACGTCGTCGTCGACGGCGCGGTCATCGCGGCGCGCGGCACCGAGCTCGGCCTGCTGATCATCGACGACCTCGTGGCCGCCGGCGTCGCGGAGGTGAAGGCCCGCTCGGTCCTCACCTGCGAGAGCAAGGTCGGCACGTGCGCGACCTGCTACGGCCGCTCGCTGGCCACCGGCAAGCTCGTGGACGTCGGCGAGGCCATCGGCATCGTCGCTGCCCAGTCGATCGGCGAGCCCGGCACGCAGCTGACGATGCGTACCTTCCACACCGGCGGCGTCGCGGGTGAGGACATCACCCACGGCCTCCCGCGCGTGGTCGAGCTGTTCGAGGCCCGCACCCCCAAGGGTGTCGCCCCGATCAGCGAGGTCAGCGGCCGCGTCCGGATCGACGAGACCGACAAGTCCAAGAAGATCGTCGTCGTCCCCGACGACGGCTCGGAGGAGAAGGAGTACGCGATCTCGCGCCGCTCCCGCCTCCTCGTGGGCGAGGGCGCCCACGTCGAGGTGGGCCAGCAGCTCATCGTCGGCGCCGTGGACCCCAAGCAGGTGCTGCGCATCCTCGGCCAGCGCGCCGTGCAGCTGCACCTCGTTGCGGAGGTCCAGGACGTCTACCGCTCGCAGGGCGTGTCGATCCACGACAAGCACATCGAGGTCATCGTCCGCCAGATGCTCAAGCGCGTGACGATCATCGAGGGCGGCGCGACCGAGTTCCTGCCCGGCGAGCTGGTCGAGCGCGGCCTGTTCGAGGGCGAGAACCGCCGCGTGGTGGCCGAGGGCGGGGAGCCGGCATCCGGCCGTCCCGAGCTCATGGGTATCACCAAGGCCTCCCTCGCGACCGAGTCGTGGCTGTCGGCGGCGTCCTTCCAGGAGACGACGCGGGTGCTCACGGATGCGGCGATCCACGCCAAGTCCGACCCGCTGCTCGGCCTCAAGGAGAACGTCATCCTCGGCAAGCTCATCCCGGCCGGCACGGGCCTCCCGCGCTACCGCAACATCCGGGTCGAGCCCACCGAGGAGGCCAAGTCGGCGATGTACGCGTCGCTGTCGGCCTACGACGACCTCGACTACGGCTCCTTCGGCACCGGCTCCGGCCAGGCCATCCCGCTCGAGGAGTACGACTTCGGCGGCTATACAGGGTGAAGCCGATGAGAACCCGTCGAGCCGAGGAACGAGGCTCGGACGGGTTCGAGGAGGCAAGCCCTGTTCGCCGAGCGAAGCGAGGCGACACGGGCTGAGGCCGAGACCGCACGTCTTGAGAGGCGCCCCGCTACGGCGGGGCGCCTCTCGGCGTCTGGCGGACCGACCGGTCCGGCGCGGCGTTTCCTCGTCGTCCCGGACGGGTAGCCGTGGCAGGGTGGTCGCCGTGTCCGACGCGCTGCCGCCCCCGCCGCCCGCCCCGGGCTACGGGCCGACCCCGCCGGCGCCCCGCACGTCGTCCAACGCCGTGGTCGCGCTCGTGCTGGCCCTGCTGTCGTGGGCACTGTGCCCGGTGATCCTGGCCGTGGGCGGCCTCGTCCTGGCCCGCAGCGCCCAGCGCGAGATCGAGGCCTCCAACGGCTGGGTCGGCGGGAGCGGCCTGGTGACCGCGACGCGGTGGGTCGCCTGGATCAACATCGTCCTGTCGGCCGTGGTGCTCGTGGTCGGGCTGCTCTTCCTCATCGGCGCCGTCGTGACCTCGACCACGACGACCACGGGCGTCGCGGGTTGAGTGCGCCGATGATCGGTACGGAGCCCATCTGATCGTCCGATAACCGGTGCGTGACCAAGGGCACGCCTGCGCAGGGCCTGGAGGAGGCCCCGCGTTTTGACCCCGGCGGCGAGCGCTGGGTAGTCTCTCTCCCTGTGCCTGGGCGTGCCCGGGTGCCTGCGCGCGTGCGCGGCCGGTCTCGGCCACGATCGCACGCCAACGACCTCCACATCGGGAGACTGCGTCGCCGCCCAGAGGGGCACGGTGCGACACGCCCGAGCGCGGGGGTCGGAGGCGGGAGGCACCGGGAAACAGCCGGTCACAGCAGGACATCGACCCGACACCCGTCGGTAGAGCACCGATAGACACGGAGACGCAGTGCCCACGATCCAGCAGCTGGTCCGCAAGGGCCGGCAGGACAAGGTCTCGAAGAACAAGACGCCCGCGCTCAAGGGGAGCCCCCAGCGCCGCGGTGTCTGCACGCGCGTCTACACGACGACGCCCAAGAAGCCGAACTCCGCGCTGCGCAAGGTCGCCCGCGTCCGCCTCACCAGCGGCATCGAGGTCACCGCCTACATCCCCGGTGTGGGCCACAACCTCCAGGAGCACTCGATCGTGCTCGTCCGCGGCGGCCGTGTGAAGGACCTCCCCGGCGTCCGCTACAAGATCATCCGCGGCGCGCTCGACACCCAGGGCGTGAAGAACCGCAAGCAGGCCCGCAGCCGCTACGGCGCGAAGAAGGAGAAGAGCTGATGCCTCGCAAGGGCCCCGCTCCCAAGCGTCCGATCGTCGTCGACCCGGTCTACGGCTCGCCGCTCGTCACGCAGCTGATCAACAAGGTGCTCCTCGACGGCAAGAAGTCGACCGCCGAGCGCATCGTCTACGGCGCCCTCGAGGGCTGCCGCGAGAAGACCGGCACGGACCCCGTCGTCACGCTCAAGCGGGCGATGGACAACGTGAAGCCGACCCTCGAGGTCCGCAGCCGCCGCGTCGGCGGTGCGACCTACCAGGTCCCGGTCGAGGTCCGCCCCGGCCGCAGCACCACGCTGGCGCTGCGCTGGCTGGTGGGCTTCTCGCGCCAGCGCCGTGAGAAGACCATGACCGAGCGCCTCATGAACGAGCTGCTCGACGCGAGCAACGGCCTCGGCGCCAGCGTCAAGCGCCGCGAGGACATGCACAAGATGGCCGAGTCCAACAAGGCCTTCGCGCACTACCGCTGGTAGTCCGCTGCGCCAGCCGGCGCAGCCCCCCAGAACTCACGACCACTTCGGATTCGGAGCCCTCACCGTGTCGACCGACACCGCCCTCGACCTCGCCAAGGTCCGCAACATCGGGATCATGGCGCACATCGACGCGGGCAAGACCACGACCACCGAGCGGATCCTGTTCTACACCGGTATCAACTACAAGATCGGTGAGGTCCACGACGGCGCAGCCACGATGGACTGGATGGAGCAGGAGCAGGAGCGCGGCATCACGATCACGTCCGCCGCGACGACCTGTACCTGGAACGGCACGACGATCAACATCATCGACACGCCGGGCCACGTCGACTTCACCGTCGAGGTGGAGCGCTCGCTGCGCGTCCTCGACGGCGCGGTGGCGGTGTTCGACGGCGTCGCCGGCGTCGAGCCGCAGTCCGAGACGGTGTGGCGCCAGGCCGACCGCTACAACGTGCCGCGCATCTGCTTCGTCAACAAGCTCGACCGCGTCGGCGCGGAGTTCCACCGCTGCGTCGACATGATCGTGTCGCGTCTGCACGCCACCCCGCTGGTGCTGCAGATCCCGATCGGCGCCGAGGCCGACTTCCGCGGCCTGGTCGACCTGGTCCGCATGAAGGCCCTCATGTGGTCCGAGGAGACCCAGAAGGGCGAGGACTACTCGATCGAGGACATCCCCGCCTCGCACGAGGAGGCCGCCCGCGAGTGGCGCGACCGCCTTCTCGAGACCATCGCCGAGGCCGACGACGCGATGATGGAGAAGTACCTCGAGGGCGAGGAGCCTTCGGAGGACGAGCTCCACGCGGCGATCCGCCGCGCGACCATCGCCGGCAAGCTCAACCCGGTGCTCACCGGTTCGGCGTTCAAGAACAAGGGCGTCCAGCCCATGCTCGACGCCGTCGTCGCCTACCTGCCCTCGCCGCTCGACATCGAGGCCGTCGAGGGCCACAAGGTCGGCGACGAGGAGACCGCGATCGCGCGCAAGCCCAGCAACGACGAGCCCTTCTCGGCGCTGGCCTTCAAGA
Organism: Actinomycetota bacterium; assembly: GCA_020161245.1. Taxonomy (GTDB): domain Bacteria; phylum Actinomycetota; class Actinomycetes; order S36-B12; family CAIYMF01; genus Longivirga. Next base: position 64,839 of record JAIUOK010000022.1, on the reverse strand, counting down.
TCATGACCGACCCGCACCTCGGCAAGCTCACCTACATCCGCGTGTACTCCGGCGTCCTCGAGGCGGGCACCCAGGTGCTCAACTCGGTCAAGGGCCGCAAGGAGCGCATCGGCAAGATCTACCGGATGCACGCCAACAAGCGTGAGGAGATCTCGTCGGTGGGCGCGGGCGACATCGTCGCCGTCATGGGTCTCAAGGACACCACGACCGGCGAGACGCTCTGCGACGACAAGAACCCCGTCGTCCTCGAGTCGATGACGTTCCCGGCCCCGGTCATCCACGTCGCCATCGAGCCCAAGAGCAAGGGCGACCAGGAGAAGCTCGGCACCGCGATCCAGCGCCTCTCCGACGAGGACCCGACCTTCCAGGTCCGGACCGACGAGGAGACCGGCCAGACGATCATCGCCGGCATGGGCGAGCTGCACCTCGAGGTGCTCGTCGACCGCATGCGCCGCGAGTTCAAGGTCGAGGCGAACGTCGGCAAGCCGCAGGTGGCCTACCGCGAGACGATCACCAAGGTCGTCGAGCGCGTCGACTACACGCACAAGAAGCAGACCGGCGGCTCCGGCCAGTTCGCGAAGGTCCAGATCGGCATCGAGCCGGCCTCGGGCGACTCGGACGGCGAGGGCGGCTACGAGTTCGTCAACGCCGTGACCGGCGGCCGCATCCCGCGCGAGTACATCCCCTCGGTCGACGCGGGCTGCCAGGAGGCCATGGAGAACGGCGTCCTCGCCGGCTACCCCATGGTCGACGTCAAGGTCACGCTCAAGGACGGCGCCTACCACGACGTCGACTCCTCCGAGCTCGCCTTCAAGATCGCCGGCTCCATGGCGTTCAAGGAGGCCGCGCGCATGGCCGGCGCGGTCCTGCTCGAGCCGATGATGGCCGTCGAGGTCACCACGCCCGAGGACTTCATGGGCGATGTCATCGGCGACCTCAACTCCCGCCGTGGCCAGATCCAGGCCATGGAGGAGCGGGCCGGTGCCCGCGTCGTCAAGGCCCTGGTGCCGCTGTCGGAGATGTTCGGCTACGTCGGCGACCTCCGCAGCAAGACCCAGGGCCGGGCCAGCTACTCGATGCAGTTCGACTCGTACGCCCAGGTTCCGGGCAACGTGGCGACCGAGATCATCGCGAAGGCGCGGGGCGAGTAAGCGGCTCCGCACCACCGGGGTGATCGGACGCCGCAAGGCGCGAGTGAGCCCGCCAGCACGACCAGCACCACCCTGCACCAGCAGACATGAAACCGATCCACCCAGGACCTACGTCGTACGGCGTAAACAATCCGCAGTCCACAGGAGGACACCGTGGCGAAGGCGAAGTTCGAGCGGACTAAGCCGCACGTCAACATCGGCACCATCGGTCACATCGACCACGGCAAGACGACGCTCACCGCGGCGATCACCAAGGTGCTGCACGACGCCTACCCGGACGTGAACCCGTTCACGCCGTTCGACCAGATCGACAAGGCTCCCGAGGAGCGCCAGCGCGGTATCACCATCTCGATCGCGCACGTCGAGTACCAGACCGAGCAGCGCCACTACGCGCACGTCGACTGCCCTGGTCACGCTGACTACATCAAGAACATGATCACCGGTGCGGCCCAGATGGACGGCGCGATCCTCGTGGTCGCCGCCACCGACGGCCCGATGCCGCAGACCAAGGAGCACGTGCTCCTCGCCCGCCAGGTCGGCGTGCCGTCGCTCGTGGTCGCGCTCAACAAGTGCGACATGGTCGACGACGAGGAGATCCTCGAGCTCGTCGAGCTCGAGGTCCGCGAGCTGCTCTCGAGCTACGAGTTCCCCGGCGACGACATCCCCGTCGTGCGCGTTGCGGCCTTCCCGGCCCTCAACGGCGACGCGAAGTGGGCCGAGTCGATCCTCGAGCTCATGAAGGCCGTCGACGAGTACATCCCGACCCCGGCCCGTGAGACCGAGAAGCCGTTCCTCATGCCCGTCGAGGACGTCTTCACGATCACCGGTCGCGGCACCGTCGTCACCGGTCGCATCGAGCGCGGCATCATCAAGGTGAACGAGGAGGTCGAGATCGTCGGTATCCGCAAGGAGACGACGAAGACCACCGTCACCGGCGTCGAGATGTTCCGCAAGCTGCTCGACGAGGGCCAGGCCGGCGAGAACGTGGGTCTGCTCCTCCGCGGCACCAAGCGCGACGACGTGGAGCGCGGCCAGGTCCTGTGCAAGCCGGGCTCGGTCACCCCGCACACTGAGTTCGAGGCCAACGTCTACATCCTGAGCAAGGACGAGGGCGGCCGCCACACGCCGTTCTTCAACAACTACCGCCCGCAGTTCTACTTCCGTACCACGGACGTGACCGGCGTCGTCACCCTCCCCGAGGGCACCGAGATGGTCATGCCGGGCGACAACACCGAGATGAAGGTCGACCTGATCCAGCCCATCGCGATGGAGGACGGTCTCCGTTTCGCCATCCGCGAGGGCGGCCGCACCGTCGGTGCGGGTCGCGTCACCAAGATCCTCAAGTAACACCTCTGGCGAACGCGCTCGGGCCCGCACCTAGCGGGCGGGCCCGAGCGCGGACCCACCAGGGGGCCGGCGGACCGGCTCCCTCCCAGCGGCACACGAACGAGTAAGGACACCGAAGCCACCATGGCGGGACAGAAGATCCGCATCCGGCTCAAGGCCTACGACCACGAGGTCATCGACAGCTCGGCGCGCAAGATCGTCGAGACGGTGACCCGTACGGGCGCTCAGGTCGCGGGCCCGGTGCCGCTGCCGACGGAGAAGAACGTCTACTGCGTCATCCGCTCGCCGCACAAGTACAAGGACAGCCGCGAGCACTTCGAGATGCGCACCCACAAGCGCCTCATCGACATCCTCGACCCCACGCCGAAGACCGTCGACTCGCTCATGCGTCTCGACCTCCCGGCCGGTGTCGACATCGAGATCAAGCTCTGAGGAACGCAGCCACCATGAGCAAGCAGATCAAGGGGCTCCTGGGCGAGAAGCTCGGCATGACCCAGGTCTGGGACGACAACAACCGCGTCGTCCCCGTGACCGTCGTCAAGGCCGGCCCGTGCGTCGTCACCCAGGTCAAGACCCCCGAGCAGGACGGCTACAGCTCCGTCCAGATCGCGTTCGGCGCGATCGACCCGCGCAAGGTGAACAAGCCCGCCTCGGGCCACTTCGCCAAGGCGGGCGTCACGCCGCGCCGCCACCTGGTCGAGCTGCGCACCTCCGACGCGTCCGAGTACTCGCTCGGCCAGGAGCTCGCGGTCGACACGTTCGAGGCCGGCCAGGCCGTCGACGTGATCGGGACCACCAAGGGCAAGGGCTACGCCGGTGTCATGAAGCGTCACGGCTTCTCCGGCGTGTCGGCCTCCCACGGTGCGCACCGCAACCACCGCAAGCCCGGCTCGATCGGCGGCTGCGCGACCCCCGGCCGTGTCTTCAAGGGCATGCGCATGGCGGGCCGCATGGGCGTCGCGCGCCAGACCACCCAGAACCTCGAGATCCACTCCGTGGACGCCGAGAACGGCCTGATCCTGATCAAGGGCGCCGTCCCCGGCCCCAAGGGCGGTCTCGTGCTCGTCCGCACGGCTGCGAAGGGGGCCTGATCGCCATGGCGAAGAACGACACCCTCGAGGCCGAGGTCACCACGGTCGAGATCACCACGCCGGCCGGCAAGGCCGCGGGCACGGTCGACCTCCCCGCCGACGTGTTCGGCGTCCAGGTCAACGTGCCGCTGATCCACCAGGTCGTCGTCGCCCAGCTCGCTGCCGCGCGCCAGGGCACCCACGACACCAAGACCCGCGGCGAGGTCCGCGGCGGTGGCCGCAAGCCCTACAAGCAGAAGGGCACCGGCCGCGCCCGTCAGGGCTCGACCCGTGCGCCGCAGTTCGCCGGCGGTGGCACCGTCCACGGCCCGCACCCGCGCGACTACGCGCAGCGGACGCCCAAGAAGATGAAGGCCGCCGCCCTGCGCGGAGCGCTGTCGGACCGCGCCCGCAACGGCCGCGTCCACGTCGTCACGGGCATCGTCGAGGGCGAGACGCCGTCGACGAAGGCTGCGGTGCAGGCCCTGTCCGCGATCAGCGACCGCCGCAACCTGCTGGTGGTCGTGGAGCGCGAGGACGACGTCGCGTGGCTCTCGCTGCGCAACGTCCCGAGCGTCCACCTGATCGTCCCGGACCAGCTCAACACCTACGACGTCCTCGTCAGCGACGACGTGGTCTTCACCCAGGGCGCCCTCGAGGCGTTCCTCGCCGGTCCCACGACCGGCAAGGGTGCCAAGGCCGTCGCGACTGAGACCGAGGCGAATGAGGAGGCCTCGCTGTGAGCCGCATCAGCGACCCGCGCGACATCCTGCTCGCGCCCGTGGTCTCGGAGAAGAGCTACGCGCTCCTCGACGAGAACAAGTACACGTTCATCGTCGCCCCCGACGCCAACAAGACCCAGATCAAGATCGCGGTCGAGCAGGTCTTCGGCGTCAAGGTGACCGGCGTGAACACGATCAACCGCCAGGGCAAGCGCACGCGCACCCGCTTCGGCTTCGGCAAGCGCGCCGACACCAAGCGGGCGATCGTGAGCCTCGCCGACGGCGACCGCATCGACATCTTCGGCGGCCCGGTCTCCTGACCGGCCGACTGACGAGAAACCGACGAGGAAGAGAAACCCGATGGGTATCCGCAAGTACAAGCCGACCACTCCTGGACGCCGTGGCTCCAGCGTGGCCGACTTCGTCGAGATCACGCGGTCGGAGCCGGAGAAGTCGCTCGTTCGCCCGCTTCCCAAGAAGGGCGGCCGCAACAACCAGGGCCGCATCACCACCCGTCACCAGGGCGGTGGCCACAAGCGGGCGTACCGCGTGATCGACTTCCGTCGCGCCGACAAGGACGGCGTGCCGGCGAAGGTCGCGCACATCGAGTACGACCCCAACCGCACCGCGCGTATCGCGCTGCTGCACTTCGCCGATGGCGAGAAGCGCTACATCGTGGCGCCGAACAAGCTGCAGCAGGGCGACACCGTGGAGACGGGTCCCTCGGCCGACATCAAGCCGGGCAACAACCTCCCGCTGCGCAACATCCCCGTCGGCACCGTGGTGCACGCCGTGGAGCTGCGTCCGGGCGGCGGCGCGAAGATCGCCCGTTCCGCCGGCGTGAGCGTCCAGCTCGTCGCCAAGGACGGCCCCTACGCCCAGCTGCGCCTGCCCTCGGGCGAGATCCGCAACGTCGACGTGCGCTGCCGCGCCACCGTCGGCGAGGTGGGCAACGCCGAGCAGAGCAACATCAACTGGGGCAAGGCCGGCCGCATGCGCTGGAAGGGCAAGCGCCCGACCGTCCGCGGTGTGGCTATGAACCCGATCGACCACCCGCACGGTGGTGGTGAGGGCAAGACCTCTGGTGGCCGTCACCCGGTCAACCCCAACGGCAAGCCCGAGGGCCGTACCCGCAAGGCCAACAAGGCCAGCGACAAGTTCATCGTCCGCCGTCGCAAGACCGGCAAGAAGCGCTAAGGGATCGTCATGCCGCGCAGCCTCAAGAAGGGCCCCTTCGTCGACGGGCACCTCGCCAAGAAGGTCGAGGACCAGAACACCAAGGGCACCCGCAACGTGATCAAGACCTGGTCGCGCCGCTCGATGATCGTGCCGGACATGCTCGGCCACACCATCGCGGTGCACGACGGTCGCAAGCACATCCCGGTCTTCGTGACCGAGAACATGATCGGCCACAAGCTCGGCGAGTTCGCTCCCACGCGCACCTTCCGTGGCCACGTCAAGGACGACCGCAAGGCCCGCCGCCGCTAAGGCGGGCGGACCGAGCAGAAGTCCAGCCACACATCTCATGAGTACGACGACCAGCAAGGGGACAGCGATGGAAGCCAGGGCCCAGGCGCGCTACGTGCGTGTCACGCCCATGAAGGCACGCCGCGTCATCGACCTCATCCGCGGCCTGCCGGCCGCCGAGGCTCAGGCGGTGCTGCACTTCGCGCCGCAGGCGGCGAGCGAGCCCGTGGGCAAGGTGCTCGACAGCGCCATCGCCAACGCGACGAACAACTTCAACCTCGACCCGGCCACGCTCGTCGTGCGCGAGGCCTACGTCGACGAGGGCCCGACCCTCAAGCGGTTCCGTCCGCGTGCCCAGGGCCGCGCGTACCGCATCCGCAAGCGCACCAGCCACATCACCGTCGTCGTCGAGTCGGTCCCGGCCGACGCGGCGCGGAAGAAGGGGTGACCCGGCCGTGGGCCAGAAGATCAACCCGTACGGCTTCCGTCTGGGCATCACCACCGACTACAAGTCGCGCTGGTTCGCCGACTCCTCCAAGGAGGGTCAGCGCTACCGCGACTACGTCGACGAGGACGTGAAGATCCGCCGCCTCATGAGCAAGGGCATGGAGCGCGCCGGCATCAGCAAGGTGGAGATCGAGCGCACGCGCGAGCGCGTCCGCGTCGACATCCACACTGCCCGCCCCGGCATCGTCATCGGCCGCCGTGGCGCCGAGGCCGACCGCATCCGCGGCGACCTCGAGAAGCTGACCGGCAAGCAGGTGCAGCTCAACATCCTCGAGGTCAAGAACCCCGAGACCGACGCCCAGCTCGTCGCGCAGGGCGTGGCCGAGCAGCTCTCGAGCCGCGTCTCGTTCCGCCGCGCCATGCGCAAGTCGATGCAGTCGGCCATGAAGGGCGGCGCCAAGGGCATCCGTGTCCAGGTGTCCGGCCGTCTGGGCGGCGCCGAGATGAGCCGTACCGAGTTCTACCGCGAGGGCCGCGTGCCGCTGCACACGCTCCGCGCGAACATCGACTACGGCTTCTACGAGGCCCGCACGACCTTCGGCCGCATCGGTGTGAAGGTCTGGATCTACAAGGGCGAGGTCAGCCAGTCGCGCACCGAGCGCGAGGCCGCTGCCGCCGCCGAGCGTCTCGGCTCCGGCCGCCGCGAGCGCCCCGCGCGCCCCGCCGGCCGCCGCCCGCAGCGCGACGCCGCTCCCGAGAGCACGCCCAGCACTGAGACCGCCGAGCTCGAGGCGCCCGTCGCCGAGACCGCCGCGGTCGAGAACGCCGGAACGGAGGCCTGACCGATGCTGATCCCCCGCAGGGTCAAGCACCGCAAGCAGCACCACCCCGACCGCACCGGCGCCGCCAAGGGCGGCACCGAGGTGACGTGGGGCCAGTACGGGCTGCAGGCGCTCGAGCCGGCCTACGTGACCAACCGTCAGATCGAGTCCGCCCGTATCGCCATCACGCGCCACATCCGGCGTGGCGGCAAGGTCTGGATCACGATCTACCCGGACCGCCCGATCACCAAGAAGCCCGCCGAGACCCGCATGGGCTCCGGCAAGGGCTCGCCGGAGTGGTGGGTCGCCAACGTCAAGCCCGGCCGCGTCATGTTCGAGCTGTCGTTCCCGAACGAGACCGTGGCACGCGAGGCGCTCACCCGCGCCGCGCACAAGCTCCCGATGAAGTGCCGGATCGTCCGGCGCGAGGCAGGTGACATCTGATGGCGACCGGTACCAAGCCGGCGGAGCTCCGCGGTCTTACCGACGACGAGCTCGTCGAGAAGCTGCGCGAGGCCAAGGCCGAGCTGTTCAACCTGCGTTTCCAGGCGGCCACCGGCCAGCTGGAGAGCCACGGCCGGCTGCGCGCCGTCCGCACCGACATCGCCCGGATCTACACGATCATGCGCGAGCGCGAGCTCGGCATCACCCCGGTGGGTGCGGCGTGAGCGAGAACGAGAAGGCTGTGACCGACAACTCCACCGAGCCCCGCGGCTTCCGCAAGGTCCGTGAGGGCTACGTCGTCAGCGACAAGATGGACAAGACCGTCGTCGTCGCCGTCGAGGACCGCTTCAAGCACCCGCTGTACGGCAAGGTCGTGCGCCGCACGTCCAAGCTGCACGCCCACGACGAGGCCAACGCCGCCGGTATCGGCGACAAGGTCCTGCTCATGGAGACCCGCCCGCTGTCGGCGACCAAGCGCTGGCGCGTGGTGGAGATCCTCGAGAAGGCCAAGTAGGCCCGAAGCGATCGATGGCCGGCTCCGTCCGGGGCCGGCCATGATCACGAGTTTTGGCCCTCGCGCGAGGGCCGACTAGACTCACCAGGTCCGGCGCAGCGTCGCGGACCGCACCAACCATCCGTTCCGCCAGGCTCGGGAGACCGAGAACCGGCGCGACAACAGGAGACACTCACGTGATCCAGCAGGAGTCGCGACTGCGCGTCGCCGACAACACGGGTGCCAAGGAGATCCTCTGCATCCGTGTGCTCGGTGGCTCCGGTCGGCGCTACGCGGGCATCGGCGACGTCATCGTCGCCACCGTGAAGGACGCGATCCCCGGTGGCAACGTCAAGAAGGGTGACGTCGTCAAGGCCGTCGTCGTGCGCACGAAGAAGGAGCGCCGGCGGCTGGACGGCTCGTACATCCGCTTCGACGAGAACGCCGCCGTCATCCTCAAGAACGACGGCGAGCCCCGCGGTACCCGCATCTTCGGCCCGGTCGGCCGCGAGCTGCGCGAGAAGCGCTTCATGAAGATCATCTCGCTCGCCCCGGAGGTGCTGTGATCATGGCTGGCCTCCACATCAAGAAGGGCGACCTGGTCCAGGTCATCACCGGCAAGGACAAGGGCGTGCAGGGCAAGGTCATCGCCGTGCTGCCGGAGTCCGACAAGGTCCTCGTCGAGGGCGTCAACCGGATCAAGAAGCACACCAAGGTCGGCCAGACGACCCGCGGCGCGAAGACCGGCGGCATCGTCACGCAGGAAGCCCCGATCCACGTCTCGAACGTGATGCTCGTGGACCCCAGCGACAACCGCCCCACCCGCGTCGGCTACCGCCGCGAGACGGTCACCAAGAACCGCCCCGACGGCACGTCGTACGAGACCTCGCGTTCCGTGCGCGTCAGCAAGCGCACCGGTAAGGACATCTGATGACTGCCACCACCACCGAGAAGGTGCAGCCGCGCCTCAAGACGCGCTACCGCGAGGAGATCTCGCCGGCGCTGCTCGAGGAGTTCGGCTACGCCAACGTCATGCAGGTGCCCGGCCTGGTCAAGGTCGTCGTGAACATGGGCGTCGGCGAGGCTGCTCGCGACTCGAAGCTCATCGAGGGCGCCATCAAGGACCTCGCCGCGATCACCGGCCAGAAGCCGCAGGTCACCAAGGCCCGCAAGTCGATCGCGCAGTTCAAGCTGCGCGAGGGCATGCCGATCGGCGCGCACGTCACGCTGCGCGGCGACCGCATGTGGGAGTTCCTCGACCGCCTGCTGTCGGTGGCCCTGCCGCGCATCCGCGACTTCCGCGGCCTGTCCGGCACCCAGTTCGACGGCCGCGGCAACTACACCTTCGGTCTCAACGAGCAGTCGATGTTCCACGAGATCGACCAGGACTCCATCGACCGCGTGCGCGGCATGGACATCACCGTGGTCACCACGGCCACCAACGACGCCGAGGGCCGCGCGCTGCTCAAGCAGCTCGGCTTCCCGTTCAAGGAGAACTGACCGTGGCGAAGACCGCTCTGATCAACAAGGCGAACAAGAAGCCGAAGTTCGCCGTCCGCGGCTACACCCGCTGCCAGCGCTGCGGGCGCCCGCACTCGGTGTACCGCAAGTTCGGCCTCTGCCGCGTGTGCCTGCGCGAGATGGCCCACCGCGGTGAGCTCCCCGGCATCACCAAGAGCAGCTGGTAATCCACTACTACGCCGCAGGTCCGGGCTCGACTGACGAGCCGGATACCACGGTGAGAGAGGCCGTCTGGCCATGACGATGACTGACCCGATCGCAGACATGCTCACGCGTCTGCGCAACGCCAACACGGCGTACCACGACACGGTCGCGATGCCGCACTCCAAGATCAAGGCGGGGATCGCCGAGATCCTCAAGCAGGAGGGCTACATCGGCGGCTGGCGTGTCGAGGACGCCGAGGTCGGCAAGAGCCTCGTGCTCGACCTCAAGTTCGGCCCCAGCCGGGAGCGCTCGATCGCCGGCGTCCGCCGCGTGTCGAAGCCTGGCCTTCGCGTCTACGCGAAGAGCACCTCGCTGCCCAAGGTCCTCGGTGGCCTCGGTGTCGCGATCATCTCGACGTCGTCCGGCCTGCTGACCGACAAGCAGGCCGCCAAGCAGGGTGTGGGCGGGGAAGTCCTCGCCTACGTCTGGTAACGGGAAGGAGTAGAAGCATGTCGCGCATCGGTCGCCTGCCCATCTCCGTCCCGTCCGGCGTCACCGTCGACATCGACGGCTCGACCGTCACGGTGAAGGGCCCCAAGGGCACGCTCACCCACGAGGTCGCCGCGCCGATCACCGTCGCCAAGGACGAGGACGGCACGCTGCAGGTCTCGCGCCCCAACGACGAGCGCCTCTCGCGCTCGCTGCACGGGCTCACCCGCACCCTGGTCGCCAACATGGTCACCGGCGTCACCGAGGGCTACTCCAAGGCCCTCGAGATCTCCGGCACCGGTTACCGCGTCGCCGCCAAGGGCACCGCCCTGGAGTTCGCTCTCGGCTACTCGCACCCGATCGTGGTCGAGGCGCCGGAGGGCATCTCGTTCGCCGTCGAGACCCCCACCAAGTTCTCGGTCGCGGGCATCGACAAGCAGAAGGTCGGCGAGGTCGCCGCCAACCTGCGCAAGCTCCGCAAGCCCGACCCCTACAAGGGCAAGGGCGTGCGCTACGCCGGCGAGGTCATCCGCCGCAAGGCCGGAAAGGCGGGCAAGTAAGCCATGTCCATCGTCGCGAAGCTCGGCTCGGGCAACAAGAAGGCGGTCGCGCGCAAGCGCCGTCACACCCGGGTCCGCAAGAAGGTCCACGGCACCGCGGTCCGTCCGCGTCTCGTCGTCTCGCGGTCGACGCGCCACCTGTTCGTGCAGGTGGTCGACGACAGCGCCGGCACCACGCTCGCGTCCGCCTCGACCATGGAGGCCGACCTCCGTGCGTTCGACGGCGACAAGAGCGCCAAGGCCAAGAAGGTCGGCGAGCTGGTGGCCCAGCGCGCGAAGTCGGCCGGCATCGACACGGTCGTGTTCGACCGTGGCGGCAACAAGTACCACGGCCGCGTCGCGGCCCTCGCTGACGGCGCCCGCGAGGGCGGCCTCGCGTTCTGACGCGAACGACGGATTCGAAGGAAGAGGTAGTCATGGCTGCAGCCCAGCGCCGCGGAGGCGGCGCCGGCGGCAACGAGCGGGGTCGCGACCGTCGCGACGGCAAGGGCCCCGCGGCGGAGAAGTCCGCCTTCGTCGAGCGCGTCGTCACGATCAACCGCGTGGCCAAGGTCGTCAAGGGCGGTCGTCGGTTCAGCTTCACGGCCCTCGTGGTCGTGGGCGACGGCGACGGCACGGTCGGCGTCGGCTACGGGAAGGCCAAGGAGGTGCCCGCGGCGATCGCCAAGGGTGTCGAGGAGGCCAAGAAGAACTTCTTCAAGGTCCCCCGTATCCAGGGCACCATCCCGCACCCGATCACCGGCGAGGCCGCCGCTGGCGTCGTGCTGCTCCGCCCGGCCGCTCCCGGTACCGGCGTCATCGCCGGCGGCCCGGTGCGCGCCGTGCTCGAGTGCGCCGGCGTCCACGACGTGCTGAGCAAGTCGCTCGGCTCGGACAACGCGATCAACATCGTCCACGCGACGGTCGCGGCCCTCAAGGGCCTCGAGCGTCCGGAGCAGGTCGCCGCCCGCCGCGGCCTCCCGCTCGAGGACGTCGCCCCGGCCGCGCTCCTGCGTGCCCAGGCCGCTGGGACGGGTGCGTGATGGCCCGCCTCAAGGTCACCCAGCTCAAGTCGGAGATCGGCGGCAAGCAGAACCAGCGCGACTCGCTGCGCTCGCTCGGTCTCAAGCGCATCGGCGACGTCGTGGTGAAGGAGGACCGTCCCGAGATCCGCGGGATGGTCAACGTCGTCTCCCACCTCGTCAAGGTCGAGGAGGTCGACTGACATGACTCTCAAGGTCCATCACCTGCGCCCGGCCCCGGGCTCGAAGACCGCCAAGACCCGCGTGGGTCGCGGTGAGGCGAGCAAGGGCAAGACCGCCGGCCGCGGTACCAAGGGCACCAAGGCCCGCTACCAGGTTCCCGCCAACTTCGAGGGCGGGCAGATGCCGCTGCACATGCGGCTGCCCAAGCTCAAGGGCTTCAAGAACCCGAACAAGGTCGAGTTCCAGGTCGTCAACGTCGCCCAGCTCAACGCTCTGTTCCCGCAGGGCGGCACCGTGGGTGTCGACGAGCTGGTCGCTGCCGGCGCGGTCCGCAAGAACCAGCCGGTCAAGGTCCTCGGCCAGGGCGACATCTCGGTGGCCGTCCAGGTGAGCGCCCACGCGTTCTCCGAGACCGCCAAGAGCAAGATCGCCGCTGCGGGCGGCACCGCCACCGAGCTCTGAGGAGCCCGGCCCGCATCACGACCCGCCCACGGACCCCGGTCCTGAAGGCTGCACCACCTCCCGGAGGGGCGTCCCGGCGTCGCGCGACGCCTGGGGCGCCCCTTCGTTTTCGGCTGTTAGGCTCACGGGGCCGGGGGATGCGTCCGCCGGCCAGCACGTCCACGCAAGCACCTGTCCCGCGGCGCGTCCGCGGGCCCAGATCGACTCGAGGGCGCATCCGCGCCCACCCAGGAGGGGCTCCGTGCTTTCCGCGTTCGCGTCGGCGTTCCGTACGCCGGACCTGCGCAAGAAGCTGCTGTTCACCCTCGGGATGATCACGCTGTTCCGGCTCGGCTCGATCGTGCCGACCCCCGGTGTGAACTACCAGTCGATCCGTCTGTGCATCGAGCAGGTCCAGGACAACTCGATCTACGGCCTGATCAACCTGTTCAGCGGCGGAGCGCTGCTCCAGCTGTCGGTGTTCGCGCTGGGGATCATGCCCTACATCACCGCGAGCATCATCATCCAGCTGCTCACGGTGGTGATCCCGCGCCTGGAGAGCCTGCGGCAGGAGGGGCAGCAGGGCCAGCAGCAGCTGACCCAGTACACCCGCTACCTGACCGTGGCGCTGGCGATCCTGCAGTCGACGGGCATCATCGCCCTGGCGCGCGTGCCCGGACGCCTCTTCCAGGGCTGCAACCAGCCGCTGCTCGTCGACGACTCGGTCACCCTCGTCATCACGATGATCTTCGTGATGACGGCCGGTACCGCCGTCATCATGTGGCTCGGCGAGCTCATCACCGACCGCGGCGTCGGCAACGGCATGTCGCTGCTGATCTTCACCTCGATCATCGCGACGTTCCCGGGCCAGATGGGCCAGATCTGGGCGGTGAACGGCCCGTTCGCCTTCACCACCGTCATCGTGATCGGCTTCGCGATCATCGCGGGCGTCGTGTTCGTGGAGCAGGCGCAGCGGCGCATCCCCGTGCAGTACGCCAAGCGGATGGTCGGCCGCCGGATGTACGGCGGCACGAGCACCTACATCCCGCTCAAGGTCAACATGGCCGGCGTCATCCCGGTCATCTTCGCGTCGTCGCTGCTCTACGTGCCTCAGCTGCTGGTGCAGATCACCGGCGCCGACGGCGCTGTGGCGCAGTGGATCCTGGCCAACCTGCAGAACGGCACGGAGCCGGCGTACTTCGTCGTGTACTTCGTCCTCATCATCTTCTTCGCGTACTTCTACGTGGCGATCACGTTCAACCCCGTCGAGGTCGCCGACAACATGAAGTCCTACGGCGGCTTCATCCCGGGCATCCGCGCGGGCAAGCCGACTGCGGACTACCTCGACTACGTGCTGACGCGGCTGACGCTGCCGGGCTCGCTCTACCTGGCCACCATCGCGATCATCCCCTTCATCGCCTTCGACTTCCTCGGGGTCGGACAGCGCTTCGTGTTCGGCGGCACCAGCCTGCTGATCATGGTGGGAGTGGGCCTCGATACGGTGAAGCAGATCGAGTCCCAGCTCCAGCAGCGCAACTACGAGGGGTTCTTGCGATGACCACAGTCGTCCTCATGGGTCCGCCCGGTGCCGGCAAGGGCACGCAGGCGGCGGTCGTCGCGGCGCGCCTCGGGATCCCGCACATCTCGACTGGCGACATCTTCCGCGCGAACGTGTCCCAGGGGACGCCGCTCGGCGTCGAGGCCAAGCGCTACATGGACGCCGGCGAATACGTGCCGGACTCGGTCACCAACGCGATGGTGCGCGACCGCCTCGCCGAGCCCGACGCCGCACCGGGCTTCCTGCTCGACGGCTACCCCCGCACGGTGGCCCAGGTCGAGGAGCTCGCGGGCATCCTGGCCGAGCAGGGCCGCTCGCTGGAGAAGGTCGTCGAGCTCACTGTCGACGTCGACGAGGTCGTGGGCCGCCTGACCAAGCGCGCAGCCGAGCAGGGCCGCTCCGACGACACCGAGGAAGTCATCCGCCGCCGGCTCGAGGTGTATTTCGAGCAGACCGCCCCGCTCATCGACGCGTACGAGGGCCAGGGCCTGCTGGTCAAGGTCGACGGCATGGGCTCGGTCGAGGACGTCACCGCCCGCGTGCTCGGCGCGCTCGGCGTCTGAGCCCTCCTCCCTCTCTGCCATGTTCCGCCGCAAGGACCGCATCGAGGTCAAGACGCCCGAGCAGATCCTGCTCATGCGTGAGGCGGGGCTCGTCGTGGGCCGCACCCTCGAGCTGCTGCGCGAGAGCGTGCGCCCCGGCATCAGCACCCGTGAGCTCGACGCCCTCGCCGAGGAGTCGATCCGCTCGCACGGCGCGGTGCCCTCGTTCCTGGGCTACCACGGCTACCCGGCCAGCATCTGCACCTCGGTCAACGACGAGGTCGTGCACGGCATCCCCGGCGACCGCGTGCTGCAGGACGGCGATCAGATCTCGATCGACTGCGGCGCGATCCTGTCCGGATGGCACGGCGACGCGGCGATCACTGTGGGCGTGGGCGACGTCGACGCCGCTTCCCTCGAGCTGTCACGGGTGACCGAGGAGGCCCTGTGGCGCGGCCTCGCCGCGGCAGTGGCGGGCGGCTCGGTCCGCGACATCGGCGTCGCCGTGGAGTCGAGCGTGCGAAGCCAGCCCGCGGGGGAGAGCTACGGCATCGTCGAGGAGTACGTCGGCCACGGCATCGGCACCTCGATGCACATGGAGCCCAACGTCCCCAACTACGACCACGGCGGCAAGAGCCCGCAGCTGGTGGTGGGGATGGCCCTCGCGGTCGAGCCGATGGTCTGCGCCGGCAGCCGCCACACCCGAACCCTGGCCGACGACTGGACGGTTGTGACGACCGACGGCGGCCGCGCCTGCCACTGGGAGCACACGGTCGCGGTCACGGCGGAGGGCCCGTGGGTGCTCACGGCGATCGACGGCGGAGCGGCCCGCTTCGCCGAGCTCGGGGTGGCGTCGCCCGCCGCCACGCGTCACTGACCGATATCCGGACGGACCGGATGCCTGTGGACCGCTCACAGGTCCCCGCGGACCAAGATCACCGGATTAACGCTCGCGGCGCTTCCTGACGTAGACTCGTCCCTCGGCTCGTCGAGTCGCGCCTGCGCACGCCCTCGTCCGGACCTCGCGGTCCGGGTCGGTGCTGCGCGGGCCGAACCGGCAGCCGGCCCCACCAGGGGCGCAGCAAGGAAACCACAGCCGACACGGACGAAGTGCGAGGACATGCCCAAGAAGGACGGTGCCATCGAGCTCGAAGGCACGATCATCGAGTCCCTCCCGAACGCGATGTTCCGGGTGGAGCTCGACAACGGGCACAAGGTGCTTGCGCACATCAGCGGGAAGATGCGGATGCACTACATCCGAATCCTTCCCGACGACCGGGTCGTCGTGGAGCTCTCGCCCTACGACCTGACCCGCGGCCGGATCGTCTACCGCTACAAGTGACCGCACCCCGGGCTGCCTGCGCGGCCCGGACGGTCGTCGCACGACAGCACCACCGCTCCGCAGCACCACCCGAACACGCACTGTCCAACACGAGCAGCACGGGCGCCCGCGCCTGGCACGAGCACCCGTGGAGAGATCGATGAAGGTCAACCCGAGCGTCAAGAAGATCTGCGACAAGTGCAAGGTGATCCGCCGCCACGGCCGCGTCATGGTCATCTGCGAGAACCCGCGCCACAAGCAGCGCCAGGGCTGATCGCCCGCCGGCCCCGGCCGGCGATGCACGACCCCGCACGACCCGAGCAAGACAGCAGTACCCGACCCCTGCGCTGCCTACGTGCCGCGCGCGGGACGACACCCTCGGCCCGGAGGCCGAGGACCCACCGGCGGGTGGGACCGGTACCGCTGCCAGACCTCCGGACAACATGAGAAGAGAACGCACGCACATGGCACGTCTCGTCGGCGTCGACCTCCCCCGCGAGAAGCGGCTCGAGGTTGCGCTTACCTACATCTACGGCATCGGCAAGACTCGTGCCGCGCAGACCCTGCAGGCCACCGGCGTCAGCCCGGACGTCCGCGTCCGCGACCTGAGCGACGACGACCTCATCAAGCTGCGCGACTACCTCGAGGCCAACTTCAAGACCGAGGGCGACCTCCGTCGCGAGGTCGCCGCGGACATCCGCCGCAAGGTGGAGATCGGCTGCTACCAGGGTCTTCGCCACCGTCGCGGCCTCCCGGTCCGCGGCCAGCGCACGCACACCAACGCGCGCACCCGCAAGGGTCCCAAGAAGACCGTGGCCGGCAAGAAGAAGGCCGGCAAGAAGTAGTAGTCCGACGGTCCTGCAGGCGCTCCGGATGCGCCGCGACCGAAGGACCGATCACCTCGAGCAGAACGGATAGTCGATGCCTCCCAAGAGCCGTACGGCTGCCGGCGCCAAGAAGGTGCGCCGCAAGGAGAAGAAGAACGTGGCCCACGGCCACGCGCACATCAAGAGCACGTTCAACAACACGATCGTCTCGATCACCGACCCGACCGGTGCGGTGATCTCGTGGGCCTCGTCGGGCCAGGTGGGCTTCAAGGGCTCCCGCAAGAGCACGCCCTTCGCCGCCCAGCTCGCCGCCGAGGCGGCTGCCCGCCGTGCCATGGAGCACGGCATGAAGAAGGTCGACGTCTTCGTCAAGGGTCCCGGCTCCGGCCGCGAGACCGCGATCCGCTCGCTGCAGGCCACTGGCCTCGAGGTGGGCACGATCCAGGACGTCACCCCCAGCCCGCACAACGGCTGCCGCCCGCCCAAGCGCCGCCGCGTCTGACGCCACGAGAGAGAGAAAGCTTCACCATGGCCCGATACACCGGGGCGGACTGCAAGCGCTGCCGCCGCGAGAAGACCAAGCTGTTCCTCAAGGGCGCCAAGTGCGAGTCGCCGAAGTGCCCGATCGAGAGCCGTCCCTACCCGCCCGGCCAGCACGGCCGCGGTCGTACCAAGGACAGCGAGTACCTGCTCCAGAAGCGCGAGAAGCAGAAGTGCGCGCGCATCTACGGCGTGCTCGAGAAGCAGTTCCGCGGCTACTACGAGGAGGCCCAGCGCAAGCAGGGCAAGACGGGTGAGAACCTGCTCCGCATCCTCGAGAGCCGTCTCGACAACGTCGTGTACCGCGCCGGCTTCGCCGCCAGCCGCGACATGGCCCGCCAGCTCGTCCGCCACGGCCACATCACCGTGAACGGCAAGAAGGTCGACATCCCGTCGTACCGCGTGTCGGCCAACGACATCGTCGAGGTGCGCCAGGCCAGCCGCGAGCTCACCCCGTTCGTGGTCGCCCACGCCCAGCTCGGCGAGCGTCCCGTCCCGGCGTGGCTCGAGGTCATCCCCTCGCGCATGCGCGTGCTGGTCCACTCCCTGCCCGAGCGTGCCGTCATCGACACGCAGGTGCAGGAGCAGCTGATCGTCGAGCTCTACTCGAAGTGACGTGATCCGTCGGCGTCCGTCCCCGGACGGGCGCCGACGGCAGCACCCCCAGCCCCTCATCCCTCGTTCAGGCGTCAAATAGCGGGCGCCTCGGAAGGAACAACACGTGCTGATCGCCCAGCGGCCGACCCTCGTCGAGGAGCCGGTCTCGGAGTTCCGCTCGCGCTTCATCATGGAGCCGCTCGAGCCTGGATTCGGCTACACCCTCGGCAACTCGGTGCGCCGCACCCTCCTGTCGTCGATCCCCGGCGCTGCTGTCACCAGCATCCGCATCGACGGCGTCCTGCACGAGTTCACCACCGTGCCGGGCGTCAAGGAGGACGTCACCGAGCTGATCCTCAACATCAAGCAGCTCGTCGTATCGTCCGAGCACGACGAGCCGGTCGTCATGTACCTGCGCAAGCAGGGCCCGGGCGCCGTGACCGCTGCGGACATCGCGCCGCCGGCGGGCGTCGAGGTGCACAACCCCGACCTGCACATCGCGACGCTCAACGACAAGGGCAAGCTCGAGATGGAGCTGGTGGTCGAGCGCGGCCGCGGCTACGTCTCCGCCGCCCAGAACAAGCAGCCCGGCCAGGAGATCGGCCGCATCCCGGTCGACTCGATCTACTCGCCGGTGCTCAAGGTGACCTACAAGGTCGAGGCCACCCGTGTCGAGCAGCGCACGGACTTCGACCGCCTGGTCATCGACGTCGAGACCAAGCAGTCGATGTCGCCGCGCGACGCCGTCGCGTCGGCCGGCAAGACCCTGGTCGAGCTCTTCGGCCTCGCCCGCGAGCTCAACATCGACGCCGAGGGCATCGACATCGGCCCGTCGCCCGCCGACGCCTTCGTCGCCGAGCAGCTCTCGACGCCGATCGAGTCCCTCGACCTGACCGTGCGCTCGTACAACTGCCTCAAGCGCGAGGGCATCCACACGGTGGGCGAGCTCATCGGCCGTTCCGAGGCCGACCTGCTCGACATCCGCAACTTCGGCTCGAAGTCGATCGACGAGGTCAAGGCCAAGCTCGCGACTCTGGGTCTGGCGCTCAAGGACAGCCCGCCCGGGTTCGACCCGACCACCGCCGTGAGCTTCTACGACGACGACGACGCGGGGTTCGCCGAGGACGAGCAGCTCTGACGAGCTGAACCGCCCCCGAGAACCTCACTGACGCAGGAGACAGATCAATGCCCACCCCCACCAAGGGCGCCCGCCTCGGCGGCAGCCCCGCGCACGAGCGGCTCATGCTCGCGAACCTCGCGACCGCGCTGTTCGAGCACGGCAGCATCACGACGACGGAGGCCAAGGCCAAGCGCCTGCGCCCCCTCGCCGAGCGCCTCATCACCCTCGCCAAGCGGGGCGACCTGCACGCGCGTCGTCGCGTCCTCGCGGTGATCCGCGACAAGGGCGTCGTCCACGAGCTGTTCGCCGAGATCGGCCCGAGCTACGCCGGTCGTCCGGGCGGCTACACCCGCATCACCAAGCTCGGCCCCCGCAAGGGCGACGCGGCCCCCATGGCCGTGATCGAGCTCGTCGAGCCGCTGGCCGAGCAGGTCGTGGCCGAGGCCTCCGGCGCCACCAAGCGCGCCGCCAAGGAGCGCCAGGAGAAGGCCGAGACCGGCGGTCCCGTTGCTGCTGCCGCGGCCGCCGACAAGGCTGCCGACGAGGTCGTCGAGAAGTCCGAGGACGCCGTCGAGACGGTCGTCGAGGACGTCGAGGCCGCTGAGCACGAGGCCGTCGAGGCCGCTGCTGACGCCGCCGAGGAGACCGCCGAGGAGGCTGCCGACGAGGCCGCTGCCGAGGAGCCCGAGGACAAGGCCTGAGCGCCCTGTCCGAGCACGTCGACGAGCCCGCCGTCCCCTTCGGGGATGGCGGGCTCGTGCGCGTCCGGCTCGATCTCGCCTACGACGGCACGGACTTCCACGGCTGGGCCCGCCAGCCCGGCCTGCGCACCGTCCAGGGCGAGCTCGAGACGGCGCTGACCACGGCCCTGCGCACGGCGGAGCCGGTGCGGGTGGCGTGCGCCGGGCGCACCGACACCGGCGTCCATGCGCGCGGCCAGGTGGCCCATGCCGACGTCCCGGCCGACCGTTGGGCGGAGCAGGGCCCGGGGCTCGTGCGCCGGCTGGCAGGGCTGCTCCCCGCCGACGTCCGCGTGCACGGCGCCGTGCCGGCTGCGCCGGGCTTCGATGCGCGCTGGTCGGCCCGTTCGCGCACCTACGCGTACCGCGTGAGCGACCGTCCGGGCGGCGCCGATCCGCTGGCCCGCGGCTACGTCCTGCACCATGCCGGCCGCGGGGGAGCGCCCCTCGACGTCGCGGCGCTCAACGAGGCCTCGCAGCTCCTTCTCGGCGAGCACGACTTCGCGGCCTTCTGCCGCCGCCGCGAGGGCGCCAGCACCGTGCGGACGCTGCTCGAGCTGTCGTGGGCGCGCGACGACGAGGGGCTCGTCGTCATGCACGTGCGCGCCGACGCGTTCTGCCACTCGATGGTGCGCTCGCTCGTGGGCGCGCTGCTGCCGGTGGGCGACGGCCGCCGTCCGGCAGCCTGGCCGGCGTCGCTGCTGGCCGCCGGCCGCCGCGACCCGGTCGCCGAGGTCGCCCCGCCGACCGGCCTGTGCCTCGAGCACGTCGAGTACCCGCCGGACTCCGAGCTCGCCGCCCAGGCCCAGCGCGCCAAGCGGGTGCGGGGGCCGCTGGCCTGACCGGCGTTGCGCCGTCGTCGCGGCCGCCGTGGTGACAGGCTGCAGGCCGGGGATCGGTCCGACGAGGAGGTCGGTGCGGTGCGGGTCGTGGTGGCGCTCGGCGGCAACGCCCTGCAGAGGCGCGGCGAGCCGATGACGATCGCCAACCAGCGTGCCAACGTGCGCGTCGCCTGCCGGGCGCTCGCGCCGATCGCGATGGAGCACCAGCTCGTCGTCTCGCACGGCAACGGTCCGCAGGTGGGCCTGCTGGCCCTGCAGGCCTCGGCCTACGACGACGCGTCGTCGTACCCCTTCGACGTCCTCGGTGCGCAGACCGAGGGGATGATCGGCTACCTCATCGAGCAGGAGCTCGGGAACCTGCTGCCCTTCGAGCGGCCGATCGCCACGGTCCTCACGATGGTGGAGGTCGACCCTCACGACCCCGCGATGAAGAACCCGACGAAGTTCGTCGGCCCGGTGTACGCCGAGGACGACGCCCACCGCATCGCCGCGGAGCGTGGCTGGACGGTGCGCCAGGACGGCGAGCACTGGCGCCGTGTCGTGCCCTCCCCGGTGCCGCAGCGGATCTTCGAGATCCGCCCCATCAAGCAGCTGCTGGAGTCGGGCACTGTGGTGGTCTGCACCGGCGGCGGCGGCATCCCGACGATGTACCTGCCGGAGGAGCGGCTCGAGTTCGACGACGACCACAACCCGCGGACGCTCGTCGGGGTCGAGGCTGTGATCGACAAGGACAGGTCGTCGGCGGTGCTCGCGCAGGATCTCGACGCCGACATGCTGGTCATCGCGACCGACACCGACGCCGTGTACCTCGACTGGGGCACCCCTTCGCAGCGCGCTATCGCGGCGGCCTCGCCGGACGCCATCGAGGCGCTGGGCTTCCCGGCGGGCTCGATGGGGCCCAAGGCCGAGGCGGCCGCGGCCTTCGCACGGTCCGGCCACGGCCGGGTCGCGGCGATCGGCGCTCTGGCCGACATCCGCGCGATCCTCGCGGGCGACAAGGGCACGCGCGTCAGCAGCGACGTCGACGGCGTCGAGCTGCGCTAGCGGCTCCACGCGCAGCGAGGCCCGGCAGCGCCTGGGGGACGCCGCCGGGCCTCGTCGCGGTGGGCTCGGTGCTGGGGGCGGGGTGTCAGACCAGCCAGAAGGGCACGTGCTTCTCCCACATGCGCCCGAGACCCCAGTAGCGGCCGGCCATGCAGAACATGAGCAGCATGAGCGTGGCCGAGTAGATGATGTGCTCGTCGAGCAGCGGGTTGTTCGACGCGACCGTCGAGCCGCCCTGGTCGACGTACTTGGCCCACGGGGCCACGGCCAGCCACATGCTCAGCAGCAGGATCGACGCGCCGATGGACGAGATGCGCATGCCGATGCCGAGCACGAGCCCGACCCCGGCGCCGAGCAGCGCACCCATGAACAGCCAGTTGATGAACGCGCCCGAGGACGACGGTGCCAGGCCCGTGAAGAAGCTGGCGAACGGGCCGTCCGGGTTGACGCCGAACTTGAGGAACCCCGCCGTGGGGTTGCCCTCGCCCGCGCCGAACAGCCAGCCCTTCTCGGTGGCGTACCCGAGACCGAAGGTCTTGTCGAGGAACGCCCAGAGGAACGTGAACCCGAGCAGGATGCGGACGACCCCGGCCCACTTCTGTGCGCCGCTCAGGGTGATCCGATCGGAGGTCTCGACGCTGGCGGCGTCGAGATCGACAGTGGTCGACATGCGTGCCTCCCTTCGCCGGGGCCGCGGTGCGGTCCCGTGCCTTCGAGAGCCCCTCCCTCGCCGGCCCGATCCGGCGCAAGGGCGTCACCGGCCCTCGTGCCGCAGGGTCCGCCTGTGACGCACGGTCGTCAAGCAACCACGCATAGTCGAATCCTCGTCGTGACCTCGCGGTAAGGGGAGCCTCAGGCGGTGAGCGGGCCGGCCAGGAAGCTCCGGACGGCCTCCGGTCCGCCCCTGACGACCAGGCGCGGGTCGTCCGTGGGGATGCGGTGCCACAGGGCCAGCAGCAGCACGTCGGGGGGCGCCTCGAGGTCGGCGGGGCCGCCGTCGTCCGTCGGCTGCATGACGACGCGGCCGGCCTCGGCGCCCGGCTCGACCCGCCAGGCGCCGTAGCCGGGGGAGCGCAGCAGCAGCGGCCGGGCCAGGGACTGGCCGCCGTAGCGGTTGGTGTAGACCTCGGCGAGCTCGGTGATCCCGTCCGCCGCGAGCACGGGGTCTGCGACGTCGTGCGGCCCCGTGGCCGACTGCAGATCCCAGAGATGGACGGCCGCCTCGTGGGCCTGGTGGCGCGGCCACCAGTCCCGGCGTCCGGCGTCGCCCTGGGCGAAGTTCCAGCAGGCCTGGCCGGGCCGGGCGGCGGCGTCGTCGAGGAGCGCGAGCAGCTCGGCCGTAGCGGCGTCGTAGCGGTCGCGCAGGCGGTCGCCGCGTGTGCGCGGGTGTCCGATGCCCCGGGCCGGACGGCGTCCGGTGCGCAGAGCCTCGGCAGCCCACTCGTGGTCGGCCGCCAGGTGCGCCACGACGTCGCGGACGGTCCAGCCGCCCAGGTGCGGCAGCGGAAGGTCGTCCGGCGTCGTCCGCGCGACCTCGCCGAAGCGGCCGGCGAGGCGATGGACGGCAGCCAGGACGTCGACCATGGCCGGACGCTACCGGCGGGCCCCGACGCCGTCCCGGCAAACCGGCTCGGCAGCGGACCGGCGGGCAGGGCAGGATCGTCGCCTGTGGGTCACGTCGACGTCGCCAAGGTCACGCACACGCTCCCGGACGGGCGCGTGCTGCTCGACGAGGTGAGCTTCCGGGTGGCCGACGGCGCGAAGGTCGCGCTCGTGGGCGCCAACGGCGCGGGCAAGACGACGCTGCTGCGGCTGGTGTCGGGCGACCTCGACCCGCAGGAGGGCGCGATCACCCGCTCCGGCGGCCTCGGGGTGATGCGGCAGTTCGTCGGCCAGGTGCGCGACGAGTCGACCGTCCGCGACCTGCTCGTGTCGGTGTCGCCGCCGCGCGTGCGCGATGCGGCCCTCGCCCTCGAGCGCGCCGAGCTCGCGATGATGGACGCCGACGACGAGGCCACGCAGATGGCCTACGCGCAGGCCATCGCCGACTGGGCCGACGTCGGCGGCTACGACGCCGAGGTGCTCTGGGATGTCTGCACCGTGGCGGCCCTCGGGATCCCGTTCGAGCGGGCGCAGTACCGCGAGACGCGCACGCTGTCGGGAGGCGAGCAGAAGCGGCTCGTGCTCGAGGCGCTGCTGCGCGGGCCGGACGAGGTGCTGCTGCTCGACGAGCCCGACAACTACCTCGACGTCCCCGGCAAGGAGTGGCTCGAGCAGCGCCTCGCGGAGTCGCCGAAGACGGTCCTGTACGTGTCGCACGACCGCGAGCTGCTCGCGCGGACGGCGACGCAGGTCGTCACCGTCGAGCTCGGCGCCGCCGGCAACACGACGTGGACGCACGGCGGGGGCTTCGCGACCTACCACCAGGCGCGCGCCGACCGCTTCGCCCGCCTCGAGGAGCTGCGCCGCCGCTGGGACGAGGAGCATCAGAAGCTCAAGGACCTCGTCCTCATGTACAAGACCAAGGCCGCGTACAACGACGGCCTCGCCAGCCGCTACCAGGCGGCGAAGACGCGCCTTGCGAAGTTCGAGGAGGCCGGCCCGCCGCAGGAGGTCGCCCGCGAGCAGTCGGTGCGCATGCGGCTCACCGGCGGGCGCACCGGCAAGCGCGCAGTGGTCTGCGAGCAGCTCGAGCTCACCGGGCTGATGGCCCCCTTCGATCTCGAGGTCTGGTTCGGCGAGCGGGTCGCCGTCCTGGGCGCCAACGGGTCGGGCAAGTCGCACTTCCTGCGGCTGCTGGCGGCCGGCGGCAGCGACCCCGACGTCGAGCACCGTCCCGTGGACGACGTCCCGATCGCCCCGGTGCGGCACACCGGCGTCGCCCGGCTCGGTGCTCGCGTGCGTCCCGGCTGGTTCGCGCAGACCCACGAGCACCCCGAGCTCGTCGGGCGGACGCTGCTCGAGATCCTGCACCGGGGCGACAGCCACCGGGAGGGGATGGGCCGCGAGCAGGCCAGCCGCAAGCTCGACCGCTACGAGCTCGCCCACGCGGCCGAGCAGACCTTCGAGAGCCTGTCGGGCGGTCAGCAGGCGCGCTTCCAGATCTTGCTGCTCGAGCTGTCGGGCGCGACCTTGCTGCTGCTCGACGAGCCGACCGACAACCTCGACCTCGCCAGCGCCGAGGCGCTCGAGGACGGCCTCGCCGCGTTCGAGGGCACCGTGCTCGCGGTGACCCACGACCGGTGGTTCGCCAAGGGGTTCGACCGCTTCGTGGTCTTCCGCAGCGACGGCGAGGTCCGCGAGGTCGCCGAGCCCGTCTGGGACGAGACCCGCCCCGTCCGCAGCTGACCCTCAGGCGTCCGCGAGATCCTCCTCGCGGTCGCGCAGATCGGCGCCGGTCACGTCGGCGATGTCGATCTCGACCGAGGCGACGATGTCCGCGAGCCGTTCGAGGGCGGCCTCGACGCTGTCGGCCTGGACCCGCACCTCCGCCACCACGGTCGGGTAGGGCTGCTCCGGACCGTCGACGAGGCTGCCCGCGTGGGCGGTCACATGGACGCCGACGTCGGCGGCGGCCAACGACTCGAGGGCGGCCGTCGACACCAGCACACCCGACCTCGGCGCCTGGAGCAGCTGCTCGGCGATCCCGGCCAGCGGCGCGGCAGCCCGCGGTGGGTCGATGGGTACGCCCATGCTGGCCAGCAGGTGGCACTCGAGGACGTCGACGCCGTGGACGAGCCGGTGGAACTCGAAGATCCGCCGTCCCCCGATGCGTGCGTTGACCTCGAGCAGACGGGCGCCCTCCGACGTCCAGCGCGCCTCCACGTGCACGTCGCCGGTCGTGAGGCCGAGTGCGAGCGCGCTGGCGACGGCGCACTCCTCGAGCGCCGCGACGACGTCGGGTGGCTGGAGGGTCGGGATGTTGAGCCCGGTCTCGAGGAAGGACGGCTCCTGGGTGGGCCAGCCGTCGGAGACGGCGCTGTAGACCGGTCGCCCGTCCGAGAGCAGCACCTCGATGTCGAACTCGGGCCCGTCGAGGTACTGCTCGAGCAGCATGGCGCTGCCCTGCCAGAAGATCGCATCGAACTCCGGGTCGACGGTGCTCGTGGCCGCCGCCCACGCCGCGTCGAGCTCGTCCGGCCCGTCCACGCGGATGCAGCCCACGGCGGCCGCGCCGAACTCCGGCTTGAGCACGGCAGGGAACCCGACGGCCTCCGCTGCCGCAGCGAGGTCGTCGATCCGCTCGACTCGGGCGTAGCGCGGCATCGGCAGGCCCGCGGTGGCCAAGCGCTCCCGCGTCAGCTGCTTGCTGCGAGCCGCCCGGACGGCGTCGACCGGGCTGCCCGGCAGCCCGAGCCGCTCGGCGACCAGGGCCGCGGTCACGACGAAGTCCTCGTAGAAGGTCACCACGGCGTCGGCGAAGTGCCCGCGCGGGCCGAGCCCCTCGAGCAGCGGGTCGAGGTCGGTGCCGCGCTCGAGCAGCTCCTCGCCCACGGGGACGAAGGCCACGGCGAGGCCGTCGTCGACCAGCCGTTCGGCCCAGGAGCCTGCGACGTCCACCACCACCAGGCGGACTCCGAGGGAGTGGGCGTGCTCGTACATGGGCCGCTTGCCCTCGTACCCGGCCCCGATGATGGCGACGAGCGCCCCGTCGAGCAGCGACGCCCGGCGGGCATGCACCTGAGGGCCGGTGGCCGAGGGGTCGCGGAGCCCGGGTTCGGCGTCGAGGAGATGGGCGGTTCGTGACGAGACAGCACGGGCGGGCACGCGGGGACCTCCGAGGACAGGACCGGCCGCCCACCGGTGACGGATCCGTGGCCAGGACCACGCGAGGCGACAGCCAACCACGCCGCGGAGGCCCTCGGAGCGGATTTGGAGGCGATCCGGGGCGGCGGGTACCCTGGAGCGCTTGCTGCGCGCCGTCCGTGCGGGTCCGTCGAGGGCCTCGCGGACGCCTGATCCACCAGCACCACCTGCGCAGCCTGGGTGTCAGGGATGGCATCCAGTACGGCGCCCCGCCCTCCTGGCCGACCGGCCGGGACGGGGCGCGCAGAGTCCCGGTCCCGACGAGCGAGAGAACAGGTGCGGCTTCATGCGCACGTACAGCCCCAAGGCGGGTGACACCACGCGCGAGTGGTACGTCATCGACGCCACCGATGTCGTCCTCGGGCGCCTTGCCACCCAGGCAGCCACGCTGCTGCGCGGCAAGCACAAGCCCACCTTCGCCCCGCACGTCGACGGCGGCGACTTCGTGATCATCATCAACGCGGACAAGGTCGCTCTGACCGGCTCCAAGCGCGAGCAGAAGATGGCCTACCGCCACTCGGGCCACCCGGGCGGCCTCAAGGCCACCTCGTACACCGAGCTGCTCGACTCCAACCCGCGCCGTGCGGTGGAGAAGGCCGTCAAGGGCATGCTCCCGCACAACAAGCTGGGCCGTCAGGTCATCAAGAAGCTCAAGGTCTACGCCGGCCCGGAGCACCCGCACGCCGCCCAGCAGCCCACGCCGTTCGAGATCACGCAGGTCGCGCAGTAAGCGCGCGCGGACAAGAGAGACTGGAAAACTGCCGTGACTGAGAACACCGACATCATCGACACCGACGTCGAGGGCTCCGAGGAGCTGTCGAGCTACACGTCGGAGACGCCGTCCTCCCCGGTCGCCGTGGCGCACCGCGAGGCCGCGACCGGCCCCGGCTCGGCCACCGGCCGCCGCAAGGAGGCCATCGCCCGCGTCCGCCTCGTGCCCGGCACGGGCCGCTGGACCATCAACGGCCGCACCCTCGAGGGCTACTTCCCCAACAAGGTGCACCAGCAGCTGGTCAACGAGCCCTTCCGCACCCTCGAGCTCGAGGGCGCCTACGACGTCATCGCCCGTATCCACGGCGGCGGCATCACCGGCCAGGCCGGCGCCCTGCGCCTGGGCATCGCCCGCGCGCTCAACGAGATCGACGTCGAGGCCTTCCGCCCGGCCCTGAAGAAGGCCGGCTTCCTCACCCGCGACGCGCGGGTCAAGGAGCGCAAGAAGTACGGCCTCAAGAAGGCCCGCAAGGCGCCTCAGTACAGCAAGCGCTAAGCGAGCGACAAGGACGAGCCCGCTCTTGGCTCGTCCTTGTCCGAGCGGCGCGCAGCTGTTGACGAGGGCCCCCTGGGGCCCGAGGAAAACTCGAAGCGCTAAGCGAGCCCGGCAGGGAGACCTGCCAGCAGTCCAACACCGATGCCCCGGGGCTACGCTCCGGGGCATCGGTGCGTTTACGGGCCGGTTCGGCGCGCGTGGGCGCGCGAGAGGGATGGAGATCCACTGTGGGCCGACTGTTCGGGACCGACGGCGTCCGGGGCCTCGCCAACGGCGAGCTCACCGCGGAGCTGGCGCTCGACCTGGCGGTGGCGGCCGCGCACGTCCTCGGCGACACCGGCGGGTTCGCGGGCCACGAGGGCCGCAAGCCGGTCGCGGTGGTCGGCAACGACTCCCGCGCGAGCGGCGAGTTCCTCGAGGCTGCCGTCGTCGCTGGGCTGCTGTCGGCCGGCGTCGACGTCTGGCGCGTCGGCGTGCTGCCCACGCCTGCCGTCGCCTACCTCACCGCCGCGCTCGACGCCGACCTCGGCGTGATGCTGTCCGCCAGCCACAACCCGATGCCCGACAACGGCATCAAGTTCCTCGCCCGCGGCGGACACAAGCTCCCCGACGACGTCGAGGACGCCATCGAGGCGCGGATGAACGAGCACTGGACCCGTCCCGTCGGAGCGGGCGTGGGCCGGGTCACCCGCCACGACGAGGGCGCCCGCGTCTACGTCGACCACCTGCTCTCGACGCTGCCGCACCGCCTCGACGGGATCACCGTGGTGGTCGACGGCGCCAACGGCGCTGCGTCGGTCGTGGGTCCGGAGGCGCTGCGCCGCGCCGGTGCGAACGTGATCGAGATCCACACGTCGCCCACCGGCCTCAACATCAACGACCGTTGCGGGTCGACCCACCTCGGCGATCTGCGCGCCGCCGTCGTCGACCGCAAGGCGCACGCCGGTGTTGCGTTCGACGGCGACGCCGACCGCTGCCTGGCGGTCGACGCCGACGGCCACGTGGTCGACGGCGACCACGTGCTGGCCATCCTCGGCCTCGCGATGCGCGAGCGCGGCGCGCTGGTCAAGGACACGGTGGTCGCCACCGTGATGGCCAACCTCGGCTTCAAGCTCGCCCTGCAGGAGAACGCGCTCGAAGTGGTCGAGACCGGGGTGGGCGACCGCTACGTGCTCGAGGCCATGCGGGAGGGCGGCTATTCCCTCGGCGGCGAGCAGAGCGGCCACGTGATCATGTCCGACCACGCGACCACCGGCGACGGCGTCCTCACGGCCCTGCACCTGCTGGCGCGTGTGGCCGAGACCGGCCGCAGCCTGGCCGACCTCGCCTCGGTGGTGCAGAAGCTGCCGCAGGTGCTCATCAACGTCCGCGACGTCGACAAGGACCGCGTCGACGACCCCGGTCTGCTCGAGGCGGTCGCTGCGGCGGAGGCCGAGCTCGGCCGTACCGGTCGGGTGCTGCTGCGCCCGTCGGGCACCGAGCCCGTCGTCCGGGTGATGGTGGAGGCGGCAACCAAGGAGCAGGCCGACGAGGTCGCCGACCGCTTGGTCGACGTGGTCAAGGCCACCCTCGGCTGAGGACGGCACGCCGCTGACCTGCGGTGACGCGCCGACCGCTCCGCACGGCGGACCGCCTGCCGGGCGCCAGCGATTAGGCTCGACCCCATGTGCGGAATCGTCGGGTACGTCGGTGAGAAGCAGGCCCTCCAGGTCGTCGTCGACGGCCTCCGGCGCCTGGAGTACCGCGGGTACGACTCCGCCGGCGTCGCGGTCGTGTCCGACGGCGTCCTCGACACCCGCAAGAAGGCGGGCAAGCTCGCCAACCTCGAGACCCTGCTCGGCTCCGACCCGTTGCCGCAGTCGACGATCGGCATCGGCCACACCCGCTGGGCCACGCACGGCGGCCCCACCGATGCCAACGCCCACCCGCACGTGAGCGAGGACGGCAAGGTCGCCGTCATCCACAACGGCATCATCGAGAACTTCGCCGAGCTGCGCGCCGAGCTGACCTCCGCCGGTGTGACGCTGCAGTCCGAGACCGATACCGAGGTCGTGGCCCACCTGCTGGCGGCCGTGCTGCCCACCACGGGCATGGATCTCGCCGAGGCGATGCGCCAGGTGTGCCGCCGGCTGTCCGGCGCCTTCACGCTCGTGGCCGTGCACTCCGACATCCCCGACGTCGTCGTCGGTGCCCGTCGCAACAGCCCGCTCGTGGTCGGCCGCGGCGAGGGTGAGAACTTCCTCGCCTCCGACGTCGCCGCGTTCATCGCGCACACGCGCTTCGCGACCGAGCTCGGCCAGGACCAGGTGGTCGAGCTGCGCCGCGACTCGGTCGTGGTCACCGACTTCGACGGCTCGCCCGCCGACGTCGTCGAGTACGAGGTCACGTGGGACGCCTCGGCCGCGGAGAAGGGCGGCTACGAGACGTTCATGGCCAAGGAGATCGCCGAGCAGCCCAAGGCTGTGAGCGACACCCTCCTCGGCCGCGTCGGCAGCGACGGGCTGCTCAAGCTCGACGAGATGCGCCTCACCGAGGCGCAGCTGCGCGAGGTCGACAAGGTCGTCGTGATCGCGTGCGGCACCGCCTACCACGCGGGCATGGTCGCGAAGTACGCGCTCGAGCACTGGACCCGCATCCCGTGCGAGGTCGAGCTCGCGAGCGAGTTCCGCTACCGCGACCCCGTCGTCGGCCCGCGCACGCTCGTCGTGGCGATCTCGCAGTCGGGCGAGACCATGGACACGATCATGGCGCTGCGCTACGCGCGCGAGCAGGGCTCGAAGGTGCTCGCCATCTGCAACACGCAGGGCTCGACCATCCCGCGCGAGTCCGACGCCGTGCTCTACACCCACGCCGGCCCCGAGGTCGCGGTCGCGTCGACCAAGGCGTTCCTCACGCAGATCGTCGCCTGCTACCTCGTCGCGCTCTATGTCGCGCAGGTGCGCGGCAACAAGTACGGCGACGAGATCGCCGCGATCGTGCGCGAGCTCGCCGACATGCCGCAGAAGGTCGACCTCGTCCTCGACACCACCGAGGAGATGAAGCAGCTCGCGCAGGAGCTCAAGGACGCGCGCTCGGTGCTGTTCATCGGCCGGCACGTGGGCTTCCCGGTGGCGCTCGAGGGCGCGCTCAAGCTCAAGGAGCTCGCGTACATGCACGCCGAGGGCTTCGCCGCCGGCGAGCTCAAGCACGGCCCGATCGCGCTGCTCGAGCCCGGTCTGCCGGTGATCGTCGTGGCGCCCTCGCCCGCCGGGCGCTCGGTGCTGCACGAGAAGATCGTGAGCAACATCCAGGAGGTCCGCGCCCGCGGCGCCCGTACGATCGTGATCGCGGAGGAGGGCGACGAGGCTGTCGTGGCCTACGCCGACCACATCGTGCGCGTTCCCGCCTGCCCGACCCTGCTGCAGCCGCTGGTCTCCACCGTGCCGCTGCAGGTGTTCGCCGCCGCGATGGCTGCGGCCAAGGGCCACGACGTCGACCAGCCGCGCAACCTCGCGAAGTCGGTCACCGTCGAGTAGCAGTGGGGGCCGGCGGGTCTCCTACTCAGTGCCGTCGTACCACCAGCTGCAGTACTGCATGAGCAAGGTGTCGTGCCAGCCGCGGCGGTCGGTGTCGCGCTCCCGGCCGTGCAGGACGCCGACGGGTCTGAACCCGCACGCGGTGTAGCAGGCGATGGCGGCGGTGTTGGACGCCGACGGGTCGATCGTCACGAGGTGGTGGCCGCGGATGTCCACCAGCCAGTCGCGCACGGTCGTGACGATGTCGCGGCCGAGGCCGCGGCGGTGCACGCTCGGCGCGAGGAACAGGTCGATCCCGCACTCGTCGTAGTCGGGGTCGTCGCCCTCGTACGCCTGCACCAGACCCACCACGGCGCCGGCGGGCCCCGCGTTGGCGGCCGCGAGCAGCTCGACGGCCCAGCGGACCGTGCCGGTCTCGTCGTCCCACGGCCAGTCGTCGCCCGGCGGGTGCCACCAGCGCGAGACCGCCGGCGTCGCGAGGATCGCCCGCAGCGTGGCCTCGTCGTCGCGCTCGAGCGGGCGCAGCCGCACGAGGGAGGTGACGAGTGTGGGCGTCGCAGCGCCCCTGGTCGCGGTCGCGTCGCTGCCGGCCATGGGCACATCCTCACCCCTGAGGTGGCAGGCTGGCGCTGTGATCGTGGGCATCGGCATCGACGTCGTCGACGTTCCCCGCTTCGAGGCCACGCTCGCCCGCACCCCGGGGCTGCTCGACCGCGTGTTCGCGCCGGAGGAGCGCGTCACCGACGCCGGCCATCCCCGCACGGCGACGTCGCTCGCCGCGCGGTTCGCCGCGAAGGAGGCGGTGGCCAAGGCGCTCGGGGCGCCGCAGGGCATGACCTGGCACGACTGCCAGGTCGTGGGCGACAGCGACGGCCGCCCGTGGCTGCGCATCACCGGTACCGTCGCGGCCCAGGCCGCGGAGCAGGGCATATCACGCTGGCACCTGTCGCTCTCCCACGACGGCGACCTCGCCGTCGCCTATGTGATCGCGGAGTCCGCATGAACGGCTACCGGCGTCCCGCCACCACCGTCCTGCCTGTCGACGCGGTGCGGCGCATCGAGGCCGAGGCGATGGCCGATCTGCCCGACGGCACCCTCATGCAGCGCGCGGCCGCGGCCATCGCGGTGCAGGCGGGCGGGATGCTGCGCGAGATCCGGGGCCGGGTGAGCGGGTCGCGCGTCGTCCTGCTCGTCGGGTCCGGCGACAACGGCGGCGACGCCCTCTACGCCGGTGCGCGGCTCGCCTCGCGCGGCGCCCGGGTCGACGCGCTGCTCGTCGCCGACCGCCATCACGCCGACGGCGCGGACGCGCTGCGCCGCGCCGGCGGCCGCATCTATCCGCCCGTCGGGCTCGGCGACGTGCACGCGGCCGAGATCGTGGCGGAGGCCGACCTCGTCCTCGACGGCATCCTCGGCATCGGCGGCCGCGGCGGGCTCCGCGAGCCCGCCGCGTGGCTGGCCACGATCGCCCGCGAGACCGACGTCGCCGTGCTGGCCGTCGACCTGCCGAGCGGCGTCGACGCCGGCACCGGCGCGGCCGACCCCGACGCCGCGATCCACGCCGACCGCACCGTCGTCATGGGCGCGCTCAAGCCCGGCCTGCTGCTCGGCGAGGGGGCGGAGCTCGCGGGCGAGCTCGCGGTGGTCGACATCGGCCTCGACCTCGAGTCTGCCGACGACGACGAGCTCGTCGTGCGCGTGGACGACGACGCGGCTGCCGCGGTGCTCGAGCGGCCCGACCCGTTCGACGACAAGTACTCGCGCGGCGTCGTCGGCATCTGCGCGGGCAGCGGCGCCTATCCAGGTGCCGCGGTGCTCTCGGTGAGCGGCGCGCGGCACGGCCTCGCCGGCTATGTGCGCTACGCCGGAGGCGCGCACGCCGCCGTGGTCGCTGCGTGGCCCGACGTCGTCGCGGTCGGCGGCGGTGTCGAGGACGCCGGGCGCACGCAGTCGTGGGTCGTCGGGCCTGGCCGCGGCACCGGCGACGAGGCGCTGGCCGACGTGCTGGCCGCTCTCGCGCTCGACGTGCCGGTGCTGCTCGACGCCGATGCTCTGACGGTGCTCGCCGAGCACGACGAGGCCCGTGACGCCGTGGCGGGGCGCGAGGCCGTCACCGTCCTCACGCCCCACGCGGGCGAGTTCGCGCGCATCGCCGGGCACGAGGTCGGCGACGACCGCATCGGCGACGTGCGCGCCCTCGCGGCGGAGCTCGGAGCCGTCGTCCTGCTCAAGGGCTCCGCCACGGTGGTCGCCTCGCCGTCGGGTGCCGCGTTCCTGTCGGTCGCGGGCCCGCCCGAGCTCGCCACGGCGGGCAGCGGCGACGTGCTGTCGGGCCTCATCGGATCGCTGCTCGCCCACCACGAGGCGGTGGCCGAGGTCGACCACGACCTCGCTGCCGCGCTCGCGGCCGCGGGCGCGTACGTGCACGGGGTGGCCGCGTCGCTCGCGGTGGCGGACGGCCGCACGATCACCGCGGTCGACGTCGGCCGCTCGCTGCCCGACGCCGTCGCGCGGCTGCGCCGGTCGCCCTCGTCGGGGCTGTAGGCGCCCGTGGGGGAGGATGGCGGGGTGAGCCCCGCCGCTGGTCAACCGGTCGCGTGGCCCGCGCACGCCCTCGAGCGCGGTGCGATGGCCACCATCGACCTCGACGCGCTGCAGCACAACCTCGCGGTCGTGCGCGAGCGCGCGGGCGTGCCCGCGATGGCGGTGGTCAAGGCCGACGCGTACGGCCACGGGCTCGTCGAGTGCGCCCGGGCCGCTGCGGCGGGCGGGGCCCCGTGGCTCGGCGTCGCGCTGCCTACCGAGGCGGTGCGCCTGCGCGACGCCGGCGTGCAGGGCCGCGTGCTCACCTGGCTCGAGGTGCCGGGCGCTCCGTTCGCGCCGTGCCTGGAGCGCGACATCGACGTCACCGTGTCGGCGCCGTGGGCGCTGGCCGAGGTGCTGGACGCCGCCCGTGCGCTGGGCCGCACCGCACGCATCCAGCTCAAGGTCGACACGGGGCTCTCGCGCAACGGCTCGACGTTCGCCGACTGGCCCGCCCTCGTCGCCGCTGCACGCGCGGCCGAGCGCGACGGCCTCGTCGCGGTGACCGGCGTCTGGACCCACTTCGCCTGCGCCGACGAGCCAACCCACCCGAGCGTCGAGCGGCAGCTCGACGTCTTCGGCGAGGCCCTGCAGATCGCACGGCTCGCCGGCCTCGAGCCCGAGGTCGTCCACGCCGCCAACTCACCGGCAGCCCTCGGCATCCCCGCAGCGCGCTTCGACCTCGTGCGCACCGGCATCGCGATGTACGGGCTCTCGCCCGGCCCGGCCATCGGGTCGGCGTCCGACCTCGGCCTGCGCCCCGTGATGACTCTGCGCGGACGGCTCGCCTCGGTCAAGCGCGTGCCCTCGGGCTCCGGCGTCTCCTACGGCCACAGCTACATCACCCAGCGCGAGACCACGCTCGGCGTCGTGCCGCTCGGCTACGGCGACGGCATCCCGCGGTCGGCGTCCAACGCGGCCCCCGTGCTGGCCGCAGGGTCGGTCCGCACCGTCGCGGGCCGCGTGTGCATGGACCAGGTCGTCCTCGACCTCGGCGACGACGCCGCGGCGCCGGGCGACGACGTGGTGATGTTCGGATCAGGCGGCCCCTCGGCCGACGACTGGGCCGCTGCGTGCGGCACGATCGGGTACGAGATCGTCACGCGGATCGGTCCGCGTGTGCCCCGGGTCCACGTGGGAGGTGCGCCGTGAGCGGGCAGGGCCTGCCGGCGGAGCTGACGCCGGGCCGGGTGGCCGGCGTCGTCGGCGCGCTCGGCGCGGCCGCCGCCGTGGGCGCCGCGATCGGCGTCGCCGCCGAGAAGGTGCTCGTCCGCCGCGCCCTGCGCCCTGACCCCGAGCGCGACGAGCCGTTCGGCGGGCTGCGCGGCCGCGTCGTCCCTGTCGTGGCGACCGACGGCACCCCGCTGCACGTGGAGGTGGAGGACCCGCCCGAGGGGTCGCTCGCCGACCGGCTCGGCGACGGCCTCACCATCGTGTTCTCCCACGGGTACGCGCTCGAGGAGGACTCCTGGCACTACCAGCGCCGCGACCTGCGCGCGCTCGGACGGCTGGTGTTCTGGGACCAGCGCAGCCACGGCCGCAGCGGCCGGGGCCCCGCGGCCAACGCCACCATCGACCAGCTCGGGCGCGACCTCGAGAGCGTCATCGAGGCCACGGCCCCGACCGGCCCGATCGTGCTGGTGGGCCACTCCATGGGCGGCATGACCGTGATGTCGTTCGCGGCCCACCGCCCCGAGCTGTTCGGGGAGCGCGTGCTCGGCGTCGCGCTCGTGGCGACCAGCTCGGGCGGGCTCGCCGAGGTGCCCCTCGGGATGCCGGCGCCCGTGGCGCGCGCCTTCCACACGATCGCGCCGCAGGTGGCCGGCGTGCTCGCGCGCCGGAAGGACCTCGTCGAGCGCGGACGCCGCGCGGGCAGCGACATCGCGCTGTTCTTCACCAAGATCTACTCGTTCGGCTCCAACGTGCCGCCGTCGCTCACCGGCTTCGTGCACCGGATGCTGTCGGCGACGCCGATCGATGTCGTGGCGGAGTTCCTGCCCACCCTCGAGGAGCACGACAAGGTGCTGGCGCTCGAGGCGGTCGGCCGGGTCGAGGCGCTCGTGCTCGTGGGCGACCGCGACCTGCTGACCCCGTCGCAGCACAGCGACGAGATCGTGCGGCACGTGCCCGGCGCCGAGCTCGTCGTCATCCCCGACAGCGGCCACATGGTGATGCTCGAGAAGTACCCCGAGGTCAACCAGCACCTGCGCGAGCTGGTGGGGCGGGTGCGGGCCGGCATGTCCGCGCCGACGGAGAGCGCGTGAGCCACGTCGTCGTGCCCGACCGCGACGCGATGCACCGGGCCGGCGCGGCGCTGGCAGGTCTGCTGCGCGCCGGCGACCTCGTCGTCCTGTCCGGCGACCTCGGCGCGGGCAAGACCACCCTCACGCAGGGCATCGGCGAGGGGCTCGGCGTGCGGGGCGGCGTCACGTCCCCGACGTTCGTCATCGCGCGGGTGCACCCGTCGACGGTCGGAGGCCCGGCGCTCGTGCATGTCGACGCCTACCGTCTCGGCAGCACCGTCGAGATCGACGACCTCGACCTCGACGCGTCGCTCGAGGAGTCCGTCACCGTCGTGGAGTGGGGCGAGGGCAAGGTCGACGACCTGTCGGCCGATCGGCTCGTCGTGCACATCGAGCGACCGCACGGCGCCGCGGCCGACGCGTCCGACACCGACGAGCCGCGCGAGCTCGGCGCCGTCGGGGTCGGCGCTCGGTGGGACGGGATCGACGTCCTGGCCGTGGTCGCGGCGGAGGTGGGCTGATGCTGCTTCTCGTGATGGACACGTCGTCCGCGGTCGTCACCGCGGCAGTGCATGACGGCGACACCGTCGTCGGCCACGCCGTCGAGCACGGCGCGCAGGCGCACGGCGAGCTGCTCGCCCCGGTGATCGAGCGCGCGCTCGCCGACGCGGGCGCCCGGCCCTCCGACCTCACCGACGTCTGCGCCGGCGTCGGGCCTGGCCCGTTCACCGGGCTGCGGGTCGGCGTCGTGACAGCGCGGGTGATGGGTGAGGCGCTCGGCATCCCCGTGCACGGCATCTGCTCGCTCGACGTCCTGGCGTTCCAGGCGTTCGTCGAGTCCGGCTTCGCCCTCGACCGGCTCGCCGTCGCGGCCGACGCGCGCCGCAAGGAGGTGTACCTGCGGGTGTACGGACGAGGGGCGCGGCCCGCCTCGGACCCCGCCGTCCTCAAGCCCGCCGACGTCGACGCCGAGGTCGCGGCCGGCGTCGTCGTCGGCCCGGGCGCCTGGCTCTACCCGGACGCGTTCCCCGGGCGTGCGGAGCCTCGCGAGCTCGACGGTGCAGCCATGGCCGAGCTCGTAGCCGCGCGGCTGCAGACCGGCGGCGACCTGCTGCCGCCGGAGCCGCTCTACCTGCGCCGTCCGGACGCCGTGGAGAACGCGCAGCGCAAGCGGGTGACGCCGTCATGAGCCTGCGCCGGATGCGGTGGTGGGACGTCGAGCAGCTCGCCGTCGTCGAGCGCGAGCTGTTCCCCCACGACCCCTGGTCGGCCGAGCAGCTGTGGAGCGAGCTCGCGCACGTACCGGAGACGCGGTGGTACGCCGTGCACGAGGACTCCGACGGGGTCGACGGCTATGTCGGGCTGATGGCCCTGCCGCCGGAGGGCGACGTGCAGACGATCGCGGTGGCGCCACGGGCGCAGGGGCGCGGCCTCGGCCGCGAGCTGCTCGACGCGCTCGTCGACGAGGCTCGGGCGCGGGGCTGCACCCAGCTGTTCCTCGAGGTGCTGCACACGAACGACGCTGCCGTGCGCCTCTACGAGCGCGCCGGTTTCGAGAGCCAGGGACGACGGCGCGACTATTACGGCCCCGGGCTGGACGCCGTCGTCATGCGGCTGCGCATCCCGTCGTCGGAGGTGGCCGCCGATGGCTGACGAGCCCCTGGTCCTGGGGATCGAGACGTCGTGCGACGAGACCGGTGTCGGCATCGTGCGCGGCACCGATCTGCTCGCCGACGCCGTCGCCAGCAGCGTGGACGCGCATGCGCGGTTCGGCGGCGTCGTTCCCGAGGTCGCGAGCCGGGCGCACCTCGAGGCGATGGTGCCGACCATCCGCCGCGCCTGCGACGACGCCGGCATCGCGCTGTCCGACGTCGATGCCGTCGCAGTCACCGCCGGGCCCGGCCTCGCGGGCGCGCTGCTCGTGGGCGTCGCCTCGGCGAAGGCGCTCGCCCTCTCGCTCGGCAAGCCGCTCTACGGCATCAACCACCTCGCCGCGCACGTCGCCGTCGACCAGCTGCAGCACGGGCGGCTGCCGGAGCCGACGATGGCGCTGCTGGTCTCCGGCGGTCACTCGTCGCTGCTGCTCGTGCCCGACGTCACCGCGGACGTGCGGCCGCTCGGCGCTACCATCGACGACGCCGCGGGCGAGGCGTTCGACAAGGTCGCGCGGGTCCTCGGCCTGCCGTTCCCCGGCGGCCCCCACATCGACCGGGCCGCGGCCGACGGCTCGATCGTCATCGACTTCCCGCGCGGCCTCACGTCGTCGCGCGACATGGAGCGCCACCGCTTCGACTTCTCCTTCAGCGGCCTCAAGACCGCGGTGGCCCGATGGGTGGAGGCGCGCGAGGCTGCCGGCGAGCCGGTGCCGGTGACCGATGTCGCGGCGTCGTTCCAGGAGGCGGTCGTCGACGTGCTCACGCGCAAGGCGCTGCTCGCCTGCCGCGAGAACGGTGTCGACCACCTCGTGGTGGGCGGCGGAGTCGCGGCCAACTCGCGTCTGCGCGCGCTCGCCCAGGAGCGCTGCGACGACGCCGGTGTGACGCTGCGCGTCCCCCGTCCCGCGCTGTGCACCGACAACGGTGCGATGGTCGCCGCCCTGGGCGCCGAGATGGTGCGGCGGGGGCGGTCGCCGGGCGGGTCCGGCCTCCCGGCAGACTCGTCCCTGCCGGTCACGCAGGTGAGCGTGCAGTAGCGAGGAGGGCACGGCGATGATCGTCCGGATGTGGGAGGCCACCGTCGTCCCCGGCCGCTACGACGACGCCGTCGAGTGGGTGCGCCGCGACCTGGTGAAGCGCGCGCTGTTCACGGCGGGCTGCATGGCCGCCGAGATCCTCGTGCACGAGGGCACTCCGGAGTCCGTGGTGCTCTTGACCCGCTGGGACGTCGCGCCCGTGTTCGAGGAGGCGCCGCCGGACGACCTGTTCGTCAAGGCGCGCGCCCAGCACTTCCAGACGCTGCGCCCCGAGATCGCCTGACTCTCAGCGCGCTCTCACGGGGGAGCCGGTAGGGGTCCAGATTCGCCCGGCAAGGTCTGCCTCACCCGGCCCACGCGGCCCGCCCCCGTAAGGACGACCCATGGCCCGCCAGCAGCACGTCGACGAGCACCTCGAGACCGGCGACCACCACCACGACCATGACGAGCCGCACGACCACGACCGCGGGCTCGCGCACGACGTCGCGGTGCTGAACTCCCGCCTGCTCGACCGCCGCCGCGTGCTCGGCATCATCGGCGGCCTGGGGGCGCTGGGCGCGCTCGCCGCCTGCGGGCAGTCGGCCGACTCGGGAGCCACGGCGTCCCCCGCGGCTTCGTCGTCCGCCGCGTCCGCGTCTGCATCGGCCTCCTCGTCCGCGTCGTCCGCGTCGTCCGCGTCGCTCACCGAGGTGCCCGACGAGACGGCCGGCCCCTACCCGGCCGACGGGTCGAACGGTCAGAACAGCCTCGACGACTCGGGCATCGTGCGCAGCGACATCCGCTCGAGCTACGACATCTCCACCAACGTGGCCGAGGGCGTCCCGCTCACGGTGCGGCTGACCGTGCGCGATGCGTCGACCGGCGACGCGCTCACCGGCGCCGCGGTGTACCTGTGGCACGCGACGCGTGACGGCAAGTACTCGCTCTACACGCTGCCCGACGAGAACTACCTGCGCGGCGTGCAGGAGACCGACTCGTCCGGCACGGTCCAGTTCACGACGATCTACCCCGGCTGCTACGACGGCCGCTGGCCGCACATCCACTTCGAGGTCTACTCCTCTGTGGCCGACGCGACCTCGTCGGGCCCGATCGTGAAGACGTCGCAGATCGCCATGCCGAAGGAGGCCTGCGAGCAGGTGTACGCGACGTCGGGCTACGAGTCGAGCGTCTCGAACCTCTCGCGCACCAGCCTGTCTCAGGACATGGTGTTCGGCGACGACGGCGGCATCCACCAGCTCGCCACGATGAGCGGCGACCCGTCCTCGGGCTACACCGCGTCGCTGACCATCGGCGTCTGAGCGCGGCCGGCTACAGCAGGGTCATCGACTGCGGGTCGTAGCAGACGAGGCCCAGCTCGGCCGCAATCGACGCCGCCACCGGCGGCACCTCGTCGGCCGCGCTCCACGCGATCGCGAAGTACACGACCCGCCCGCTCGCCTCCTCCAGCAGAGGGCCGGCTGCCCAGGGCGAGTCGGGCGCGTCCTCTGGCCAGCGCTCGGTGAGCGCCTCGACGTACTCGCGGATCGCCGCCGTGGGCGTTCGCGGGTCGCCGAGCTCGGCCATCACGGCCTCGTACTCCCGGCCGGCCGCGCGGTCGTCCTCGGGCATCGGGCCGTCCCACACGCACAGGTCGAAGCTCACCCCCTGATCCTGCCCCCGTGCGGACGCGCGGGATAGCGTCGTCGGCATGACGGCGTTCGACGACCTGGTGGCTGCCGGGCCCGCAGCGATCGACGGCGGCCTGGCCTCCGAGCTCGAGGCTCGCGGCCATGACCTGTCGGGCGACCTGTGGTCGGCGCGGCTGCTGCGCGACGACCCGGCCGCCATCCGCGGCGTGCACCGCGCCTACTTCGAGGCAGGTGCGACCGTGGGCATCTCGGCGTCGTACCAGGCGTCGCGCAGCGGGTTCGAGCGGGCCGGGCTCGGCGCCGACGAGGCCGACCGGCTGCTCGCGCTGTCGGTGGCCCTGGTCCGCGAGGCGCGCGAGGAGGCGGCGTCGGCAGGTGCATCCCAGCCGATGCTCGTCGCTGCGTCGGTCGGGCCGTACGGCGCGACGCTGCACGACGGCTCGGAGTACCGGGGCCGCTACGGCGTCCCGCACGACCGGCTCGTCGACTTCCACGTCGAGCGGCTGCGCGTGCTGCTCGACGCATGCCCGGACCTGCTCGCGATCGAGACGGTGCCCGACGTCGACGAGGCCTGGGCCCTCGTCGCAGCCCTCGACGACGCCGGCAGCGACGTCCCGGCGTGGCTCTCGTTCTCCTGCGCCGACGAGGCGACGACGTGCGCCGGCCAGCCGATCGAGGACGCCGTGGCCGTCGTCGCGTCGTCCTCGCGCCTGGCTGCCATCGGCGTCAACTGCACCAAGCCCGAGCACGTCGGCGGGCTTCTGCACCGCATCCGCGCGGCCGCGCCCGACCTGCCAGTGGTGCTCTACCCCAACGCCGGACGGGTCTGGGACGGCGTCTCGTCGGTGTGGCTCGGCGACGGCACGGACACACTGCCGGAGCCCGCGGTGCGCGGCTGGTTCGACGACGGCGCCGCGCTGGTCGGCGGCTGCTGCGGCCTCGGCCCGTCTGCCGTCCGCGAGGTCGCGGCGCTCTCCGCTACGCGTTGACGGGGGACAGGTCCCACGCCTCGGCGAGGGTCCCGAGCGAGCGCATGCGGTTCGCCACGCTGCTGGCCTGGTGCACCACCATGAGCTCGTCGGCCCCGGCGTGCACGGCGAACCGCTCGAGGTAGTCGCGGACCACGTCGGGCGTGCCCACCGCGGCGTAGGTGAGCATCTCGTCGATCCCGGCCATGTGCGGCGAGGCCACGAGCCGGTCGATGTCGGCCTCGCTCAGCGGGCCGAGGCCGCGGCCGAGGAAGTTGGCCGCGCGCATGCGCCGCACCTTCTCGAACTCGGCGTCGGCGTCGTCCTGCGTGCCCGCCGCGATCACCGTGACCCCGGCGACCACGTAGGGCTCGGCCAGCTGCTCGGACGGCTGGAAGTGCGAGCGGTACACCTCGACCGCCTGCTGCAGGTACGCCGGTGCGAAGTGCGACGCGAAGCCGAAGGGCAGCCCGAGGTGCGCGGCGAGCTGGGCGCCGAACAGCGACGAGCCGAGGATGTAGATCGGGACGTCGACGCCGCGGCCGGGTGTCGCGTTCACGCCCGGCACCTGCGTGCGGTCGGCGAGGTAGCCCTGCAGCTCGACGACGTCCTGCGGGAACCGGTCGGCCGACTCCGGCGACCGGCGCAGCGCCCGCAGGGTCTGCTGGTCGGTGCCCGGCGCACGGCCGAGGCCGAGGTCGATGCGCCCCGGATGCAGGGTCGCGAGCGTGCCGAACTGCTCGGCGATGACGAGCGGCGGGTGGTTGGGCAGCATCACTCCGCCCGCGCCGAGGCGGATGCGGTCCGTGCGTGCGGCGACGTGGGCGATGAGCACCGAGGTGGCCGACGACGCGATGGTCGGCATGTTGTGGTGCTCGGCGTACCAGATGCGGTGGTAGCCGAGCTCCTCCGCGCGCTGGGCGAGCGCCACGCAGCCGTCGAGCGCGTCGCGCACGGTCTCGCCAGGCGCGACGACGGCGAGGTCGAGCACGGACAGCGGCAGGGACGTCACAGCGGCTCCTGGTCTGGGCGGTAGCGACGAGCATGCCACCCGGAGCCGGCCCGGCGGCCGGGCGCGGTCCGCGGGCCGGGACTACAGGCCGAGGTCGCGGCCGATGAGCTCCTTCATGATCTCGTTGCTGCCGGCCCAGATCTTCGTGACGCGGGCATCGCGCCACGCACGGGCGACTCGGTACTCGTTCATGTAGCCGTAGCCGCCGTGCAGCTGCACACAGGCGTCGAGGACGTCGTTCTGCACCTGGGCCGACCACCACTTGGCCTTGGCGGCGTCGACGGCCGACAGCTCGCCGTCGTTGAACGCCAGCACGCACTGGTCGACGAACGCCTGCGACACCTCGATCTGCGTCACGAGCTCGGCGACGAGGAACTTGTTGTGCTGGAACGAGCCGACCGCCTGGCCGAAGGCCTTGCGCTGCTTCACGTACTCGATGGTCTCGTCGAGGATCGCGGCGGCGTGCGCGATGTTCGAGACCGCGGCGCCGAGACGCTCCTGCGGGAGCCGCTCCATCATGTGGATGAAGCCGCGGTCGACCTCTCCGATGACGTTGGTGTCGGGCACGCGGACGTCGGCGAAGAACAGCTCGGCGGTGTCGCTCTCTGTCTGCCCGACCTTGTCGAGCTTGCGGCCGCGGCTGAAGCCCTCCATGCCCGTCTCGACGCCGAACAGCGTGATGCCCTTGGCGCCGGAGCCGGGCGTGGTGCGGGCGGCGACGACGACGAGGTCGGCCGACCAGCCGTTGGTGATGAAGGTCTTGGAGCCGTTGAGGACCCAGGCGTCGCCGTCGCGGACGGCCGTGGTCTTGAGCGCCGCGAGGTCGGAGCCGCCGCTGGGCTCGGTCATGCCGATCGCGGTCACGATCTCGCCGGTGCAGAAGCGCGGCAGCCACCGCTGCTTCTGCTCGTCGGTCGTGAGGTCGCGCAGGTAGGGCGCGACGACGTCGCCGTGGATTCCCAGGCACGAGGAGACCGACGCCGACACCCGCGACATCTCCTCGGCCAGCACCGCGTTGAACCGGTCGCCGGCCGCGCTGCCGCCGTACTCCTCGGGGATCTCGAGGCCGAGGAAGCCCTGCTTGCCCGCCTCGATCCAGACGTCGCGCGGGATCGCCTTGGCCTCGATGAACTCCTCGAGACGGGGGACGACCTCGCGGTCGAGGAAGCCGCGCGCGGACTCGCGGAACGCCTCGTGGTCCTCGTCGTAGATCCGGCGCTTCATCTCGGGTCCTCCGCATCTCGGGCTGGCCCTGCCGATGCTACTGGCAGGTAACGAGGAGCTCCTGCTGGGCCGGACGGGCCGTCAGGACCAGGCGGGGGGCCAGTCGCACACGAAGGCGTCGACCCCGTCGCCGACGCGGGCCAGCAGCAGCACCGCGCGGCCGCCTGCCCGGGGGAGCGCCAGCTCCCGGACGATGCGCTCGGGCTCGAGCGAGGTCGCGCGCTTCTTCACCACCACCTCGCCGACCCCCTCGGCCACGAGCAGCGAGCGCACAGCGGCGATATCGAAGGGCAGGGCGTGGCGCACCTCGAACCGCGTGGCGAGCGGCACCTCGACGTCGTCGTCGGACGTCACGTACGCGACGTGCTCGTCGAGCAGGCGGCCCTCCACCAGCGCCGCGACGTCGGCCACCAGGCCCGCGCGGATGACGGCGTCGTCGGGCTCGTGCAGCCACCGGCCGACGGGGCCGACCGGGGGAGGGGCGGGGTCGGACTCCTGGCGCGATGCCAGCAGGTGCACGGCCCCGTCGCGGACGACGCGGGCCTGCCGCACGGCGCCGTCGTACGGCGCAGCCGCCAGCGGCCAGGCGACCTCGGCCTCGACGAGGTGGCCGTCGACGGAGGTCCACGTGGTGCAGCCGCCGTCGGGTGCGAGGTCGCGAGGGACGCCGGGCGCCACCTTGGCCAGCAGCCTCGGCACCCGATCGGCGACGCCCTCCACCCACGACCACGGCGGCGACCAGTCCTCGGCGTCGGCCACGCGCGCCGCTCGGCCCTGAGTGCGCCGACCGGTGTCGCGGCGGGCGGGATCGACGTAGGCGGCGTCGGCGGTGGCCAGGGCCCGGTCGAGGACGTCGGCATCGGTGACGTCGCCGTCGAGCACCTCGACGAGCCCGTCGAGGCCCAGAGCGGCCGCGTTGACCCGGGCCAGCGCAGCCACCACCGGATCGCGCTCGACGCCGGTGACGCGCAGGCCCGACCGGGCGAAGGCCAGCAGGTCGAGACCGAGGCCGCACCCGAGGTCGGCCACGTGCGTCGCACCGGAGGCGA
This sequence comes from Actinomycetota bacterium, assembly GCA_020161245.1. GTDB lineage: Bacteria > Actinomycetota > Actinomycetes > S36-B12 > CAIYMF01 > Longivirga. Next base: position 20,420 of record JAIUOK010000022.1, on the reverse strand, counting down.
GGAGGGCGCCGGCCCGCAGGTCGGCCACGACGGTCCGAGTCGCCTGCTCGGCGCCGTCCTCGGTGAGCAGCAGGAGGTCGACGACGTCGCCGAGCCGGGGACGGGCCCGGCGCCGAAGCCGGGCCTGCGTGAGCAGCTCGGCGGCCCGCCCGGGATCGAGCCCGGGCAGCGCCCGGCGCACGGCCGTCGCCAGCGCGAGCGGGTCGACCCGTCCCCGGCCGGACGCCGCGGCGGCGTGGGCCTCGGCGTCGAGGCGGCAGGCAGCCGCCAGCGCCGCGCGGCCGTCGTCGGAGGCCAGCCACTGGGCGGTGCCGAGGTCCACGGGGCCAGCCTGGCAGGCCGTCGGGAATCCTCGGGCTGGCACTCGGGTTGACCGACTGCTAACGCGTTCCTAGAGTGGGACCCGTTGGCACTCTCCCCCCGAGAGTGCCATGCAACCCCGGTCCCGAGCGGCACCCGCGACGACGTCTCGCCGACCGGAAGCACCCGAACCACCACAACCCGAACTGCACGTGGAGGACAGACCGTGTCGGTCAGCATCAAGCCGCTCGAGGACCGGATCCTCGTCAAGACCCTCGACGCCGAGCAGACCACGGCGTCCGGCCTGGTCATCCCGGACACCGCCAAGGAGAAGCCCCAGGAGGGCGAGGTCCTCGCCGTCGGCCCGGGCCGCTTCGAGGACGGCCAGCGCCTGCCGCTCGACGTCAAGGTCGGCGACAAGGTCATCTACTCCAAGTACGGCGGCACCGAGGTGAAGTACGACGGCCAGGAGTACCTGCTCCTGTCCGCCCGCGACGTCCTCGCCATCGTCGAGAAGTGATCGGCGCCCGCACCTGCGGGCCCACAGAGAGCACTGACGCGACCCGCCCCGGCGGCCTCCGGGCCCCGGGGCGGTCCCGTCCCCTCCCAAGCAGACAAGGACTGGCACACCCATGGCCAAGACCCTGGAGTTCGACGAGAGCGCGCGGCGCCGCCTCGAGGCGGGCGTCAACGCCCTCGCCGACGCGGTCAAGGTGACGCTCGGCCCGCGCGGCCGCAATGTCGTCATCGACAAGAAGTGGGGCGCTCCCACCATCACCAACGACGGCGTGACCATCGCCCGCGAGGTGGAGCTCGAGGACCCGTACGAGAACCTCGGCGCCCAGCTCGCCAAGGAGGTCGCGACCAAGACCAACGACATCGCGGGCGACGGCACCACCACCGCCACGGTGCTGGCGCAGGCGCTGGTCCGCGAGGGCCTGCGGGTCGTCGCCGCCGGCGGTGCCCCGATGGACCTCAAGCGCGGCATCGACAAGGCCGTCGCGGCCGTCAACGAGCGCCTGCTCGAGGTCGCCCGCCCGGTCGCCGGCAAGGACGAGATCGCCGACGTCGCCACCATCTCCTCGCAGGACCGCGCGATCGGCGAGCTCATCGCCGAGGCGTTCGACAAGGTCGGCAAGGACGGCGTCATCTCGGTGGAGGAGTCGAGCAGCACCGCGCTCGAGCTCGACTTCACCGAGGGCATGCAGTTCGACAAGGGCTACATCTCGCCCTACTTCGTGACCGACGCCGAGCGCATGGAGGCCGTCCTCGAGGACGCGCTCGTGCTGCTCGTGCAGGGCAAGATCAGCAGCGTCTCCGAGCTGCTGCCGCTGCTCGAGAAGGTCGTGCAGGCCGGCAAGCCGCTGTTCATCATCGCCGAGGACGTCGACGGCGAGGCGCTCTCGACCCTGGTGGTCAACCGCATCCGCGGCACGTTCTCGTCGGTCGCCGTCAAGGCCCCGGCCTTCGGCGACCGCCGCAAGGCGATCCTGCAGGACATCGCCATCCTCACCGGCGCGCAGGTCGTCGCCCCCGAGGTCGGCCTCAAGCTCGACCAGGTCGGCCTCGAGGTGCTCGGCTCCGCCCGCCGCATCGTCGTCACCAAGGACGACTCGACGATCGTCGACGGCGCCGGCGACGCGCAGGCCGTGGCCGACCGCGTCGCGCAGATCCGCACCGAGATCGAGAACTCCGACTCCGACTGGGACCGCGAGAAGCTCAACGAGCGCCTCGCGAAGCTGGCCGGCGGCGTGTGCGTCATCAAGGTCGGCGCGCACACCGAGGTCGAGCTCAAGGAGAAGAAGCACCGCATCGAGGACGCCGTCTCCGCGACGCGCGCCGCGATCGAGGAGGGCATCGTCGCCGGCGGCGGTTCCGCCCTCGTCCACGCCTCGAAGGTGCTCGAGGGCGACCTCGGTCTCGAGGGCGACGAGGCCACCGGCGTCGGGATCGTCCGCCGCGCCGCGGTCGAGCCGCTGCGCTGGATCGCCGAGAACGGCGGCCAGCAGGGCTACGTCGTGACGACGAAGGTCGCCGACCTCGAGGTGGGCCACGGCTACAACGCCGCCACCGAGGAGTACGTCGACCTCATCGCCGCCGGTGTCATCGACCCGGTCAAGGTCACCCGCTCCGCGCTGTCGAACGCCGCCTCCATCGCGGCGATGCTCCTCACCACCGAGGCGCTCGTCGTGGAGAAGAAGGAGGACGACGACGACCACGAGCACGGCGGTCACGGCCACTCCCACGGCCCCGGCGGCCACCACCACTGATCGGCCCGTACCAGCAGCAGGGCCCCCGCCTCGACGAGGCGGGGGCCCTGCTGCGTGCCGGGAGCGCCGATGCGCCCCGGACAGCAGCACGCCCCCTGCCCGGAGGGGCAGGGGGCGTGCGGGCCCCTGGCACGAGGAGGGTCGTCGCCAGGGAGAGCTCGGAAGGTGTCTTCTCGGCTTCTCACCGGGACCGGCCGCGGCGCCCCAGCGCGCTGCGGCCGGCCCCGACGTCAGGAGGGCGGCGTCAGGCCGGGCGGGCGTAGGAGGCCGAGAGACGCTGCTTGAGGTAGATGGCCTCGCGCTCGTCCTCGGACATGCCGCCCCACACGCCGTAGGGCTCTCGGACCGCGAGGGCGTGGGCCGCGCACTGCGCCGCGACGGGGCAGCGGGCGCACACGCTCTTGGCGGCCAGCTCGCGCGCGAGGCGGGAGGGCCCTCGCTCGCCCTCGGGGTGGAAGAACAGGTCGCTGTCCTCGCCCCTGCAGGCGGCCTCGAGCTGCCAGTCCCACAGGTCGGCGTTCGGCCCAGGGAGCCGGGAGACGTCTGCCATGGTCGTGCCCCTTCCGTGCGTCTGAGAGGACCGTACAACCGCGCCAGAAGTTGGTCAACCTTCTGTGTTGAACAACTTATGAACAAGTGTGGAGAAGTCTGGGGATGACGCCGCCGTGCCTGTCCGACCCTTCTTCGGCGCCGATCCCGCTGCTGGATGCTCCCCGTGGCGGAGTCGGTGCCCGTGTTCTTCTGGCAACGGTCTGACCTGCTGTTTCGTTCCGGAGCAGGCGAGCCCGTCCGGTCCGCGTCCGGATCCCGGCGCCTGCTGCGGAGGGCCCAGGGGAGCAGCGCCCTGGACGTCGGAGCCGGGCTCCGGCGTCGACCGCCTTCTGGCGCGGTCCTGGCGCGTTTCGATTGGCGATGTCCCGAGGCGGGGGCCACACTGAGGGCGTCATGGTCGTCTCTGGCTCGCCGTCCCCGGACGCGCCCGAGAGCGGACCGGCGACCGTGCCCGGGCTCACCGTGGCCGCGGTGGCCCGCCGCCTCGGCGTCGCTCCGGCGACCCTGCGCACCTGGGACCGCCGCTACGGCCTCGGCCCCACCGAGCGCACCGCCGGCAGCCACCGCCGCTACTCCGCCACCGACGTCGCGCGGCTGGACTACATGCGCCGCCTGGTCAACACCGGGGTGCCGCCGGCCGACGCCGCCCGTGCGGCCCTCGCCGCCGACGTCGCCCCGGCCGCCGCGGTGCCCGGCCCCACCGGCCTCGTGCCGCCGCCCACCGAGGCCGTCGACGCCGACATCGACCCGCTGTTCGCCGACGTCGCGCCCAGCGGCGCAGGCGCCGGCGGCGGCAACGTCATCCCGCTGCCGGACGGGTCGCCGGCCGTGCGCGGCCTCGCCCGCGCCGCGATGAGCCTCGACCCCATCGCCTGCGGGGAGATCGTCCGCGAGACCCTCGAGCGGCGCGGCGTGGTGTGGACCTGGGACGAGCTCGTGGTGCCCGTCCTCGTCGGCATCGGGCGGCGCTGGGAGCAGACCGGTACCGGCGTCGAGGTGGAGCACCTGCTGTCGGAGTCGGTCACGTCCGCGCTCACCGGCGTCACCACGCGCCTGCGGGCGCCGATCAACCCGCGCCCGGTGCTGCTGGCGTGCGCGCCCGAGGAGATGCACTCGCTGCCGCTGTTCGCACTGGCCGCGGCCCTCGCCGAGCGCCGGATCGGCGCGCGCGTGCTGGGCGCCCGGATGCCCCACGACGCGCTCGTCGCCGCGGTGCGCCGCACCGGCCCCAGCGCCGTGCTGCTGTGGTCGGCGTACCCGACCTCCGACGGCGGTGCCCAGGCCCTCCAGGAGCTGCCCACCATGCGGCCTGCGCCGGTAGTGCTCACCGGCGGCCCCGGCTGGACCGAGCCGGCCCCGCCCGGCGTCGCCCACGTGCACGACCTCACCGGCGCGGTTGCCACGATCGCCCGCGCGGTGGGCGTGTGAGCGCGAAGGCACCCTCCGGCCGATAGCGTCGCCCTCGACGTGCAGGCCCGACCGGGCCGGGGAGGACGACGCGGTGGACGACGAGCTTGCCGAGCTGCTGGCCTCGGGGGAGCGCGCGGCCTTCCACGGCCGTCCTGCAGCGGGCGTCGCGCCCCTCCAGCGCGCGGTCGAGATCGCCCACTCCGCCGGACGTGATGCCGAGGCCACCGCCGCGGTCTGGCTGCTCGGTGTCTGCCTGGCCGCGGCCGGCCGCTACGGCTCTGCCGCCACCGTGCTCGAGCCGCTGGCCGTGGCACTCCCCGAGGAGCCCGAGCGCCGGCTGTTCTCGTCGCTGGCGGCCTCGACCATGGCCAGCATCTCCCGCCAGCTCGGCCGGCACGCGGAGGGCCGCGTGCGCGACGAGGTGGCCCTCGACGTCGGCCACGACGCCCCGGAGGCCCGCTTCGACGCCCTGCTCGGCCTGGCCGCGGACGCCGTCGGCCTCGGTGAGGAGCCCGAGGCGGCCGTCCGGCTCGGCGAGGCCGCCGAACTGGTCGGGCCGCGCCCGGAGTGGTGGCGCCAGCGCGTGCGCGTCGACTGGGTGGCCGCCGAGGTCGCCCTCATGCAGGACCGCGCCGACGACGCCGTCGCGCGCGCCTCGGCCGCCGTCCAGCTGGCCGAGGCCTCCGGCGCCCCCCGCCACGTGGCCAAGGGACTGCTCTTCCAAGGCGTGGCCGAGGTGCAGTCCGGAGCCCTCGACGAGGCCGCTGGGACCCTGCGACGGGCCGCCACCCTGGCCGAGAGCGTGGGCGCCCTGCCGCTGGTGTGGCCGGCCCGGGCGGTGCTCGGCGCGCTGGTCGGCGAGTCAGCGGCCGCCGAGGCGGCGTCGTGCCTGGCAGCCGCGCGCGCAGCCGTCCGTCAGATCTCCGAGGACCTGCCCTCGCCGCTCGCCCAGGAGTGGCTCGCCCGGCCCGACATCGCCGCCCTGCTCGACGGCTGAGGTCCGGCGTCGTCACGCTCCGCACAGGGGCCCGCCCGCCCGGGTGCCACGATGCGGTGAACTGCGCACGGTCCCGGGCTCAGGTTCACCCGTTGGAGTGCCGACACCCTCAGGGAAGCGCCCGGTAGACGGGCGCCCCGAGCAGGGAGTGCACGAACGCCATGACCACCGTCCTCGTGTGCGACGACGCCCCGCTGGCCCGTGAGGCCATCCGGCGTGCCGTCGGCGCCGTGCCGGGCGTCGAGCGCGTCACCGCCGCCGGCAGCGGCGAAGAGGTGCTCGCCCGGTTCCCCATCGAACGACCCGACCTCGTGCTCATGGACGTGCGCATGCCCGGCATCGGCGGCGTCGAGGCGTCGCGGCGGCTCGTCGCGGCCCACCCCGAGGCGACCGTGGTCATGCTGACGATGGGCGAGGACCCCGACGGCGTCGCCCGTGCCATCTCCAACGGCGCCCGCGGCTACGTCGCCAAGGACGCCTCCCGCGAGGAGGTCGCCGCGACCGTCGCGATGGCCCTCGCCTCCAAGGACACCTCCGCGGGCCGCGCCGCCCGGGTGCGCCCCTCCGGCTCGCCGCCTGCGCTCACCGAGCGCGAGCAGCAGGTGCTCGAGGGCATGTCGCGCGGCAAGAGCAACGCCGAGATCGGCCGCGAGCTCTACCTGTCCGAGGACACCGTCAAGACCCACGCGCGCCGGCTGTTCCGCAAGCTCGCGGCCGCCGACCGCGCCCAGGCCGTCGCCCTCGGCTTCCGCTGGGGCTTCCTGCGCTAGTCCGACCGACCCCCGGGCCTCCGCACCCGGCACGCCGCACGGCACGCACCACCGACCGAAGGGCCGCCCCCGGGCGGCCCTTCGTCGTTGCCGGACCTGAGCACTCCGCGGCGAGGTGCGCCCGTCCGGAGCAGGCGTGCGGTCCCTGACCGGTCAGCCCCTCCGCCGCCCGGGTGATCGGCGATCAAGGCGCCGCCGCCGGCCCGCCGAAGCACCGGCGACCACCCACGGAAGGGACGTCGCCATGAGTTCCATGAGCACGGCCGGGCCCACGGGCGCGCCGCCGCCGGCCGCAGCGGAGCTGCGGTTCCCCCAGCGCCGCGTCGACCTGCGCGACGCCGTGCGGGTCATGCTGGTCGACGACTCGCTGGTGGTCCGGCGCCTGCTCCACGACGCCCTCACGCACAGCGGCGGCATCGACGTCGTCGCCGTCGCCGGCAGCGGCGAGCAGGCCCTCGAGATCCTGTCGGAGTCGCGCCCCGACGTCGTGCTGCTCGACCTCGAGATGCCCGGCATGGGCGGGCTGGCCGCGCTGCGCACGATGAAGCAGCGGTGGCCCCGGCTCCCGGTGATCGTCGTCAGCGCGATCACCCAGCGGGGGTCCGAGGTAGCGCAGACGGCTTGGCGTCTCGGGGCCAACGACGTGTGGGCGAAGCCGAGCCGGTCCGCGTCGCGCGCGGACGCCCAGCAGGAGATCGCCCGATGGCTCGCGCCGCGCGTGCGGGCATGGGGCTCGTGCCGCAGCCGGGTCGTCCCCCGTCCGCCGGACCTGCCGGTGCGGACGGCGCCGCCCGGGCCGCGGCTGCCGGCCGCGGCGCGCCCCTCCGCCGGGATGCCGCAGGCGATCCTCATCGGCGTCTCCACCGGCGGCCCCGACGCGCTCAACGCGATCCTGCCCGCGCTTCCGCCGAACCTGCCGGTCCCGGTCGTGGTCGTCCAGCACATGCCGCCGATGTTCACGGCCAGCCTGGCCCGGCGCTTCGACGCCGTGTGCGCCGTGCCGGTCGTCGAGTCGTCGCACGGGATGCCGTGCCTGCCGGGCCGAGTCCACATCGCCGCCGGCGGCAGCCACACCAGGGTCGAGCTGCGGCACGGCCGGCCGGTGCTCGTGCACGACTTCGGCGAGCCGGTGCAGTCGTGCCGCCCGTCGGTCGACGTGCTCCTCCGCTCCGCAGCCGAGGTGTGGGGCGGCCAGACGGTGACCGCGATCCTCACGGGCATGGGCCGCGACGGCACCGACGGCGCGACCGTCCTGCACGGGCAGGGCGGCCTGGTCATCGCGCAGGACGAGGCCACGAGCGTCGTCTGGGGGATGCCGGGCTCGGTCGTGCGGGCCGAGGTGTGCGACCTGGTGCTGCCCTTGCAGGGGATCGCCCAGGCGCTCGTCGCGGCCGCCACCCGGCCGCGGCAGCAGCCGGGCGCTCCTGCGGCCGTGTCGGGAGGTGCCGCGGCGGAAGGTAGCCTTTCCCTCACCGTCTGAGGGAAGGTCGCATCCGTGGACTCGTACGGGATCCCCGAGAAGTTCGCACCGCTGGGTCTGACGTACGACGACGTCCTGCTGCTGCCGGGTGAGACCGACGTGGTCCCGGGCGAGGTCGACACCGGCACGCGCCTGACCCGCGAGGTGAGCCTGCGGGTGCCGCTGGTCTCCGCCGCGATGGACACGGTCACCGAGGCCCGGATGGCGATCGCGATGGCGCGGCAGGGCGGCATCGGCGTCCTGCACCGCAACCTCTCGGTCGAGGACCAGGCCTACCAGGTCGATCTGGTGAAGCGCACCCAGACCGGCATGATCACCAACCCGATCACGATCCACCCGAAGGCCACGCTCGAGGAGCTCGACGAGCGCTGCGGGCAGTACCGCGTCTCGGGCCTGCCCGTGGTCGACGAGGACAACGTCCTGCTCGGCATCGTGACCAACCGCGACCTCCGCTTCACGCCGGTGGCCGAGTGGTCGCGCACGCTGGTGTCCGACGTCATGACGCCGATGCCGCTCGTCACCGGCCACGACGGCATCAGCCGCGACGAGGCCACGCTCCTGCTGCGCCAGCACAAGCGCGAGCGCCTGCCGATCGTCGACGACCGCGGCCGCCTCACCGGGCTCATCACGGTGAAGGACTTCGTGAAGTCCGAGCAGTTCCCCCACGCGTCCAAGGACGCCAACGGCCGGCTGCTCGTCGCGGCCGCCATCGGCTACTTCGGCGACGCCTGGGAGCGGGCCACCACCCTGGTCGAGGCCGGCGTCGACGTGCTCGTCGCCGACACCGCGCACGGCCACGTCCAGCTGCTGCTCGACATGGTCCGCCGGCTCAAGACCGACCCGGCCACCCGGCACGTGCAGGTGATCGGCGGCAACGTCGCCACCCGGGCCGGCGCGCAGGCGTTCGTCGACGCCGGTGCCGACGCGATCAAGGTCGGCGTCGGCCCGGGCTCGATCTGCACCACGCGGGTGGTGACCGGCGTCGGCGCCCCGCAGGTCACGGCCGTCTACGAGGCCTCGCTCGCCGCGAAGCCCGCCGGCGTGCCGGTGATCGCCGACGGCGGCCTGCGCTACTCCGGCGAGATCGCCAAGGCCATCGTGGCGGGGGCGGAGACGGTCATGCTCGGCTCGATGCTCGCCGGCTGCGACGAGAGCCCCGGCGACGTCATCTTCGTCAACGGCAAGCAGTTCAAGTCCTACCGCGGCATGGGGTCGCTCGGCGCGATGTCGTCGCGCGGCAAGAAGTCGTACTCCAAGGACCGCTACTTCCAGGCCGAGGTCGACAGCGACGACAAGATCGTGCCGGAGGGCATCGAGGGCCGCGTGGCCTACCGCGGCCCGCTGTCGGCCGTCGCCCACCAGCTCGTCGGCGGCCTGCGCCAGTCGATGTTCTACGTCGGCGCCCGCACTGTGCCGGAGCTGCAGGAGAAGGGCCGGTTCATCCGCATCACGTCGGCGTCGCTGGTCGAGAGCCACCCGCACGACGTGCAGATGACCGTCGAGGCCCCCAACTACACCGGCTGAGCCGGCCCCGAACGTCGACCGCGCGGGGCAGCCGCGCGCCCGGAGGACCACCGTGACCGAGATCGAGATCGGGCGCAGCAAGCGCGCCCGCCCGACGTACTCCCTCGACGACATCGCCATCGTCCCGAGCCGTCGCACCCGCGACCCCGAGCTCGTGTCGGTCGCATGGCGCATCGACGCGTACACGTTCGACACGCCCGTGCTCGCCGCGCCCATGGACTCGGTGGTGTCGCCGCAGACCGCCATCGAGATCGGGCGCCTCGGCGGCCTCGGCGTCCTCGACCTCGACGGCCTGTGGACCCGCTACGACGACCCGCAGCCGATGCTCGACGAGATCGCGTCGCTCCCGGCCAAGGACGTGACGCCGCGCCTGCAGCAGATCTACGCCGAGCCGATCCGCGAGGAGCTGATCAAGCAGCGCATCGCCGAGATCCGCGCCGGCGGCGTCACCGTCGCGGCGGCCCTCTCGCCCGCGCGCACGGCGCAGTACGCCAAGGCCGTCGTCGACGCCGGGGTCGACCTGTTCGTCATCCGCGGCACCACGGTGTCGGCCGAGCACGTGTCGGCCGACCAGGGCCGCGAGCCGCTCAACCTCAAGCAGTTCATCTACGAGCTCGATGTGCCGGTCGTCGTCGGCGGCTGTGCGACGTACCAGGGCGCGCTGCACCTCATGCGCACCGGCGCGGCCGGCGTGCTCGTCGGCTTCGGCGGCGGCGCGGCGCACACCACCCGCGACGTGCTCGGCGTCCGTGTGCCGATGGCCTCGGCCATCGCCGATGTCGCCGCGGCCCGCCGCGACTACCTCGACGAGTCAGGCGGCCGCTACGTCCACGTGATCGCCGACGGCGGCGTCGGCAGGTCCGGCGACCTGCCCAAGGCGATCGCCTGCGGTGCCGACGCCGTGATGGTCGGCTCGCCGCTCGCGCGCGCAGCCGAGGCCCCCGGCCAGGGCTACCACTGGGGCATCGAGGCCACGCACCCCGAGCTGCCCCGCGGTGAGCGCGTGCACCTCGGCACCGTCGGATCGCTGCAGCAGATCCTGCACGGCCCGTCGTCGTCGCCCGACGGCACCATGAACCTCGTCGGCGCCCTCCGCCGCGCGATGGCCACCACGGGCTACAGCGACCTCAAGGAGTTCCAGCGCATCGAGATCGTCGTCTCCGGCTCCTAGCCGGCGTACCCGATCTGGATGGGTGAGACGTCGGTGTACCGACGCGTCACCCCTCCAGATCGGCGAAGAGTGGCAGCATCGGAGCATGGCTGCTGCGACGAGGTCGATCCGCTTCACCGGCGAGGTGGTCGAGGTGGGCACGGTGCTCCTCGTGCGGCTCCCGGCCGACGCCAGCGCTGCGCTGCCCTCGCGCGGCCAGGTCGCGGTGACCGGCACGTTCGCCGGGAAGGAGCTCGCCACCGTCGTGGAGCCCGACGGCAGGCGCGGCCACTGGATCCGCGTGACGCCGGCGCTGAGGCGCGCCGCGAAGGCGAAGCCGGGCGACGACGTCGACGTGGTGCTCGACGTCGCGCCCGAGTGGCCGGAGCCCGAGGTGCCCGACGACCTCGGTGCGGCGCTGGCCGAGGCGCCGCAGGAGATCCAGCACCTCTGGGACGACATCACGCCGATGGCCCGTTGGGAGTGGGTGCGCTGGGTCGGGGCGACGGCGAACCTGGACACGCGCGCGAAGCGAGTGGACGTCACGATCTCGAAGATGGAGCACGGCAAGCGGCGGCCGTGCTGCTTCGACCTGTCGTCGTGCACCGACCCCGCTGTGTCCCGCAGCGGCAAGCTCGTCGAGCCGTCCTGACCCGGCTTGAGGCCTTCGTCCGGTGGACCGGGCGTCCGTGACGGTTCTGCCTGGCGGCGCCCGAGAGCAGGTCTGCGGGCTGCGGCTGGAGCGTGGTCGGGTCGCGATCGGGTGGTCGTCCGCTCGCTGCGCTCGCTCCCTCCCCACCAGATCGCTCCACGTACCTACCCAGCGGTAACTTCGCGGGTTACGCTCGCCCGCATGACTGCGCAGGCTCCGTCCCGACCCCTCGTGACGTCCGCACCCGAGCCCGGCGCCTGGCCGGCCCTGCCCGACTCGCTCGTCGCGCCGCTGCTGCGCTCCGCGGTGGTGGGCCCCTCGCCGGCGACGGTCCGCACGGTCGCCCCGTTCACCGGCGACCACGCCGCCACGCTGCCGATCTCGACGCCCGACGACGTCGCCCACGCCTTCGCGATGGCGCGCCGCGCGCAGCGGGCGTGGTCGGACCTGCCGGTCAAGCAGCGCGCCCGGGTGCTGCTGCGGTTCCACGACCTCGTGCTCGAGCAGCAGGCCTCGATCCTCGACATCGCCCAGACCGAGACGGGCAAGGCGCGGCGCGACGCCTCCGAGGAGCTCGCCGACTGCGCGCTGACCTCGCGCTACTACGGCATCGCCGGTCCGCGGATGCTGGCCGACGAGCGGGTTCAGGGCGTCTTCCCGGTGCTCACGCAGACGCGGCTGGTGCACCACCCGAAGGGCGTCGTCGGGATCATCTCGCCCTGGAACTACCCGATCTCGCTGGCAGTCACGGACGCACTGCCGGCGCTGCTCGCGGGCAACGGCGTCGTCCTGCGGCCCGACCTGCAGACGACGGTCACGGCCCTGGGGCTCGTGTCGCTGCTGCTGGAGGCGGGCCTGCCCGAGGGCCTGCTCAACGTCGTGATCGGCGACGGTCCGGACCTCGGCCCGCACGTCGTCGAGCACTCCGACTACGTGATGTTCACCGGCTCCACGCGGGTCGGCCGGATCATCGCCCAGCAGTGCGGCGAGCGGCTCATCGGCTGCTCGCTCGAGCTCGGCGGCAAGAACGCCGTGATCATCCGGGAGGACGCCGACCTCGAGCGCTCCGCCGAGATCACCGAGCGCGCGTCGTTCGCCAACGCGGGCCAGCTCTGCATCGGCACCGAGCGCATCCTGGTGCACGAGTCGGTAGTCGAGGCGTTCGTGCCGCTGCTCGTGGCGCGGCTCGAGGCGCTGCGCCTGGTGCCGAAGGTCGGCTGGGGCGCGGGCATGGGCTCGCTCATCTCGGCCAAACAGCTGGAGAAGGTGTCGGCCCACGTCGACGACGCCGTGGCCAAGGGCGCGCTGGTGCTCACCGGCGGCCGGCCGCTGCCGGAGGTAGGCCCGTTCTACTACGCGCCGACGCTGCTGCGCGGGGTCACGCCCGAGATGGCGTTGTGCCGCGAGGAGACCTTCGGACCGGTCGCGAGCATCTACACGTTCCGCACCGACGACGAGGCCGTCGCCATGGCCAACGACACCGAGTACGGCCTCAACGGCGCGGTGCTCACCCGCGATGTCCGTGCAGGTGCCGCGATGGCCCGGCGGATCATGACCGGCACCGTCAACGTCAACGAGGCGTACGGGGCGGCGTGGGGCTCGCTCGGTGCACCGATGGGCGGCATGAAGGCCTCGGGCCTCGGACGGCGCCACGGCGAGGAGGGCCTCATCAAGTACACCGAGCCGCAGACCATCTCGGTGCAGCGGCTCATCGGCTTCGGCGCCCCGTTCGGCCGCACCGACGAGCAGTGGGCCGGGCTCATGACCACCGCTTTCCGATCCCTCAAGACCCTGCGGGTGAAGTGATGGCAGACGCTCCCAGGCACTACGACGTCCTCGTCGTCGGCTCCGGCTTCGGCGGCTCGGTCACCGCGCTGCGGCTGACCGAGAAGGGCTACAGCGTCGGGGTCCTCGAGGCCGGTCGGCGCTTCCACGACACCGACTTCGCGAAGACCTCCTGGGATGTGCGCAAGTTCCTGTGGGCGCCGAAGCTCGGCCTGTACGGCATCCAGCGGATCCACCTGCTGCCCGACGTCCTCGTGCTCTGCGGCGCAGGCGTCGGCGGCGGCTCGCTCGTCTACGCCAACACGCTCTACGTCCCGCCGAAGCCGTTCTTCGACGACCCGCAGTGGGCCGGCATCACCGACTGGCAGTCCGAGCTCGCGCCGTACTACGACCAGGCCACGCGCATGCTCGGCGTCACGAAGGTGCCGCGGATGACGCCTCTCGACCATGTCTTCAAGTCGGTCGCGGAGGACATGGGCGTCGGCCACACCTTCCAGCTGACGCCGGTCGGCGTCTACTACGGCGACGGACCCGGCGTGGAGAAGGCCGACCCGTTCTTCGGCGGCGTGGGCCCGGCGCGCAGCGGCTGCACCGACTGCGGCTCCTGCATGACCGGCTGCCGCCACAACGCCAAGAACACGATGCCCAAGAACTACCTCGGCCTCGCCGAGGCGGCGGGCGCCACCGTGCACCCGCTCACCACCGTGCGCTCGCTGGAGCCGCGCGAGGGCGGCGGCTGGGTCGTCGAGACGGTCCGCACCGGTCCGGTCGGTCGCACGCGCACGTTCACCGCCGACCACGTCGTCGTCGCCGCGGGCACCTACAACACGCAGCGGCTGCTGCACCGCATGCGCGACGAGGGGAAGCTGCCCCGGCTGTCGAAGCGGCTCGGCGTCCTGTCGCGCACCAACTCCGAGGCGATCTGCGGCGCGGTCTCGACGCGCGAGGACGTCGACTTCACCGAGGGCGTCGCGATCACGTCGTCGTTCTACCCGGACGAGCGCACCCACGTGGAGCCGGTGCGCTACGGCAAGGGCAGCAACCTCATGGGCCTGCTCGGCACGCTGCTCACCGACCCGGTCGAGGGCCTGCCCCGCTGGCGGGTGTGGACCGGGGAGCTGGCCCGGCAGCCGCGCCTCGCGGTGCGCTCGCTGTCGGTGCGGCGCTGGTCGGAGAAGGGTGCGATCGCGCTCGTCATGCAGTCGGTCGACAACTCGGTGACCGTCAGCGGCGTCAAGACCCGGCTGGGGCGCTGGAAGCTGACGTCGCGCCAGGGCGACGGCGAGCCGAACCCCACCTGGATCCCCGCCGCCAACGAGGCGTCGCGGCGCATCGCGGAGAAGATCGACGGGTTCCCCATGGGCTCGCTCGGCGACCTCATCGATGCACCGATGACGGCGCATTTCGTGGGCGGCTGCTGCATCGGCGCCGACGCCGACCACGGCGTCGTCGACGCCTACCACCGCGCCTACGGCTACGACGGCCTGCACATCGTTGACGGCTCGACGATCTCGGCCAACCTCGGCGTCAACCCGTCGCTCACCATCACCGCGCAGGCCGAGCGCGCGATGGCCTTCTGGCCCAACAAGGGCGAGGCCGACCAGCGCCCGCCGCTGGGGTCGGAGTACCTCCCGCTGCAGCCCGTGCTGCCGAAGAACCCCGTCGTGCCCGATCACGCCCCGGCGGCCCTGCGCCTGCCCATCGTCGAGATCACGCACTCCGCCCGCTGACCTACCCGCTCTGGATGGGTGAGCGACCGCTATAGCCGTCGCTCACCCATCCAGAGCGGTCACTCGTCGTCGGCGTCCTGCCAAGAGCGCCAGAGGGCCGCGTAGGCGCCGTCGGCCGACACCAGCTGGTCGTGGCTGCCGAGCTCGGTCACGCGGCCGCCGTCGACCACCGCGATGCGGTCGGCGTCGTACGCGGTGTGCAGCCGGTGGGCGATCGCGATGACCGTGCGGCCCTCGAGCACGGCGTCGAGCGAGCGCTCGAGGTGGCGCGCCGCGCGCGGGTCGAGCAGCGACGTCGCCTCGTCGAGCACGAGCGTGTGCGGGTCGGCCAGGATCAGCCGCGCGAGCGCGAGCTGCTGGGACTGGCCGGGGGCGAGCGGGTGGCCGCCGGTGCCGACGCGGGTCGAGAGCCCGTCGGGCAGCGTCTCGAACCACGGAAGCGCGTCCACCGAGTCGAGCGCGGCGAGCAGCGCGTCGTCGTCGGCGTCGGGCCGCGCGAGCAGCAGGTTGTCGCGCATCGTCCCCACGAACACGTGGTGCTCCTGGTTGACCAGCGCCACCTGCGTGCGCACGGCCTCGGCCGGCATCAGGTGCAGCGCGGCGCCGCCCATCTCGACGCTGCCCGTCCGCGGCGCGTAGATGCCCGCGAGCAGGCGTCCGAGCGTCGACTTGCCCGCGCCCGAGGGGCCGACGAGGGCCAGCCGCTCGCCGGGTGCGACGTCGAGGTCGATGCCGTGCAGCACGTCGCGGCCGGCGCGGTACCCGAACCGGACGTCGTCGACGACGATGCGGTCGTCCGCGGGCTCCAGCGAGGGGTCGGTCTCGGCGTCGGGCACCTCCTGGACGCCGACGAGGCGCGCGAGCGAGGCCTGCCCCACCTGCAGCTCGTCGTACCACATGAGGATCAGGTCGATCGGCTCGACGAGCATCTGCGTGAGCAGCAGCGCCGTGGTGAGCTGGCCGATCGAGATCGTCCCCTGCGACACCAGCCAGCCGCCCCAGGCGAGGACGCCGACCAGCGGCACGACGTAGCCGGTCTCGATCACCGGGAACCAGACCGTGCGCAGCCACAGCGTGTACCGCTCCCAGGCGATCCAGCGTCGGATGCGGCCGTCGGTGATCTCGATGCGCTGGGGCCCGAGCCGGTACAGCTCGGTGGTCTGCCCGGCGTCGACGGTCTCGGCGATGGAGGCGCTGACGGCGGCGTACGTGGCGGTCTCCGCGCGGTACGACTGGGGCGCTCGCTTGAAGTACCACCGGGACGACAGGACGATCAGCGGGACCGACAGCAGCCATGCCACGGCCACCTGCGGCGCGGTGATCACCAGCGCGCCGGTGACGAACAGCGCGGTGATGCAGGCGATCACGATCTCGGGCACCGCGTCGCGCACGGCGTGGTTGAGCCGGTCGACGTCGGTCGTCGTCCGCGACACGAGGTCGCCCGTGCCCGCCCGCTCGACGACGCCGGTGGGCAGCCGCACCGCCCGGGCGATGAAGTCCTCGCGCAGGTCGGCCAGCACCTCCTCGCCGAGCACCCCGGCGCGCAGCCGCGTGATGCGCGTGAAGACGGTCTGGATCACGAGCGCGACGAGGAAGACGCCGGCGGCGAGATCGACCCGGGCGGCCGACAGGTCGGTCGCGAGGCTCTCGACGAGGTCGCCGAGCACGATCGGGCCCACCAGCGCGGCGGCGGCCGCGACCGCGTGCGCGACGATGACGACGGTGAACGCGCGCCGGTGCCGGCGCAGCAGCGTGCGGGCGTATGCGCGCAAGGTCGCCGGGCCTGCGATGGGCAGCGACGTGCCGGTCATCGTGCTCGCGGCGAGGGCGTCCTCCGGCGGCTTCACGGAGCGTTCACCTCCTCGCGGGTCACGATCGCCCGGTAGCGCGGCTCCTCGAGCATGAGGGCGCGGTGCCGCCCCTCCGCCGCCGCCCGGCCGTCGACGACGAGCACCACGCGGTCGGCGACGTCGAGCAGCAGCGGCGACGACGTGAGCACGACGGTCGTGCGTCCCGCGCGCATCTCGCGCAGCGACGAGGCGATCCGTGCCTCGGTGTGCGAGTCCACGGCGCTCGTGGGCTCGTCGAGCACAAGCACGGGCGGATCGGCCACGAACGACCGGACGAGCGCGAGCCGCTGCCGCTGCCCGCCCGACAGCGACCGGCCGCGCTCGGTGATGCGCGCGTGAAGAGGGTCCGACACGTCGGGGCTCGAGTCGATCAGCGCGTCGAGCACGTCGTAGGCGGAGGCGGCCTCGACGGCGTCCTGGATGCGCACCCGGCCCGAGCGCGGCACGTCGAGCAGCTGCGCCAACGTGCCCGACAGGAGCACGGGGTCCTTGTCCTGGGCCACCACCGCGGCGCGCAGGTCGCTGCGGGCCAGCTCGCCGAGCGGGATCCCGTCGAGCGTCACGGCGTCGGCCCCGTCGCCGAGGCCTGCGAGGCGCAGGGCGATCGAGTCGGCCACGGCCTGCTGCGCGCACACCACGGCGGTCAGCTGCTGCGGCTGCACGGTCAGGCCCGACGACGGGTCGTGCAGCACTCCGCGCCCCGCGCGCTCGGCCGACAGCGGGAGCCCGCCCTCGTCCGGCACGGGGAGGCTCAGCAGGGCCACCACGCGGCCCGCTGCGACGTACGCCGCCGTCCAGCGGTGCGCCGCCTCGACGAACGTGCGCAGCGGGATGAGCAGGAACGCCGACCAGCCGTAGAAGGCCACGAGCTCGCCGATGTCGAGAGAGCCGGACACGACGAGCCGGGCCGAGAGCCAGGTGACCGCGACGACGAAAAAGCCGGGCAGCGCGACCTGCAGCGCGTCCATGGTGGAGCGCAGCCGTGCCACCTGGACGGCCGAGGCGCGCACCTCCTGGGACGCGTCGTGGAAGCGACGGACGAACAGGTCCTCGCCGCCGATGCCGCGCAGCACCCGCAGGCCCGCGACCGTGTCGGAGGCGAGCTCGGTGGCACGGCCGAACTTGGTGCGACGGTCGGACTCGCGCCGCTCCAGCGGCTTGAGCAGGGGGGCGACCGACAGGCCGAGCACCGGCACGCCGACGACGACCACGATGCCGAGGGCCGGCGACGACGCGAACAGCACGATCGCGACGCCGACGAAGGCCACGACCGCGCCCACGAACCGCGCGAACACGTCGAAGCCGCTCCCGACCTTCTCCACGTCGGAGGAGGTGACCGCCACGACCTCGCCGGTCGCGACGTCGCGGGTGATGCGCGAGCCGAGCCGCGCGGAGTGCCGGACCGCGAGCTGCTGGACGCGGCTGGCCGCGGCGATCCAGTTCGTCACGGCCATCCGGTGGCGCAGGATGCCGGCGGCCGCCTGCACCGCGCCGAGCACAGCGAGCACGCCTGCGGCGCGGAGGACGTCCTGCTGGCGGCCCTCCGACGCGGCCTGCACGCCTGCCCCGAGCGCCGCGGGCATGACCGCCTGGGCGGCGAACCACGTCACCGCGAACAGCACGCCGAGCGCGAGCGTGCGCCACTGGCCCCGCGCGGTCCACAGCAGGTAGGCGAGCGCCGACCGGAGATCGGGGACCCCCGGGTCCGGGTGAGGGAGCCGGCGCATCGACATGACCGGCGCAGCCTAGGCCCAGCGGGCGACGCCGGGCGCCGGAGTTTCGCGCGGTCCGTCGCGGCGCTGGAGCGGTCCGCTAGCGTCGGGGACGACCGCCGCGCCGGCACCCCCGTGTGCCGGCACCGACGAAGCGAGGGACCATGAGCGACCCCACCCAGCCGCCGAGCGACGACCCGTTCGCCCAGCGCCCCCAGCAGGACCCCGTCACCCCGCCGCCCCCCGGCATCCCCGGCGACGTGCCGCCGCCCCCGCCCCCGCCGCCGGCGTACGGCCAGACGCCCGCGATGCCGCAGTACGGCGGCGCGCCGATGCCCAGCTACGGCGTCGCCCCGGTGGCCAACGTCCCCAACAACATGGGTCTGGCGATCGCCGCGCTCGTCGTCGGCCTGTGCTGCGCCGGCATCTTCGGCCTCGTCACCGGCATCATCGCCGTCGTCCAGGCCAGCGGCGTCAAGAACAAGGCGGCCATGGGCGACATTGCCGGCGCCGAGGAGTCGGCGCGCAAGGCGCGGCTGTTCTCCCTCATCACCTTCGGCATCGCGGTGGTGGGCTTCATCATCGGCGTGATCCTCGTGGCGACCGGCACGCTCAACACCAGCGGCAGCATCAGCACCAGCTGATCCAGCACGGCCCGGTGAGGCGGGCGGCGCCCCCCGACTACGATCGGGGGCACCGCCCGCCTCGTCGTCTCGGGGCGCTGCTCTCGGAAGGCCTGCTGATCCCGGTGACCGCCCCCACCCACCGCCCGGTCCTCGTCGTCGACTTCGGGGCGCAGTACGCCCAGCTGATCGCCCGCCGCGTGCGCGAGGCGCACGTCTACAGCGAGATCGTCCCGTCGACTATGCCGGTCGCGGAGATGCTCGCGAAGGACCCGGCCGCGGTGATCCTCTCCGGCGGGCCGTCCTCGGTGTACGCCGACGGCGCCCCGCAGGTCGACGCCGGCCTGTTCGGCACCGGCGTCCCCACATTCGGCATCTGCTACGGCTTCCAGGCGATGGCCCTCGCCCTCGGCGGCGAGGTCGCCCGCACCGGCCTGTCCGAGTTCGGCGGCACGCCCATCACCGTCACCGACGCCTCCTCGGTGCTGTTCGCCGGCACGCCCGCCGAGCAGACGGTCTGGATGTCGCACGGCGACGCCGTCCATCGCGCCCCCGACGGTTTCACCGTCGTGGCCGTGTCCGACGGCGCCCCCGTCGCCGGGTTCGAGGACACCTCGCGCGGCCTCGCCGGCGTCCAGTTCCACCCCGAGGTCATGCACTCCGAGCACGGGCAGAAGGTGCTCGAGCACTTCCTCTACGACATCGCCGGGCTCGAGCCCACGTGGACGGCGTCCAACGTCATCGACGAGCAGGTCGAGGCGATCCGCGCGCAGGTCGGCGACAAGCTGGTGATCTGCGGCCTGTCCGGCGGCGTCGACTCCGCGGTGGCCGCGGCCCTGGTGCACCGCGCCGTCGGCGACAACCTCACCGCGGTGTTCGTCGACCACGGCCTGCTGCGCAAGGGGGAGCGCGAGCAGGTCGAGCGCGACTACGTCGCAGCCACCGGCATCCGCCTCAAGGTCGTCGACGCCTCTGACCGCTTCCTCTCCGAGCTCGACGGCGTCACCGATCCTGAGGAGAAGCGCAAGACCATCGGCCGGCTGTTCATCCGCGTCTTCGAGGACGCCGCGCGCGAGGTCGTCGAGGAGGCGGGCGCCCACGGGCAGCAGGTCGAGTTCCTCGTGCAGGGCACGCTCTACCCCGACGTCGTCGAGTCCGGCGGCGGCACCGGCACCGCCAACATCAAGAGCCACCACAACGTGGGCGGCCTCCCCGACGACCTGCAGTTCTCGCTCGTCGAGCCGCTGCGCACGCTGTTCAAGGACGAGGTCCGCGCGGTCGGCGAGCAGCTCGGCCTGCCGTCGGAGATGGTCTGGCGCCACCCGTTCCCCGGCCCGGGGCTGGCGATCCGCATCGTCGGTGCGGTGTCGCGCGAGCGGCTCGACGTCCTGCGCGAGGCCGACGCGATCGTCCGCGAGGAGACCGCCGCGGCCGGCGTCGACCGCGGCATCTGGCAGCTGCCGGTCGTGCTGCTCGCCGACGTCCGCTCCGTCGGCGTCCAGGGCGACGGCCGCACCTACGGTCACCCGATCGTGCTGCGCCCGGTGTCGAGCGAGGACGCCATGACCGCCGACTGGTCGCGGCTGCCCTACGACCTGCTGGCGCGGATCTCGAC
>JAIUOK010000021.1 GCA_020161245.1 Actinomycetota bacterium | reverse complement strand
CCGGCCGCAGGCCGCCCTCTCAGGTGCTCGCCCCACAACGACGGATCCCGTCACCCGCTCGCTCTCGAGCCCTCCCTCCGCGGCGTAGCCGCCGCCGGGAGGGCTCGTCGCGTTGCGGGTGTCGGGAATCGGGAGGAGCGCCCGCGAGGACCTGACCCTCCGGCCGCAGGCCGCCCTCTCAGGTGCTCGCCGCACTACGACGGATCCCGTCACCCGCTCCGACTCGAAGCCCCCGTCCCCGCCGGCGAAGCCGGCCGGTCCGGGGGCTTCGTCGCTCGCGGGGGACGGGAATCGGGAGGAGCGCCCGCGAGGACCTGACCCTCCGGCCGCAGGCCGCCCTCTCAGGTGCTCGCCCCACAACGACGGATCCCGTCACCCGCTCGCCCTCGAGCCTCCGCTCGGCTCCAAGGCCGCCGCTGTCCACACCCGCGACACGCCGCGGCTGTGGACAGCCTGGGGCGGATTCCTTGCTTCTATCGCAAGCGGGGGCACCTTCACCGTGAACGAGCGGGCGCTGCGGGAGACTGGGGGGGTGCCGGACCGCTCGTACGCTGCTGATGAGCTCGGCATCGCGCAGGCGCTCAACACGCGAACGCGCGGCGTCGGCAGCCTGTCGATGGTGCTGCGCATCGCGGTCGCGACGACGGTGTCGTGGTTCGTGGCGCAGAAGGTGTCGGCGTCGGTCCTGCCGATCTTCGCGCCCGCGACGACGCTGCTCGTCGTCCAGGCGAGCCCCTTCAGCACGCTCGGCATGCTGGCGCAGCGCGTGCTCGGCACCGGCCTGGGCGTCGCCGCCGCCACGGTCTACGTCACCTACGTCCCCATCGCGTGGTGGTCGGTCCTGCTCGCCATCGCCGCCGCCCTGCTCGCAGCCCGGGCGCTGCCGGTCGGCGTCGTGGGCCAGCTGCAGATCCCGGTGGCGGTGGTGTTCGTCCTGGCGCTCGGCCCGGGCGACCTGCAGACCGACCTGTGGCGTGTGTTCGACGTCGTGATCGGCGGGCTCATCGGCGTCGTCGCCGTCTTCGTCGCCCCGCCCCGGCCCCGGGTCGCCGAGGCCGCGGTCGCGGTCGACGACTACCTGCGCGCGATCTCCTCCGTGCTTCGTGCGGCGGCTCGCGACGTCGGCCAGCACGCCGTCCCGCTGCCCTCGACGACCCGCCACGCGTTCGTGGGCGACGCCCGTGCACTGCTGGCGTACGTGGGCGGCACCGAGGAGGCGCTGGCCGAGGCGGTCGAGTCGGTGAAGTTCAACCCGCGGGCGCGCCGCCTCGACGACGAGCTCGAGCGGATCGGGCGACGCCGGCTGTGGGGACTGATCCTCGCCACGCAGACCCGCGCGCTCGTCGGGTCGATCGACCGGCTCTACGACCGCGAGGGCACCCCGCCGGCGCTGCCCGCGCCGACCCTGGCGCCCCTGGTCGTCTCGCTCGCCGACCTGCTCGACCTCGTCGCGCGCGAGGGCGGGCGCGACCGCGTGCGGGCCGCGAGCGAGGCGCTGGCCGACGACCTGCGCGCGGCCGTGTCGGCGACGACCGACCACCGCGAGGTCGTCGACGTCCTCGACTCGGTGACCCTGCTGGGCCGGCTCGACCAGCTGCGCGGCCTGGTGGCCCATGGCCCGCGCCGCGAGGACCCGATGAGCGGCCCGGCCGACCCGCTCGACGACGAGGACGCCGACGAGCTGGCGCTGACCTACGGCGAGCGGGTCCGACGGCTGCTCGGACGCGGGTAGGCCGGGTCGGGACCGGGGCCGTCGGCGGGACGGGTACTGTCCCGTCAGACCGGGCTCGCCCCGCGTCGCGAGTGCATCCAGGAGGGGCCGTGCTGCTGTCCGACCGCGACATCCGCGCCGAGCTCGCGGGCGGGCGCGTCGTCCTCGAGCCGTTCGACGAGGCGATGGTGCAGCCGTCGAGCGTCGATGTGCGGATCGACAAGTACTTCCGGGTGTTCGAGAACCACCGCTACCCCCACATCGATCCGTCGGAGGAGCAGCCCGAGCTGACGCGCCTGGTCGAGCCGCTGCCCGGCGAGCCGTTCATCCTTCACCCGGGCGAGTTCGTGCTGGCCTCGACCTACGAGGTCGTCACGCTTCCCGACGACGTCGCCGGCCGGCTCGAGGGCAAGTCGTCGCTCGGCCGCCTCGGCCTGCTCACCCACTCCACCGCGGGCTTCATCGACCCGGGCTTCTCCGGCCACGTGACGCTCGAGCTGAGCAACGTCGCGACGCTGCCGATCAAGCTGTGGCCGGGCATGAAGATCGGCCAGCTCTGCCTGTTCCGACTGTCGAGCCCGGCCGAGCGGCCGTACGGCTCCAGCGAGTACGGGTCTCGCTACCAGGGCCAGCGCGGCCCGACGCCGTCCAAGAGCTACCTCAACTTCCACCGCACCGAGATCTAGGCGCTCCGCCCTCAGGCGGCGTCCATGCACTTGGCCGACGTCAGGGTGAAGTAGCGGGCCTCCTCGGCGTTCGGGCTCGACACCCGGACGACCTTGGCCTGCTTGGGCTTGAGCCGCTTGGCGTAGGCGACAGCGCTGCCCAGTTCGTTCTTCGAGGTGTCGCGGAAGGCCACCTCGACCCGGACCATCGGGCACGACGCCTTCGTCATGACGGCGATGCGCGCGCACGCGGTGTCGGTGGCGCAGTCCTTCGACATCGTGGCCGTCTTCTTCCAGGCGACGCCGCCGGCGAGCTGCGTGTAGCCCTTCGGCGCCCAGGGCTTGGCCGCCTTGGCGGGCTTGGGCTTGGCGGGTGCCGCCGCGGCCGGGGCGGTCCCCGCTGCGACGGCGTCGTCGGCCGACGACCTCGAGGCGACGACGGCGTAGCCCACGAGCAGCAGCGCGATGAGGCCGAGCACGGCGAGCACCCAGCCGCGGCTGCCCACCCCGACGTACCCGCTGCGCGGCTGCTTGCCGTAGCCCGTGTACGGGACCGCGGTGGCGGCCGGGATCGCGGCGGCGTGCGGCGTCGCGGGCTGCGTCGACGACGGCGCCCAGGCGGCCTCGGGCGGCGCGGCGCCCACGTACGCGGGCGCCGCCGCAGGAACAGCAGCAGGGGCGCCGCCGAAGTCGATGGCCGGCGTGGTCGCGGCCGCCTGATCCGTGGCGCTGTCGCGGCGGCCACGGGCGAGCCGCTCGACACCGCCCGCCAGCAGCGCGAACCCGCCGACGATCCACAGTCCGAAACCGAGGCCCACGCGGATGCCGCCGCCGGTGAGGAACGGGGCGACCAGCAGCCAGCCGAGCACCGGGACCGAGCAGACGATCATCACGATGCCGGTGGTGCGGGCCGACAGCTCGCGGTAGAGGCCGGTGCCCTTCGGCGCGGGCACCTCCGGCTGGGTCGCGCCGTAGTCCCACAGCTCCTCGGCGCCGGCATCGTGCTGGGCGGGCGCCGTGAGCAGCGGGGAGGGGGCGCCCGACGGCACGGAGGACAGCGGTGCCGCAGGGGCCGCGGGCACCTGGCCCTCGTGGCGGTGCGCCGTCCAGGCAGCGCCGTCCCACCAGCGGATTCCGCCGCCAGGGTGCTCGTACCACCCGGCGGGCGGGCTGTGCTGCGTCATCTGGTCTCCCCCGTCGACGGCTGTCACCGTGGATCTCGACAGGTCCGGCGGAGCCCTTGACCGCCCTGGACCGGATAACCGGCTGCGCGCCGACGGCATCCGGGCGAGCATGCGCGGCATGGCCTCAGTCGTGCACACCTTCACCTTCGACGCACTCGACCCCTACGCCCAGGCCCAGTGGTGGTCGCAGGTGCTCGACGTCGAGATGTCGCAGCTCGACCATCCCGGCGACCCCGAGGCGATGCTCTCGACCGAGCACGGGGACGTGCTCTGGGTGCAGGTGCCCGACGCCAAGCAGGTCAAGAACCGCGCCCACCTCGACCTCATGCCGAGCGACCGCACCCGCGACGAGGAGGTCGAGCGCGTCGTGGCGCTCGGCGCCGTCGTCGTCGGCGACCGCCGCAACCCCGACGGGACGGGCTGGGTGACCCTCGCCGATCCCGAGGGCAACGAGTTCTGCATCGTGCGGAGCAAGGCCGAGCGCACAGCTCGCTGACGACCGTCAGGCCCGCTCGAGCCGGCCGACGACCTTGCCGTTGAAGCCGACCAGGACGAGCTCCCCGGCCTTGATGCCGGCCGCCGCAGCGGAGGCGAGCCACGACGGCACGGCGGCTCCGTCGCAGCCGATGAGGGTCTGCACGCCTGCCGTCGCGATCAGCGAGCCCGAGCCGTCGGCGCGCCACTGGCCGCCGTTGCCGTTGCAGCCGTCGCTTCCGCTCCACGTGCCGTCCTTCGCGAACTCCGCGTGGGGCGTGTCGGGGGAGGCGGACGCCGTGCGGCCCGGCACGACCCAGGTGCCGACGAGGTCGGCGGCCGTGACCGGCCGTGCACCGGCGGGCAGGGCGGGTACCGAGTCGAACATGGTGCGCTCCTCGTCGGTCAGCGGCTCCGGCGTCGCCATGCTCTGCGCGACATCGGGTCCCGGCGTCGGCGTCGACGTCGTGGGTGCCAGCTGGACGACGACGTCGACGCCCTTCAGCAGCTCGGCACCGCCGTCGATCGCCCGCCAGGCGGTGGCGCCGGTGAGCCAGGGCGCCCTGCCGGCGTCGTCGCCGCACCTGCCGCTCCAGCCGCTGACCGACGACGCGAACATGCCCGAGGGGCTCGCGCGCCAGGGCAGCATCGTCGCCCCGCAGTCGCCCCACCAGATCCGGATCTCGTCGGCCGCGATGGTGAGCAGCACCCCGTCGGGCACGTCCGGCCCGTCAGCAGCCCAGACGCCGATCAGGTCCGACGGAGCTCCGCGGAAGGCAGGGGCTTCGATGGTGGTGGTGGACGACGCGCCCGGCCCGGGCGCCTGCTGGCTGCCGCACGAGACGAGCAGCGCCGCCGCCACCGCCAGGACGGGCACCAGGGCGCGGCGCCTGGATCGTGCGGCCATGCCGACCCCCTTCGACCTCTCGACGGTAGGTCGCTCCGGCAGCGGTGTCGACGCGCTCCGGCTGCCGTTGCCGGATCGGGATGCGCAGGTCACGCCGCCGAGGCGGCGCGCTCTGGCTCGGGCGCCACGACGCGAGGGCGGTCGGCGGCGCGGACCAGGCTGCGGCCGACGGCGAGGACGGCGACGACGGTCACCGCGCCGCACAGCACGACGACCGTGCGGACCTCGAGCAGCGCCAGCAGCAGTCCGCCCACAGCGGTGGCGACGAGCGCGCCTGCGCCCGCGACGGCCTGCACGACGGCGAACACGCGGCCGAGCCGATCACGCGGCGTGCGCCGCACCGTCAGCGTCTGGCCGAGGACGTTGAGGAGCCCGTTGCCGAGGCCGACGCAGAACGACGCCGCGGCCGCCACGGCGATGCTGGCCGCGAGGCCGAGCACCACGGCCGAGGCGCTCATGAGCACGGTCGAGGCGACGAGGAGCCGGGCAAGGCGGGAGTCGGTGCGGTTGCGGCGTCCGAACGCCGCACCCCCCATCAGCCCGAGGGCGAACAGGCTCGCGACCGCGCCGTACGCGGCCGGCCCTGCACCCAGGACGTCGGTGATGAGGAAGACCTCGGCCACGTTGAGGGCGCCGAGCGCCACCACCATCGTCGCGATCACGACGAGGAAGCCGCGCAGCACCGGGTCGGCGGCGACGATGCGCAGCCCGGCGGTGAGCTGGCCCTTCTCCTTCGCGCCTCCGGCGGACACCGCCGTGCGCTCCGGCTGGCGCGAGATCAGCAGGGCTGCGGCGGCGATCCCGAGGAACGACACGGCGTCGACGACCAGCGCCCACTGCACGCCGGCGGCGCCGACGAGGATCCCGCCGAGAGCCGGCCCGACGAGGGCGGCGCCGGCCGTGGCCGTCTGCACCGTCGACAGCGCGGCCGAGAGCCGCTCGGACGGGACGAGCGCCGGGACCCAGGCCTGCCAGGCAGGCGACAGGAACGTCTGCCCTGCGGCCCGGACGGCGACGAGCGCGATCACCGCGGCCACCGACGCCGAGGGGAGCACGGCGGCGACCAGCAGGCACAGCAGCGACTGGGCCACGGCGGTCGCGGCCACCAGGCGCCGCAGGGGGAGGCGGTCGGCGGCCAGCCCCGCGACCGGTGCCACGAGCAGCTGCGGCAGCGCCGCAGCGACGACGAGCGCGGCCACGACGCCGGCGCCATGGCCCTGGTCGCTGGCCCACAGCAGCAGCGCGACGAGGGCGACCTCGTCGCCGACGAGGGAGACGGCGCGGCCCGCAGCCACGACGGCGATATCGCGCGAGGATGATCTGAAGGACATGTTTCGAAATATGTCTTTCAGAATCTCCCGTGTCAAGAGGTCGGAGGCCTCCGGTGCTCGGTAGCGTCGGTGCCGTGCCCCCCGCCGACGACCAGGCAGCCGCCGCCCGCGGTGCCCGCGGCGCGCCGCCGACCGGCGTCGTCACCCTGAGCGACCCGGTGGCCGTGCGGGCGCTCGCGCACCCGGCGCGGCTCGCGGTGATCGACGCGCTCTACGCCGGCGACGTGCTCACGGCCACCCAGTGCGCCCAGCTCGCGGGCATCACGCCGAGCGCCATGAGCTACCACCTGCGCGCCCTGGAGAAGCACGGCATCGTGCTGCGCGCCGAGCCCACGGGCGACGGCCGCGAGCGGCCCTGGATGCGGGCCGGGGACGTCCTGCGCAGCGACCTCAGCTCGGCCGGCCCCGGCGGTGCCGCCGCCGCCGACATGCTCGTCGACCACGCGATGGCCCTCGATCTGCAGCGTCTGCGGGCGGCCGTCGAGGCCGATCTGGCCGCCGGCCCGGGCACCACGTGGGCACGCACCACCACCTACAACCGCAACCGGCTGCTGCTCACCCCTGACGAGGCGCGCAGCCTCGGCGAGGCGATCGACGGCGTCGTCGAGCAGTTCCTCCTCGAGCGCCGCCGCGACGACGCCCCCGACGACGCCGTCCGGTTCGGCTTCTCCTACCTGCTCGCCCGGGAGCCGGAGCAGGGCTGAGGCCGGCTGTGCCCGCGTGGCACCTGGTGCGGATGGGGCGCGTCGTGCCTGCGCCGGCCGGGCGATCCGATGTGAGGTGGACCGCATCTCGGGGAAGGAACCCGCCGCGCCGAGCGTCCCGTCGGACGGCGTTGTCGGACACCCGCCCCGGCGGCAGCGATGATGGACGGACCATGACGGCACTCGACGACGCGCCACGGGCGTCCCGGCGCGCCCCGGCGCGCCCGCGGGCCGTGCCCGGCGTGCGTGCCCGCGGCCGCCACGAGGCGGCCCGCGGCGGCCGTCCCAGCTCGTTCCGGCCCGACATCGAGGGGCTGCGGGCCGTCGCGATCCTGCTCGTCGTGCTATACCACGTCGGCATCCCGTTCGTGCCGGGCGGCTTCGTCGGCGTCGACGTGTTCTTCGTGATCTCCGGCTACCTGATCACCGGCCTGGTGCTGCGCGAGATGCAGACGACGGGCACGGTCTCGGTCGTCTCGTTCTACGCGCGGCGCGCCAAGCGGCTGCTGCCGGCGTCCGCCGTCGTGCTGGTCTTCGTCGTGGTCGCGTCGTTCTTCGTGGTCTCGAAGGTCGACCAGCCCGACGTCGGCATGGACGTCGTCGCGGCCTCGCTGTTCGTGGCCAACTGGCACTTCGGCCTGTCCGCGGTCGACTACTTCGCCGCCGGCATCCCGAGCCCGGTGCTGCACTTCTGGTCGCTGTCGGTGGAGGAGCAGTTCTACCTGGTGTGGCCGTGGCTGCTCCTGCTGCTCACCATCCCCGCGCGGCGCATCGGGCGCTCGTTGCTGCCGCCGCTGCTCGTGGGCCTTGTCGTCGTCGCCGTCCCGTCGCTGTGGTGGTCGATGCAGCAGACGGCGTCCGACCCGGGGTGGGCCTATGTCTCGTCGCTGACCCGCGCCTGGGAGCTCGCCGTCGGCGGCGGACTCGCGATGCTCGTGCCGCACCTGGCCCGCCTCCCGCGCATCGCGGCGGCGCTGCTCGGCTGGGCGGGACTGCTCGCCGTGCTCGCCGCGGCCGTGCTCTACACCGAGGACACGCCGTTCCCCGGCAGCGCTGCGCTGCTGCCCGTGCTCGGCACCGCGGCCCTGGTCGCAGCCGGCACGCGGCTGCCGGACGACGGAGCCTCCCGCCTCATGCGCGCCCCCGCGATGGTGCGCATCGGCGGGCTGTCGTACTCGTGGTACCTGTGGCACTGGCCGCCGCTCGTCCTGCTCGCGGTCTACTTCGGCGTCGACGAGCTGCCGGTCTGGCAGGGCGTCCTCGTCGGGATCGCCACGCTCGGCGTCGCGGCCGTCAGCAAGAAGGTGGTCGAGGAGCCCTTCCACCACTCGCCCACGCTGAGCCGCTACCCGCAGCGCGCGCTGCGGCTCGGTGCCGCGTGCATCGCCGCCGGCGTCGTCGCGGGCCTCGTCCTGTGGCTGCCGGGCACGCTCGCCGCGCGCTTCGCACCCCCGCCCGACTCCGCGCCGGGAGCCGCCGCCGTGCTGGGCGCACCGCAGGACGCCGCCGGGCCGACGGCCTCGGAGTCGGGTGCCCCGCAGGCGTCGGCGTCGGCCAAGCCCACCGCGGCGCCGCCGAGCACGCCTCCCGGCACCGCCTTCGTGCCGGCGCTCACGCAGATCCGCAAGGACGTCGCCGCGGTCAACACCGACGGCTGCAACCAGCAGTACGACGGCACGAGGAGCCCCGACTGCGTGTACGGCAAGGCCGACGGCGACCGCACGCTCGTGCTGCTCGGCGACTCCCACGCCGCGTCGTGGTTCCCGGCGCTGGAGAAGATCGCCGCCGACCGCGGCTGGCGCCTGGTGAGCCTGACCAAGCACGCGTGCACGATCGCGCCGGTGACGGTCTACAGCCCCGTGCTCAAGCGGGCCTACACCGAGTGCGACCAGTGGCGGGCCAACGCCTTCAAGCGGATCCAGCAGGAGAAGCCCGACCTCGTGCTCACCGCCAACCGGCAGAACTACTACGTGATGTCCGGCGGCCAGCGCCTCGGCAGGTCGGCGTCGGATCCGCGGATCGCGGCGGGACTCGCATCGTCGTACCGCCAGCTCGACCGCTACGCCGGCGAGGTGCTGGTGCTGCAGGACAACCCGATGCCGGGCGAGGACCGCGTCGACTGCCTGTCGCGCCACGAGGACGACCCGGCAGCCTGCGACCAGCGCCTCTCGGAGATGCTCGCGACGCCGAAGCCCGAGAGGGCAGCGGCGTCGGCTGCCGGCGTCGCGTACAGCACCACGGCGTGGATGTTCTGCCCGCAGAAGCTCTGCGCCACGGTGATCGGCGGCGTCGCGGTGTGGCGCGACGACGACCACGCCACTGCCACCTACACCCGCACCCTGGCCCCCTATCTCGCCCGCATCGTCGACAAGCACCTCCCCCAGGCCTGATCCCGCACCCCCCTGTCCCGGGCCCCCCTTTACAGGTGAAGGTGCCCCTGCTTGCGATAGAAGCAAGGAAAGCGCCCCAGGCGATCCACAGGCCCGGCGCGCCGTCCACCTAGACTCGTGCGGTGAGCGGCTTGACGACGGCCCCTGCTGCTAGGGGCGCCACGACCGGCCGCTCGCTGTCGTTCCGGCCCGACGTCGAGGGCTTGCGCGCCGTGGCGATCCTCGCGGTCGTCGGCTACCACGCGGGCCTGCCGTTCCTGCCCGGCGGCTTCGTCGGCGTCGACGTCTTCTTCGTGATCTCGGGCTTCCTCATCACGGGTCTGCTGGTCGCCGAGGTCGCGCGCACCGGCACGGTGTCGCTGTCGAGGTTCTGGGCGCGCCGCGCCCGACGGCTGCTGCCCGCCGCGACGCTCGTCATCGCCGTCACCGCGGTCGCGTCGTTCGCGATGATCCCGGCGATCGACCACCAGACGGTCGGGCTCGACCTTGTGGCCTCCGCGCTCTACGTCGCCAACATCCGCTTCGCGTTCCAGGCCACCGACTACCTCACCGAGGACGCCGCCCCGTCGCCCGCCCTGCACTTCTGGTCGCTCGGCGTCGAGGAGCAGTTCTACGTCGTGTGGCCGCTGCTCGTGCTGCTGGTCGTCTGGCTGCTCGTGCGCCGTCACCGCGGCCGCGAGCTGCTGCCGGCCTTCCTCGCCGGATCCCTCGCCCTGCTGGGCATCGCGTCGTTCCTGCTGTCGCTGCGGCTGACCGACCGGTCGCAGCCGTGGGCGTTCTTCTCGATGCCCACGCGCGCGTGGGAGTTCGCGATCGGTGGCCTGCTCGCCATCGGTGCGACGACGATCGCGCGCTGGTCGCCCGCCGTCCGCCATCTCGTGGGCTGGGCCGGCCTCGCGGTGCTCGTCGGCTCCGTGCTCCTGCTCAGCAGCGACACCCCGTTCCCCGGTACCGCAGCCCTGTGGCCGGTGCTCGGCACGGCGGCGATCATCGCGGCCGGCATCCGGCCGGCCGATGCCGACCGGCCTCTGCGCGGGGTGCCGGGCCTCATGGGCACCGGGCCGATGCGCGCAGTCGGCCGCATCTCGTACTCGTGGTACCTCTGGCACTGGCCGGTACTGGTGCTCGCGGCGTCGGTCCTCGGCCCGCTGCCGCTCTGGCTGTCCGTCGCGCTGGCGGTGGCCTCGCTGCTGCCTGCCGTGGCCGCCTACCGCTGGGTCGAGCAGCCCGTCCGCCACGACGCCGCCCTGGCGGCCGACCCGGGCCGGTCGCTGCGGCTCGGCGGGATCCTCAGCGCCTCCGCCGCAGCGTTCGGTCTGGTCCTCGCGCTGCTCCCGGGCGGCGGCGGGCTCGCCACGGTGTCGGCTGCGCCCACGGCCGACGGCGATCGCGGTGCCGCTCCCATCGCGACCGCCCGGCCCAGTGCCACGCCGACGCCGGGCGCGGGATCCGGCAGCCCGGCGCCGACCGTGTCCCCGTCCGCCCAGCCCGTGGTGTGGCCGACCGGGCCGCTCACCCCCGACCCGTCGGACGCCCGCGACGACCTGCCGTCGATCTACGGCGACGGCTGCCATGTCGACCCGCCGGTCACCGCCCCCAAGGACGGCTGCGCGTTCGGCTCCACGTCGTCCGACGTCACGGTGGTGCTGATCGGCGATTCGCACGCGGCCCAGTGGTTCCCGGCACTGCAGAAGGTGGCCGACGACCGCGGCTGGCGGCTGCTGTCGTGGACGAAGTCCGGCTGCCCCGCGCCCGACGTGACGATCTGGCAGCGCCGGCTCGCACGGCCGTACGACGAGTGCGACGCGTGGCGCGAGGCCGTGCTGACCAGGCTCACGACGACGACGAAGCCCACGCTGGTCGTGGCCGCCGGCACCCGCACCGAGTCGCTGGTCGCACGCGACGGTGGCGCCCGCCTCGAGGGCACCGCGCGCGCGGGTGCGGAGTGGCAGGACGGATGGCGGCGCACGCTCGCACGCCTCACCGATGCCGGCGTCGCCGTGGCCGTCCTGCGCGACACCCCGTGGCCCGGCCGCGACATGGCCGCCTGCGTGGGGCAGAACCGCGACGACCCCGCCGCCTGCGATGTCACCCGCGACGCCCTCGACGCGACGAAGTACGACGTCGGCATGGTCAAGGGCGTCGAGCGCGCCGCCGCACTCGACCTGAGCGACCTCATCTGCGACGCCGACCGCTGCCCGGCGACGCGCGGCAAGTACCTCGTCTACCGCGACACCGACCACCTCACGGCGACCTTCGCACGCGCGCTCGCGCCCTACCTCGAGCAGCGGCTGCGCCCGCTCGTGCGCGCAGCTGCAGGGCTCTCGCCGCAGTAGCGAGGAGCCGTCAGGCGTCGGCCTTCGCGGCCGAGCGGTCGACCGTCGACAGCAGCAGCGTGGCGACGTCGGTGACGACGGCGACCGGCTCGTCCTGGCCCTGCGAGCGGTTCGTGACGCCGTCGTTGAGCATCACCGAGCAGAACGGGCAGGCCACCGCGATGGTCTGCGCGCCTGTGCCGAGCGCCTCATCGGTGCGGTTGAGGTTGATGCGTGTGCCGATGCGCTCCTCCATCCACATCCGCGCACCGCCGGCGCCGCAGCAGAACGACCGGTCGCCCGAGCGCTCCATCTCGCGCAGCTCGAGGCCCGGAAGGGCGCCGATGAGCTCGCGCGGCGGCGTGTAGACCTTGTTGTGGCGGCCGAGGTAGCAGGGGTCGTGGTAGGTCACGGCGCCGGCGGCCTCGACGGGCTGCACCGGCGTCAGCCTGCCGTCCTTCACCAACGACGCGAGCAGCTGCGTGTGGTGGACGACCTCGTAGTGGCCGCCGACCTGCGGGTACTCGCGGCCGAGGGTGTTGAGGCAGTGCGGGCAGGTGACGACGATCTTCTTCGCCTTGATCTCGTTGAGGACCTCGACGTTCTGCATCGCCTGCATCTGGAAGAGGAACTCGTTGCCCGCGCGGCGGGCCGGGTCGCCGGTGCAGGTCTCGCCCTCGCCGAGCACCATGAACTCGACTCCGGCGAGGTTGAGCAGCTCGGCGACGGCCTTCGTGGTCCGCTTCGCGCGGTCCTCGAACGCGCCGGCGCAGCCGACCCAGAACAGGTAGTCGACGTCGTCCGGGACGACGTCCTCGCCCTCCATGCCGAACACGCGGACGGGGAAGTCGACCTCCTCGATCCACGCGTTGCGCTGCGAGGCCTGCGCCCCCCACGGGTTGCCCTTGTTCTCGATGTTCTTGAACAGGCCCGCGAGCTCGCTGGGGAACTCGGACTCGATCATGACGCGGTTGCGGCGCATGTCGACGATGTGGTCGATGTGCTCGATGTCGACGGGGCACTGGTTGACGCAGGCGCCGCACGTGGTGCACGACCACAGCACGTCCTCGTCGATGACGGCGTTGTCGTTCTCCGCGCTGCCGACGAGCGGCCGCGCGTGCTGGTCCTGCACGGACTGGTCGAACGAGCCGATCTCGACCGGCACCGGCTGCGAGGCCTTGCCCGCACCGGGGGAGGCGAGGTAGCCGGGGTTGGCCTGCGCGGCGATGTAGGGGGCCTGGCCGAGCAGGTTGTCGCGCAGGCTCATCACGAGCAGCTTGGGCGACAGCGGCTTCTCGGTGTTCCACGCCGGGCACTGCGACTGGCACCGGCCGCACTCGGTGCACGTGAGCATGTCGAGGTTGCCCTTCCAGGTGAAGTCCTGGATGGCGCCGCGGCCGAACACCGCGTCGTCGGCGGGGTCCTCGAAGTCGATCTTCTCGGTGCCGGAGTACATCGGCAGCAGCGGCCCGAGCGCGTTGGGCCGGCGCGAGAACAGCACGTTGAACGGCGCCAGGAAGATGTGCATGTGCTTGCTGTAGAGCACCACGATCGTGGTCGCGAGCACTGCGCCGAGCGAGAGCAGGATGAAGACCGTCTCGATCCACTCGTTGGCGACGAGGCCCAGCGGCTGCAGCAGGTTCGCGAACCACTGCGACACGAACGCGCCGCCGTCCTGGAACGGGAACGTGCCGGTATTGATCTGCGCGCCGCGGTACACGAACAGCGTGATGACGATCGTCGCGATCAGTCCGAGGATCAGCCACGCACCGCCGGTGTGCGAGCCGTAGAAGCGCGACTGCCGGCCGATGCGGTGCGGGTTCCGCTTGATGCGGATGACGGTGAAGATCACCAGGCCGACGAGCACCAGCAGGCCGAAGAGGTCCTCGAGGAAGCCGACGATCGGCCACGTGCCGATCAGCGGGATGTGGAAGTCGGGGTCGACCAGGGCGCCGAAGCCCTCGACGATCGTGAGGCCGAGGACCAGGAAGCCCCAGAACGTCACGAAGTGCGCGAAGCCGGGCACCGACCACTTGAGCAGCTTGCGCTGGCCGAGCACCTCCACGGCCTCGGCCTGGATGCGCACGCCCTTGTCGTCGGTGCGCCCCACCGCCGGCTGGCCTGAGCGGATCACCGTGTAGATGCGGTTGGCGCGCCAGGCCGCGAGCGAGAGCGCGGCGACGGTGATGACGACGCCGAGCACCAGACGCACCGTCAGGTGCGTCTCGGAGAAGGGCGTCAGTGCGGCGACGTCGGTGGACGACGCGAGCAGCTGCAGGGCGGGCACCGGGGCCTCCGACGGGACGGGCGGTCGCTGTGGCTCGAGCTGTGCGGGCCGGGCCTGGGGTGCGGGCCGGCCGACCAGGGCCCGTCCGAGCGCGGGGACCTGGGATTACCGGTCAGTAACTTACGCCACCGGCCGGCTCGCGGCACACGCTACCGAGCGGGTGTACCGCGGGACCGGCCCGCCGTGCCGCCCACCGGACATCCGGCGGGGCCGGCGCCCGGGCGGGGCGTGGCGCGCCCGGTCCTGCGCCCGTCGCGCGCGGCAGCGCGCAGCCTCTGGCGCTGTGACCGGCGTCACTCCCTCGAGGGGATGCTGAAGGTGCACTGGTGGGTTATGTCAGGTGACTTGAGTCGATCCGACGCAACTTAACTGCGGTTGAAGTTGACAGCAGTTGTGAGGCGGAGCAATCTCGAGCCAGTCGGTCGTCGCGAGACCGGGCCCGGAAGGGCACCCCAGCACGGGGCGCACCCGCACGGATCCACCCTCACCCCGGCCACCCGCACGACCCACCGATACCCCCGTCGGCGGCCTGATCCCCTCCGGCCGACCGGCGAGACCCGCAGCAGAAAGGCACACCACCCATGGCACGAGCAGTCGGCATCGACCTCGGCACCACCAACTCCGTGGTCTCCGTCCTCGAGGGCGGGGAGCCCACCGTCATCCCCAACGCCGAGGGCGCCCGCACGACGCCGTCGGTCGTGGCCTTCGCGAAGAACGGCGAGGTGCTCGTCGGCGAGGTCGCCAAGCGCCAGGCGGTCACCAACGTCGACCGCACCATCCGCTCGGTGAAGCGCCACATGGGCACGGCCTGGAACGTCGACATCGACGGCAAGGCCTATACCGCCCAGGAGATCAGCGCGCGCGTGCTGCAGAAGCTCAAGCGCGACGCGGAGGCCTACCTCGGCGACACCGTCGCCGATGCGGTCATCACCGTCCCGGCGTACTTCAACGACGCCCAGCGCCAGGCCACCAAGGAGGCCGGCGAGATCGCGGGCCTCAACGTCCTGCGCATCATCAACGAGCCCACCGCGGCCGCGCTCGCCTACGGCCTCGATAAGGGCGAGAAGGAGCAGACGATCCTGGTCTTCGACCTCGGCGGCGGCACGTTCGACGTGTCCCTGCTCGAGATCGGCGACGGCATCGTCGAGGTCAAGGCCACGTCCGGCGACAACCACCTCGGTGGCGACGACTGGGACGAGCGCCTCATGAACCACCTCGCCACCCAGTTCAAGAACGCGCACGGCGTCGACCTCACCAAGGACAAGATGGCGATGCAGCGTCTGCGCGAGGCTGCGGAGAAGGCCAAGATCGAGCTGTCGAGCTCGATGCAGACCTCGATCAACCTGCCCTACATCACGGCGTCGGCCGAGGGCCCGCTCCACCTCGACGAGACCATCACGCGCGCGCAGTTCGAGAAGCTCACGTCCGACCTGCTCGAGCGCACCAAGGCCCCCTTCGCCGCGGTTATCAAGGACGCCGGCATCTCGGTGGCCGACATCGACCACGTCGTCCTCGTCGGCGGCTCGACCCGCATGCCCGCCGTGACCGACGTCGTCAAGGAGCTCACCGGCGGCAAGGAGCCCAACAAGGGCGTCAACCCCGACGAGGTCGTCGCCATCGGCGCGAGCCTGCAGGCCGGTGTGCTCAAGGGCGAGGTGAAGGACGTCCTGCTCCTCGACGTCACGCCGCTGTCGCTCGGCATCGAGACCAAGGGCGGCATCATGACCCGCCTCATCGAGCGCAACACCACCATCCCCACCAAGCGCTCGGAGATCTTCACCACCGCCGACGACAACCAGCCCTCGGTGCTCATCCAGGTCTTCCAGGGCGAGCGCGAGATGGCGGCCTACAACAAGAAGCTCGGCACCTTCGAGCTGACCGGTCTGCCGCCGGCCCCGCGCGGCGTGCCGCAGATCGAGGTCACGTTCGACATCGACGCCAACGGCATCGTGCACGTGGCGGCGAAGGACCTCGGTACCGGCAAGGAGCAGTCGATGACGATCACGGGCGGCTCCGGCCTCCCGAAGGACGACATCGAGCGGATGATGAAGGACGCCGAGGCGCACGCCGAGGAGGACCGCCGTCGCCGCGAGGAGGCCGAGGTCCGCAACAGCGCCGAGTCGCTGCTGCACCAGACCGAGAAGTTCCTCGCCGAGAACGGCGACAAGGTGCCGGCCGACGCCAAGAGCAACGTCGAGGGCCCGCTCGCGGACCTGAAGAAGGCGCTCGAGGGCGACGACATCGACGCGATCAAGGACGCCGCCGAGAAGGTCGCGACCACCAGCCAGGCGCTCGGCGCCGCCATGTACGCCAACGCTCAGTCGAGCGCGGGCGCCGGCGACGCCGGTGCGGCGGGCGGGTCGTCGTCGGGCGCCTCCGCAGACGACGACGTCGTCGACGCGGAGATCGTGGACGAGGGCGACGACAAGTGACCGAGCCCGACGGCGGCGGCTTCTCCTTCCAGGACAAGCGCCGCATCGACCCGGAGACCGGCGAGGTCCGGGAGCAGCCCGCTGCTCCCGGACCCGACGCCGCGCCCCAGGCGGGCGACGCGTTCGAGCAGATCGTCGAGGGCCTCGAGGTCGACGCCGGTCTGTCCGAGGTGGACGTCAAGGTCGGCGAGCTCACGGCCGACCTGCAGCGCGTCCACGCCGAGTACGCGAACTACCGCCGGCGCGTCGAGCGCGACCGCGAGGTCGTGCGCGACGACGCGGTGGGCCGCACCCTCGCCGAGCTCCTGCCGGTGCTCGACGACATCGGGCGGGCGCGCGAGCACGGCGACCTCGACGGCGCGTTCAAGGCCGTCGCCGAGTCGCTCGAGGCGACCGTGGCCCGCGTGGGCCTGGAGAAGTACGGCGCCCCTGGCGACCCGTTCGACCCGACGGTGCACGAGGCCATCAGCCACGCGCACTCCGACGAGGTCGACGGCCCCACCTGCGTCGCGGTCTTCCAGCCCGGCTACAAGTACGCCGGCAAAGTCCTCCGAGCCGCCATGGTCGCCGTAGCCGAACCCAGCTAAGCGCCAGCCCACGACAACACCACAGCGACAAGGGAACGGCCGAGACCACCGCACCCCTGATCAACAAGCACTCAGGTGGAAAGGGAACGGCCGAGGGCGAAGCGCCCGGCCGGAGGGCCCCGCTCGCGGGGTCCGAACGGCAGGGCATGGTCCCCACCCTCAAGGGTGGAGACCGCCCCTCAAGCAAGGAAGGGGCTCAGGCAGGGCCCCCGATGGAAATAGAAACGCTCTCCCTTTCCAGCGGGGGCCCTGCCTGAACCCGACCGACGCACGACGCAAGCCAGCAGACCAGCGCAAGCACACCAGCGCCAGCAGCACCCAGTGCCGTACGACAGGACGGGACACAACATCACCAGCACGAGCGCGACCGAGAGAGGAGGGACGCCGTGAGCCAGAAGGACTGGATCGAGAAGGACTTCTACAAGACCCTCGGCGTCCCCAAGGACGCCAGCCAGGACGACATCAAGAAGTCGTTCCGCAAGCTCGCCAAGAAGTACCACCCCGACGCCACCGAGAAGGACCCCAAGGCCGAGGAGAAGTTCAAGGAGGTCTCCGAGGCCTACGAGGTCCTCTCGCACGAGCAGCGCCGCAAGGAGTACGACGAGGCCCGCAGCCTCTTCGGCGGCGGCGGGTTCCGGATGCCGCCCGGCGGGTTCAACCCCAACGCCGGCGGGGGCGGTGCGCCCTTCGACCTCTCGGACCTGCTCGGCCGGATGAACACCGGCGGCGGCCCGACGGCGGGCAACGGCGGCGGCGGGTTCGGCGACGTGCTCGGCGGCCTGTTCAACCGCGGCGGCGGCTCCCGTCAGCGCGCGCGTCGCGGTGCTGACATCGAGAGCACGGTGACGCTGTCCTTCGACGAGGCCCTCGACGGCGTCACGCTGCCGCTGCGCCTGACCAGCGATGCGCCGTGCACGGTGTGCCGCGGCACGGGTGCCAAGGACGGCACCACTCCGCGGGTGTGCCCCAGCTGCGACGGCGCCGGCCAGGTCAACCGCAACGCGGGCGGCTTCGCGTTCCCCGAGCCGTGCCGCGCCTGCCGCGGCCGCGGGCTCGTGGTCGACGACCCGTGCGCGAACTGCCAGGGCAGCGGCCGCGCGCCCTCGACCCGCACGGTGCAGGCGCGCATCCCGGCGGGCGTCCGCAACGGCGCCAAGATCCGGCTGCGCGGCAAGGGCGCGCCGGGCGAGCACGGCGGCGAGGCCGGCGACCTGCTCGTCACCGTCGCGGTCACGCCGCACCCGGTGTTCGGGCGCGACGGCGACAACCTCACCGTCACCGTCCCGGTCACCTTCACCGAGGCCGTCCTCGGCGGCGATATCGACGTCCCCACGCCGGGCGGCGGCACCGTCAAGGTGCGCATCCCGGAGGGCACCCAGTCGGGTCGCATGCTGCGCGTGCGCGGCCGGGGCGTGCGCCGCAAGGACGGCACGAAGGGCGACCTCGTCGTCACCATCGACGTCGCGGTGCCCGCCCGCCTCTCGGCCGAGGCGCGCGATGCGCTCAAGGCCTACGCCGAGTCCACGACCGACCACGACCCGCGCGGCGAGCTTCTCGAGCGCGCCCGCAAGCACGCGGCAGGAGGTGCGACGTGATGGACGACAGCAGGCTCCGTCCCGACGACACCACCCCGGTGTACGTCATCTCGGTGGCCGCGCAGATCGCCGGCATGCACCCGCAGACGCTCCGGCAGTACGACCGGCTCGGCCTGGTGTCGCCGGACCGCACCGGCGGGCGCAACCGGCTGTACTCGCTGCGCGACATCGAGCGGCTGCGCGAGGTCTCGCGGCTGTCCGGCGAGGGTGTCAACCTCGCCGGCATCCAGCGGATCCTCTCCCTCGAAGCCGACAACGACCGCCTCCGCGCGGAGGTCGGCCTGCTGCGCGCCGAGGTGGCCCGGCTGCGGCCCACCCTCGGATCGCGCCCCTCCGGTCCGGGCGGCGAGCCCGGCACCGCCCTGGTCGTCTGGCGCCCCCGCCCCGCCGACCGCTCCCGCTGACCCCGAGGGGCCCCGCACGTAACAGGTGAAGGTGCCCCCGCTTGCGATAGAAGCAAGGAAAGCGCCCCAGGCTGTCCCCAGCCGACGCCGGGGACGCCGCACCGTCCACAGCCGGGACCTCCCAGCCCGGCGCCGCACCAGCCCTATGACGTAACGCCGGCCGAACGCCGGCCCGAACCACCGGAGGTGAACCCTCATGGATCTCCAGCTCACGACCAAGAGCCAGGAGGCGCTCGCGGGCGCCGTCCGGCGCGCGGCCACGTCCGGCCAGGCCCAGGTGGAGCCCCTGCACCTGCTCGGCACCCTGCTCGCGCAGGGGAGCAGCGGCGACGGCATCGCCACGGCCGTGCTCGACAAGGTCGGCGCCGACCGCGCCACCCTCACCCGCGAGGTCGAGCAGGCGCTCGACCGCATGCCCTCGGCGATGGGCCAGACCGTCCAGTCGCCGCAGCTCTCGCCCGCCATGTTCCGCGTGCTGCAGGACGCCGAGTCCAGCGCGCGCGAGCGGGGCGACCAGTTCGTCTCGACCGAGCACCTGCTCGTCGGCCTCGCCAAGGACGGCGGCCCCGGCGTCGCCGACGTGCTCTCGGCGTCCGGTGCGACGCCGGAGGCGCTCGTCGACGCCATCTCCGACGTCCGCCAGCGGCCCGTCACCTCAGCCGACCCGGAGCAGACCTTCCAGGCGCTCGAGAAGTTCGGCGTCGACCTCACCGCGCTCGCGCGCGAGGGGAAGATCGATCCCGTCGTCGGGCGCGACAGCGAGATCCGTCGCGTGATCCAGGTGCTCAGCCGCCGCACGAAGAACAACCCCGTCCTCATCGGCGAGCCCGGCGTCGGTAAGACGGCGGTCGTCGAGGGCCTTGCCCAGCGCATCGTGGCCGGCGACGTGCCCGACTCGCTGCGCGGCAAGCGCCTCATCTCCCTCGACCTCGGCGCGATGCTCGCGGGCGCGCAGTACCGCGGCCAGTTCGAGGAGCGGCTCAAGAGCGTCCTCGACGAGATCAAGGGCAGCAACGGCGAGGTCGTCACCTTCATCGACGAGCTGCACACCGTCGTCGGCGCGGGCGCCTCGGGCGACTCAGCGATGGACGCCGGCAACATGCTCAAGCCGATGCTGGCCCGCGGCGAGCTCCGCATGGTCGGCGCGACGACGCTCGACGAGTACCGCGAGCGCATCGAGAAGGACCCCGCGCTCGAGCGCCGCTTCCAGCAGGTGCTGGTCGGCGAGCCGAGCGTCGAGGACACGGTCGGAATCCTGCGCGGCATCAAGGAGAAGTACGAGGCGCACCACAAGGTCGCCATCGCCGACGCCGCGCTCGTCGCCGCCGCCACGCTGTCCGACCGCTACATCACCAGCCGCTTCCTCCCGGACAAGGCGATCGACCTCGTCGACGAGGCGGCGAGCCGCCTGCGCATGGAGATCGACTCGTCGCCGGTCGAGATCGACCAGCTGCAGCGCCAGGTCGACCGCATGCGGATGGAGGAGCTCGCGCTCTCGCGCGAGACCGACGACGCCTCGGTCGAGCGGCTCGCCAAGCTGCGGGCCGACCTCGCCGACCGGTCCGAGGAGCTCGTGGCGATGCGGGCGCGCTGGGATGCCGAGAAGTCCGGCCTCGACAAGGTCGGCGACCTCAAGATCCGCCTCGACGAGCTGCGCATGCTGCTCGATCGGGCGCAGCGCGACGGCGACCTCGAGCAGGCCTCGCGCCTGCTCTACGCCGAGATCCCGACGTTGGAGAAGCAGCTGCAGGACGCCATCCACTCGTCGTCCGACCGCGCCCGCATGGTGCGCGAGGAGGTCGGCCCTGACGACGTCGCCGAGGTCGTCGCGGCGTGGACCGGCATCCCGGCGGGGCGCTTGCTCGAGGGCGAGACCGCGAAGCTGCTGCGGATGGAGGAGGAGCTCGGCCATCGCGTGATCGGGCAGAAGGAGGCCGTGCAGGCCGTGGCGGACGCCGTCCGTCGAGCCCGGGCCGGCGTCTCCGACCCCGACCGCCCGACCGGCTCGTTCCTGTTCCTCGGCCCCACCGGCGTCGGCAAGACCGAGCTGGCCAAGGCGCTCGCGGAGTTCCTCTTCGACGACGAGCGCGCCATGACCCGCATCGACATGAGCGAGTACGGCGAGAAGCACTCGGTGGCCCGGCTCGTCGGCGCGCCTCCCGGCTATGTGGGGTACGACGAAGGCGGCCAGCTCACCGAGGCCGTGCGCCGTCGTCCGTACACCGTCGTGCTCTTCGACGAGATCGAGAAGGCGCACCCCGAGGTCTTCGACGTGCTGCTGCAGGTGCTCGACGACGGCCGGCTCACCGACGGCCAGGGCCGTACGGTCGACTTCCGCAACGCGATCCTCGTCCTCACCTCGAACCTCGGCTCGCACTTCCTGGCCGACCCGACGCTGAGCCCGGAGGCGAAGCAGGAGGCCGTGATGGGCGTCGTGCGGGCGAGCTTCAAGCCGGAGTTCCTCAACCGGCTCGACGACACCGTGATGTTCCACCCGCTCGGCATCGACGAGTTGTCGTCGATCGTCACGCTCCAGGTCGAGTCGCTCGCCAAGCGGCTGCGCGACCGCCGGCTGACGCTCGACGTCACGCCCGCGGCGCGGGACTGGCTGGCGCTCAACGGGTTCGACCCCGCCTACGGTGCTCGGCCGCTCCGCCGCCTCGTGCAGACCGCCATCGGCGACCAGCTCGCCAAGGCGATCCTGTCGGGGGCGATCGTCGACGGCGACACCGTGCTGGTCGACGTCGCCGACGACGCCGCCGGTCTGTCCGTGACCAGCAAGCAGTAGGCCGCCCGACCAAGGGCCTCTCCGGATCGGAGAGGCCCTTCGCCGCGACTCGGTGTCAGCGCCGTCGGCGTCCGGGCTCAGGCGCCGGCAGGACGTCCATCGCGAACGACGAGCGGGGTGCGGGCGCGGCAGCGGCCTGGACGGCCGGCTCGGGCGCTTCGGTGGCGACGGAGGACGGCGCCGGCATCGGCGCGGCGTCGACGGGCGGGGGAGCGTCGAGGACCGGTGCGGCTGCGGGCGGCGGAGCGTCCATCCAGGCGAACGACGCGGCCGACGGGGGCGCGGGGATCCCGGCGAGCGCGGCACCCGGCACGGGCGAACCGGGTAGCGGCAGCAGCGCCGGCAGATAGGTCGGATCGATCCCCGGCGTCGGGCGGCCGGTGGCATACCGGTAGAGCACGGTGCGCAGGTAGGCACCGAGCGCCTGGACGACGGCCGAAGCGACGAAGTAGCCGACGATCGCGGCGAGGATCATCGTGAACCCGAGCGCGGTGGACACCCCGTTGCGGTGCGTCGACCCGTCGTAGACGCCGTAGATGCCGAGCATGAACACGGCGAACAGCCCGATCCAGAGCAGGATCACCACGACGCCGAAGCGCAGGCCGGCGCGGGCGTTGCTGCCGAACCGCGACGTCAGCACCGACGCCGAGCGCTTCACGGTCTCGATCGGCATCGTGCCCTCGGCCATGATCACGGGGATCGCGAACACGGTGGCGACCGCCCAGGCGAGCCCGCCGAGCAGCCGCACGATCGTGCCGGCGACGCCGAACCGCTCGAGGAACCGCAGGGCGATGCCGACGGCGGTCGACATCGCCGCCCACGCGACGAGCGGGCCGCGGCGCTCCCAGGCGGCCGCCATCGCGGAGCGGAAGGTGGGATCGCCGCCGTCGGCCCGCTGCATCGCGGCCGCCACCACGGCGCCGAGGAAGAAGGTCGAGACGAAGGTGGACGCGAACAGCGCGAGCGCGTAGACGACCGTGCTCCACGGGTCGCTGCCGCGCTCGGCCGGCAGGCCGACGACGAGGTAGAGCGGCAGCGCCACGAGGGCGAACGCAACGGACGACGCGATGCCGCCCACCACGAGCAGCACCACCATCGACGGATCCCGCTTGAGCAGCGACCAGGCCGCCGACACCA
Organism: Actinomycetota bacterium; assembly: GCA_020161245.1. Lineage (GTDB taxonomy): Bacteria > Actinomycetota > Actinomycetes > S36-B12 > CAIYMF01 > Longivirga. The sequence goes on along the minus strand of JAIUOK010000021.1, from coordinate 49,254 downwards.
GTGGACGACCTGCGAGCTCGTTCGCCATCCCGAGAACCCTCCGACCGGGCCCAGGAGGGGCCCCCGTCGAGGGAGATCGGCGCACCAGTGCCGCACCTGGAGCGGCCGGACGGGCTATACCTCAGCCGCGCAGCCGCGCCGCGTCGAACGGCAGCGGCTCGCGCGCTGCCACCCACGACGGGGGGACGCCGGTCACGCCGGGCCGTTCGCCGACGCCGGTGAACGACGCCACCAGGCCGCCCACGATCGCGCAGGTCGTGTCCACGTCCCCGCGGCCTGCCACCGTGGCCGCGATCGCCGCCGGGTAGTCGGCCGCGTGGTGGGCGGCGACCCAGACGCAGAACGGCACGGTGTCGTGGCAGGCCACGTCGTAGCCGGCGCCGAGCAGCAGGGCGACCTCCTCGGCCGGGTCGTCGCGCAGCTGGCGGGCATGGTGCAGCCGCTCGAGCTGCTCGCCGGGCGGGCAGTGCTCGATCGCGATCCCGAGGACGTCGTCGGGCGAAGGCACGACGTCGGAGAGCCGCAGGCCGGCCAGGTACGACGCGACCACGGCCACCACCTGGCCGCCCGCCACGCCCGCAGGGTGGGCGTGCGTCACCTCGGCCTGCCGGGCGCCGTCGTGCGCCGCGGCCGCGAGATCGCCGAGATGCCAGGCGCCCAGCGGCGGCACGCGCATGGCCGACCCGTTGCCGAAGGAGCCGCCGTCGAACAGCTCCCGGCTGGCCTGCTGCCAGGGGACCCCGAGCGACAAAGGCTCGAGCAGCTCGCGGGCGCCCCGGCCGTAGCCTCGCCGCGGCTGGAGGTCGCGGGCCCAGGCCAGCACCAGCCGGTCCTGGTCGACGCCGTCGAAGCCGACGACATGGACGGCCAGCGTCGCGGCCATGCACGTGTCGTCGGTCCAGCGCCACGGCGCCTCGGGCAGCCAGCCTGCCCGGAGATCGTCGGCAGTGCGGGACCAGCCGAAGAACGACTCGCCCAGCGCGTCGCCCACCGACAGCCCGTCGAGGCTGTCGGCGAGCGCGTCCCGACGGGCCTGCGCGTCGTGCATCGGGGCTCCCCCTCCGTCGATTCCGGTGTCAGGCAAGAGCTCGTCCGAGTCGGTCGAGCGCCTCGTCGAGCACCTCGTCGCGCTTGCAGAACGCCCAGCGCACGTACGGGCGGCCGGCGTCCGGATCGTCGTGGAACACCTGCTGCGGGATCGCCACCACGCCGGCGCGGTGCGGCAGCTCGCGGCAGAACGTCAGCCCGTCGTCGTAGCCCAGGGGCCGCACGTCGGTCGTGACGTAGTACGTGCCCTCCGACGCCGTGACGCCGAAGCCGAGCGACTCCAGCCCCGTCGTCAGGCGGTCGCGGCTTCGCTGCATGCCTGCGGCGAACTCCGTCCAGTGGTCGTCGGGCAGTGCGAGGCCCTCGGCCACAGCCCACTGGAACGGCCCGCCGGAGACGAAGCTCATGTGCTGGCGTGCGACCCGGACGGCGCCGACGAGGTCGGCCGGCCCGGTCGCCCAGCCGACCTTCCAGCCGGTCATCGACAACGACTTGCCGGCGCTGCCGAAGGCGACGGTGCGCTCGTCCATGCCGGGCAGCGTGCTGAAGGGGATGTGCTCGTGGCCGTCGAAGACGATGTGCTCGTACACCTCGTCGGAGAGCACCCAGAGGTCCTTCTCCTCGACGACGGCGGCGATCGCCTCGAGCTCGGCCCGCGTGAACACGATGCCCGTGGGGTTGTGCGGCGTGTTGAGCAGCAGCACGCGTGTGCGCGGCGTGATGGTGTCGCGCAGCCGGTCGACGTCGGGCCGGAACGTACCCGGCGTGAGGGGCACCTCGAGGTGGCGTGCGCCGGACAGTGCGACACCGGCGGCGTAGAGGTCGAACCACGGCGCGAACATCACGACCTCGTCGCCGTCCTCGACCAGTGCGAGCAGCGAGGCGACGACGGCCTCGGACGCGCCGGTCGTGATGCAGACCTGCGTCGTCCAGTCGAGGTCGATCCCGTAGAAGCGACGCTGATGGTCGGCGACCGCACGGCGCAGCTCGGGGAGCCCGTGCACGGGCGGGTACTGGTTGCCCCGGCCGTCCTGGATGGCGCGGCTCGCGGCGTCCTTGACCGACTGCGGACCATCGGTGTCAGGGAACCCCTGGCCGAGGTTCACCGAGCCGGTCTCCGCCGCCAGCATGCTCATCACGCCGAACACCGACGCCGCGTGCGCACGCATCCGGGGGACCAGCGGCGGCACGCGTCGGCTCACCCGCGTGAGGCTACGGCCTCGCGCCCCCCGAGTCAGTTCCGCGAGTACCAGTGCGCAGGTCCGAGGGGGCCCCAACCGAGCACTCACCCTGATACTCGCGAACCCGTTGCTACGCCGTCCGGCAGGATGCGCGGCATGGCGGTGGTCGTGGTGACGGGTGGGTCGCGGGGGATCGGGGCCGCGACGTGCGTCGCGCTGGCCAAGGCGGGCTGGGACGTCGTCGTCAACCACGTCCGTGCGTCGAGCGGCTCCCGGGCGGACGACGTCGTGGCGCGGTGCACGGCGCTCGGAGTCCGTGCCGTCGCTGTGCAGGCCGACGTGCGGGACGCCGCCGAGGTGGAGCGGCTGTTCGCAGCCGCAGACGCTCTCGGGCCCGTGCGCGGCCTGGTCAACAACGCCGGGATCACCGGCGGGATGTCGCGGGTCGACGAGCTGGACGAGAAGGCGCTGGCCGACGTCCTCGCGGTCAACGTCGCAGCGCCCTTCCTCTGCGCGGGTGCAGCGGTCCGCCGGATGTCCACACGCAACGGCGGCGACGGCGGAGCGATCGTCAACGTGTCGTCGCGCGCCGCGGTGCTGGGCAGCCCTGGCGAGTGGGTGCACTACGCCGCCACCAAGGGCGCGCTCGACACGATGACCATCGGCCTGGCACGCGAGGTGGCCACCGAGGGGATCCGCGTCAACGCCGTCGCGGTCGGGCTGGTGGACACCGAGCTGCACGCCGAGGCCGGCGAGCCGGGCCGCCCGGACCGGCTGCGCCCCACCATCCCCATGCAGCGTTCGGGCGATCCCGAGGAGGTGGCCGCCGCCGTCGTCTGGCTGCTCTCCGACGCGTCGTCGTACACGACCGGCACCCTCCTCGCCGTGTCCGGCGGCCGCTGACCTGTGCTCGAGTAACTGCCGTTGTCATCGGTTTCGAGGGGGCGAAACCGATGACTCGGGCAGTTACTCGCGGATCGGGCGAGGATGGGGGCATGACGACGGCGCTGATCACGGGCGGGACGGCCGGGCTGGGTGCGGAGTTCGCGCGGCAGCTGGCGGCGAGGGGCGACGATCTCGTGCTCGTCGCGCGCGATGCCGCACGGCTGCAGGAGCGGGCGGACGACCTGGCGCAGCGCTACCGCGTCCACGTCGAGGTGCTGCCCGCCGACCTCTCCGACCGGGCGCAGCTCGCCGTCGTCGAGGAGCGGCTTCGCGACCTCGGCCGACCGGTCGACCTCCTGGTCAACAACGCGGGCTTCGGCACCAACCAGCTCTTCCTCGACGGCGACCTCGACGAGGAGCAGCGCCAGCTCGACGTGCTGGTGACCGCCGTCCTCCGGCTCACCCACGCCGCGCTGCCCGGCATGGTGCGTCGCGGCACGGGCGGCGTCATCAACGTGTCGAGCGTCGCCGGCTTCATCGCGGGCGGCACCTACTCGGCCGCGAAGTCATGGGTCACGGTGTTCTCCGAGGCGGTCGACCGCCAGGTGCAGGGGACCGGCGTCCACGTGACGGCGCTGTGCCCCGGCTTCACCCACACCGAGTTCCACGAGCGCGCGGGCATGGACGTCGACCACCTCCCCGACTGGATGTGGCTCGACGCCCCGGACGTCGTCGCGGCCGCCCTCGCCGACTTCCGCCGCGGCAAGCCGGTGTCGGTGCCCGGCGCGCAGTACAAGGTGCTCAGCACGGTTGCCCGCTACGCCCCGCGCCCCCTCATCCGCCGCGCGAGCGGCGTCCGCGGCCCCGATCGCAAGGGCTGACGCCGGAACCCACGGCCCGCGCGGGTCGTCGTCCTAGGAACGAGAGCCACGAGCGCCGGAGGAGGACGACGGCATGGAGTGCCCGAAGTGCAGGGGCCCGATGCACTCGTACGAGCGCAACGGGATCACGGTCGACCAGTGCACGGAGTGCCGCGGGGTCTTCCTCGACCGCGGGGAGCTGGAGCACCTCATCTCGCTCGAGGCCGCGTCGAGCGCGCGGCCCGAGGCGCCCAAGCCCCGCTACGACGACCGCGGATACGGCGAGCAGTACCCGTCGCACAACACGGGGTACTCCCAGCAGTACTCGTCCGGCTACGGCGGCAAGCCGCCCAAGCGCAAGAAGAGCTTCCTCGAGGAGTTCTTCGACTGACGGGCAGGATCAGCCGGCGACGATCCGGGCGAGCGTCTCGGCGATGGCCGGCGCCGACGCGTCGGGCACCTCGACGACGTCCCAGCCCCGGAGCCGGGCCTGGTTGGCCTGGAGCGGATCGGCCGCGGGCGAGGCCACGAAGACGACGGGCGCGTCCGGCCAGTCGCCGCCGCGCGACTCGGCGGGCGGGACGACGGCGTCGACGAGCACGTAGCCGCTCACCGCGCGCCTCGACGCCTTCTGCGAGAAGCCGAGCGCCGGCGCGAGCTCGCCTGCCGCACCCACGAGCACCAGGAGCACCGGCGCGACAGCGCCGCCCGTGGCGAGACCGATCGCCAGGTGGGCCACCCAGTGAGCGTTGGCGGTGCGGCGGTCGTCGTCGGGCGCGGCGTCCGGGACGGCGGGCAGCAGCACGCGCACGCCCGACAGCCGGGGGTCGTCGAGCAGGGCGTCGGCGAGGTCGGGCAGGTCGGGGCCGTCCGGGGCCGGCGCGAGCGGGAGCGGGGGGCAGAGGGCCACGGTGCCGGGGGTCACCCGCCCAGCCTGCCGCACGTCGGGCGCGGATACCCTCAGGAGCCGTGACCACCCCCGCGGACGACCGCCAGCAGCTGCGCCAGGACATCCTCGACAAGGCCGTGGTCCACGGCCGGGTCGTGCTCTCGAGCGGCAAGGAGGCCGACTACTACGTCGACCTGCGCCGCGTCACCCTCGACGGCGCCACCGCCCCGCTGGTCGGCCGCGTGATGCTCGAGCTGACGGCCGGCCTCGACTACGACGCCGTCGGCGGCCTGACCCTGGGGGCCGACCCCGTGGCGACTGCGATGCTGCACGCGGCCGCGGCGCAGGGCCGCACCCTCGACGCGTTCGTCGTCCGCAAGTCCGAGAAGGCCCACGGCCTCCAGCGCCGCATCGAGGGCCCCGATGTCGCCGGACGCCGCGTGCTCGCCGTCGAGGACACCTCGACCACCGGCGGCTCGGTGCTCACTGCTGTCGAGGCGCTGCGCGAGGCCGGCGCCGACGTGGTCGGCGTCGCCGTCATCGTCGAGCGGGGTGCCGCCCCGAAGGTCGAGGAGGCCGGGCTCCCCTACCTCGCGGCGTACTCGCTGGCCGATCTCGGCCTGTAGGTCCGCAGCGGCTGGGCCGAGAGGGTGACGGCGGGGCCCGCTCACCCGGTCGGCCCCTGACGGGGCGCCGCACGGGGACCACGCTGGGGCTGCGCCGTCCGGGGGGACGGCCGAGAGCCGTGTCGGGGGTTCGTCGTGGCAGCGGGCAGCGTCCCACCTCTGGTGTCGATGCCCTACGCCCGGCCCCTGTCCCGCAGGCCGGTCGTCTCCTGGCTCATCGACTCCACCCGTCGCGGCCGGCTGCGCCGCTACGCCCGCGCGATGGGCTGGCACCTCACCACCGACGGCGTCCTCGTGGGCGACGTCGACGGGGTCGCGGTCCGGGCCTACGAGGACCGCAAGCACGTGGCGGTCGTCGAGCTGGTGGCGCCGGCGTCGCTGCCGCGGCTGGAGCTGCGCCCCAAGGACGCCGGCGCAGCGTCGGTCGTGGACGGGCTGCGTGTGGTGCACACCGGCGACCCGCGCTTCGACGACGTCTACGTGCTGCGCGCGGCGGAGCCGTGGCTGGCCCGGGCCATCTTCGACAACCCGGTGCGCGACGCGATGGTGTCGGCGCCCCTGCAGTCGGTGACGACGGTGGGCGAGCGGCTCATCGCCCGGGGCGGCAAGGGACTGGACCCGCTCGACATCTTCGCCCGCGGCACGGCCCTGCGCCTGCTCATGCAGTCGGTGCCGTGGGAGGCCTACTCCGACCGCCGGTCGATCCCGACCCAGCAGGCGGTGCAGGAGGTCGTGCGGGCCCGGCAGATGCGGCCGGTGGAGCCGCTGCCGAGCATCGGCCGCCGCGCCTGAGCGCAGGCCTCAGACGGCGTCGTCGGCCGCGGGCTCGTCGACGGCAGGCGCGCCCGACTGCTTCGCGAGCCGGCGCGCGTGCCACCACTCGAAGCCGGCGGGCAGCAGCGAGAGCACCACGATGAGGATCGCGATGACCTCGATGTTCTTCTGCACGAACGGGACGTCGCCGAGGAAGTAGCCGAGCAGCGTGACGCCGCCGCCCCAGAGCAGGCCGCCGATCGAGGAGTAGAGCAGGTACTGCTTGAAGTCCATCCGCCCGACGCCCGCCATGAGCGTGATGAACGTGCGCACGATCGGGACGAAGCGCGCCAGGATGATCGACCTCGGCCCGTACTTCACGAAGAAGTCGTGGGTCTTCTGCACGTTCGCCGGCGACAGCAGCTTGGAGTTGGGCCGGTTGAACAGGGCTGGCCCGATCTTGGCCCCGATCCAGTAGCCGGACACGTTCCCGAGGATCGCCGCGGCGGTGAGGATCAGGCAGGCCAGGCCGATCGGCATGTCGATCGTCCCGGCGCCGATGAACAGCCCGGTGACGAACAGCAGCGAGTCGCCCGGCAGGAAGAACATGAGCAGGCCGCACTCGACGAACACGATGACGACGACGGCCCAGAACGCCCAGGTGCCGAAGCGCTCCAGGATGTTCTCGGGCTGCAGCCAGTCCGGTCCGAGGGTCGGCGCGACAGCGAGCGTGGAGGTCAGGTGGGCCAGCACGCTCACGAGGCTACGTCACTGCGGCGGCTGCTGATCCCGCGCGGGCTCTGCGGACGCTGAGGGATCGCTGACATCGTGCTCCCCGTCACGGTCCGGTCCTGCGCTGTCACGCTCCTCGCGGGCCCGGCGCCGGGACCGGGCGCCGGCCACCACGAGGCTGACGATGAAGCCCAGGATGGCGATGCCGGCGACCGCGTAGGCGATGTCGCGCAGCACTGGAACCTGGAAGGCGAAGTAGCCCAGGAAGGGCAGGCCGACGGCCCAGGGGAGGGCGCCGACGACGTTGGCCGAGGTGAAGGCGCGCCGGTCCATGGCCGCGGTGCCGGCGATGATCGGGATGAACGTGCGCACCCACGGGATCCAGCGCGCGATGACGACCGACCACCAGCCGTACTTGTCGTAGAAGCCCTCGGCACGTCGCAGCTGCTCGCGCGCCCTGCCCTTCTCCCGGCCCTCGACCCAGTCGCGGCCGAAGCGCTTGCCGGTCGTATAGGCGACCTCGTTGCCGACGACGGCGGCCACGAACGCGCCGCCCGCCAGCAGGTAGATGTTGACGTCGCTGTTGGGCGCGCCGGCGACCAGGCCGGCGCCGAACAGGATCGTGTCGCCGGGCAGGAGGAAACCGAGCAGCAGCGCGCACTCGGCGAAGATGAAGCCCCAGAGGACGGCGTACACGGCGAGAGCGCCGAGCGACGTCAGGTCCGGGCCCTCCCACATGCCAGGAAGCCTAAGCGGGCTCGGCGATCCGGCCCGCCGAGCGCCCTAGGCTCGGCCGCGTGGACGAGCGCGACGTCGGGGTGGGGCCGCACCCGCTGCCCTGGCCGGACGACCCCCGGCTCGACCCCGAGCTGCTGCGCGACGGCGACCGCCGCAACGTCGTCGACCGCTACCGCTACTGGACGGTCGAGGCGATCGTGGCCGACCTCGACGGCCGGCGTCACCCCTTCCACGTCGCGATCGAGAACCTGGCCCACGACTTCAACATCGGTTCCGTGGTGCGCACGGCGAACGCCTTCAACGCCTCGTCCGTCCGGGTCGTCGGACGCCGGCGGTGGAACCGCCGCGGGGCGATGGTGACCGACCGGTACCTGCACGTCGAGCACCACGACGACGCGACGGCGCTCGCCGCGTGGGCGCGGGCGCAGGGGCTGCCCGTGATCGGCGTCGACAACCTGCCGGGCTCGGTGCCGGTCGAGACCTTCGACCTGCCGCGCGCGTGCGTGCTGCTGTTCGGCCAGGAGGGCACGGGCCTGTCCGGCGCGGCGCGGGACGCGTGCACCGCGACGGTCTCCATCGCCCAGTTCGGATCCACGCGCTCGATCAACGTGGGTGCGGCGGCCGCCATCGCGATGCACGCGTGGGTCCGCCGCCACGTCTTCGAGCAGCCCCCGGCCTGATCGCCCGCGGACCCCGGCCGCCTCCTGGCAGGGTGGTGGTGTGACTGATGCGTCGGAGCCCCGGACCGCGCCGTCCGGCGGCCTGTGGCTGCTCCTGGCCCTCCGGTTCCTTCTCGAGCTCGCTCTCCTCGCGGCGATCGTGGTCGGCGTCGTGCGTCTGGTCGACGGGTTCGCCGGGTGGGTGATCGGCGTCCTGGCGGCGCTGCTCGTCGCCCTCGTGTGGGGCATCTTCCTGTCGCCGCGCCGACGGGTGCAGAGCCCGGTCGCCGTGCGGGTCGGGGCCGAGCTCGTGCTGTTCGTCGTCGCGGCATGGCTGCTCGCGGCGTCGGGGCTGCTCGCGCTCGGGGTCGTCCTCGTGGTGGCCGAGCTGGTCGTCGTGGGGCTGCTCGGCGGCCCCGACCGCCACGCTCCGCAGCAGTAGGAGCCGCTGCTACGCCGGACGATCTACGGCGGCGCGCCGGATGTCCGGCGGTTCGTCCTGGCGATCGGCCGGCCATGGCAGGGTCCTCGGGTGCGCGAGGACCTCCAGCCCGAAGAGCCGCGGGCCGAGGAGCCCGCGTCGCAGGCTGCGTCCGCCGCGCGCCACTGGCGCGACGACCTGGTGCTGCTCCGCCAGCGCGATCTCGCGCTGCTCACGGCCTCGCGCTTCGTCTCGGTCACCGGCACCTCGATCGCCCCGGTCGCCATGGCCTTCGGCGTCCTCGCACTGCCCGGCGCGACCGCCACCTCCATCGGCGTCGTGCTCTTCGCCGGCGCGGTGCCGCAGGTGCTGTTCATGCTGCTCGGCGGCGTCGCGGCCGACCGGGTCCGCCGATCGCGGCTCATGGTGGTCAGCGAGGTGCTCGCCGCGATGGCGCAGCTCGCCGCAGGCGCGCTGTTCCTGACCGGCAGCGCCACCGTTCCGCTGCTCGCCATGCTGTCGGCGGTCAGCGGCGTCGCCGTCGCCCTGTTCTTCCCGGCGCTCACCGGCATCGTGCCCGAGGTCGTGCGCAAGGAGGACCTGCAGAGCGCCAACGCCCTGCTCCGTCTGGCGAGCAACGTCGCACGCATCCTGGGCAGCGCCCTCGGCGGCCTGCTGGTGGCCACGGTGGGCGCGGGCTGGGCGCTGGTCGTCGACGGCGCCAGCTTCGTCGTATCCGCCGCGCTGATCCTGCTCGTGCGCGTGAGCTTCCCGACGGTCCGCGCCGCCGTGCCCTCGATGCTCGACGACCTGCGCCACGGCTGGCACGAGTTCTCCTCGCGGCGCTGGGTCGTGTCGATCGTCGCGGTCTTCGCGGTCGGCAACATCGGCTTCTCCTCCGCGATCGGCGTGCTCGGCCCGGTGCAGGCCGACCAGAGCCTCGGAGGCGCCGCGCCATGGGCGGCCATCGTGGCGGCGTACTCCCTCGGCACGGTGCTCGGCGTCGTCGTCGCCCTGCGCCTGCGCCCCGCCAGGCCGATGCTCGTCGCGATGGCGGTGGCCCCCGTGCTCGGGCTGTCCGTCCTGGCGCTGGGCCCTCCGGCACCGCTGTGGGCGCTCGTCGGCCTGGCGTTCCTCGGCGGCGTGTCGATCGATGTCTTCTCCGTGCTGTGGGAGACCGCGCTGCAGCAGCACATCCCCGGCGAGTCGCTGTCGCGCGTGTCGGCGTACGACTGGCTCGGCTCGAGCGCGCTGACGCCGTTCGCGCTCGCCGCAGTCGGCCCGTACGTCGACGCGGTGGGGCTCGAGGCCGCGATCCTCACGGCCGGCGTCCTGGCCCTCGTGCCGGGCCTGGCCCTGCTCGACCCGCAGGTGCGAGGGCTGCGCGCGATCGGCCCCGCTGCGGGGTCCGCAACCGGACGGGTGTGACCTACCGGTCAGTACCGCGGACCCGTGGAACCGCTTGCGGCGACCGTGGAAGGATGGGCGTCAAGAACCGCGAGGCAACGATGCCCCCGGACCCGGTTCGCCGTTCTTTACAGGAGCAGGTTTCCCATGCCCATCGCCACTCCCGAGGTCTACGCCGAGATGCTCGACCGCGCCAAGGCCGGCGCGTTCGCCTACCCGGCGATCAACTGCACGTCGTCCCAGACGATCGTCGCGGCCATCCGCGGCTTCGCCGAGGCCGAGTCGGACGGCATCGTCCAGTTCTCGTGGGGCGGCGCTGAGTTCGCGTCCGGCCAGGCCGTCAAGGACATGGTCACCGGTGCGGTCGCCCTCGCCGAGTTCGCCCACGTCGTCGCCGAGAAGTACGACGTCCAGATCGCGCTGCACACCGACCACTGCCCGAAGGAGAAGCTCGACGGCTACATGCGCCCGCTGATCGACGTCTCGCTCGAGCGCGTCGCCGCCGGCAAGCTGCCGCTCTTCCAGTCGCACATGTGGGACGGCTCCGCCGTGCCGCTCGAGGAGAACCTCGACATCGCCGAGGAGCTCCTCGACAAGTGCCACCGCGCCAACATCATCATGGAGCTCGAGATCGGCGTCGTCGGCGGCGAGGAGGACGGCATCGAGGCCAAGCACGACGCCAAGCTGTTCTCCACCCCCGAGGACGGCCTCGCCACCGCCGCGAAGCTCGGCCTCGGCGAGCGCGGCCGCTACATGGTCGCCGCGACCTTCGGCAACGTGCACGGCGTGTACAAGCCCGGCAACGTCGTCCTGACGCCGTCCATCCTCAAGGACATCCAGGACGCGGTCGGCGCCCAGTACGGCAAGGACAAGCCGTTCGACCTCGTCTTCCACGGCGGCTCCGGCTCGCTGCTCTCCGAGATCCGTGAGGCGCTCGACTACGGCGTCGTGAAGATGAACATCGACACCGACACCCAGTACGCGTTCACGCGCCCGGTCGTCGACCACATGTTCAGCAACTACGCCGGCGTCCTCAAGGTCGACGGCGAGGTCGGCAACAAGAAGCAGTACGACCCGCGCGCCTGGGGCAAGCTGGCCGAGGCCGGTATGGCCGCCCGCGTCGTCCAGGGCTGCGAGGACCTCCGCAGCACCGGCACCAGGATCAAGTAGCACCCCCGAACGTCACGAGGGCCCGCAGGCACCAGCCTGCGGGCCCTCGCCGTTGCTCGAGTAAGGGCCGCGAGTAACTGGCGTTGTCATCGGTTTCAGCCGCCCGAAACCGATGGCTAGGGCAGTTACTCGTGGACGAGGGCAGGGTGGCGGCCCGCCGCCTGTGGACGGCCGACGCACGGGCCGGGGACCTGGGGCCACCGTGGCCGGATGGTGCAGAGACGGACGCTCGACCGCGTGCAGGCGCTGGGACCCGGCCCGTGGACCCGGGCCGAGCTGCTCGGGGCGGGCTGGGGCCCGCAGCAGATCGACCGCGCCGTTGCTTCAGGCGCCGTGTGCCGCATTCGGCGCGGTCTCTACGACGTGCCCTCACAGCCGCGACGCGCGGGCGAACCTGAGGACCCGTCGCACCTGCGTGCGCTGATGGGCCGGCTCGATCCCAGAGCCGCAGCCAGTCACGAGACGGCCGGTCGGCTTCAACGGCTGTGGGTGCCGTGGCCGGAGCGTCTGGGCGTCCAAGTCACCGTCGCCGGGCAGGCCGAGCGGAGCGATGGCGGGCTTACGGTCCACGGTTCGCGGCTGCCGGAGCGGTTCGTCGAGGTGGTGGACGGTATCCGCGTGACGACGCCGGCCCGAACCGCCATGGACCTCGGCCGAGGGCGGTCTCTGCCTGCGGCGATGATGGCGATCGACGGCGCGGCCAGGAATCTGCTCGGCGCCTCAGATGGCCGGGTGGCGACCGCGATCCGCAGACGCGAGCTGCCGCACTCTGCGTACGCGGATGTACGAGAGACTCTCGAGGACGCCTTCACGGCCGTGTGGTCATGGCCGGGCACGCGGGTGCTGCGCCAAGCCCTCGATCTGCTCGAGTGTGCGAGCGAGTCGCCGCTGGAGAGCTGGTCCCGGGGCCAGTTCCTGTTGGCCGGTCTGCCCGTCCCGCTCGTCGGGTGGCCGGTGCAGGGGGCTTCGGGCCGTCGCTACTACGTCGACTTCCTCTGGAAGGACGCCCGGCTCATCGGTGAGGCGGACGGGCTGGAGAAGTACGGCGTCACCGCGGAGGAGCAGCGCCGGCGCTACCGCGAGCAACGCGAGCGGCAGGACGACCTCGAGGCGGCGGGCTGGCGGTTCGTCCGGTGGGTGACCGGAGAGCCGGCCGGGGTCGTGGTGAATCGCGCGGCGCGGGCTCTCGGCGTCCCCGCTCGCCACGCAAGACGGCCACCCACGCGCGAGTAACTGGCGTTGTCATCGCTTTCGGGGCCTGCAAACCGATAACAACGCCAGTTACTCGTGGCCCGTCCCGGCATCCTGGGGGCATGGGACGAGTGGTGATCGCCTGCTTCCGGCCGCTGCCGGGCGGTGAGGAGCAGTTGCGCGAGCTGACGCGCACGCATGTGCAGCGGCTGCGCGACCTGGGCCTGGCGACCGACCGGCCGGGCATCGCCATGGAGACACAGGACGGCGACGTCGTCGAAGTCTTCGAGTGGGTGTCGGAGGAGGCCATCGCCTCGGCGCACGAGCACCCGGAGGTCCGGGCCATGTGGGCGGAGTACGAGCAGTGCTGCACCTACCTCCCGGTGTCGCAGATAGCCGACGCCGGCGCGCTGTTCCCGGATTACACGCCCTTGCCCACCGAGGGCGGTCGCTGGGGGTGAGCGCCGACCGCTACTTGCGGGCCAGGCAGAGCACCCCGGCGCCGGAGTCCTGGCGCACCCCGGCCTCGGCGTTCTGCGGGCACTGGTCGACCGAGGGTGCCTGCGCCACCGCCACGTAGGTCGCTGAGCTGTCCGAGCAGTCGACGTCGAAGGCGCGGTCGCCCTCCTGCGTGAAGCAGGAACCGATCCCCACGGTCCTCGGGGTGTGGGCGGTGGCGTACGCCGACCCGAACATGATCATCGAGCCGACGACGGCCACGGCACAGATGCCGGCCACGGCCACGGCCCCGGACGACAGCTTCTGACCGGTGAGCTTGCTCGTCAGCGAGTACTTCGCCCAGGCGCTGCGGAAGAACGCGAGCGCCACGAAGTAGCCGCCGAACCAGAGGATCCCGCCGCTGCGGCTGTTCTCCACCGCGTAGCCGGCGAGGCTCACGCCGATCGCGACCGCGGTGCCGAGCAGGAACGACGGCATCGCCGCGCGCGCCGGGCTCGGACCCCGCAGGGGCGCCGTTCTCGGTGCTCCGTACGCCGCAGCCCCGTACGCCGGAGGGCTGGATGTCGGCGCGCCGAAGGCCGGAGCGGGGTACGCGGGCGCGCCTGACGGCGGTGGTGCGTCGTACGGGGCGCCGGTCGGTGCCGCCGACCACGTGTCGCGCGGGTTCTCGGGCGGGAGGCCCCACCGGTCCACGGCGGGCCGCGCCTCGCCGTCGTCGCACTGCGGGCGCTGCTGCCACGTGTCGGTCATGCCGGACCCCCGTCCCGACGCCGCCCCCGTGACCGCGTCGGGGCGACGGTAGCGGGGACGGGGTGGTGAGTCGCCCGGGGACGCGCCGCGATGGGCCGTACCGGGGACACCGGGCCCCCACCCCGGAGGCAGCCGCCGGAGGCGCCGCCCCGCCCGGTACGGCAGGATCGACCGGTGACCACTCCGATCGACCAGAACCTCGTGGGCGGGCCCGCGCCGACCTTCCTCCCCGACGAGCCGGCGCCGCGCGAGGCGCTCGAGGCCGGGCAGGACGCGCACGCCGTCGCCGCGGCCCACCCGACCAGCAGCCTCGCGTGGAGCGTCCTCGCCGACCAGGCCTTCGCCGAGGGGCGGGTCATCGAGTCGTACGCCTTCGCGCGCACCGGCTACCACCGCGGCCTGGACTCCCTGCGCCGCAACGGATGGCGCGGCCACGGCCCGATCCCCTGGGAGCACGAGCCCAACCGCGGCTTCCTGCGCTGCCTGCACGCGCTCGCGCGGGCTGCCGGCTCGATCGGCGAGGAGGACGAGGCCACCCGCTGCACGCTCTTCCTCCGCGACTCCAGCGCTGCGGCTGCGGACGCGCTCGAGGGCCGCTGACGTGCCGGCGTCCGTCGCCGTGGTCGGCGGCGGCATGTCCGGCCTCGCCGCCGCCGGCGAGCTGCACCGGCGCGGGCTCGACGTCGTCGTCATCGACCGCGGCCAGCGCCTCGGCGGCCGCCTGGGCGCGCGCACGCTGCGCGGCACGGGTCTGCCCTACGACGGCCGCATCGTCGATCTCGGCGCGTCGTACCTGACCGCCGACGACCCGGGCTTCGTCGAGCTCGTGGGCCGCTGGACCGCAGACGGCCTGGCCCGCGAGTGGACCGACACCTTCCATGTAGCCGGCCCCGCAGGGATCACCGGCACCACGAGCGGCCCCCTGCGCTACGCGGCCCCGGGCGGCCTGCGCAGCCTCGCCGACGACCTCGCGCTGCAGCTCCCCTCGGTCGTCAACCCGCGCGCGGTCGAGTCCGTCGAGCGCAGCGGCGACGGCGTCCTCGTCGACGGCGACCGGTTCGATGCCGCCGTGCTCGCGATGCCCGACGCCCAGGTGCTCGACGTCCTCGGCGACGACGACCCCCTGGTGGCCCGGCTCGACGACGTCGTCTGGGAGCCGGTCCTGGTGCTCGTCGCGGCCTTCGCCTCGCGCCGCTGGCCCGACGACCTCGAGGGCCTGTTCGTCAACGGCGACCCGGTGCTGTCGTTCGTCGCCGACGACGGCAGGCGACGCGGCGACGGCGCACCGGTGCTCGTGGCCCACTCGACGCCGGCCTTCGCAGCGGACCGCCTCGACGACCCGTCCGCTGCGGCGCCCGAGCTCATCGACCGCCTGGGCGCGGTGCTCGGCGTCCCGGCTCCGGCCTGGCACGAGGTGAAGCGCTGGTCGCTGGCCAAGCCCGACGGCCACCGCACAGAGGCGTACGCCCTCGACGGGCCGATCGCGGTCTGCGGCGACGCCTGGGGCGCCCGTCCCCGCGTCCAGACGGCGTGGCTGTCGGGCCGGGCCGCTGCGGACTCGGTCGCCGACCTCCTCGGCGCCTGAGCCCGGTCGGCGCGAGTAACTGCCCGACTCATCGGTTCCGGGGCCCGGAGACCGATGACAACGCCAGTTACTCGAGCGGGTCGCTGGGATTCGGACCCGGGCGCCGGGGGCCGGTAGTCTCTGGTGGCACCACCCCTCGGTGGTGCGACACGACATCGAGGGAGTCACGATGCCGGCGATCGTCCTGGTGGGCGCCCAGTGGGGCGACGAGGGCAAGGGCAAGGCCACCGATCTGCTCGGCAGCCGCGTCGACTACGTCGTGAAGTTCAACGGCGGCAACAACGCCGGCCACACCGTGGTCATCGGCCAGGAGAAGTACGCGCTCCACCTGCTGCCCTCCGGCATCCTCACCGACGGCGTCGTGCCCGTGATCGGCAACGGCGTCGTGATCGATCTCGGCGTGCTGTTCCACGAGATCGACGGCCTCGAGGACCGAGGCGTCGACACCAGCCGCCTCGTCGTCAGCGCCAACGCGCACGTGATCCCGTCGTACAACCGCACGCTCGACAAGGTGACCGAGCGGTTCCTCGGCAGCCGCCGCATCGGCACCACGGGCCGCGGCATCGGCCCTACGTACTCGGACAAGATGAGCCGGGTCGGCATCCGCGTGCAGGACCTCTTCGACGAGAAGATCCTGCGGCAGAAGGTGGAGGGCGCCCTCGCCCAGAAGAACCACCTGCTCGTGAAGGTCTACAACCGCCGCGCCATCACGGTCGACGAGGTCGTCGAGGAGCTCCTCGCGCACACCGAGCGCCTGCGCCCCTACGTGACCGACACCGCGCTGCTGCTCGGCCAGGCGCTGCAGCGCGACGAGGTCGTGCTGCTCGAGGGCGGCCAGGCCACGCTGCTCGACGTCGACCACGGCACCTACCCGTTCGTGACGTCGTCCAACGCGACGTCCGGCGGGGCCTGCACCGGTGCGGGCATCCCGCCGACGTCGGTGTCGCGCGTCATCGCGATCGCCAAGGCCTACATCACGCGCGTCGGCGAGGGGCCGTTCCCCACCGAGCTGTTCGACGAGGACGGCGAGAAGCTGCGCAGCATCGGCCACGAGTACGGCACCACCACGGGCCGTCCGCGCCGCTGCGGCTGGTTCGACCTGCCCGTGGCCCGCTACGCCTCTCGCATCAACGGCGTGACCGACCTCGTCATCACCAAGCTCGACGTCCTCACCGGCTGGGAGCGCATCCCTGTCTGCGTGGCCTACGACGTCGACGGCGAGCGCACCGACGAGCTGCCCATGACGCAGACCGGCTTCCACCACGCCAAGCCCGTCTACGAGTACCTGCCCGGCTGGACCGAGGACATCTCGGCGGCGCGCGCGCTCGGCGACCTGCCCGCCAACGCCCGCGCCTACCTCGAGTTCCTCGAGGAGCGGGCCGGCTCGCGCATCTCCGCGATCGGCGTCGGCCCGGAGCGCGAGCAGACCGTCGTCGTCCACGACCTCCTCGACTGACCCGCGGCGCCGGGCGCATGACGACGACGCTGCGGACGGCGACGCCGCACGACCATCCGCGCATCCTCGAGGTGATGCCAGGCTGGTGGGGCGGGCGCGACCTGCGCGCGCTGGTCCCCTCGTTGTTCCTCGAGTACTTCGCGGGCACGTCGCTGATCGCCGAGACCGACGACGGTGCGCTGGCCGGGTTCCTCGTGGGGTTCGTGTCGCAGGACCACCCCGACGAGGCGTACGTGCACATGATCGGCGTCGCGCCACACGAACGCGGAACCGGGCTCGGCCGGCGCCTGCACGACGGGTTCGCCGACGTCGTGCGCGAGCGCGGCGTCCGGCGCGTCCGCTGCGTCACCTCGACGGTGAACGCGGAGTCGGTCGCATTCCACACCGGGATCGGCTTCGTGGTGACCGGGACCGACGTCCCCGTCGCGGCGCGCGGCCTCGAGGCCGACTCCCACGGGCACGTGCTCATGTGCCGCGAGATCGCCTGAGCGCCAGCGGGTGTGACGCGGCAGATCCTGGCAGAACCGGCCCCAGCGCGCGGGCCGCGGATAGCGTGGGACCCGTGGACCAGACGCAGGGCAGCGACGGCCGGTTCGTGCCGCTCGACGACCCCCGGCCCGAGGACGTCCACTGGCCCGTCGCGGTGTGGCCGCCGTCGCCCGGTATCCACCTGCGCGGCTCGTGGGTCGAGCTGACGCCGACGACGCTGCACGATGCGCACGGCCTGCGACTCGCACTCGACCACGACCACGTATGGCAGCACCTCGTCGGCGGCCCGCTGCCCGACGACCAGGTGGCACGTCAGTGGATCACCGCCGTGACCGATCGCGGCTGGTTCCCCTGGACCGTCACGCTGCGCCGCGACGTCGGCGAGCGCCACGCCGGGCACGTGGTGGGCTGGTCGTCCTTCCTCGAGATCTCGCCGAACGACGCCCGGCTCGAGATCGGCAACACGGCCTACGACCCGGCGGTCTGGGGCACCGTGGTCAACCCCGAGACCAAGCTGCTGCTGCTCAGCTATGCCTTCGAGGAGCTGCACATGGGGCGCGTGCAGCTCAAGACCGACATCCGCAACCACCGGTCGCAGGCGGCGATCGCCCGTCTCGGTGCGACGTACGAGGGGGTGCTGCGCCGCTACCAGCGCCGAGCCGACGGCACCGTCCGCGACACCGTCATGTTCAGCATCACTGCGGAGGGCTGGCCCGACGTCCGCGCCGCCCTGGCCGACAGGGTGACGGCGTACGACGCCCTCGCCTGACACCCTGCCGCTGACGCCCGGCCGTCTCCCGGCCTAACCTGGCCCTGCCGCGCAGCGCCGCGCGGCTCCCGCACGCCCGGCCAGGAGCATCCATGACCGTCCCCACGCCCGACCCCGCCGAGGGCAAGCGCGTCTACGACCTCGACCGCGCCCACGTCTTCCACTCCTGGTCGGCCCAGGCCGCCCTCGCGCCGATGCTCATCGCCGGCGGCGAGGGCTCCTACGTCTGGGACTACGAGGGCAACCGCTACCTCGACCTGTCCAGCCAGCTGGTCAACACCAACATCGGACACCAGCACCCGAAGGTGGTCGCGGGGATCCAGGAGCAGGCCGCGCTGCTCGCCACCGTCGCGCCGCAGCACGCCAACGCCGCCCGCGGCGAGGCCGCCAAGCGCATCGTCGAGCTCGCGCCGGACGGCTTCACCAAGGTCTTCTTCACCAACGGCGGCGCCGACGCCAACGAGAACGCGATCCGCATGGCGCGCATCCACACCGGCCGCGACAAGGTGATGTCGTTCTACCGCTCGTACCACGGCAACACGGGTGCCGCGATCGTCGCCACCGGCGACCCGCGCCGCTGGCCCAACGAGTACACCGACGGCCACGTGCACTTCTTCGGCCCGTACCTGTACCGCTCGTCGTTCTGGGCGACGACGCCGGAGGAGGAGAGCGAGCGCGCGCTGCAGCACCTCGAGCAGGTCATCACCTTCGAGGGCCCGGGCACGATCGCCGCGATCCTCATCGAGACCGTCGTGGGCACCGCCGGTGTGCTCATCCCGCCGCCCGGCTACCTCGAGGGCGTGCGCGCGCTGTGCGACAAGCACGGCATCGTCCTCATCCTCGACGAGGTCATGGCCGGCTTCGGCCGCACCGGTGCCTGGTTCGCCTTCGATCACTTCGACGTGGTCCCCGACCTCATCACCTTCGCCAAGGGCTCCAACTCCGGCTACGTGCCGGTGGGCGGCGTCGTCATCAGCGACCCGATCGCGGCGACGTTCGACGACCGCGTGTTCCCCGGCGGCCTCACCTACTCCGGCCACCCCCTGGCCTGCGCCTCCATCGTCGCGTCGATCGATGCGATGAAGGAGGAGGGCGTCGTCGAGAACGCGCGCCGTATCGGCGAGGAGGTGCTCGGCCCCGGCCTGCGCGAGCTCGCCGAGCGCCACCCGGTGATCGGCGAGGTGCGCGGCCTCGGCGTCTTCTGGGCCCTCGACCTCGTGAGCGACCGCGCGACGCGCGAGCCGCTGGCCCCGTACGGCGGCTCGTCGCCGGCGATGGCCGAGCTGCTCGGCGAGATCAAGAAGCGCGGCGTCCTGCCCTTCGCGAACTTCAACCGCGTCCACGTCGTGCCCCCGTGCACCGTCTCGGACGCCGAGGCCAAGGAGGGCCTCGCCGTCCTCGACGAGGCCTTCACCGCCATCTCCCACCACTACACCGGCGCCTGACCCGCGCTCGTTCCTGATGAGGGGTCCCCAGGACCACTAGAGCCAGACAGTTCCACCCTTCATCGCCAGCGCTGTCCACAGCGAGCAGCCCCCGGCCGCATCGGCCGGGGGCTGCTGCGTTCCGGCCGCACGCGGGTCGGTGCCGCCGATGTGCTGCGAGGCCGGACGGCGTCCGACACGATGCTCGGCATGACTCTCGACGACGACGTGGTGGACGCCGCGACCCAGCGGCGGATTGCCGTCGCCCTGTTCAACCGCGTGTGGGACCTGCTCGAGGCCGGCGACGACCGGACCCCCGAGGACACCGCGGAGATGATCGACGCCGCCCACGCCAGCCGCTACCTCTGGCGCCGGATCGGCGGGCTCGAGCAGGCCGTCGTCGGCGAGTGGCAGATCAGCCGGGCCTACGCCTCCGCCGGGCTCGGCGACGAGGCCGTCCGCCACGCCGACCTCGCGTTCTCGCTGCTGGCCGGCAACGAGGACGACCTGCCCGACTGGATCCCCGCCTCGGTCCACGAGGGCCGCGCCCGGGCCTACCTCGCGGCCGGCGACGGCCCGTCGGCGTCGGTCGCCATCGCCGAGGCCGCCACCGCCGCGGCCCGGATCGCCGACGCCGAGGACCGCGACCTCGTCGAGTCGCAGATCGCCGAGCTCACCTCCTGACCGCGACGAGCATCGGCACAGGGGGCGGTCGGCGTCGAGCCGGGCGTCTCGTAGAGTCGCCGTCGTGAAGGTGCTCGTACTCGGGTCGGGCGCGCGCGAGCACGCGCTGGTCCGCTCCCTCGCCGCCGACCCCGACGTCACCGAGCTGCACGCGGCCCCCGGCAACGCCGGTATCGCCGCCGACGCCACGGTCCACCGCCTCGACCTCGGCGACACCGCCGCAGCCGTCGCGCTCGCGAAGGCGCTCGGCGTCGACCTCGTCGTCGTCGGCCCGGAGCAGCCGCTCGTGATCGGGGTCGCCGACCGCCTGCGCGACGCCGGCATCACGACGTTCGGCCCGTCGCAGCAGGCCGCAGCGCTCGAGGGTTCCAAGGCGTTCGCGAAGGACGTCATGGCCGCCGCCGGCGTGCCCACGGCGATGGCGCACGTGTGCGAGAACCTCGACGAGGTCGACGCCGCCCTCGACCAGTTCGGCGCCCCCTATGTCGTCAAGGACGACGGCCTCGCCGCCGGCAAGGGCGTCGTCGTCACCGACGACCGCACCGACGCCCGCGAGCACGCCGCCGCGTGCCTGGCCAAGGACGGCGGCCGCGTCGTGATCGAGGAGTACCTCGACGGTCCCGAGGTCTCGCTGTTCGTCATCAGCGACGGCGAGCACGTCGTGCCCCTGCAGCCCGCGCAGGACTTCAAGCGGGTGTCCGACGGCGACCTCGGGCCCAACACCGGCGGTATGGGGGCCTACTCGCCGCTGCCGTGGGCGCCCGAAGGGCTCGTCGACGACGTCGTCGCCCGAGTGGTCCAGCCCACCGTCGACGAGCTGCGCCGACGCGGCACGCCGTTCGTCGGCGTCGTCTACGCCGGCCTGGCGATCACCTCGCGCGGCCTGCGCGTCATCGAGTTCAACGCCCGCTTCGGCGATCCCGAGACCCAGGTGGTGCTCGCCCGCCTGCAGACGCCGATCTCGCGCCTGCTCCAGGCGGCGGCCACCGGCGGGCTCGGCACGCTCGAGCCGCTGCGCTGGCACGACGGCGCCGCGGTGGTGGTCGTCGTCGCGGCCGAGAACTACCCCGGCACGCCGGTCACCGGCACCGCGATCCGCGGGCTCGACGAAGCCGCCGCGGTCGACGGCGCGTACGTGCTGCACGCGGGCACGGCGCTCGACGCGGTGGGCGACGTCGTGTCGTCGGGCGGCCGCGTGCTGTCGGTCGTCGGTCTCGGCTCCGACCTCGCTGAGGCCCGCGAGCGCGCCTACGGCGCCGTCGACGCGATCGACCTGCCCGGCTCGCACCACCGCAGCGACATCGCGCTGGCCGCCGAGCTCGGCGAGATCCGCCTCCCCTGACCGGCCCCGGGTTCGAGTAACTGGCGTTGTCGTCGGTTCCGGGCCCTCGAAACCGACGAGAACGCCAGTTACTCGTGCAACCGTGGGGCCGCCTGCTCGCATCTAGGGGGTAGGAGCAGGCGGACGGGGGCGGGATGAGCGGCCAGGACGAGATGGCGGACGGCACGTCGGTGCCGCCCGACTTCGCGTCGTACGTCGCCGCGCGCCGCACCTCCCTGCGCCGCACGGCGTACCTGCTCACCGGCGACTGGGACCGCGCCGAGGACGTCGTCCAGGACGCCCTCACGCGCCTCTACGTCCACTGGCGCAGGGCCCAGCGGTCCGGCTCGATCGACGCCTACTGCCGCAGGACCGTGGTCAACGCGTTCCTTGCCGAGGGCCGACGGCCGTGGCGGCGCGAGCGCTCCACCGACGCCGTGCCCGAGACCTCGTACGCCGACCCGTCCGGCGGCTCCGACTCCCGCGACCAGCTGCGCCGCGCGCTCGCCTCGCTGGGCCCGTCGCAGCGCGCCGTCGTCGTCCTGCGCTACTGGGACGACCTCTCGGTGGAGGAGACGGCCTCGATCCTCGGCACCTCCGCCGGCAACGTGAAGAGCCAGGCCGCCCGCGGCCTCGCGCGGCTCCGCGAGGTGCTTGCCGCCGCGGAGGTCGAGCCATGACCGGCGCCGCCGTCCCCGTCCCCGATCCGACCCGAGCCGCGAAGGAGGTGCAGCGATGACCCGCAACGACGACGACGCCCGCGACATCCGCGCGGCCCTCGGCACGCTGCTCGCCGACGAGCCAGCGTCGCCGTGGACGGTTCAGGACGACGTCGCCCGCGGCCGCGCCTACCAGCGTAAGCGCCGCACCCGCTGGGGGGCCGGCATCGGCATCGTGGCGGCCGCGGCCCTCATCCTCGGCGTCGTCGGCCCGCTGCGCCCGAGCGCTCCGGAGATCCCCGTGGTGGGCGAGGTGCCCACCGTCGAGGGCGTCCCGCAGGCCTGGTTCGAGAACATCTCGCCGTCGCTGATCGATCAGAGCGTCCTCGCCGTCGTCGACTGGGACGCGTCCAGCGTCCGCGGCTCTGCCTCGACGGGGTTCCGCGCCGACCTCGCGCTGGTGCCCGTGTCGATCACCGCCTCCGGAGGCGAGCGCACGGTGGAGCTCGAATCCGGCGACGGTCGCACCGGCCGTCTCACGCTCGAGTGGTTCCCCGGCCGCACCGAGCCCGGGCCGGCGCTGCAGCGCTGCACGAAGGATGTGTGCCCCAATCAGGGTGCCACGTCGTTCATCGGCGGCCCGGTCGATCAGGCGGCGACTGCGGGCAAGGGCGCGCCGTTCCCCGAGGGGACGGTCATCGTCGACCGGCAGTACCCGCAGGGCCTGCTGGAGATGGTGAACTACGCCTCGGCTCCGCCGAGCCCTGCGGGCGACTGGACCGTGATGGCCGGGGGGCTCATCGGCTCGCAGTTCCTCAGCCAACTCGGCAACCCGTTGCTCGGGCCGCCCGCCCCGCCGCCCGGGCCGGAGTACCTCGAGGCGCAGCGCGCGATCGTCGAGCCCTACCTCGTGCAGCGCGGCTACCGCATCACCGACGCCCTCATGCCGATGGGGATGTCGGTCGACGGCCGGGTGCGCGTCGAGTACACGGTCACGCCGACCGAGGGCGACGGCTCCCTCACCGCGAGCCTGTTCGTCACCGCGTACCCCTCGACCATCGTGGGCGACCCCTACCCGTCGGGCAGCTACCTCACCTACTGCACGAAGAGCGTCTGCACCGACGTCGCCGTCGCCGAGCGCGAGTGCGCCGACCCGGCGACCTGTCCCACAACCTACGCCGCGACGACGACGTCGAAGGACTACGTCATCGGGTCCGGGCTGCAGATCGCGCTGCTGCGCTACGACGACGGCACGTCGATGGAGGTGGCGTCGGCGCCGCTCGAGTGCCTGCTGGCCTGCGATCCCATCACGGTCGAGCCCGACGCCTTCCTCACCCGCGACCAGACCATCGGACTCGCCTCGGCCCTCGGCCGTCCCGAGTTCGCGACGACACCGGCGCCGCAGCCGTCGACGTCCGGCCCTTCCTCGCTGCGCGAGTGCACGAGCGGCGACGTCAAGCTGATCGCCGAGCCCGACCCGGAGGATGCGTCGGCGGCCGATGTGGTTCTCCGCGTCCGCGTGTACCCGCGCAACGAGGGCGTGTCCTGCACCTTGCGCGGTGTTCCCGATGTCGAACCGCGCTCTGACGGCGGCCCGCTGGGGTACGTCGTCGTCCCGCGTGCGCCGAGTGGAGACGTCGTGCTGCGCGGCTGGGCCGGGGCAGAGTTCGGCGTCCGCGTGCAGCCGTGCGCGCCCGTGGGCGGCGAGTTCTCGCTCCTGCGCGTGACGATGCCCGGGGGCGGCGAGCCGCTGGACGTGCAGGTGGGGCACTTCATGCCACTGGTGTCGTGCGCGACCGGCTCGGGTGCGAGCACCGATCTGATCGTGTCCGGCTTCGCGGCGGTGGCGCCTGCCGATGGCGGGGAGGGTCAGACGGTCGTGGGATACCTGGCCGGGCTCGGGATCCAGGTCTCGGGCGGGCCCGACTACGCCGGGAAGGGCCCCGTGGGGCCCGGTGGGCAGTACGCCGGCCAGTACCGCCTGGTCGAGGACGGCCGGGAGTCCTACGCGACGGTCGTGCTGGAGCTCCGGCCACCCGACAGCGGCGACCTCCTCGACTGCACCGACTCCGCCCTGTGCGCGGAGTACCGGTTCACCGAGTCCGGGACCGATTCCGGCGGGGCCTCCTACAGCGAGGCGCAGATCCTGCTCACCGCGGTCGGCTCGTCCTACGGGCCGGCTCGGTCGCGGGTGCTCGAGCGCCAGTACGACAACGTCCGGCTGCGCCTCGTCGTGGCGCCGTGGCCGGAAGCTGGCCGACCGCTGCTCACCGCGGGCCAGATGACGGTGCTCGCCGACGCCGTCGCGGTCGACGCCCGGGCGGCGGTGGGGGTACCGGCCGCCGCGTAGCCGGTCGTGGAGCCGCCGCCGGCCGCCGGGGCCGTTCGGCGCAGGTGCGCGGATCTGGGAGGATGGGACGTACCGCCCGCGCCCAGCCGAAGGCTCTCGCATGCCCAGCACGCCCGCGATCCCCGACGTCCTCGCGTCCCGCTACGCGTCCACGCCGATGGCGACGATCTGGTCGCCCGAGCACAAGATCGTCCTCGAGCGCCAGCTCTGGATCGCCGTGCTCAAGGCTCAGCGCGACCTCGGCATCGACGTGCCCGACGGCGTCGTCGAGGCGTATGAGGCGGTCGTCGACCAGGTCGACCTCGACTCCATCCGCGACCGCGAGAAGGTCACCCGCCACGACGTCAAGGCGCGCATCGAGGAGTTCTCGGCGCTCGCCGGCCACGAGCACGTCCACAAGGGCATGACCAGCCGCGACCTCACCGAGAACGTCGAGCAGCTGCAGGTGCTGCGCTCGCTCGAGCTCGTGCGCGGCAAGACCGTCGCGGTGCTCGCGCGCCTGGCCAACCACGCTGTCGAGTACGACGAGCTCGCCATCGCCGGCCGCTCCCACAACGTCGCCGCGCAGATGACCACGCTCGGCAAGCGCTTCGCCTCGGCCGCCGACGAGATGCTCGTCGCGCACCGCCGCATCGAGGAGCTCATCTCGCGCTACCCGCTGCGCGGCATCAAGGGCCCGGTCGGCACCGCGCAGGACATGCTCGACCTCCTCGACGGCGACGCCGCCAAGCTCACCGAGCTCGAGGACCGCGTCGCCGCGCACCTCGGCTTCGCGCATGTCTTCACCAGCGTCGGCCAGGTGTACCCGCGCTCGGTCGACTGGGACGTCGTCTCCGCGCTGGTGCAGCTCGCTGCGGGCCCGTCGTCGTTCGCGACCACCGTGCGGCTCATGGCCGGCAACGAGCTGGTGACCGAGGGCTTCAAGCCCGGCCAGGTGGGCTCGTCGGCCATGCCCCACAAGATGAACTCGCGCTCGTGCGAGCGCATCAACGGCTTCGCGGTGATCCTGCGCGGCTACGCCTCGATGGTCGGCGAGCTCGCCGGCGCGCAGTGGAACGAGGGCGACGTCTTCTGCTCGGTCGTGCGCCGCGTGGCGCTGCCCGACGCGTTCTTCGCCATCGACGGTCTGCTCGAGACCTTCCTGACCGTGCTCGACGAGTTCGGCGCCTACCCCGCCGTGGCCGAGCGCGAGCTGCGCCGCTACCTGCCGTTCCTCGCCACGACCAAGGTGCTCATGGCCGCCGTGCGCAACGGCGTCGGCCGCGAGACCGCCCACGAGGCGATCAAGGAGCACGCCGTCGCCGTGGCGCTGGAGATGCGTGAGAAGGGCACCGAGGGCAACGACCTGTTCGACCGGCTCGCCGCCGATCCCCGCCTCGGCCTCACCCGCGAGCAGCTCGACTCGCTCGTGGCCGAACCGATCGAGTTCACCGGCGCCGCGCGCGACCAGGTGTCGGCCGTCGTCGACGAGGTCGAGCACCTCATGGCCGAGCGCCCCGACGCCGCCGTCTACAGCCCCGAGCCGATCCTCTAGGCCGCGCCAGTTCGCGAGTAACTGCCCCTGTCATCGGTTCTGAGGGGTCGGAACCGATGACAACGCCAGTTACTCGCGGCGCTCCCGACGAGGGAGGGATCAGACGCCGAGCTCGCGGGCGATGAGCATGCGCTGCACCTCGCTGGTGCCCTCGCCGATCTCGAGGATCTTCGAGTCGCGCCACATCCGGGCCACGGGGTACTCGTTCATGAAGCCGTAGCCGCCGTGGATCTGGGTGGCCTCGCGGGCGTTGGTGACGGCGTTCTCGGAGGCTACCAGCTTGGCGATCGCGGCCTCCTTCTTGAACGGCCGGCCGGCCAGCATCTTCTCGGCGGCGTCGTAGTAGGCGAGCCGCGCGGTGTGCGCGCGCACCTCGAGGTCGGCGAGCTTGAACGCGATCGCCTGGTTGGCGCCGATCGGACGGCCGAACGCCTCACGGGTCTGCGCGTAGCGCACCGACTCGTCGACGCAGCCCTGCGCGAGGCCGGTCGCGAGCGCCGCGATGGCGATGCGGCCCTCGTCGAGGATGGACAGGAACTGCGCGTAGCCGCGACCGCGCTCGCCGAGCAGGTTCGACGCCGGCACGCGGCAGTCGGTGAACGACAGCTCGTGGGTGTCGGAGCAGTTCCAGCCGACCTTCGAGTACGCCGGCGCGACGGCGAACCCGGGCGTGCCCGACGGCACGATGATCGTGGAGATCTCCTTGCGGCCGTCGGGCTTCTCGCCGGTGACGGCGGTGACGGTGACGAATCCCGTGATCTCGGTGCCGGAGTTGGTGATGAACGCCTTCGTGCCGTTGATGACCCACTCGTCGCCGTCGAGCCGCGCGGTGGTGCGCGTGCCGCCGGCGTCCGAACCCGCGCCGGGCTCGGTGAGGCCGAAGCCGGCCAGCATCTGGCCGCTCACGAGTTGCGGCAGCCACTGGCGCTTCTGCTCCTCGGTGCCGAACCGGTAGATCGGCATCGCACCCAGCGAGACGGCGGCCTCGAGCGTGATGGCCACCGACGAGTCGACGCGCGCGAGCTCCTCGAGCACGACGCACAGGGCGAAGTAGTCGCCGCCCATGCCGCCCCACTCCTCGGGGAACGGCAGGCCGAACAGGCCCATGTCGCCCATCTGCTTGACGATCGCGTAGGGGAACTCGTGGCGCTCGTAGAGGTCGCCGATGACGGGCGCGACGACGTTCTGGGCGAGCTGCTCGGCCGTGGCGCGCAGCGCTTCGAGCTCGTCGGGCAGCGTCGGCATGGTTCCTCCCGTGGATCGACTGCGTGAGTTAACGGTAACTAACATCCGGCGTGCGGGGAAGGTGCCGGTACAGGGTTGACCCGCCCCCGCCCGCGCTGGTCCGCTGAGGGCATGACGTCCGACCGGCTCGTGATCGTGCCCGCGGACGACGACGTCCGGATCCGCGACTGGCAGCACGTCCACAACACTGTGATCCCGACGGCGCCGCTGGGCCTCGACGACGTCCGTGAGCGGGCCGGCCGCAACGCCCTCGACGTCGCGTACACCGACGGCGTGCTCGTCGGCTGCTCGACCGTGCGCCCCGCGACCGACGACGAACCGGTCACGGTGATCGCCCGGATCCTGCCCGAGCACCGGCATCGCGGGTACGGCGGCCAGCTGTACGCCCACTGCCTGTCGACGGCCCACACGCTCGGCGGCGGCCCGCTGCAGACGATCGTGCTCGCGTCCAACGAGGACGGCCTCGCGTTCGCCGTCGGCTAGGGGGTCGTGGAGACCGAGCGCTACCTGCTCGACGGCGACGAAGTGGAGTACGTCGTCCTGGTGAAGGACTGAGTCAGCCCGCGTGCTCGACGGCGACGAGGGGGAGTACGTCGTCCTCGTGAGGCACTGACTCAGCCCGCGTGCTGGACGCAGGTGCGTGCCGTCGGCCGCACGTCGAGGCGGGCCGCCGGGATCGGCTCCCCGCAGACCTCGCAGATCCCGTAGGTGCCGTTGTCCAGGCGTCGGCGCGCCGCGTCGATGCCGGCGAGGTGCCCCTCGGCCGACGTGATGAGCGCCGCGAGCTGCGACCGCTCGTAGGCGATGGTCTGGCCCTCGGGGTCGTGCTCGTCGTCGGCGTTGGAGTCCGCCGACGCCTCGAACACCGAGGCGAGGTCGCGCTGCATGGCGGCGAGGCGAGACTCGACGTCGTGCCGCTCGTCGTCGAGCCG
The DNA here is from genome assembly GCA_020161245.1 of Actinomycetota bacterium. Lineage (GTDB taxonomy): Bacteria > Actinomycetota > Actinomycetes > S36-B12 > CAIYMF01 > Longivirga. The sequence goes on along the minus strand of JAIUOK010000021.1, from coordinate 21,038 downwards.
GCCCGCGACGGCCTCACGGTCGAGGCCGTCGCCAGACGGCGGGGGAGCGGTCATGAGGGAGCCTCCGCGGCTCAGCTGTAGACGAGGTCGACGTACTCGGGGTGCTTGCCGATCCAGCCCGAGATGAACGGGCACAGCGGCATCACCGTGCGGTCGCCGCGGGCGCGCACGTCGTCGAGCGCGGTGCGGGCGAGCGCCGATCCGACGCCCTGGCCCTCGAAGGCCGGGTCGACCTCGGTGTGGGTGAACACGATGAGCTCGTCGGTGAGCTGGAACTGCGCGAAGCCGGCGAGCGCGCCGTCGATCCGCGCCTCGTAGCGGCTGAGCTCGTCGTTGCGCGTGACCGTGGGCGGCGTCGTCATGCGTCCTGCAACCTCCGACCGCCCCCGTCTATGCCCGCGTGCAACACCAGCATGTGCACCAACACCGACGGACTTCGCTGCACATGCTGGTGTTGCACGCGGAATCAGGTGTCGAGGGCGCCGGGGGAGAGGAGGGCGGCGGAGGCCATGCGCCGGAGGAGGACGGCCATCTCGTCGCGGCCGACGCGGGCGCTGTGGGGTGTGGAGTTGATGAGGCCGAAGGCCGCGTGGGCCGCGGCCCGGGCGCGCGACTCGTCGGTGCCGGGGACGGCATCGGAGATGGCCGACGTCCAGATGTCGACGTACCGGCGCTGCAGGCGGCGCACCTCGCGCTGGTCGGCGTCGCCGAGGCTGGCGATGTCGCGGTTGTGCACCGTGATGAGCGCCGGCTCGGCGAGGGCGAACTCGACCTGCATCGAGATGAGCCGCTCCATCCGCTCGCGAGGCTCGGACGTCGACGCGACCACCTGATGGCCCTGCTCGAGCAGCCGCTGGCTGACGTCGACGAGCATCTCGCCGAGCACCGCGTCCTTGCTGGGGAAGTGGCGGTAGAGGGCCGGCCCGCTGATGCCGACGGCGGCGCCGATGTCGTTGATCGAGACGCCGTTGAAGCCCTTGCGCGCGAAGAGCTCCGCGGCTGTGCGCAGGATCTGCTCGCGACGTGCGCCGGTGCGGCGCGCGGGCGCGCTTTCGGCGGTCGACGACATCGCACCAGGATAGACGCCGGAAGTTAGCGGTTGATAACGTCCGGCGGATCTCGCTCGCGCGTCTCTCGCGGACGAGAATGCCGAGGTGCCGTCCGGCACGGACGGCGGACCTGGGAGGTGCTGTGCGCGAGCCGCAGGTCGTGCGCGCCGAGGGCCTCCCCGAGCGCGTCACCGTCTACGAGGTGGGCGCCCGCGACGGCCTGCAGAACGAGTCCGCGCTCGTGCCCGTCGAGGCCAAGGCCGAGTTCGTCCGACGCCTTGTCGCCGCGGGGCTGCCGGCCGTCGAAGTCACCTCGTTCGTCTCGCCGAGGTGGGTGCCGCAGCTCGCCGACGCCGAGGAGCTGCTCGCCGAGCTCGGCCCGCTCGACGGCGTCCGCGCGCCGGTGCTGGTGCCCAACGAGCGCGGGCTCGACCGCGCGCTGGCGGCCGGCGTCCGCGAGATCGCCGTCTTCGGCAGCGCCACGGAGACCTTCGCGCAGCGCAACCTCAACCGCGGGCTCGAGGACCAGTTCGCGATGTTCGAGCCGGTCGTCGTCCGGGCCAAGGCCGAGGGTCTCGTCGTCCGCGCGTACGTGTCGATGTGCTTCGGCGACCCGTGGGAGGGCGACGTCGCCATCCCGCAGGTGGTCGGCGTCGCCACCCGGCTGCTCGGCATGGGCGCCGACGAGCTGAGCCTCGGCGACACCATCGGCGTCGCGACGCCGGGCCACACGACGGCGCTGCTGCAGGCGCTGGGCGACGCCGGTGTGGGGCCCGAGCGGATCTCGGTGCACTTCCACGACACCTACGGGCAGGCGCTGTCGAACACGCTCGCTGCGCTGCAGTCCGGTGTGACGTCGGTCGACTCCTCGGCCGGCGGCCTCGGCGGCTGCCCCTACGCCAAGAGCGCCACCGGCAACCTCGCCACCGAGGACCTCGTGTGGATGCTGCACGGCCTGGGCATCTCGACCGGCGTCGACCTGTCGTCGCTGGTGGCCACGAGCGCGTGGATGGCCGGCGTCCTCGGGCGGCCGAGCCCGAGCGCCGTCGTCCGGGCCCTCGCGGCGGACCTCCCCGATCTGGAGGGGTGAGACGTCGGTATGCCGACGCGTCACCCCTCCAGAGCGGGTCGTGGCGGCCGGTAGGGTTCGCGCGTGAGCAGCGCCGTGGCACCGACCCCCGAGTACGAGCTCCCCGAGGGGTACCGCCACGTGTACTCCGGCAAGGTGCGCGACCTCTACGAGACCCCGGACGGCAGGCTGCTGTTCGTCGCGTCCGACCGGATCTCGGCCTACGACTGGGTGCTTCCGACGCCGATCCCGGACAAGGGCCGCATCCTCACCGCGATGTCGCTGTGGTGGTTCGACCGGCTCGGCGACATCGTGCCCAACCACGTCATCACCACCAACGTGCCGGCCGCGGTGGAGCGCCGCGCGATGGTGTGCTCGAAGCTCGAGATGTTCCCGGTGGAGTGCGTGGCCCGCGGCTACCTCACCGGCTCGGGCCTGGTCGAGTACGCCGCGAGCGGCTCGGTGTGCGGCGTCGGGCTGCCGCCGGGGCTCAAGGACGGCTCGAAGCTGCCCAAGACGATCTTCACGCCGGCCACGAAGGCCGAGCTCGGCGAGCACGACGAGAACGTGACCTTCGACGAGGTCGTCGCTGCGATCGGGCAGGACGAGGCCCAGCAGCTGCGCCGTCTGACCGTCGCGGTGTACGACCGCGCAGCCTCGGTCGCGGCCGACCGCGGGCTGCTGCTCGCCGACACCAAGCTCGAGTTCGGCCAGCGGGGCGACGGCGCGATCGTGCTCGCCGACGAGGTGCTCACCCCCGACTCGTCGCGCTACTGGCCCGCCGACCAGTGGGAGCCGGGCCACGCGCAGCCGTCGTACGACAAGCAGTACGTCCGCGACTGGCTCACCTCGCCCGCCAGCGGCTGGGACCGCCACAGCGGCGAGGCGCCCCCGCCCCTGCCCGACGACGTCGTCGAGAAGACCCGCGCCAAGTACATCGAGGCCTACGAGCGCCTCACCGGCAAGCGCTTCGCCTGACCCACCCGCCCAGCCGCCCCAGGCCCGCGGGACCCCTTTCCCGGTGAAGGTGCCCCCGCTTGCGATAGAAGCAAGAAGAGCGCCCCAGGCTGTCCACAGCAGCCGCCCCCTGCGTGCCGTCGTCCACAGCGGTCCCGCGTAACCCGGGTGCGCCGTCGGCGGGACGCCGTACATGCCGGCCCCGACGCCGGAACCGCACAGGGACCTGTTCGGTTTCGAGGTTCCTGGGCGGGTCATGTTCGAGTCATGAGGACCCCGTCGGCGGCCCTGCCCCGACGGCTAGGTTGGACGTCATGACCTGGGTCGTGACCGGAGGCGCCGGCTACATCGGATCGCACGTCGTGGCGGCGTTCGCCGCTGAGGGGATCCCCTCGATCGTGCTCGACGATCTCAACAGCGGGCGGACGGCGTTCGTGCCTGACGGCGTGGAGCTGCACCACGGCTCGATCACCGACGCGCCCGCGGTGGCCGAGGTGCTGCGGCGTCCCGGTGTGGAGGGCGTCGTCCACGTCGCGGCGCTGAAGTACGCCGGCGTCAGCGTGAGGGAGCCGCTCGACTCCTACCGCGTCAACGTCGAGGGCACGAGGATCCTGCTCGACGAGTGCCTCAAGGCCGACGTGCGCAACGTCGTCTTCTCCAGCAGTGCGGCCGTGTTCGGCACTCCCGACACCGACCTCGTCACCGAGGACACCCCCAAGAACCCGGAGTCGCCGTACGGCGAGTCGAAGCTGATCGGCGAGTGGCTGCTGCGCGACGTCGCACGGGCCGCAGAACTCAACGGCGACAGGCCGTTCCGGCACACCAGCCTGCGCTACTTCAACGTCGTCGGCTCGGGCATCCCGACGGTGTACGACGTCAGCCCGCACAACCTGTTCCCGATCCTGCTGGCGGCCGTGACAGAGGGTCGCACGCCGACGGTGTTCGGTGACGACTACGCGACGCCGGACGGCTCGTGCGTGCGCGACTACATCCACGTCGCCGACGTCGCCTCCGCTCACGTCGCGGCCGCTCGCGCGCTCGCAGCCGGCAGGGACATCGCGCCGGCTTACAACCTCGGCCGCGGCGAGGGCGTGTCGGTCAAGGAGATCATCGCGGCGGTGGCCGACGTGATCGGACGCCCCGTGTCCTACGACGTCGGCCCGCGCCGTCCCGGCGACCCCGCACGGATCGTGACGAGCTCCGAGCGCGCGCAGGCCGATCTCGGCTGGACCGCGCAGTACGACCTGCACGAGATGGTGCAGTCGGCCTGGGACGCCTGGAACGTCGCGGCTGCCGAGGGCACCGCGCGCCTGGGCTGACGTGCCGCGCAACCCGTCGCTCGAACGCCTCGCGGCGCCGGGCGCGCCCGAGGTTCCCGAGGTTCTCAGGCGCGCGGCCGACGTCGCCGTCCTGCCGCGGTGGCGGGCGCTCGGCGCCGACGACGTCCGTGCCAAGTCCAGCCCGGACGACCTCGTCACTGTGGCCGACGTCGAGGCGGAGCAGCTGATCACCGAGGCGCTGCACGCGCTCGCGCCCGGCGTCCCGGTCGTGGGCGAGGAGGCGGTCGCCGCCGATCCGGCGCTGCTGGCGGGACGCGCCGCGCTTCCGGCGTACTGGCTCGTGGATCCGATCGACGGCACCGGCAACTTCGTCGAGGGCTCGCCCGACTTCGGCGTGATGGCTGCGCTCGTCGAGGACGGCGTCACGACCGCGAGCTGGATCTGGCTGCCCGTCACCGGCGTCCTGGCGTCGGCGTCGCTCGGCGGCGGGGCGTGGCTCGACGGCGTCCGGGTGGACGCTGCTGCGGGTCCTGCGCGCGACGCCGACGACCTGTACGGCTGGATCGCGGTGAAGTACCTGCCCGACGACGTCCGTGCGCGCATCACGCCCGCGGCCAAGGCACGGCTCGACGAGCGGCCGCCGATGTCGGCCGCGATCGGCTACGTGCGGATGCTCGCCGGGGAGTCCGACGCCGCGCTGTTCTGGCGCAGCTACCCGTGGGACCACGTCCCGGGCGCGCTGCTCCTGGCCGAGTCCGGCGGCGCTGTCCGCCATCTCGACGGGACGCCGTACCTGCCCGGCGTCGACCGGCTCGGGCTGCTGTCAGCCCGCGACGAGCGCTCGTGGGCCGCCGTCCGCGACCTCGTCTTCGGCGACGCGGGCGTCTGACACCGGAGCCGGTCGCGGGCGCTGCGGCTGTGGATGCGTCGCGCCCCCAGGCCGTAGCTGTGGACAGCCTGGGGCGCATTTCTTGCTTCTATCGCAAGCAGGGGCACCTTCACCGCAAACCTGGCCACCGGCATTCGGGGCGGATGGGCGGCGGGGTGGACTGGGGAGGCGGGTGGTCGGGGGGCCGGGTTTGGGTCGGTAGGATGCGGTGTACCGCCCGACCTACGCCTGGAGCGCCCCGTGGCCCGCGTCGTCGTCGACGTCATGCTCAAGCCGGAGATCCTGGACCCCCAGGGCAAGGCCGTCGAAGGGGCCCTCGGGCGCCTGGGCCTCGAGGGGGTGACCTCGGTCCGCCAGGGCAAGACCTTCACCGTCGAGCTCGACGGCGAGATCGACGAGGAGCGCCTCGCCCAGGTCCACGAGCTGGCCGGCTCGCTGCTGTCCAACCCGGTGATCGAGGACTACGTGATCCGAGAGGTCACGGCCTGATGCGCGTCGGCGTCGTCACCTTCCCGGGATCGCTCGACGACCGCGACGCCGCCCGCGCGGTGCGCATCGCCGGCGGCGAGGCGGTGGCCCTCTGGCACGCCGACGCCGACCTGCACGGCGTCGACGCCGTGGTGCTGCCCGGCGGCTTCTCCTACGGCGACTACCTGCGCTGCGGCGCGATCGCCCGCTTCGCACCGGTGATGGGCGAGCTAGTCAAGGCCGCGCAGGGCGGACTGCCGGTGCTCGGCATCTGCAACGGCTTCCAGATCCTCTGCGAGTCGCACCTGCTGCCCGGAGCGCTCGTGCGCAACGACAGCCTGCACTTCGTCTGCCGCGACCAGCGCCTGCGCATCGAGTCGACGTCGACCGCATGGACGTCGTCGTACGAGGTGGGCCAGGAGATCGTGGTGCCGCTGAAGAACGGCGAGGGCGGCTACGTCGCCGACGAGGCCACGCTGGACCGTCTCGAGGGCGAGGGCCGTGTGGTCGCCCGCTACCTCGAGCTCAACCCCAACGGCAGCCGCCGCGACATCGCCGGCATCGCCAACGAGCGCGGCAACGTCGTCGGGCTCATGCCGCACCCGGAGCACGCCGTCGAGCCGCTCACCGGCCCCACCACCGACGGACTGGGCTTCTTCACCTCGATCCTGAAGGGTCTCGTCGAGGCATGAGCACTGCCCCCCGCAAGAGCAGAGACACCGTCGACGACGCGATCGCGCACCCCGAGCGCGAGCAGCCCTACGCCGAGCTCGGCCTCAAGGCCAACGAGTACGAGCGCATCAAGGAGATCCTCGGCCGCCGGCCCACGAGCGGCGAGCTGGCCATGTACTCGGTGATGTGGTCCGAGCACTGCTCCTACAAGTCGAGCAAGGTGCACCTGCGCCAGTTCGGCGACAAGAAGCCCGAGACCGACAAGCTGCTGGTGGGCATCGGCGAGAACGCCGGCGTCGTCGACATCGGCCAGGGCTGGGCGGTCACGTTCAAGGTCGAGTCGCACAACCACCCGTCGTACGTCGAGCCCTACCAGGGCGCGGCCACGGGCATCGGCGGCATCGTGCGCGACATCATCTCGATGGGCGCACGCCCGGTGGCCGTGATGGACCCGCTGCGCTTCGGCGCGGCCGACCACCCCGACACCCGTCGCGTGCTTCCCGGCGTCGTCGCCGGCATCGGCGGCTACGGCAACTGCCTGGGCCTGCCCAACATCGGCGGCGAGGTCGTGTTCGACCCCTGCTACCAGGGCAACCCGCTCGTCAACGCCCTGTGCCTCGGCACGCTGCGCCACGAGGACATCCACCTCGCGAGCGCCAAGGGCGTCGGCAACCTCGTCGTCCTCTATGGCGCGAAGACCGGCGGCGACGGCATCGGCGGCGCGTCGATCCTGGCCTCGGAGACCTTCGAGGACGGCGGCCCCGCCAAGCGCCCCGCGGTTCAGGTCGGCGACCCGTTCATGGAGAAGCTGCTCATCGAGTGCACTCTCGAGGTGCTGCACGCCGGTCTCGTGGAGGGCATCCAGGACCTCGGCGCCGCGGGCATCTCCTGCGCCACCAGCGAGCTCGCGAGCAACGGCGACGGCGGCATGCACGTCGTGCTCGACAAGGTGCCGCTGCGCGACCACACGCTCACTCCTGAGGAGATCCTCATGAGCGAGTCGCAGGAGCGCATGGCCGCGGTGGTCACCCCCGCCAACATCGACGCGTTCCTCGACGTCTGCCGCAAGTGGGACGTCGACGCCGCGATCATCGGCGAGGTCACCGGCACGGGCCGTCTCGTCATCGAGTGGCAGGGCGAGGTCATCGTCGACGTGCCGCCGCGCACGGTCGCCCACGACGGACCGGTGTACGAGCGCCCGATCGAGCGTCCCGACTGGCAGGACGCCCTCATCGCCGACGCCCCGTCGTCGTTGAAGCGCCCCGCGTCGGCGGAGGAGGTGCGCGCGACGGTGCTGCAGCTCGTCGGCTCGCCCAACCTCGCGTCGAAGACGTGGGTCACCTCGCAGTACGACCGCTACGTGCTCGGTAACACCGTGCTCGCGCAGCCGGAGGACGCCGGCGTCGTCCGCGTCGACGAGGGCAGCGGCCTCGGCGTCGCCATCTCCACCGACTGCAACGGCCGCTTCGCCAAGCTCGACCCCTACAACGGCGCGAAGCTCGCACTGGCCGAGGCCTACCGCAACGTCGCGGCCACCGGCGCCGAGCCGCTCGCGGTCACCAACTGCCTCAACTTCGGCTCGCCAGAGGACCCCGCGGTCATGTGGCAGTTCAGCGAGGCCGTGCGCGGCCTTGCCGACGCCTGCCTCGAGCTCGGCACCCCGGTCACCGGCGGCAACGTCAGCTTCTACAACCAGACCGGCGATGTCGCGATCCACCCGACCCCGGTCGTGGGCGTGCTCGGTGTCATCGACGACGTCGAGAAGCGCACCGCCATGGCGCTCGGGCGCGAGGGCGACGTCGTGCTCGTCCTCGGCGAGACCCGCGACGAGTTCGCGGGCTCCGAGTGGGCGCACGTCGTGCACGGCCACCTCGGCGGCATCCCGCCGGAGGTCGACCTCGCCGCCGAGCGCTGGCTCGCGCAGGTGCTCGTCGCCGGGTCGCGCAGCGGCCTGCTCTCCGCGGCCCACGACGTCTCGGACGCCGGCATCGCACAGGCGCTCGTCGAGATGTCGCTGCGCGGCGGCGTCGGCGCCACGGTGACCGTGCCCGACGGCACCGACCCGTTCGTGCTGCTCCTCTCGGAGTCGACCGCCCGCGCGGTCGTCACGGTCTCGCCGTCCGACGTCGCTGCGCTCGAGTCGCTCGCGGGCCAGCACGGCGTGCCGGTGACCCGCCTCGGCGTCGTCGGTGCACCTGGCGCCGACCTCGTCGTCGAGAACGTCTATGGCGGCACCGCGTCGTGGACCCTCGACGAGCTGCGGGCCACGGCCGACGCGACGCTTCCGGCACTGTTCGGCTGATCCACCCGGCATCGGCGCCCGGTACCGCTCCGCGGGGCCGGGCGCTCGTCGTCCCGGTACCGCCGCCGGTGCATCTGAGCCGTCGCACGGGTTCTGTCAGGTGACGTGCGGGTCGCGGGGTGCGTTGGCAGGATGCCCGCATGGCGCAGACCCCCACCCCCGAGGACGCCGAGCGCCCCGACGTCGAGGCAGCCGGGGCGGCCGGGGCAGGAACCGCCCCGGAGCCCCGGCGCACCCGCACGCGCGCGGCGAAGCCCGTGGCTCCGGCCGACGCCGCCGACGCCGCGGCAAGCCCGGCGGACGAGCCGTCGCCCGCCGACGCGCCGGTGGGCGAGGCCCCCGCGCCGAGGCCGCGACGTGCGTCGCGCCCGCGCGCGGCGACGGCGTCCACCGCCGCGACGGACGGGCCGGCGCCGGGCGACCCGCCAGCCGCCGAGGCTGGCGCTCCCCAGGCCCGGCGAGCGTCGCCGCCACGCACCGCCAAGCCCGCGACGGAGGCAGCGGCCGCGCAGTCTTCCGGCCCGGTCGACCGGGGCGGCGCGTGGGCGGTCGTCGGCGCCGGCCCGCACGGCCTGTCGGCGCTCAAAGCGCTGCTGCAGCACGGAATCGACGCCGACGGGTTCGAGCGCGAGAGCGACGTCGGCGGCAACTGGAACTTCGGCGCCGAGAACAGCCGTGTGTACGAGTCGACGCACCTGATCTCGAGCAAGCCGTTCACGCAGTTCCCCGACTTCCCCATGCCCGACTCCTACCCCGACTACCCGAGCCACCGGCAGGTCAAGGAGTACTTCGGCCGCTACGCCGACCACTTCGGGCTGCGCCACCGCATCCGTTTCCGGTCCGACGTCGTCAAGGCGGAGCCCGTCGACGGCGGCGCGCGCTGGGACGTGACGGTTCGCGACCGCGACTCCGCTGCGGAGGCGACGTACCGCTACTCGGGGCTCGTCGTGAGCAACGGCCACAACTGGAACCCGAAGATCCCGCAGTACCCGGGCCTCGAGGAGTTCGGCGGCCAGGTGATCCACTCCGCCGACTACAAGGGCGCCGACATCGTGCGCGGCAGGCGGGTGCTCGTCGTCGGTGCGGGGAACACCGGCTGCGACGTCGCCGTCGAGAGCGCGCAGAACGCCTCGCACACCTGGCACAGCACGCGGCGCGGCTACTACTACAACCCGAAGTTCGCGATCGGCCGGCCTAGCGACCAAGTGGCCGACAGCCTGCTCGCGATGCGTCTGCCGCTGCCGGTGCGCCGGGTGCTCTTCGGTGCGACGCTCAAGCTCACCGTCGGCGACCTCACCAAGTTCGGGCTGCAGAAGCCCGACCACAAGTTCTTCGAGACGCACCCGATCGTCAACCAGCAGCTCGTCTACTACGTCGGCCACGGCGACATCACGCCGATGCGCGACATCGAGCGTTTCGACGAGACGGGTGCGGTGTTCCAGGACGGCAGCCGCGCCGACGTCGATCTCGTCGTGTTCTGCACCGGCTACCTCGTGACGTTCCCCTTCCTCGACGAGCAGTGGCTCAACTGGTCGGGCGACCATCCGCAGCTGTTCCTGCAGATGTTCACGCCGTCGTACGACAACCTCGTGGTGTCCGGGCTGATCCAGCCCGACAGCGGGCAATGGACCCTCGCGCACTGGCAGGGCGTGCTCGCGGCCCGGGTCGCAGAAGCCCTGCGCGACAGGCCTTTCGCGGCGCGCGGCTTCTTGTCGCGTGCGCAGTCGGAGGCCGGACGACGGTTCAGCGCCGGCACCCACTACAAGGACTCGACGCGCCACTACTTCGAGGTCGCGCACCAGGACTACCTGCAGGCGCTTCAGGACGCCATCCACGAGCTGGAGCGAGCCGCATGAGCCGCAGCCGCAAGGGCACCGTCGCGATGAGGCCGTGGGACTGGGCTTTCCCGTCGCGGCCCGTCACCCACCGCGAGGTAGTGTCGGCGATGCCGGCGTCCGACGAGGGCCGGCCGCCCCTGCTCATGGTCCACGGCATCGCGCACGGCGCCTGGTGCTTCGCGGAGAACTGGATCCCGGCCGCCGCCGAGCGCGGCTGGCCGGCGTACGCCGTGTCGCTGCGCGGGCACGGAGACTCCGGCGGCAAGCGGCACCTGCGCTCCACGCTCACCCGCGACTACGTGCACGACGTGCTGCAGACCATCACCGAGCTCCCCGAGCCGCCAGTGCTCATCGGCCACTCGATGGGCGCGGTCGTCGCGCAGCTCGTGGCCGAGCGCTACCCGCTACGCGGCCTGGTGCTGCTCACCCCGGCCCCGCTGCACTCCGGCGTCGGCGACCTGCTCGAGATCGCGCGCGACCGGCCCGCCGACGCGCTCGGCGCCGTCGTCGGCAAGACGCTGTCGATGGACCCCGAGCTGCTCTTCGAGGGCCTCGACCCGGAGACGGCGCGACGCTATGCCGACCGCACCCAGACCGAGTCGCCGCTGGTGCAGTACGAGCTGCTGCTGCCGCGCCGCGTCGGGCCAGTCCGTTGCCCGGTGCTGGTGGTCGGATCGCCGGGCGACCGGCTCGTCCGCGCCGCCGACGTCCGGCGCACCGCCGAGGCCTACGGCGTGGAGCCGGTCTGGTTCCCCGGGATCGGCCACGACGTCATGCTCGACGCCGGCTGGGACCGCGTGCTCGACGCGGTCCTCGACTTCGCCGCCGCCCTCCCCGCCTGGGGCACGGCGCCCGCCCGCTGACCCCCGGTCCGCGAGTAACTGGAGTTGTCATCGGTTTCGACGCCTCAGAACCGACGACAACGCCAGTTACTCGCGGCATCAGGGGAGGTGGCAGGGTTGGGGCGTGACGCCGGAGGAGCTGCTGGCAGCGTGGGACGCGGGGGAGCAGCCCGAGCGCACCGTCGTCCGGGGCGCGGTCAAGGAGTCGCTCGCGCGGCTCGTCGCCAAGGCGCCCGGCAGGTCGGTCGAGGTCCGTGTGCCGCCGCATGCCGCGGTGCAGGCCATCGAGGGCGCGACCCATAGGCGCGGCACGCCGCCCGCCGTCGTCGAGTGCGACGCCCGCACCTGGCTCGAGCTCGCGTCCGGCCGCGCCTCCTGGGACGACGCCGTCGCCGACGGACGCGTCCGCGCCAGCGGCGAGCGCAGCGACCTCTCGCCCTACCTCCCCCTCCCACCCGAGCAGGTCCGCGAGTAGCCGCCGAACGTGTCGTCAACCGGGCCGGCGTAACGACTCGTTCGGCGGTTACTCGCGGGATCCAACGGGTGCGGGAGCCGTCCGGCGCAGGCGGTGGCCCGCTCGGCGGGAACCCGCAGCGGTCGCGCAGGTGCAGCCGCCGCTCAGCCACTAGCGTCGGACGCCGGAGGTGCTGATGGGACTCGACGGACGCCGGGCGCTGGTCACCGGTGCGGCCAGCGGGATCGGCGAGGCCTGCGCGCGCAGGCTCGCGGCGGACGGCGCACACGTCGTCGTAGCCGACCTGTCGGGGGAGCACGCGCGGGCTGTGGCCGACGAGATCGGCGGCTCGGCGTGGGAGGTCGACCTCTCCGACACCGCGGCTCTCGAGGACGTCGAGCTGCCCGACGTCGACGTCCTGGTCAACTGCGCCGGCGTGCAGCGAATCCATGCCGTGCACGAGTTCCCGCCCGACACCTGGCGGTTCATGCAGCGGCTCATGGTCGAGGCGCCGTTCCTGCTCTCACGCGCGGTGCTGCCCGGCATGTACGAGCGCGGCTGGGGCCGGATCGTGCACATCTCGTCGGTGCACGGGCTCATCGGCTCGCCGTTCAAGAGCTCGTACGTCGCGGCGAAGCACGCGCTCGAGGGGCTGTCGAAGGTGATCGCGCTCGAGGGCGGCCCGCACGGCGTCACGTCGAACTGCGTGAACCCGGCGTACGTCCGCACGCCGCTGGTCGAGAAGCAGATCGCCGACCAGGCGCGGATGCACGGGATCCCGGAGAACGAGGTCGTCGAGAAGGTCATGCTGGCCGAGAGCGCCGTGCGCCGGCTCATCGAGCCCGACGAGGTGGCCGCGCTCGTCTCCTTCCTCGCGGGCGACGCCGCCGGCTCGATCACCGGGGCGTCCTGCACGATGGACGGCGGGTGGACCTCACGATGACCTACACCACGACCGACGTCCCGGTCTGGGGCGGCCCGTTGCGCGTCGGCCGATGGGCGCCGGACGCCGACCCCGTCGCCACCGTCCTCGCGGTCCACGGCGTCACGGCGTCGCACCGGGCGTGGGGATGCCTCGCCGACAACGCGGGCGACCTCGACATCGTCGCGCCGGACCTGCGCGGCCGCGGCCGCAGCAGCGACCTCCCGGGGCCGGCCGGACTGCGCCAGCACGCCGACGACCTCGCGCGCGTGCTCGACCACCTCGGCCTTGAGAGGGTCGTCGTCGCCGGCCACTCGATGGGCGGCCTGGTGTCGGTCGTGATGGCCGACCGCCACGCCGACCGGGTCGAGCGGCTGGTCCTCGTCGACGGCGGCCTGCCGCTGCACCCGCTGCCCGGCATGACGCCGGAGCAGACGATGGAGGCCACGCTCGGCCCCGCCACCGCGCGGCTGCGCATGACCTTCCCGACCCGCGAGGCCTACCAGGACTTCTGGGCCGCCCACCCCGCCTTCAAGGACGGGATCAGCGAGCTGATGGCCGACTACTTCGACTACGACCTCGTCGACTCCCCGGACGGCTTTCGCAGCTGCGTCTCGGCCGAGCTGGTGCGCGACGACGTCCTCTCGCAGCTCGACCCCGGCACGCTCACCCCGGCGCTCGAGCGGCTGCGCGTGCCGGCCGTCTTCCTGCGGGCGCCGCGAGGACTGCTCGACCAGCCCGAGCCGCTCTACCCCGCGGCCGAGGCGCAGGAGTGGGCGTCGCGCCTCCCGCTGCTCGACGTCGCCGACATCGACGACGTCAACCACTACACGATCGTGTTCGACGAGGCGCCGCTCCTGCGGATCGCCGACCTGCTCCGTCCGTCCACCCTTCCCGAGGAGAACGCGTGACCGACCTGCTTCCCGGCCTCTCCCTCCAGCACGTCGAGGCCCCCCGACTCCGCACGGCCGTCATCTCCGACGGGAAGGCCGACGGCGACGTCGTCCTGCTCGTGCACGGCAACGTGAGCTCGTCGCTGTTCTGGCAGGAGACGCTGCTGGCGCTGCCCGAGGGCTTCCGCGGTCTCGCTCCCGACCTGCGCGGGTTCGGCGCGAGCGAGACCAAGCCGGTCGACGCTACGCGCGGCCTGCGCGACTTCTCCGACGACCTCGCATCGCTGCTCGACACGCTCGGCATCGCCCGTGCGCACGTCGTCGGCTGGAGCATGGGTGGCGGCGTCGTCAGCCAGCTCCTCCTCGACCGGCCGGACCTCGTCGCGTCGGTGACCCTCGTTAACCCCGTGTCGCCGTACGGTTTCGGCGCCACGAAGGGCCTCGACGGCGAGCGCACGTCGGACGACGACGCCGGTGCCGGCGGCGGCGGGGCCAATCCCGATTTCGTGGCGGCGATCCAGGCCGGCGACACCGGCGACGGCTCGCCCAACTCGCCGCGCAACGTGATGAACGGGTTCTACTTCGCGGACGGGTTCCGCGCGCCGCTCGAGGACGTGTACGTCGAGTCGATGCTCACCACCGCGACGGGCGAGGACAACTACCCCGGCGACCTGGTCGCCAGCGAGAGCTGGCCCGGGTTCGGCGCCGGCAGCCGCGGCGTCCTCAACACCATGGCGCCGAAGCACCACAACGTCTCCGGCATCGTCGACCTCGCCGACAAGCCGCCGTTCCTCTGGGTCCGCGGGGCCAAGGACCAGATCGTCGCCGACGAGTCGCTGTTCGACCTCGCCACCCTCGGCAAGCTCGGTGCGATCCCGGGCTGGCCCGGGGAGGACGTCGCGCCGCCGCAGCCGATGGTCGCGCAGACCCGTGCCGTGCTCGACCGCTACGCAGCTGCCGGCGGCCGCTACACCGAGGTCGTCCTCGACGCCGGCCACAGCCCGCTGGTCGAGCGCCCCGCGGAGTTCCAGGCCGCGCTCGCCGAGCACCTGCGCTCGGTCTGACCCCGCGCGCGAGCACCTCCGGCGTCGGCCCGTCCCAGCGCGGGCCCTCGTCGGCGGCGCTCGCGCGCGACGGCGCTGGGCCGTGTGGGTACGTCCGGACGGCCAGGTGGCGTGCCTCCGCGGCGGCCGGGCGCCACCCTCGTCGTGGGCGCACGATGACAGGGAGGTCTCCCCATGCTCGTGATCGCCCGCAGCGCCGGACAGAGCGTCGTCCTCGACGAGCGCATCACCGTCACCGTCCTCGCCTCGCGCGCCGGCCTGGTGCGTCTGGGCATCGAGGCGCCCGAGGGCCTCGGCGTCCGCCGCGGCGAGCTCGGCCTGCTCCCCGAGGTGCGTCGTCCGCGTCGCCGCCGCAGTGCGCGGCCCGATGCCGCCGAGGTCGCCACGGCCGAGCAGCGGGACACCGCCTGACGCCGGTGTCCCGCAGGGCGGGCCCCAGATGCTCGGACCGCTCGCGGGCCGGGCGGCGCCGTGCCAGGCTGCGCGCATCGGTGCCGCCCGCCCCCTCCCGTACCGCCACCGGCGGCGCCCCGGGGACGTTGGGACCGATCCGAATAGTGGCCAGGTTCGACGGCTGTGTCGACGGGCCATGAGCACGCGGACGCTTGCCGCCGACGGCTACCTTGTCGCTGAGTTGGCCAAAAGCGAATGCCTCCCGGAGCGGTAGTCAGGGCCACGATCTGAGGTGGCGTCGGCTGGTGAAATGTGCCGCCGCGTTGTTCAACGCACCGGTTAGCCTCGCGCACGTGGAGGAGCGACCAGCGATTCCGACGCTGGACTTCGTGCGTGCACGACGGCAGGAGATTCTGAGGGCTGCGGAGGAATGCGGCGTCAGCAGTGTGCGCGTGTTCGGCTCGGTCGCGCGTGGCGAAAGCCACCGCGGATCGGACGTGGATCTGCTGGTGGACTATGACGTGCTGGAGCGGGGGCTGGGTCCGCTCGCTGCCTTCCGGGACCGCGCAACGGACATCCTCGGGCCGTTCCAGGTGGACGCGGCTGCTCCGGCGCTCCTGCGGCGCGAGGTGCTCATCGGTGCTCTCCAAGACGCTCTCGACCTGTGAGCGTGCTGCCTCCCGCAGCGGGAACAGCGTTTTGGGTGATGTCTCTAGAGCCGATGCCTCAGCGTGAGGTAGGCGAGGAGTCGATCATCTGGGTTCTCCAACCTCACTCCCGCTACGTCAGCAGCTCGACGTACGCGGTAACGGACGGTGTTGGGGTGAACATGAAGACGGTCCGCGACCTGCTTGACATCGCCCTGGCACGCCAGGAACGAAAGCAGGGTGGTTGCTTGGTCGCTCCAGCTGCCATCAGGCCTGAACAGTAGATCGATCCCGGTGTTCCTGAGGAGGCCTTGGCTCCCGGCGAGGTGCAGCAGTTCGTCCAGCACGATGCGAGAGCGGACTTCTTCGTACTGCGTCGTGCGCTCACCCGACGCGAGGGCTATGGCCCTGCTGGACTCCGCCTGGTTCCGGAGGAGGGACAGCTCGGGCATCGTCCCAAGGCTTGAGATTCCTGCCGCGAGGTCCAGCCGCATGTCCCTCGCCAGCCGGTCGACGACCTGCTTAAGGGCAGCAACCGACGCAGTCCCCTCCTCGGGCAACAACAGGTAGACAACACTCCCGACACTTGCCGTTACCGCTTCGCTCCTCTCCGATGCAGCCCACAGGGCGAGGCGGCCTGCCAGACGCGCACGCCAATCGGCGACCGGTGCTTGGGCTTGGTCGGCGCGGGCGGCCAGCTCGATCCCGATGAGGCGAACCTTTTGCGTGGACGAGATGCGGAGTTCCATCGCTGCGACTGTCGAGTCGGCGCGCTCCGTCAAGGCGTCCCGAAGAACGTCAGCCCGCGGCCTGGCTCGCACCCGCTCACGATCGAGCTCCTGGGCTGCTAGTCGAGCGGCAGCGACCAAGGGCACGTGTGCATCGGTGGCGAGGCTTGATCGTCCCTCTTGAAGCCAGATGGTGCCCAACTGCTGCGTCCCGTTGAAGATGCCTGTCGCGATCCGTGCGTTCCAGCCGAGGTCGGCATCGGCGTCAACACGAACGACTGCCCCGGGCTGCCGTAGCCGCTCGTAAACACCCCGCTCACGGAGGATGCGAAGGAAGTTCTCTGGACCTTCTCGATTCAAGATCGAATGAAGGCGCAGTTCGTCTACCTCGCCCGGAACAGCGGCATACGCCAGTACTCGATGACTGTTGTCCTCGATGCTCACATTGCCGCCGGTGGTGCTGAGCAGAGTCCCGGCCAGGGAGAAGAGAGCACCTCCATCTGCAGGCGGGAGGTCGGCAGCCGAGGCGATCACCGCAGCAACCAGATCTCGGACGAGGTCCCACGGCGTCGCACGCGCAACGGAGATCAGCGCTACTTCGGTCTTGCCCGGTGGGGCAAGCGCGGCGAGATCCTCGGCTGACACGCCGGCCGCGACGACGCAGGCTGCCCGGCCCCGAACCGCGGAGGCAACAACCTGCCGGAGTCCGCTGCGCCCGGCTCCGATGGCTAGTGCCACGTACCCCGGTGGAATGTCGGATGGTTCTCGTCCGTCGACCAACGTCAGGCCGCGGACGGATACCTGTGGGCCTGACCTGGGCTCTATCACGGCCTCGGCGTGCCCCGCCAAGGCGGCCACCACATCGCCAAGTGACGGCCCCGGAACCTTTGGGGTCGTCGCCGCCACGGAAAGACCTCCTCATTGTCCGTTATAACGAACATTAGCGCCCAATCTCTAGCCAAGTGGCCAACGACGTACACAGCCGGCGCGCCCTACCTTCGAGGCCCAACGCACACGAGAGGACCGCAGTGGCTTCGTACGCACCCGTCCCCCGCCCCTACAACGAGCCTGTTCGTCAGTACGGTCCTGGAAGTCCGGAGCGGGAGCGCCTCGAGGTAGAACTCCAGCGGCAGTCCGTGGAGCGCCCGCTGCCGATGACCATCGGGGGCGTGCAGCGGACGGGTGCGGGAGCGCCCATCATCGTGACGCAGCCGCACTCGCATAGCTCCCAGCTTGGCTTCGCCCACGAGGCGACGGAAACGGACGCCCTCCACGCCATCGATGCTGCGCTTCAGGCCGCGTCCGCTTGGCGGGATCTACCACTCGAGGACCGAGCCGCGGTCTTCCTCAAGGCGGCGGATCTCCTTGCGGGCCCGTGGCGGGAGCGACTCGTCGCATCAACCATGTTGGGCCAGTCGAAGACCGCCATCCAGGCCGAGATCGACGCCGCATGCGAACTGATCGACTTCTGGCGTTTCAACGTCGCATTCGCTGAAGCGATCAGCGCGGAGCAGCCGATCTCCTCGCCGGGTGTCTGGAACCGGGTTGATGCTCGCCCGCTCGAGGGCTTCGTATACGCCGTAACACCATTCAACTTCACCGCCATCGCCGGAAACCTCCCGACCGCTCCTGCATTGATGGGCAACACGGTGGTCTGGAAGCCGTCGAGCACCCAGTTGCATGCAGCCACCATGACCATGGATCTGCTTCGGGAGGCAGGACTCCCCGATGGCGTGATCAACCTTGTCACCGGGCATGGTTCGGCCATCAGCTCGGCGGTGCTTCCGCATCCGGCGCTCGCCGGCGTTCATTTCACCGGCTCCACGCCAGTCTTCCAGTCCATGTGGCGCACGATCGGCGACAACATCGCCCAGTACGACTCTTACCCGCGACTGGTCGGCGAGACCGGTGGCAAGGACTTCGTACTCGCGCACCCGTCCGCCGACATCGACGTCCTCCGCGTGGCGCTCATCCGCGGGGCTTTCGAGTACCAGGGCCAGAAGTGTTCGGCGGCATCGCGCGCCTACATCCCCGCGTCGCTGTGGACTCGACTGAAGGACGACCTGGCAAGCGAGGTCGACTCCCTGACGCAAGGGGACGTCAGGGACCTCAGCAACTTCATGGGCGCGGTAATCGACAAACGGGCATTCACGCGCCTGGCCGAGGTCATCGACGCTGCACACGCAGACGACGACCTCACCGTCATCGCTGGTGGCACCTCCAACGATGCGACGGGCTGGTTCATCCGCCCAACCGTGCTTGTGAGCACGAACCCGGATCATGAGGTGTTCCGGACCGAGTACTTCGGGCCCGTCCTCGCAATCTACGTCTACGACGACGAGAACTTCGCAACTGTTGCGCGAACAATCGAAAGGGTGACGCCCTACGCGCTCACTGGCTCGATCATCGCCCAGGATCGGCGCGCGATCGCGTGGGCGACTCGTGAGCTGAGGTTCGCCGCTGGCAACTTCTACATCAACGACAAACCCACGGGTGCGGTCGTCGGCCAACAGCCCTTCGGGGGCGGTCGTGCCTCCGGCACGAACGACAAGGCCGGCAGCGCCCAGAATCTCCTTCGTTGGACGTCAACTAGATCCATAAAGGAGACGTTCGACCCCCCGTCAGCCGTCTCCTACCCCCACATGGGCTGAGGGACAAGAATGCGCAACGCATTGCTGGCCGCCTCACGCTCGAACGGGATGCGGAAGGCCATCGAGACCATCCCGGTCACTCGCCGAGTCGCTGGTCGGTTCGTAGCCGGCGCCTCCACCGACCAGGCGATACAAGCCTGCACGGGCCTGCGGGACCGCGGCCATGCGGTCACGGTCGACTACCTAGGCGAGGACATCACTGGTCTGCAGCAGGCTCACGCCACCGTCCAGGCCTACCACGACCTGATTGATGGCCTGCGTTCCGCCAACCTCGCGGCCGGCAACGAAGTCTCGGTCAAGTTGAGCGCGCTGGGTCAATCACTACCGGCCGCGGGGGAGCGATTCGCATTGGAACGTGCCCGCGAGATCGTGACTTACGCCGAGAGCGCGGGCGTTCTGGTCACCTTCGACATGGAGGACCACACCACGACGGACAGCACTTTGCGCATCGTCGAAGAACTGCGCAGCGTCACTCCGACGGTCGGATGCGTCCTCCAAGCGGCACTCCTTCGGACACCGAGCGATGCCGCCCGCCTCGCGTACCCCGGATCACGCGTACGCGTCACAAAAGGCGCCTACAGGGAGCCAGCGACTGTCGCTCACCAAGAACCCACAGCCATCAACACCGGCTACCTCGATGCGCTTCGGGTGCTGCTGCTAGGACAGGCGTACGTCATGGTCGCATCACACGACCCGCTCATCATCAGCAGCGCCTTGAAGATGGCCGACGCGATGGAACGCACGGCCGACACGTACGAGTTTCAGATGCTCTACGGGATCCGTCCAGACGAGCAGGACCGCCTGCGCGACCTCGGCCTAGCCACACGCGTGTACGTGCCCTACGGCGACGAGTGGTACGGATACTTCATGCGGCGACTCGCCGAACGTCCAGCCAACCTGCAGCTGTTCCTCAAAGCGCTCACCTCCAAGAGCTAGGCTCCACGACTCGCCCCAGCCCGTTCCGAATGCACTGCCTGCTTCGCCTGCCAGGATCTACCGAGGCCCCGTCACCACAAGCCAGCACGGATGGATGTCATGACCGCCAACAGCATCGCTCGATACATAACGGAGCCAACTGACGGGACCGCGCCCCTCTACGCGGGCGCCGTGTGCTTCGGAGGACTCGTCATCACAACGCAGATACCCGAGCACGCAGACGGCTCTGTCGAGACCGGAGACATCACGAGCCAGGCGGAGGTCCTCTTCGACAACCTCGAGCGGCAGCTTGCGGAGGCCGGCAGTGGGCTAGAGCGGCTGCTGCACGTGACGATCTACCTCACCGACATGGCCGACCGTCTTGCGTTCAACGAGGTATACCGACGCCGGGTCCCGCAGCCGGTCCCTGGCCGTTGCGCGGTGGAGGTCTCCGCGCTTGCAGTCCCTGGAATGCGGGTCGAGATCACGGCGATGGCCGCGGCACGCGCTTGACCCACGCGCAACGGAGTTGTCCGATCCCAGCCAGACTCACGCATAGCCCTGAGCAACTGCGAACTCCGTCGCGTTGCGAACCAGCGCGGCATCGTCAGGCTCCAGCGGACCACGTGGCGCACGGCATGCCCCGCCGTGGCGCCCGACAATGTCCATCGACAGCTTGATCGCTTGGACGAACTCAGTCTTTGAGTCCCAGCGCAGCAGCGGATGAAGGTCGCGGTACATCGGTAGTGCCGTCTGGAGGTCGCTGGCGATCGCAGCGTCGTACAACCGGCGCAGTGACCGGGGAAAGACATTCGTGTAGCCGGCGATCCAACCCGTCGCGCCAGCTATCGACAGCTCCAGCGTGACGTCGTCGGAGCCGATACTCACATCTAGGCCGGGCGCGAGTTCCTTGATCTCGTAGAACCTGCGCACATCGCCCGTGAACTCCTTAACGGACGTGATCAGACCCTCGTGGAACAGTTCCGAGAGAAGGCTCGGCGTGAG
>JAIUOK010000086.1 GCA_020161245.1 Actinomycetota bacterium | reverse complement strand
CTGCGGCGGGCGGCCGTGCTCATGGCGGCGGTGGGTGCGGTCGGCGTCGCCCTCGCCGCGCTGCTGGGGCCGGTCGTGGTGCCGGCCATCCTCGGCGCCGACTACACGGTCGCCGCGGTCTCGGCCGGTGTGTTCGTCGCAGCCGGCGTCGTGCAGTCGCTCGCGTACCTCGTGGTGTACGACAGGCTGGCGGCGGAGGACCGCGGCGCCGCCGTCCTCGTCTGGGCCGCGGTGCTGCTGCTGATCGTCCTCGCCGCGGTGGTCGGGCGCTCGTCCGCGCTGGCGCTCGCCTGGTGCGTGGTGGCGGCCTCCGCCGCGCTCGTCGTCGGCGGGGCCGTGCTGCGGCGCTCGCGTGGCAGGCTGGCGGCATGACCACCGAGGCCGGGGCGCGCAGCCGGGCGCTGCCCCCGCTGCTCGAGGGGATGCGGCCCCGTCAGTGGGCCAAGAACGTCCTGGTGCTCGCGGTCCCGCTGGCTGCGGGCGAGCTGCTGCAGCGCGACGTGCTCGTGCCCACATTGGTGGCGCTGGTGTCGTTCTGCCTGGTGTCGAGCGCGGCGTACCTCGTCAATGACGTCGTCGACGCCGAGGCCGACCGCGTGCATCCGGTGAAGCGGAGCAGGCCCGTCGCGCGCGGCGCACTCGGTGCGCGCACCGCTCTCATCGCTGCGGCCGTGCTGTTGGTCGTGGCCCTCGGACTCGCGTGGTGGCTCACGGAGCCGGCGCTCGTCGCGGTGCTGCTCGGCTACCTCGCCTGCTCCTTCGCCTACTCCACCAGGCTGAAGCGCGAACCCGTGATCGAGCTGGCGCTGCTCGCGGCCGGGTTCCTGCTGCGCGCGGTCGCGGGCGGCGCAGCCACCGGCATCCCGGTGTCGCAGTGGTTCCTCATCGTCGCGGGGTTCGGCTCGCTGTTCATGGCGGCGGGCAAGCGCTACTCCGAGCTCGTCTCGCTGCCCGAGGGTGTGGAGCCCGCGCGCGTGAGCCTTCAGGGCTACACCCGCGAGTACCTGCGCTTCGTCTGGGGCGTGTCGGCGGGCGTCACCATCACGGCTTACTGCCTCTGGGCGTTCGAGGTCGGTCAGGGCACGGGCTGGGCGGTGTGGTCGGTCGCGCCGTTCGTCCTGGCCGTGCTGCGCTACGCCGTCGACATCGACGCCGGGCGCGCCGAGGCGCCCGAGGACGTCGCGCTGCGCGACCGCACTCTGCAGGTGCTCGCGCTGCTGTGGGTCGTGCTCTTCGCGCTCGGGGCCGTCAATGCCTGACACCGTCCTCTCCGGCTGGGGCCGCACTGCGCCGAGCCGTGCCGACGTGGTGGCCGTGCGCAGCACCGACGACGTCGTGGCAGCCCTCACCTCCGCCGGCCAGCGCGGCGTGCTGGCTCGCGGGCTCGGCCGCTCCTACGGCGACGCCGCGCAGAACGCCGGCGGGACGGTGCTCGACCTGTCGTCACTCGGCACCATCGACGTCGGCTCCGACGGCGTGGTGCGCGCGGGCGCCGGGGCGGTGCTCGCCGACGTCATCGACGCGCTCGAGCCGCACGGCCTGTTCGTGCCGGTCTCCCCCGGCACCAGCCGGGTGACCCTCGGCGGCGCGGTGGCCGCCGACGTCCACGGCAAGAACCACCACCGCGACGGGTCGTTCGGCGACCACGTGGTCGAGCTCGAGGTCATCACGCCCGACGGCGCCGTGCAGCGGATCGGGCCCAGCTCGTCCGGCGAGGACCTGGCGCACTTCCGCGCGACCGTCGGCGGCATGGGCCTCACCGGTGTGGTCACCGAGGTCGTGCTGCGCGCCATGCCGGTGCCCTCGCAGGCGGTGCTCGTCGACACGTGCCAGCTCGGCAGCCTCGACGCCGTCATGGAGCGGATGTCCTCCACCGACGACGGCTACCGGTACTCCGTGGCCTGGATCGACGCGACCGCGCCCGGAGCCGCGCTCGGCCGCGGTGTGGTCACCCAGGGCGACCACGCGCCGGCGGGCCCCTCCGGCGGCGTCGCCGCTCCCCCTCGGATCGCGCTGCCGATCGCGCCGCCCGTCGGCCTCGTCAACCGCTGGACCGTCCGCGCGTTCAACGAGGCGTGGTTCCGCAAGGCACCCGCGTCGCGCGACGCTGAGCTGCAGACCGTGCGCCAGTTCTTCCACCCGCTCGACGGCGTCGGGGCGTGGAACCGCGCCTACGGGCCGCGCGGCCTCGTGCAGCACCAATGCGCCGTCCCCGACTCCGAGTCGGCGGTGATCGCGCGCCTCCTCGAGCACTTCCGCGACTCGGGTGCGCCGTCGTTCCTCAGCGTGCTCAAGCGCTTCGGGCCCGGCAACGACTGCCCGCTGTCGTTCCCGCGCGCGGGCTGGACCCTCGCCGTCGACCTGCCGGGCGCGACGCCCGGTCTCGCGCGCATCCTCGACCGCGCCGACGAGCTCGTGCTCGAGGCGGGCGGCCGCACGTATCTGGCCAAGGACGCGCGCGTCTCGCCCGAGGCCCTGCGCGCCATGTACCCCCGGCTCGACGAGTGGCTCGAGGTGCGCGAGCGCGTCGACCCCCGCCGTGTGCTCGTCTCCGACCTGTCGAGGAGGCTGTCGCTGTGATCGACGCCCATGGCCGTCCGCAGTCCGTCCTGGTGCTCGGCGGAGGCTCCGAGATCGGCCTGGCCGCGCTGCGCGTGTTCGGCCCGACGACGCTGCGCCGCATCGTGCTGGCCGGGCGTCCTGGCGCGAGCCTCGACTCGGCCGTGCAGTCGCTGACGTCACAGGGCTTCTCGGGCGTCGTCGCCGCCGATCTCGACGTCGCCGATGTCCCGACGCACGAGGCGTTCGTCGACGCCGCGTTCGATGCGGGCGACATCGACGTCGTGCTGCTCGTCGCCGGTGTTCTCGGCGACCAGGCGGAGTTCGAGGCCGATCCCGACGCCGCCGTGGCCGCCGCCCAGGTCAACTACGTCGGCTCGATGTCGCTGGCGCTGCACGTGGCTCGACGGCTGACGCAGCAGGCCCACGGCGTCATCGTCGTGGTGTCGAGCGTTGCCGGCGAGCGTGCCCGCCGCTCCAACTTCGTGTACGGGTCCACGAAGGCCGCGATCGACTCGGTGGGCCTCGGCCTGGTCGAGGTGCTGCGCGGCACGGGCGCCCGGGCCCTGGTCGTGCGGCCCGGCTTCGTGCGCACGCGCATGACGAGCCACCTGCCCGAGGCGCCGCTCGCCGTCGACCCAGACGAGGTCGGCCGTGCCATCGTCGACGGCATCGCGGGCGGCAAGGAGCTCGTCTACGCGCCTCCGCTGATGCGTCCGGTCATGTCGGTGCTGAGGCACCTGCCGCGGCCGGTGTTCCGCCGGCTGGGCATCTGACCGGCGCGCGTCAGCCAGCGGCCTCGACGTCGGGGTCGGGCCACGGGCCGGGCACGAACAGCGGGGCCAGGCCGGACGACGTGCCCATCGCCTCGGCGATCGCCTTCGTGCCCGGGTAGACGCCGTTCTGCACCCAGTCGGTGAGCAGGTCGATGACGGCCACCCGCGACTGCAAGGTGAAGTTGCAGTGCCCCGCGCCGTAGGGCGCTCCGGGCGTCTCCGGGTAGGTCGCCGGCGCGACCGTGTAGAGCTGCACGAGACCGCCTGCGGTCCTGCCCTCGGCCTGCGCCGCGAGGTAGCGGTCGCGCAGGAACGTCTCGTTCTGCACGATCACCAGCGGATCGGACGCCGTGTGCAGGGTGATGGTCGGGTCCTGGATGGTGCCCTGCGGGTCGCCGCCCTCGGCCAGCGCCTTGTCGAGCGCCGCGGCGTCGACCGGCACCCGCTGGCCGGCCTGCAGCAGCGCGACGTTCGCCGCCGCAGCGCCCGGGGTGACGGTGTCGATGAGCGAGGCCTCGGACTCCGAGACGCGCTCGGCGTAGTCGGTGTCCTCGTTGCTGGACGGGTTGCCCCCGAAGCGCTCCTCGAGGTCGTAGCGGGCGAACGTGGCGTAGCCGAGCGCAGTCACGAGCGACTCGACGGTCGCCTTGACCTTGCTCTCGATCGCGGCGCCGTCGAAGCGCTGCGTCTGCCCCGGCGCGTCGACGAGCGCCGCGATGGTGAGCACCTTCGCCGTCCCGCCGCCGGACGTGTCGGAAGCCGCATCGAGCACTGCCTTGGCCGCCTCGGTGAAGTTCTGCACCGACTCCTCGTAGCTGGCGTAGCCGGTGAGCTTGAGATCCGGGTAGATCAATGTCTTGACGGCGTACGACACGTCGAGCGCGAGGTCCATGTTGGGCACCACGCCCGCGACCGCCCCGCACAGCGGCGCAGCGCCGTCGACCCACTCGGGGTGCTTCTCGGCGATGGTCTGCGTGATGAGGCCGCCCAGCGAGTCGCCCCACACCAGAACCCGGTTGGGGTCGCCGACGTTGTCCTTGAAGAACGCGTACAGGTCCTCGGCCGCCTTCACACCGTCGGCAACCGCCCAGCCGTTGCTGGCGTACGCCGAGCCTGCCAGCGCATAGCCCTGGTCGAGCAGCGCCTTCGCCGTGACGTCGTCGGACGCCGCCTGCGGCTCGGTGCTCACGGGGCGGAAGTCCGGCGGCGCGGGCTGCGCGTAGCGGTAGCCGTGGCTGTAGATCAGCAGCGTGCCGTTCCACTTGTCGGGCAGCCGGATCTCGTAGGGGGCGCCGTCGATCGTGTCCTCGCAGGCGACCTGGTCGCAGCCGGTGAACGGGACGTCGGTCGAGGTATCGCGCACCTTCGACACCGGCGTAGCCGAGCCGCACGCGGACAGGACGAGCAGGGACGCGGCAGCGACGGCGACCGGGGCCGACCTGCGCAGGAGCTGGGCACGCATATCCACGATGCTCGCACGGCATCACGGGGACCGCCCGTCGCCCTGGACGCCCGCCGGTCTGGTAGTCGCTTTGCGCGCCCTGCTGCGCGATTCCACTACCGGAACGGGTCAGTGGCCGGCGTCCTGCCAGGTGCGGCCGATGCCGATGTGCACGTCGAGCGGAACCGCGAGCTCCACAGCGCCGCCCATGCCCTCCTGCACGACCTCGCGCACCGCCTCGAGCTCGCCGGGGGCGACCTCGAGCACGAGCTCGTCGTGCACCTGCAGCAGCATCCGCGACTCGAGCGACCGCGCCTTCAGCGCGGCAGCCACCCGCAGCATCGCCACCTTCACGATGTCGGCGGCCGAGCCCTGGATCGGGGCGTTGAGGGCCATCCGCTCGGCCATCTCGCGGCGCTGGCGGACGTCGGAGGTGAGGTCGGGCAGGTAGCGGCGGCGGCCGAGCATGGTCTCGGTGTAGCCGGTGCCGCGGGCGCGGTCGACGACTTCGCGCAGGTAGTCGCGCACGCCGCCGAAGCGCTCGAAGTACTCGTCCATGAGGCCCGAGGCCTCCCCCGGCGTGATGCCGAGCTGCTGCGAGAGACCGAACGGCGAGAGGCCGTAGGCGAGGCCGTACGACATCGCCTTGATCTTGCTGCGCTGCGCGGCGTCGACCTCGGACGGCGCCACGCCGAACACGCGCGAGGCGACGTAGTTGTGGAGGTCCTCGCCGGAGTTGAACGCCTCGATGAGCCCGGCGTCCTCGGACAGGTGCGCCATGAGGCGCATCTCGATCTGGCTGTAGTCGGCGGTGAGCAGGCACTCGTAGCCGGGGCCGACGACGAAGCCGCTGCGGATGCGACGGCCCTCGGCGGTGCGGATCGGGATGTTCTGCAGGTTCGGGTCCTGCGAGGACAGCCGGCCCGTGGCGGCCACGATCTGGTTGAACGTGGTGTGGATGCGGCCGTCGTCGGAGACCGACTGCAGCAGGCCTGTGACGGTCTGGCGCAGCTTCGACACGTCGCGCCAACGCAGCAGCTGCTCGAGCAGCGGGTCGCCGGTCTGCGCGAACAGCGACTGCAAGGCGTCGGCGTCGGTGGTGTAGCCGGTCTTGATCTTCTTGGTCGGCGGCAGGCCTCGCTCGCCGAAGAGGATCTCCTGCAGCTGCTTGGGCGAGCCCAGGTTGAACGGTCGGCCGGCGAGGGCGTGGGCCTCCTGCTCGGCCTCGCGCATCGACTCGCCGAACTCGGACTCGAGGCCGCCGAGGTGGTCGAGGTCGACGGCGATGCCGGCCTGCTCGAGGTCGGCCAGCACATGCAGCAGCGGCAGCTCGACGTCGCGCATGAGGGCGGCGCCGCCGCGCTGCTCGAGCTCGGCCTCGAGCGCATCGGCCAGGTCGAGGACGGCGCGGGCCTGGGTGCCCAGCGACGCAGCCCGGGCGTCGTCGGGGTCGGTGTCGAAGGACAGCTGGTCGGCACCGGACGACTCGGACGCCCCGAGGTCGCGCTTGAGGAACCGGGGCACGAGGTCGCCGAGGTCGAACGAGCGCTGGCCGGGGAGCACCAGGTAGGCGGCAAGCGCGGTGTCGCAGGTGAGGCCGGCGAGCTCCAGGCCGCGGGCGCGCAGCGCGAGCTCGGGGCCCTTGGCGTCGTGCATCGCCTTGGGACGGTCGGCGTCGGCGAGCCAGGCGGCCAGCGCCTTGTCGTCGTCGGCGTCGAGCGAGGCGACCGCCCACCAGGCGACGGCGCCGTCAGCGGCAGCGATCGCGAACGACTCGACGTCGCCGCTTCCACGGCCCCAGCGCCCGTCGAGCACGAGCCCGCTGCGGGAACCGGCGGGCGCGTGCTCGTCGAGCCAGGCGGCGAGCGCCCCGGCGCCGGGCGATGCGACGTCGACCTCGACGGCGTCGCCGGCGGGTGCGGCGCCGTCGGCATGCTCGGCGAACAGCCGCTCGCGCAGCACTCGGAACTGCAGCGCGTCGA
>JAIUOK010000020.1 GCA_020161245.1 Actinomycetota bacterium | reverse complement strand
CGCCATGCACCCCCCGTCCAGCGGTAGACAACCGAGAAAGAACCGGCAGTAGGCATCGCTTCGTCGGGCATCCTTGGGGTGTGGCGCTGAGCGAGCTGGTCGAGCGGACTGTGGTCCCGTACTACCTCAGCATGATGGCCACCAACGCCGTTGAGTACGGAGCCGGATTGGTAGACGAGATCGCCAGCGTCGGGCGGGCTATCTCCGATGGGGACGTTGTTTCGCTCCTACGCAGCGACTGGCGACCCCGCGTGATGGGCGCGTGGTTCGCACCGCTTCACGACGACCCAGACGTACGTACTGCCGTGCTTGCATCGCTGGAATCTTCAAGCGGGAGGCTGACATTGCCGCCCCTGGCGGCAGTCGCTTCCGTGCTCTGCGGTGCCGACGCAGTAGAGAGTCTCAGGACCTACCGAGCGGCGGACATCGAGAGCCAATGGGGCGCTGCGCCGTTCGTCGACGCGACCATCGAACGCCTGGGCGCTCCGCCCGTTCTCGAATCGAGCGAATCGCTGGCTCGCGACGAGGACCGCCGGGCCTTGGACGAGTTGGTCGGCCTGGTCGAACGGCTCCGAGCGTCCTGACGGCGCGCTCTATGTGCCGATAGCACCCTTGTCGTGGCGGGGTGTCTGGCTCTTTCCTCGGCCACCTTAGCGCGCGCCGGTAGCCCTCCGAGGTGGTGCTGGCTCGGAGGGCTGCCGGTCTGGTGGGTCAGAAGGGCGGGATGTCGTCGTCGGGCGCGTTCGGGTGCGCCTCGTCGGATGCTGCGGGAGGCGGCGCACCCGGCGGACTTGTGATGGGTGGCGCTGCGCCGTCGTCGGGCGGTTCCGGCGGGTGCAGGAAGGGACGTGGGGGCACGACGATGCGCTGGCCCCAGCGGGTCGCGATGACGCAGGACCCGTCAGCCTTCGAGTCGGTGATGTCGAGGTAGCCGGTGGTCTTGAGCTGGTGATGGGTGATGGAGATCCCGCCCATGTTGGCCGCGCTGGTCGGGCCCTCGGGGTGGGGGACGGCGTGGTCAGCCTGCAACCGGTCGTGGCGGGTGATCGCGCAGACCGGGATGCGGCAGCCGTCGCGGTGCAGGACGAACTGGCGGACATCGTCGGCTTGGTACTGCCGGCCCCTGTCGAGGACGTGGCCGGCGACGTCGTCGGTAACGAAACGGCGGTAGGTGCGGGCCCTGCGCTCCCAGTCGCGGGCCTCGGCGGCGGGGATCGGCATCCCGGCGAGCAGGGCGGCGTGCTCGGACTCCTCGCGCAGGGCGGAGAGCGGCACGACGAGCGACACCTGGACCTGGAACACCTCGGACAGGTCGAGCTCGATGGTGCCGTCCTCGAACCGCTTGCCCAGCGACAGGGCCAGCAGCGCATCGGCGCGGCACCCGCCGGCGGACACGTCCGGGTCCTGCCCGTCGGCGCCGGTCTCGTCGCTGGCGTCGTCTACGTCGACAGCGACGTCTGTGGCGGTGCGGTCAGGACTCGCAGGGCCGTCGCCGGGCGCGGGGCCAGGCCCGCCGGCGGGGGCGGTGCGGCGGGGGGAGGGGACGACGAGCTCCTCGCCGTCGCGGCCGGTCGGTGCGGGCGGCTGCGGCGCCGCGGGCTCCCTGCTGCCGCCGGCGGGTGCGACGTCGGCGGGGGCGGGCTGCGCCGCGTTGGGTCGGGGACCCGTGGGGGCAGGGGTCGACGGCGCATGAGCCGCTGGTGCGGGAGCAGATGGTGCGGGAGCAGGTGTGCCCGTGGCAGCGCCGGACGCACCAGCCCCGGTGCCGGCGCGATCCTGCCGTCGCGTGCGGGCGTTGCGCTTGCGGCGGACCTGGAGGTCGCGGCCGGTCCTGCGGAGGCGCTCGAAGACGGCGGAGACCGTGGGCCAGTCGTCGACGTAGACGAGGCGGCCCAGGCCGTTGTCGAGCTTCTCGATCCAGACGTCGCGCATGCGGGCCCGCTTGCGACGGCCGGCGGCGTCGGGGTCGTGGGTCTCGATGAGCAGGCGCAGCTGGTGGGTGAACCGGCCGGGCGTGAGTGAGCGGGCCAGCGGCAGTGCGAGCCGCCCGATGGTCTCGAGCGCAGTGGGGTCGACGACGGGCCGGGTGGCCTCGACCAGCCGGCGGCAGTGTGCCGGCGAGATCTCGCCGCGGGAGAGGGCCTCGTGGAACGCCGCGAACGTGGTGCGGAGCCGACGCGCGAGCTCGATGTCGTGGCCTGCGGTGCCCTCGCCGATGCGGCGGGCCAGGGCGACCTCGAGCTCGATGTGCTGCTCGGCGAGGTAGTCGTCGGTCGACTCAGGCCCGGCCAGAGCGACGTGGGCGTTGGCCTGCAGAGAGCACGCGAGGGCGGCGATGTGGTCGACGCGCTGGGCGTAGGCCAGCTGCGACTTCTTCGTGGGCAGGGCAGCGGGGTCGATCTCGGCGAGCAGGAGCAGGTCGGCCGGGTGCACCGTGCGGGCCATCGCAGTCGCGAGCAGCTCGTGGTCGGCAGGGTGGCTGTCGAGATCGCCAAAGTGCTCGCCGGCGTACATGACCGTCTCGTCCGGGTCGGGCCACTCGGCCGCCAGAGCCTCCCAATCGGTGGCGGCCTCCTCCTCGTCCCAGGCGCGGCGCAGCGCCTCGGGGACCTCGGGCAGGACGTCGAACGACATAGACCAAGAATAGAACATGTGTCTGACAGTGCAACTCTCCGCGGGTCACGACTCGATCAAGAAATCCTATGCAGCACAAGCGGTTACGAGATTCGAGCAGTCTGGCGCTGGGGGTCGATGCGCGCAGGGCCAGCCGCAAGCGGCTGGCCCTGTCATATTGCGTCGGGGTGGCGGGAGCCGTCGTCGTGGGGCTCGTCGGGGCCGGACGGCCGCGGGGGCAGGGGACGGCCTGCGGCCGTGAGAGGCCGAGCGCGGCGGCGGGCCGGGGGAGCGCGTGCTCCTCCCGAATCCCGCCACCGAGGGCAAACGGAAAGGGCCAGCCGCAAGCGGCTGGCCCTTTTCGTTTGGTCGGGGTGGCGGGATTCGAACCCACGACCTCTTCGTCCCGAACGAAGCGCGCTACCAAGCTGCGCCACACCCCGGTGGAGCGGATGGAGTCTACGGGGCACACCCGGCCCCGACCAAAACGGGTACCTCCGCCCCGGCAGGCGCCACGGGGCCGGCTGCCCGGCGTCGTCGGAACGAGCCCGGAGCCGTCAGACGACGGTGAGCGTGAGCAGCGTGGCCTCGGGCGGGCAGGCGAACCGGACGGGGGCGTACGGCGACGTGCCGAGGCCGGCCGAGACGTGCAGGTAGGCGCCGCGGCCGTCGGGGCCGCCGCGACCGGGCATGCCGGCGAGGTCGGCGCCGTCGACCCGGGACAGGCCCTTGGCCTGCGAGGTGGGCAGGTCGCAGTTGGTGACCAGCGCGCCCCAGAACGGCACGCAGAGCTGGCCGCCGTGGGTGTGGCCGGCGATGACGAGGTCGGCGCCGTCCGCCTGCATCGCGTCGATCACGCGGCGGTAGGGGGCGTGCGTGACGCCGAGGCGCAGGTCGGCGTCGGCGGCGTAGGGCCCGGCGACGTCGTCGTAGCGGTCGCGCTCGATGTGGGGGTCGTCGGTGCCGCGGACGTCGATGTCGAGGCCGGCCACCGAGATCCGGGCGCTGGCGTTGTCGAGGTCGGTCCAGCCCTCGGCGGTGAGCGCCTTGACCAGATCGCCCCAGGGCAGCGGCGGGCGCTGCTCGTCGACGTCGGACGGCGCCATGAGGTAGCGCCAGGGCTTCACGACGCCGGGGCCGTAGTAGTCGTTGGAGCCGAGGACGAACAGCCCGGGGCGGTCGAGCAGCGGGCCGAGGGCGTCGACCACGGTCGGCACGGCCTCCTGGTGGGCCAGGAAGTCGCCGGTCACGATGACGAGGTCGGGGTTGAGGTTGTCGAGGCTCCGCACCCAGGCGGCGCGGCCCTGGTGGCGCGGCGTCATGTGCAGGTCGGACAGGTGCAGCACGCGCACCGGCCGGCTGCCGGCGGGCAGCACCCGGGCCTCCTCGCGGCGCAGCGTGTAGCGGTGGGCCTCCGCCACGGAGTAGCCGAGGCCGGCGGCGGCGACGGCGCCGAGGCCGAGCAGGGCGGTGGTGAAGCGGGGCACCGCACCAGTATCCCTGCTCGCGCCGCCGATGGGTTGCGGGAGGATGACGCCATGAGCACCGAGCACAGCGCCCTCGAGCAGCGCATCCACGACGACCTCACGACCGCCATCCGCGGCCGCGACGAGGTCGGGTCGGCCACGCTGCGGATGGCCATCACGGCGCTGACCAACGAGGCGAAGTCCGGCTCGGAGGAGCGGACGCTGTCCGACGACGAGGTGATCGCTGTCCTCGGCCGCGAGGCTAAGAAGCGCCGCGAGGCGGCCACGGCGTACGACGACGCGAACCGGCCCGAGCTCGCCGCGCGCGAGCGTGCGGAGCTCGCCGTCCTCGAGGGCTACCTGCCCGCGCAGCTGTCCGACGACGAGCTCGCCGCCCTCGTGGCCGCCGCCGTCGCCGAGACCGGTGCCGACTCGCCGAAGGCCATGGGCCTGGTGATGAAGGCCGTGACGCCGAAGGTGGCCGGCCGGGCCGAGGGCGGCCGGGTGGCCGCTGCCGTGAAGGCCGCGCTCAGCAGCTGAGCGGCCGGCCGGGACTGCCGCTGACGTCGAAGCCGGGCCGCTGCTCGGCGTCAGCCTCCCTCGCGATGAGTGGCAGGAACTGTCCGGGTCTATTGGTCCTGGGGACCCCTCATCACGAACTGCCCGCCACGCGTGCGGTGGTCAGGGCTTGGTGGAGGTGGGCTGCGGGGTGGGGGTCGGCGTGGGCTTGGGCGTGCCGCTCGGCTTGGGGGTGCCGGATGCGGTGGGCTCGGGGGAGCCGCTCGCACCGCCGGAGGGCGAGGCCGACGGCGTCGCGGTGACCGTGGGCTTGGGCTTCTCGGTGGCCTTCACCGCGAGCTCGCCCGCGGCGCGCAGGTCGAACTTCGTCGCCGGAGTGCCCTCGAGCGCGGCGAGCATGGCCTGCTTCCAGATCGGGCCGGGCAGCGTGGAGCCGAAGACCTGGTCGAAGTAGCGGCCACCGATGACCAGGTTCTTCATCGGGAAGTTGCCGCGCGGGTCGTAGGTGACGACGGCAGCCGAGATGTCGGGCGTGTAGCCGACGAACCAGACGGCGGCGGAGTTGTTGATCGTTCCGGTCTTGCCGGCGGCGTCGCGGCCGAGGCTCATCGCCTGGCCGGTGCGGCCGCCGAGCGGGCCGTCGATGACCTGCTTGAGCATGACGGTCACCGACGCCGCGATGCGGGCGCGCATGACCTCCTCGCACGAGCCCTTGGGGATGCGCAGGTCCTTGCCGTCGCGGTCGGTCACGCGGGTGATCACGATCGGGGTGCAGCGCACGCCGTTGTTGGCGAAGACGCCGTACGCCGACGCCATGCCGAGCGGGGTGACCTCGGAGGTGCCGAGGGTGAACGACGGCACCGCCTTGAGCGGCTTGCCGTCGCCCATCGTCAGACCCATGTCGGCGGCGATCTCGGCGGGGCGGCACTGGCCGGTCTTCTGCTCGAGCGCCATGAAGTAGGTGTTCACCGAGTACGCGGTGCCCTGGAACATGTTGAACGTGCCCGAGCCGGTCGAGTTGCCGACCGAGTACGGGTCGTAGGGCGCGCCGGTCTTGCAGTTGGTGAAGCCGTCGAAGGTCTTGCGCGGCGGCGACACGACCCGCTCGAACGGGTCGACGCGCTTCTCGAACGCGGCCGCGAGGGTGAAGGCCTTGAACGTCGAGCCGGCGGCGGCGCCGAGGCTGCCGCCCATGTCGCTGCCGACGTTGAAGTTGTAGGTGGTGTTGCCGCGGCCCTTGGTGCCCCACGAGCGGTTCTGCGCCATGGCGACGATCTCGCCCGTGCCCGGGCGCACCATCGAGATCGCGGCGACCTTGCGGCTCTTGTCCTTGCGCGGGATGTAGGCGTCGACCGCCTTCTGCGCGCCCTTCTGCGCCTGCGGCACCAGCGTGGTGCGGATCGTCAGGCCGCCGCGGCGCAGCAGCGCCTCGCGCTCGGCGGGCGTGCCGCCGAAGGCGGGGTCGGCCTTGAGCACGCGGTAGACGTAGTCGCAGAAGAACGGCGCGTACGACGTCGTGCAGCCGTTGCTCGGGCGCTTGGGCTTGAGGAACTTCTTGGTCGGGATGGCCGCGGCCTTGGTCGCCTCGGCGGTGGTGATGTAGCCGAGCGCCGCCATGCGGTCGAGTACCTGCTTGCGGCGGCCCTGCGACAGGCCCGGGTTGCGGGTGGGGTCGTAGGCGACCGGGCGCTGAACCGCGCCGGCGAGGGTGGCGGCCTCGACGAGGGTGAGCTTGCTGGCGGGCTTGGAGAAGTACCGGCGGGCCGCGGCCTCGATGCCATAGGCGCCGGCGCCGAAGTAGGCGATGTTGAGGTACTTCTCGAGGATCTCGTCCTTGGTGTACTGCCGCTCGAGCGAGAGCGCGTAGCGCATCTCCTTGAGCTTGCGCGTGTAGCTGCGTGCCACGGCCGCGCGCTGCTCCTCCGGCGTCGTGGCCATGTTGAGGAACACGTTCTTCACGTACTGCTGCGTGAGCGTCGAGCCGCCGCCGCCCGCTGCGGCAGCGCCGTCGGTGGTGTTGCCGACGAAGGCGCGGATGACGCCGCGGGGGTCGACGCCGCGGTGCTCGTAGAACCGGCCGTCCTCGACCGCCACGATCGCCTGGCGCATCACCGGCGACACCTGGGCCAGCGGGACCTCGACGCGGTTCTGCTCGTAGATCACCGCGATGACCGTGCCGTCGGAGGCCAGGATCCGGGTGCGCAGCGGCAGCGGGGGCGCGGTCAGCTGCGAG
This sequence comes from Actinomycetota bacterium, assembly GCA_020161245.1. Lineage (GTDB taxonomy): Bacteria > Actinomycetota > Actinomycetes > S36-B12 > CAIYMF01 > Longivirga. The sequence goes on along the minus strand of JAIUOK010000020.1, from coordinate 67,773 downwards.
GGCAGCGACTCGTAGCTCTCCACCGCGGTGCGCGCCGCGACGCCGGCACCGCCGACGAAGGGCAGCGCGGCCCCGGCCACGAGCACGCCGGCAACGACGCTCACCAGCACGAACAGGAGGAGCCGGCTGAGCGACGAGGCGGCGGAGGAGGTCCTGGACATGGCCCATCGAGAGTACGGTGCGGACGCCCGTGAGACGTCCTCTGGCTCGCCCGGGTTCCCCTGCCCGCCCGGAACGATGAGACGGGGGTGGTACCCAGGGCCCAGGTCTATGGCACGATAGGACTATCGCAGATCACCCGTCCTGGCCTGTCTCGCCGGTCAATGCTCTGCGTAGGTTCACGTCTGTCGGCGCAAGCCTTGCGCCGGCAGGGCCCCGGCCCGGGAAGCCTTCGCGCCGCCGTCTGGCGGACGTGGGCCGAGCGGACGGAGCCGCCCCGACGACACAGGGGGAGGTTGAGTCCACCAGATGACCTGGACCACGGACTGGACCACGTCGGCGGCCTGTCGCGCGAGCGACCCGGACGCCCTTTTCGTGCAGGGCGCCGCTCAGAACCGCGCCAAGACCATCTGCCTGGCCTGCCCCGTGCGCACGGAGTGCCTGGCCGACGCCCTCGACAACCGGATCGAGTTCGGTGTCTGGGGCGGTATGACCGAGCGCGAGCGCCGGGCGCTGCTGCGCCGCCGTCCGCAGGTGACGAGCTGGCGCCGCCTGCTCGAGACCGCCCGCGAGGAGTACGGCACCACCGCGTCGCTCGTCGACCTCACCGAGGCCCACTCGCGCGCCGGCTGATCGTCCCGGCTCTCCCGAGCCCCCGCTCCACCGCCACGGCCCCTCCTCGGAGGGGCCGTCGTGCTGCCCGGGGTGAACTGGTAGTCGGATCGCGCGGCAGAGCGCGCGGATCGACGACCGGGTCAGACGTGGTCGGCGAGCGCGGTGCCGACGGCGCGCAGGCCGTCGAGGTCGACGACGTCCGACGCCATGGCCGGCACGGTCGCCACCTCGATGGTCTTGTGCACGGAGGTGAACCGGTCGGCGAGACGGCGCTGCCGGTCGAGGGTCGCAGCGCGGTCGGCGTGGATGCGCAGCAGGGCGGCGGTGGTCGAGTGGCCGGACGCGTCCTGCTCGAGCCGCTCGGCGGCGGCAGCCGCTGCCGACGACGCGAGCTCGGGCACGGTGGTCTGCTGCACGCGGTTGAGGACCAGCCCCGCCAGCGGCATCGAGTCGGCCTCGAGCCGGTCGACGAAGTACGACGCCTCCCGCAGCGCGTCCCGCTCGGGCGCGGCGATGACGACGAAGCGCGTGTCGGGCGCCTGCAGCATCTGGTAGGTCTCGTCGGCGCGCTGGCGGAAGCCGCCGAAGAGGGTGTCGACCGACGCGACGAAGATCTGGATGTCGGTGAGCACCTGGGCGCCCAGCAGCCGGTTGAGCACTCCGGTGAACATGCCGAAGCCGGCGCTCATCATGCGCGCGAGGCCGCGGCCGCCGGCCTTGGCGGGTGCGGCGAGGATGCGCAGGAACCGGCCGTCGAGGAACGACCCGAGCCGCCGGGGCGCGTCGAGGAAGTCCAGCGCCGAGCGCGACGGCGGGGTGTCGACGACGACGAGGTCCCAGAGGTCCTCGGCCTCGGACCGGTTGCGCAGCTGGCCGAGCTTCTCCATCGCCATGTACTCCTGCGTGCCCGCGAAGGAGCTCGACAGCGACTGGTAGAAGGGGTTGGCGATGATCGTGGCCGCGCGCTCGGCGTCGGCGTTGGCCTCGACGAACTCGTCGAAGGTCCGCTTCATGTCGAGCATCATCGCGTCGAGCGAGCCGGTGCCGTCGACGCCGGCGACGGGCCGCGGCTCGTTGTCGAGCTCGGTGAGGCCGAGGCTCTGAGCCAGGCGGCGGGCCGGGTCGATCGTGAGCACGACGACGCGGCGGCCGCGCTCGGCGGCGCGCAGGGCGAGCGCCGCCGCGGTGGTGGTCTTGCCGACGCCGCCGCTGCCGCAGCACACGACCACTCGCACGCCTCGGTCGTCGAGGAGCGCGTCGATGTCGAGCGAGAGGGCGCGGGGCACGACCTCGCGGGCGAAGCTCATGCCATCCCCTGCCGGTGCAGGAGCTCGGCGAGCTCGTAGAGCGACGAGAGGTCGACGCCGTCGGGCAGGAACGGCAGCTCGTAGGTCGGGCGGTGCAGGCCCTCGAGGTTGTCGCGCTCGCGCTGCTCGAGCGCCACGCGCTCGGCATGCTCGGCGCCCTCGACGACGAGGGCCCGCACGACGTCGTCGACGGTCACGGCGCCGTGCGACCCGACGAGCGCGCCGCCCTTGACCAGCCCGGCCGCGGCCAGGTCGTGCGCCAGCGCCTCGGTGTCGAGGTGGCCCTTGCGCGCCTTGGTCTGGTCGGCAGCCGACAGCAGCGGCCGGCGCATCTGGTTGACGACGACGCCGCCTACCGGCAGCTTCGCGGCCTGCAGCTCGGCGACGCCGTCGGCGGTCTCCTGGACCGGCATCTCCTCGAGCAGCGTCACCAGGTGCACGGCCGTGAGCCGCGAGCCGATGACCTCCATGACGGCATCCGCCTGCGACCGGATCGGGCCGGTGCGGGCGAGGCCGGCCACCTCGGAGTTGACGTTGAGGAAGCGGGCGATGCGCCCGGTGGGCGGGGCGTCCATCACGACGGCGTCGTAGACGTGCTTGCCGTCCTTGCCCTTGCGGCGCACGGCCTCCTTGGCCTTGCCGGTGAGCAGGACGTCGCGGACGCCCGGCGCGATCGTCGTGGCGAAGTCGATGGCGCCCATCTTGCGCAGCGCGGAGCCCGCGACCCGGAGGTTGTAGAACATCTCGAGGTACTCGAGCAGGGCCTCCTCGGGATCGATCGCGAGGGCGTAGACCTCGCCGCCGCCGGGCGCCACGGCCACCTTGCGGTCGGCGTAGGGGAGCGGCGGGACGTCGAAGATCTGCGCGAGGCCCTGCCGGCCCTCGACCTCGACGACGAGCACCTTCTTGCCGCCGGTGGCCAGCGCGAGGGCGAGCGCGGCGGCGACGGTGGTCTTGCCGGTGCCGCCCTTGCCCGACACGACGTGGAGGCGGACGCCGTCCCAGTCGACGTCGCGGACGTCGTCGTCCTTCGCGGCAGCCACGGAACGAGCCTACGGGGACGGGGGCCCCGGTGCCGCCCGAGCGGGGGTGGCGCGCGAGACCCCGGCAGGTCCTAAGGTCGGGGCATGACTCAGTGGGAGTACGCGACCGTCCCCCTCCTCGTGCACGCCACCAAGCAGATCCTGGACACGTGGGGCCAGGACGGCTGGGAGCTCGTGACCGTCGTGCCGGGGCCGAACGCCGACAACCTCGTCGCCTACCTCAAGCGTCCGAAGGGCTGACCCATGTCCGTCGTCGAGCAGCGCCTGGCCGAGATCGGCCTGGTCGTCCCCGAGGTCGTCCCGCCGGTCGCGGCCTACACACCAGCCGTGCGCACCGGGAACTACGTCTACGTCTCCGGCCAGCTGCCCATGGTCAACGGCGCCATGGCCCACACCGGCAAGGTCGGCCAGGACGTCACGCCCGAGCAGGCCAAGGCGCTCGCCCAGGCCTCGGCGCTCAACGCCATCGCCGCGCTGAAGTCGGTGGTCGGCGACCTCGACACGGTTGCCCGCGTGGTCAAGGTGGTCGGCTTCGTGGCCTGCATCCCGGACTTCACCGGCGCCCCGGCGGTCGTCAACGGGGCGAGCGAGCTGTTCGGCGCCGCGTTCGGCGAGAAGGGCGTCCACGCCCGGTCGGCCGTCGGCGTCGCGTCGCTGCCGCTCGACGCCGCCGTCGAGGTCGAGGCCGTCTTCGAGATCGAGGGCTGACCCGCCCGCCATGGACGACGTCGCCGGCCTGCCGCAGCGCATGCGCGAGCGGGCCGAGCGGATCGCCCACGGCGAGGAGGAGTACGTCCCGGTGCCGCTCAGGCACGCCGCCACGATCGCGCTCCTGCGCGACGGCGTCGACGGCCTCGAGGTCTTCCTCATGCGCCGCCAGCGCTCGATGGCCTTCGCCGCGGGCATGCACGTCTACCCGGGGGGCGCCGTCGAGGCATCGGACTCGCAGGTGCCGCTGACGTCGAGCACCGACCTCGACGACGTCGCGCGCCGGCTCTCTACCGACCAGCCCGCCTCGATCGTCGCCGCTGCGGCGCGCGAGACGTTCGAGGAGTCGGGCGTCCTGCTCGCCGTCGACGCCGACGGGCGCCCGGTCGAGCTCGACGACTCCTTCGAGACGCAGCGCGCGCTCCTGGCCGCCGGCCGGCTCGAGTTCGGCGACCTGCTGCGCGACCGCGGCCTGCTGGTCGACGGCGAGGCGCTCGTGCCCTTCGCGCACTGGGTCACGCCCGAGGTCGAGGACCGCCGCTACGACACCCGGTTCCTCGCCGCCCGCCTGCCCGCGGGGCAGGAGGCCGCCGAGCGCGGCGGCGAGGCCGACCGCGTCGCCTGGGTGCGGCCGGCCGACGCCGTCGCGGCCTTCCACGCGGGCACCACGGCGATGCTGCCGCCCACCGTGGCCACCCTGCTCGAGCTCGGCCGCCATGCCACGGTCGACGACGCCCTGCCGGCGCTGCGGCGCCTCGACGTCGTGCCGCTCATGCCCGCCCCGTACCGCGCGGAGGACGGCTCACTGGCGTGGCGGCTCATCGACGAGCGCACGGGCGAGCCGGTGGGCAGCGTGGGCGAGCCGCACGCGAGCGAGTCCGACGGGGTGCATCGGTGAGCGGGGCCGTGCTGCCGCTGCTCGGATCGCACGAGCCGTGGTCTGGCGGGCCGATCACCGCATCCGCCACCTGCGTCCTGGCCGGCAACCCCGGCCCCATGACGCTCGACGGCACCAACACCTGGGTGCTGCGCGCACCGGGCGACGACGTCGCCGTCGTCGTCGACCCGGGCCCGGACCTGCCTGCCCACCTCGACGCCGTCGAGGCGGCGCTGCAGGGCGCCCGCGTCGTCCGGGTGCTGCTGACCCACGGCCATCCGGACCACGCCGAGGCCGCGGCGTCGTTCGCCCTCCGCGTCTCGGCGCCGGTCGCCGCGCTCGACCCCGCCCACCGGCTCGGCGACGAGGGCGTTGTCGACGGCGACGTCGTGGTGGTCGGCTCGCTCGAGATCGCGGTCGTGTGCACGCCCGGCCACACCGCCGACTCGCTGTCGTTCCACCTGCTCGGCGACGGCGCGCTGCTCACCGGCGACACGGTGCTCGGCCGGGGCACCACCGTGGTGGCCCACCCCGACGGCCGGCTCGCCGACTACCTGCACTCGCTGCACCGGCTGCGCCTGCTCGCGGAGGAGACGGGCGCCGGCGTCGTCCTGCCCGGGCACGGCCCTGCCCTGGCCGACCCCGTCGCCGCGGTGACGGCGTACGAGGCCCACCGCCACGACCGGCTCGAGCAGGTGCGGGCGGCGCTCGACGCCGGCGCGGTGACGGCCGACGACGTCGTCGCGACGGTCTACGCCGATGTGCCGCGCGAGGTGTGGCCGGCGGCCCGGCTCAGCGTCCTCGCCCAGCTCGCCTACCTCGACCGCGACTGACGGCCCGGCGGCTCAGCCCGACGTGAAGCGGATGCTCCAGCCGCCGGCGGCGCGCACGACGAGGTAGTACGACCCGCTGCTCGCGCCGGCCTTGGCGCGCACGCGCGCCTCGAAGGCCGCGCCGCTGCCGGACTTCTGGACATGGAGCAGGTCGCGCTTGGGGTCGATGCTCGAGCCGACGGGCACGAGGTAGGCCGTCGCCCGGCCCTGCACGACCATGCGGCCGGTGACGAGCGGGCCCTCGGCCTGCGAGCCCAGCTTCATCCGGAAGGTCGTGGTGCGCGAGTCGCCGGTGCCGCGGGCGGTCACCTGCGTGGTGCCGTTGGCGGTGCGGGTGAGCACCACCGACGGGGCCTTGGACACCAGCTGCTTGACCTGCAGGGTCCACGTGGTGCCCGGCGCAGCGGTGACCTGCGCGCGGTAGGTGCCGGCCGGCATCACCGGGCTGCCCCAGGCGCTGTCGCCGCACGAGGCGCCGCACTGGAAGGCCTGCGTGGTCTTCGGGTCCTTGCTCGGCGTGGCGGGGAAGATCTGAACGGCGACGCCCTGGCCCTGCTGGGTGAGGGTCGCCGCGACCTTGCCCCCGAGCAGCGTGAACGGCGGCGAGGTGAAGCTGCCCGTGCCCTCCGCGCTCACGACGCCGGTGAAGCCCGACACCCCGCCCTTGGGGACCGAGAGCTCCTTGTACGACGTCGACGACGCCGCAGAAGCAGGCTCCTCGTCGCCGCCGAGCAGGCCCGGCAGGACGAGGTAGGCGGCGAGGCCGAGCAGTGCCACGAGCGCCACGACGACCAGCCACGGGGAGATGCGGCGGCCCTGCTTGTTCCCCCTGGACCCCAGCCGTGACGGCTCGGGGGGCAGGAAGTCGGCGTGGGGCCCGAGCGGCGGCAGCTCCGGGGGAGCCTCCACCGGCGCCTCGAGCGTGAGCACCCCGCCCGCGGGAGCGACCGGGGCGGCGGCAGCCGGGGCGGCCAGCGGGTGGCCGGGCGGGTAGGCGGTGGCGGCGTACGACGGTGCGACGGGCTCGGCGGGCAGGTAGGCCGCGCCGCCCGCCGTTGCTGCGGGCGCCACGGCTGCGAGCGGGGCCTGCGGCGGCATCGGCGCGCCGGGGGTCAGCGGCACGGGTCCGCCGGGGGCCATGCCTGGGGCCAGGGGTGCTGCGGCGGCCGGGGAGAGCGGGGCCATCGGCGGCATCGGTGCGCCCGGCGTGAGCGGCGCCGGCCCGCCCGGCGCCAGGGGAGCCATCGGCGCCTGCGGCGGCATCGGGGCAGTGGGGGCCTGGGGCGCGAGGGGTGCCTGCGGCGGCATCGGGGCAGCGGGCGCAGCAGGTGCCGGCGCGGCCGGCTTTGGGGGCAGCGAGGCGGTCGAGCCCGCCGGATGAGGAGCTGTGTGCGCCGTCCAGGCAGCGCCGTCCCACCACCGCACCTCGCCGGTGGGGTCGGTGTACCACCCGGGGGCGGGAAGTCCCCGCTCGTCCATGCGTGCCTGCCCTACGCGCTCGAGTTCCGTCGCCTGACGGTGCGTCGGCGCGCGGGGCCGGGGACTTGAGGCTCCCGAGGGGGCATCCCGCAATCCGGACGCCGCCCCGAGGGGCCTACGCCGTGCCCTCGTGCTCGGAGACGACCGGCGCCGGAGAGACCCGCAGGCTCCGGCCGGTGAGCGCCGGCACCCGCACGGCGATCGACCCGTCGATCGACAGCGAGCCGAGCAGCTCGCCGGTGACCATGTCGGTGACCTGCGAGCCGGGCAGGAGGTACGCCGAGGCGACGACGGTCGTGACGTCGTCGCGGCCGAAGTTGAGCACGGTGGCCTGGCGGTCGGTGGTGCCGTCGAGCGAGTGCACCATCACCAGCACGCCGGGGTGGTCGGGGACGGGCACGTCGAGCTGCTCGCCGGTCGACAGGCCCGACTCGGTGCGGACGGCGAGCACGCGGGACAACTGCGAGACGAACGACTCCGGGTCGTCGAGCTGCTCGGGCAGGCTGCCGTAGAGCGCGCGGCCCTTGGGCAGGCCCGCCGTCGAGGCGACGGCGTCCGGGTCGAAGCCCATGAGGTCGTAGGCCGACCGGTGGATCCAGCGCGTGTCGCCGTCGGCCATGAGGTCGGCGACCTCCGACGGCGGCAGCGTGAGCGCGCCCACGAGGTCCCAGCCGGAGAGGCAGAAGACGCCGGGCTGCCATGCGTTGAACATCGCGAGCAGCAGGTGGGCCCGTGCAACGTCGGGCACGACGTCGTCGGTGATGCCGGCGAGGTCGCGGATCCCCAGCGAGGCCGCCACCACGGTCGCAGTGGTCGACGCGATGCCGTTGGTGGTGAACAGCTGGTTGTACGGGCCGTTCTCGCCGGTGAGCCGCTCGGTGAGGTCGGCGCGCACCTCGGCCGCGAGCTGGCCGCCGGAGATGTCGCGGCCGCGGAAGGTGAAGCGGTCGTGGCGGTGCCCGGACTCGAAGTGCACCAGCTCGTAGGTGAGCTCGTCGTGGTTCTGCAGCGCGTGCACCAGCTGCACCGGCTGGACCCCGATGGCCAGCGAGGCGTTGAGGGTGAGGCGGAGGAACTCGGTGTCGCCGGTGGCGAGCGCGTGGTGGTACGCCGGGCGGTTCACGAAGTCGTACGACAGGTCGGCGCCGCGCAGCGAGTTGGCCTTGATGTCGTTGATGGTGAGGTTGAGCTCCTGGAAGGTGAAGCCGCCCATACGGCGCACGCTCGAAGCGAGCATGTGGTTGGAGGCCTCGGAGAGCGGGTGGTTCTCCGACCACGCCGGCAGCCCGCCCGCCCGCTTCTCGACGCCCAGGAAGCCGTTGGCGTCGAGGCGCAGCGCCCCGGCGCCGAGGTCGCCCAGCGAGTGCAGCGCGTCGCCGACGACGAGGCGCGCGGCGGCGAAGCTCGGGTCGAGCCAGTTCAGCGAGGGCTGGCCCTCCTTGAAGTAGTGCAGGTAGACCCAGCGCCGCTCGACGCCGTCGACACCGAGGACGGGGCCGGTGGCGCTCCAGTTGGTCTCCTTGACCCCTGGCGCGGCGAAGATGACCCGCTGCATCTGGCCGACGATGTAGCCGAGCTCCTCGAGCTGCGCCTCGGTCGGGGTGTCGATGTTCTCGGCGTCGTCGCCTGGCGGGACGTCGGGCAGCACGTGCCAGTCCTCGGGCGCGATCTCGACCATGTGGTAGATGCCGGTGTAGTCGGCGTAGCGCATGGTCGCGAGCCGGAAGTCCGCTCCCTTGCCGGTATGCCCGGGCACGACGTCGTCGATGATCGTGCCCCTGTGGGCTGCCGCGGTCTCGACCATGGCGCGGAACTGGTCCTCGTTGCCGAAGGCCGGGTCGATGCGCGTGCTGATGCGGTCGAAGTGCCCGTCGGTGCTCGCCGTGTGGCGCCAGCCGTCGAGGCCGCCCGCCATCTTGACGGGTCCGGTGTGGACGGCGTCGATGCCGATGCGCTCGAAGGCCTCCCACAGCGCCTCGTCGCCGAGGGTGCCGAGGAAGCTCTGCCCCGGCCGCCCGACCAGCGAGCTCGGGTAGGCGGAGAACCACACCGAGGCGGTGAGGATCGCCGAGCGGGGGTCGGGAAGTGCGAACGGGTTGCGCCACTTGGAGCCCGAGCCCGAGAACTGCTTGGCGATCTCGCCGGCGTCGCGCAGCATCGACTGGTCGACCAGCCACTGCACGTAGGCCGGGTCGGCGGCGGTGGGCTCGCCCGCGCCGGGGGCGGCGTCGGCGTCGAGGTGGATGAGGCGCGCCCGCGGACGGAAGCGCGCCACGGGGGTGCGGCCGCCCACCGAGGGGCCTGCCGGCACGTCGGTCGTCACCGGCGGACTACCTCGCCCGGCGCTGGAGCCGCTCGACGTCGAGGAGGACGACCGAGCGCGACTCGAGGCGCAGCCATCCGCGCGACGCGAAATCGGCCAGGGCCTTGTTCACCGTCTCGCGCGAGGCGCCCACGAGCTGCGCGAGCTCCTCCTGGGTCATGTCGTGCGTGACGTGCAGGCCGTCGGGCATCGACTGGCCGAAGCGCTCGCCGAGGTCGAGCAGCGCCTTCGCGACACGGCCCGGGACGTCGGAGAACACAAGGTCGGACAGCGCCTCGTTGGTGCGGCGCAGGCGCTGGGCCAGGGCCTGCAGCAGGGCCTCGGCGACCTCGGGACGCCCGGTCAGCCAGGGGCGCAGGGCGGCGTGGCCGAGGCCGAGCACGGTGGCGTCGGTGAGGGCCGTGGCCGTGGCGGTGCGGGGGCCGGGGTCGAACAGCGACAGCTCGCCGAACATCTCGCCCTCGCCCATGACGGCGAGCAGGGTCTCGCGGCCGTCGGTGGAGGCGTGGCCGAGCTTGATCTTGCCCTCGGTCACGACGTAGAGGCGGTCGCCGGGGTCGCCCTCGTTGAACAGGACGTCGCCCTTGAGCATGCGCCGCTCGTCCATGGACGCCTTGAGCGCTGCGGCGGCCTCGATGTCGAGTGCAGCGAACAGCGGCGCGCTCATGAGCACGTCGTCCACGTGGTCCTCCTTGTGCGCCGCGGTCGCGGCCCGCTGGGTCGTCGTCGCCCGTTGGCGGCAGGCCGCCGGTCGGGCACGCACAGTCTGTCGCATCCGGGGCCGCGTGCGTACTGCTCCCCCGACTCGGCGCAGGGCGAGTCGCGGGAGGGAGGGGGCGGTGGCCGGCGGCTGCCGGCGGGCTCAGGCGATCGAGGTGCGGTGCAGCGGGTCGGTCGGGAGCGTCTGGAGGGCCAGCAGCGGCTCCTCGCGGTACCGCGCGATGAGCTCGCGGGTGACGGTCTCCGTGCGGCGCTGGATCTCGGCGCGGTAGTCGTCGAGCTCCTCGACGGCCTCGGCGAGGTCGGCCTCGAGGGCGGCCACGGCGGCGTCGTCCGCGGCGTCGACCGGGCGTGCCCACAGCTCGGCGAGGTCGGGCAGCGGCGACAGGTCGTCGACCGGCGGGACGTCGATCGCGCCGAGCCGGTCGATCGTGCGGTCGGCCTCGTGCAGGACCCCGGTCAGGTCGGCCACGGGCTCGCGGCCGGCGCCGCCGCTGCGGACGGCGTCGAGGCGCTGGCGGATGATGCGGGTCCAGTAGGCGACCCGCGTCTCCTCGTCGCCCAGGGCCCCGCGCAGGGTGCGCAGCTCGTCGAGGCCGAGATGGTCGTAGGCGTGGTCGCGCTCGGGCGGGGGGATGGCGGCGCGGGCGGCCTTGCGGGCCGCGCGGCGCGCCTTGGCCTCGGCCGCCTTGCGTGCGGCGTCGTCCAGGGCGAGCAGCTCGTCGGTCATGCGGCTCACGTCCTCGTCGTTCCCCCGTGGGCAGATGGACCCCCCAAGGTCGTCCTCCCCACGCGCGAATGTAGGCCACCGGGGCGCGGGAAGCACGGCCGTGACCAGATCGCGGACCGCCGGGCGCCCGCAGCCCCGCTCCCCGGCCGCCGTGGGAGCGGTTGCCGCTCTGCGGACGCCCTCCCGGGCCGTGGCGCAGGGCCGCCCGGGCGCTCGAGGACGGCTCCGTCCGCTGCTGCACGTACGCTCTACTGGCCATGCCCAGCACCGCGACGACCGCCGCCGACGCCGACGCGTCCAGCACGCCCACGGGGGAGACCCGCACGGCGCTGGTCCGGCGCGCCCGGCGGATGGACCGCGTGCTGGCCGAGACCTACCCCGACGCCCACTGCGAGCTCGACTTCACCACCCCGCTCGAGCTGCTCGTGGCCACGATCCTGTCGGCGCAATCGACCGACCGCCGGGTCAACGCGGTGACACCGCGCCTGTTCGCCCGCTACCCCGACGCCGCGGCCTACGCCGCCGCCGACCGCGACGAGCTCGAGGAGCTCATCCGTCCCACCGGCTTCTTCCGGGCCAAGACGAGCTCGCTCATCGGCCTGGGCCAGGCGCTGTGCGAGCGCTACGACGGCGAGGTGCCGGGCCGCCTCAAGGATCTCGTCACCCTCCCGGGCGTGGGCCGCAAGACCGCGAACGTCGTGCTGGGCAACGCCTTCGGGGTCCCCGGCATCACGGTCGACACCCACCTCGGCAGGCTCGCCCGCCGGTTCGGGTGGACCGTCCAGACCGACCCCGACAAGGTCGAGGCCGAGCTCGCCGCGCTCATCCCGCGCCGCGACTGGACGATGATGAGCCACCGCGTGATCTTCCACGGCCGCCGCTGCTGCCACGCCCGCAAGCCGGCCTGCGGCGCCTGCCCCCTCGCGCGCCTGTGCCCCGCCTACGGCGAGGGGCCCACCGACCCCGAGGCCGCCAGGAAGCTGCTCACCACCGAGGGACGCGCATGAGGCGCGCCCCGGCCCTGCTGGCCGCCGCGGCCGCCGCCGCGCTCCTGGTCACGGCCTGCTCGTCGGTGCCCGAGACCGCGGGCGGTCGGGTCACGCCGACCCCGTCGGACGGCAGGGGCGCGTCGTCGTTCGAGCCGGCCTCGCCGACGCTGATCGCCCAGGCCGACCTCGTCGAGTGCCCCGAGACCGACCCGTCGGTCCCCGCGCGCGACGACGGCCTGCCCGACATCACCCTGACCTGCCTCGGCGACGGGCCCGACGTGCGGCTCGCGGGCCTGCGCGGGGAGCCCACGGTGATCAACCTGTGGGCGTCGTGGTGCGCGCCCTGCCGCGACGAGCTCCCGCTGTTCGCCGACCTCGCCGGCACGGGTGACGTCCGGGTCGTCGGCATCTCGGTCGAGGACGACCCGTCGAGCGGGCTGTCCCTGCTCGTCGACGCCGATGTCCACTACCCCTCGGTCGTCGACGCCGACAGCGCCACCAAGCCGCTGCTGCGCTGGACCGGCCTGCCGATGACCCTCTTCGTCGACGCCGACGGCCGGGTGACGCACGTCGAGCGCGGCCAGATCACCGATGCCGCGCAGCTCGACTCGCTCGTGCAGCAGCACCTCGGCGTGGACGCGTCCCCGTGACCGCCGGCGCGCCGCGCCCCGAGTGGCTCGCCCCCGTCGTCGACGCCGTGCCGCTGGTGGGGCCCGAGCAGCTCTCGCGGTTCCTGCCCCCGCCCGAGGGCGGGCGGGAGTCGGCGATCCTCGTGCTGTTCGGCGACGGCGAGGAGGGGCCCGACCTCCTGCTGATCCAGCGCTCGTCGACCATGACCTCGCACGCCGGGCAGCCGGCCTTCCCGGGCGGCGCGGTCGACGACACCGACGCCGACGTCGTCGCGGCCGCGCTGCGCGAGGCCGAGGAGGAGACCGGGCTCGACCCGTCCGGCGTGGACGTCATCGGCACCCTGCCCGCGCTCTACCTGCCGCCGAGCGGGTTCGTGGTCACTCCCGTCATCGGGTGGTGGGCCGCGCCGAGCCCCGTGGGCGTCGTCGACCCCGGCGAGGTGGCCCGCGTGGTGCGTGTACCCCTCGAGGAGCTGCTCGACCCGGCGAACCGCTACAGCGTGAAGCACCCGTCCGGGTTCGTCGGGCCGGCGTTCGGCGTCCGCGGCCTGGTGGTCTGGGGCTTCACCGCGGGCCTGCTCTCGCGGCTGTTCGCACTCGTCGGCTGGGAGCGCCCGTGGGACTCCGCCGACGTGCGCGACCTCGGGCACTGGTGACTGCGTGAACGTCCTCGACTGGATCCTCGTGCTCATCGCTGTCGCGGCCGCCGTGTCGGGCTGGCGTCAGGGCCTGGTGGCGGGAGTGCTGTCGTTCGCCGGCTTCATCGCCGGTGCCATCGTCGGCGCGTACGCCGCCCCGATCGTGCTCGGCGACCTCGACGGGATCCTGCGGTTCGGCCTGACGGTGCTGATCGTGCTGGCGGGCGCCGGCATCGGCAACGCGCTCGCGACGTTCGTCGGCACCTGGGTGCGCGAGACGCTGAGCTGGAAGCCAGTGCGGTTCGTGGACTCCGTGGGCGGGTCGGTGTTCGGCGTGCTGTCGGTGATCGTCGTCGCGTGGATCGTGGCGTGGGCGGCGCTCGCCGTGCCGCTGGGCCCGATCTCCACGCAGGTGCGCAGCTCGCAGGTGCTCTCCCGCATCGACGCCGCGCTGCCCGAGCAGGCCCGGTCGTGGGTCTCGGGCCTCGCCGACTCCCTCGACGCGACCGGACTGCCGCAGGCCTTCGCCGGCTTCAGCCTCGACCCGCTGCTGCCCGTCCGCGAGCCCGACCCCGCGCTGCTCGAGGACCCCGCCGTCCGCCGGGCGTGGGGCTCGCTGGTGAAGGTCGAGGGGATCGCGCAGCGGTGCGGCACCCAGGTCGACGGCTCCGGCTTCGTCTACGCCGCCGACCGCGTGATGACCAACGCCCACGTCGTGGCCGGCGTCGACCGTCCCACCGTGCAGGTGCGCGGCACCGGCCGCCGCTACCCGGGCGTGGTCGTCTACCTCGACCCCGAGGTCGACGTCGCGGTGATCTACGTGCCCGGCCTGTCGACGCCGACGGTCGACTTCGCGTCCCGGCAGGCCCGCCGCGGCGACCCGGCGGTCGTCGCGGGCTTCCCCGGCGGCGGGCCGCTCACGGCGGGCGCGGCCCGCGTGCGCGGCGTCGTCGACGCCCGGGGCACCGACATCTACGGCCGCGGCTCCGTGGTGCGCGAGATCTACTCGCTGCGCGCCGACGTGCGCGGCGGCAACAGCGGCGGCCCGCTGCTCTCGCCCGACGGCGACGTGTACGGCGTGATCTTCGCGGCGTCGGTCGACGACCCCAGCACCGGCTACGCGCTCACTGCGGCGACGGTGGCCCCGGCGGCCAAGGCGGGCCGCTCGGCGACGGCGGCCGTGCCCACGGGGTCGTGCGCCACGCGCTGAGCCGCGCTCAGCCGGCCGTGCGGTGCTTGTCGAGCCACGGCAGGAGCACCGAGTCGAAGGCGCCCGGGTCCTCCTCGTGGGGGAAGTGCCCGACGCCGGGCAGGTCGACGCGGTCGTAGCCGGCGCCGGCGTACTCCTCCGAGCCGTCGACGCTGCGCGGGAGCACGGCGCCGTCCTGCTGGCCGTGGATCTGCAGCACGGGCACGCCCACCGGCTCGGCCACGGCGTCGACGAAGCGGCGGCCGTCGCGGCGGGGGATCGACCGGATCGCCCAGCGGTGGAACTCCACGGAGCAGTGGGCGGTGTTGGGCACGAGCATCGCGGCTCGGTAGACGTCGGAGGTGCGCTCGTCCGGCCAGCCGTCGCCGCCCCAGCGCCGCAGGATGTGCCCGACCATCGCGGCGTCGTCGCGGGTGAGCTGGCGCTCGGGCACGAACGGCCGCTGGAAGCCGACGGCGTAGCGCTGCAGGCGGCGCTGCTCGCGGTCGGCCATGAACGCCTTGCGCATGCGGGCCGGGTGGGCCATGCCGACGGCCGCGATGCCTCGCGTGACGTCGGTGTGCTGCGCCGCGAGGGTCCAGGCGACGAACGCGCTGAAGCCGTTGCCGACCAGCAGCGCGTCGGGCTCGCCGAGGGCGCGGATGAGGCCGGCCATGTCCGCGGCCAGGGTGATCGGGTCGTAGCCGTGCGGCGTGTGGTCGCTGCCGCCGTAGCCGCGCATGTCGACGGCGACCGTGCGGAAACCGGCCGCCGGCAGCGACTCGAGCTGGTGGCGCCACGACCACCAGAACGTCGGGAAGCCGTGCATGAGCAGGACCAGCGGGCCGTCGCCGGCCTCGACCACGTGGAAGCGGCAGGCGTTGGCCGTGACGTCGCGGTGGGTCCAGGGGCCGTCGGCGCGGACGACCTCGACCGGATCGGGGAGCACGGGGTCCTGGGAGGGGTCGTGGGTGAGCAGGCGCGCGGTCAGGCCGCGCCGGCCTTCGGCGGCGTGGGCGCCGCGGGGGCGGCCGGGGCGGCCGCGGATCCGGACGTGCTCGGCGCGGGCATCGCCGAGGGGAGCGGGCTGCCGGGCTTGCGCTGCAGCGTCGCCTTCGTCTTCTCGATGTCCTCCTGCAGCGCGACCGGCGCCTTGATCGAGTCGAGCTGCTTCTTGCCGACCAGCGCCAGCACGGCCGTGATGATGAGCAGGAGGACCGTCACGATGAGCCAGGCCGCCCACGTGGGCAGCCAGATGTTGAGGGTCCAGGCCAGGGTGGCGAACAGGAACAGCAGCGACACGAATCCGAACACCGCCGCGCCGGCCAGCAGGC
Organism: Actinomycetota bacterium; assembly: GCA_020161245.1. Classification (GTDB taxonomy): domain Bacteria; phylum Actinomycetota; class Actinomycetes; order S36-B12; family CAIYMF01; genus Longivirga. The sequence goes on along the minus strand of JAIUOK010000020.1, from coordinate 52,200 downwards.
CGCCGCCCTTGCCCGCGTTGCGGGCGGAGTCGCGGAGCTCGGCCTTCGCGAGCTCGATCTCGCCGCGCAGGAGCGTGGAGAGGTCCTGCGTGACCCCCGAGATCATCGTCCCGAGGGACTGCTTGTCGCTCACGGTGCCGGATCCTCCTCGTCGCCCCTGGCAGGGGCACGGGTCCGAGGCTATCGACTGTCGCGGCCCGCGTCGCCCGCCTGGTACACGTCGGGGACGCCGTCGCCGTCGGAGTCGGCCTCCTCGGCGTCGTACACGGCGGCGTACGACCGGGCCCGCATGCGCAGCGCGATGGTCGCCAGCACCGCCGCGAGCACGGACGCCGAGAGCACGCCGACCTTGGCCTCGCCGAGGCGCAGCTGGTCGGTCTCGAAGGCCAGCTCGCTGATCAGCAGCGACACGGTGAACCCGATGCCGGCCAGGACGCCCACCGCGGCCACGTCGGCCCAGCGCAGGCTCGAGGACAGCGATGCGCGGGTGAAGCGGGCGACCAGCCAGGCGCCGCCGAGCACGCCGACCGGCTTGCCGACGACGAGGCCCAGGGCGATGGCGAGGACGACCGGCTGGGTGAGGATCGCAGCGCCGTCGTCGTTGCCGACGAACGTGACGCCGGCGGAGAAGAAGGCGAACAGCGGGACGCAGACGCCGGCGGACAGCGGGCGGATGGCGTGCTCCCAGCGGTCGGCGGGAGCCTCCTCCTCGCCCGGGTCCTGGCGCACCCGGGTGAGCAGGCCGAGCGCCACGCCGGCGACCGTCGCGTGGATGCCGCTCGCATGCATGAGCCCCCACACCACGAGGGCGAGCGGGACGTAGACGTACCAGCCCTCCACGCGCTGGCGCTGCAGCACCCACCACAGCGCCATGCCGGCGATCGCCCCCAGGAACGGCACCAGCGCGAACTTGTCCGAGTAGAAGACGGCGATGACGAGGATCGCGCCGAGGTCGTCGACGACGGCGAGGGTGAGCAGGAACGCGCGCAGCGCCACCGGGAGCTTCTTGCCGACCACGGCGAGCACCGCGAGCGCGAACGCGATGTCGGTGGCCATGGGGATGCCCCAGCCGCCCACCGCCTCGGTGTCGGTCTGGCTGGTGACGGCGACGTAGAGCAGCGCCGGCACGGCCATGCCGCCGAGCGCGGCGACCACCGGGACGACGGCCTTCTTGCGGTCCGACAGCGATCCCAGGACGAGCTCGTGCTTGAGCTCGAGCCCCGCCACGAAGAAGAACACCGCGAGCAGCCCGTCGGCCGCCCAGGTCGCCAGCGACAGGTTGAGATGCAGAGCCTCCGGGCCCACCGTGATCCGCGTGAGCTCGTGGTAGGACTCCCGCCACGGCGAGTTGGCCCACACCAGGGCGAGCACGGCGGCGCCGAGCAGCAGCGCGCCGCCCACGGTCTCCTCGCGCAGCGCCCGTAGGACGTAGGACCGCTCCGAGAGCGGCAGCCGGTCGAAGACGACCCGGGACTCCGACACGCGACTCCTCGTGATCCCCGCCCGCGCACGGGCCTTCGTCGACACCGCCCGCGGTCGCGGCCGGCGGCCGACCAGGCTTCCCGGCGCACCTGCGCCCACCCTGCCACACCCGGGCACGGCGAGGGGGCGCCGTCCCTCCGGACGGCGCCCCCTCGCCGCGGTGCTGCTGGCCTGCCGGCTCAGTCCTCGTTGGCGGCGCCCGAGGCGAGCCCCTGCCCGATGAGGGTCATCACGTTGGCGTCGGCGAGGGTGGTGGTGTCGCCGGTGGCGCGGCCCTCGGCGACGTCGCGGAGCAGGCGGCGCATGATCTTGCCCGACCGCGTCTTGGGCAGCTCGGGCACGACGAGGATCTGGCGCGGCTTGGCGATCGGGCCGATCTCGTGGGCGACGTGGTTGCGCAGGTCGGCCACGATGTGGTCGCCCGGCTCGACGCCCTCGCGCAGGATGACGAACGCCACGATGCCCTGGCCGGTGGTCTCGTCGGCGGCACCGACCACGGCGGCCTCGGCGACGGTGTCGTGGCTGACGAGCGCCGACTCGACCTCGGTGGTCGAGATGCGGTGCCCGGAGACGTTCATGACGTCGTCGACGCGGCCGAGCAGCCAGACCGCGCCGTCCTCGTCGAGCTTGGCGCCGTCGCCGGCGAAGTACAGGCCGGGCCAGCGCGACCAGTACGTCTCCTTGTAGCGCTCGGGGTCGCCCCAGATGCCGCGCAGCATCGACGGCCACGGCTCGGTGAGCACCAGGTAGCCGCCCCCGCCGTTGCCGACCGGCTTGGCCTCGTCGTCGACGACCTCGCCGGAGATGCCGGGCAGCGTGTGCATGGCCGAGCCCGGCTTGCAGGCGGTGACGCCCGGCAGCGGGCTGATCATCATCGCGCCGGTCTCGGTCTGCCACCACGTGTCGACGATCGGGCAGCGGTCACCGCCGATGACGCGGCGGTACCACATCCACGCCTCGGGGTTGATGGGCTCGCCCACCGACCCGAGCACACGCAGGCTGGCCATGTCGAAGCGGGCGGGGATGTCCTCGCCCCACTTCATGAAGGTGCGGATCGCGGTGGGCGCGGTGTAGAGGATCGAGACGCGGTACTTCTCGACCAGCTCCCACCAGCGGCCGTTGTGGGGGGTGTCCGGCGTCCCCTCGTACATGAGGCTCGTGGCGCGGTTGGCCAGCGGGCCGTACACGACGTAGGAGTGGCCGGTGATCCAGCCGATGTCGGCGGTGCACCAGTAGACGTCCGTGTCGGGCTTGAGGTCGAAGACGTTGCGGTGGGTGAACGACGCCTGGGTGAGGTAGCCGCCGGTGGTGTGCAGGATGCCCTTGGGCTTACCCGTGGTCCCCGACGTGTAGAGGATGAACAGCGGGTGCTCGGCGTCGAAGGCCTGGGCCTCGTGCGTGGTGGGCTGCGCGCCGACCAGCTCGTGCCACCAGATGTCCTTGTCGGTCCACTCGATGTCGTCCTGGCCCGTGCGCTTGACCACCAGGACGTTCTTCACCGACGGCGACGCCGCCACGGCCTCGTCGACGGCGGGCTTGAGCGCCATCGGCTTGCCGCGGCGGTTGCCGCCGTCGGAGGTGATGACCAGCACCGCCTCGGCGTCCTCGATGCGCGAGCGCAGCGCCTCGGCGGAGAAGCCGCCGAACACGACCGAGTGCACGGCGCCGATGCGGGCGCACGCGAGCATCGCGACGGCGGCCTCGGGGATCATCGGCAGGTAGATGGCGACGCGGTCGCCGGCCTTCACGCCCAGCGACTCCAGCGCGTTGGCGGCCTGCGACACCTCGGCGAGCAGGTCGGCGTAGGTGATGTCGCGGGTGTCGCCCGGCTCGCCCTCGAAGTGGAAGGCGACCTGGTCGCCGTGCCCGGCCTCGACGTGCCGGTCGACGCAGTTGACGGCGACGTTGATCTTCCCGCCGTCGAACCAGCGCGCGAACGGCGCGTCCGACCAGTCCAGGACGGTGTCCCACGGCTGCGCCCACTGCAGCTCGCCGGCCTGCTTCGCCCAGAAGGCGAGCCGGTCGGCGTCGGCCTCGGCGTACATCGCCTCGGTCGCGTTGGCCTGGGCGGCGAACTCGGGGGACGGCGGGAAGGCACGGTCCTCGTGCAGCAGGTTCTCGAGCGCCTCGTGGCTCACGTCGCTCCTCGGGGTGGGGTACGGGCCGGCGGGCCCGGTGAGGTGTCGGGACAAGCATGTCTACCGGAAGCAGGGTTGCCCCGGGGTTGCAGTGGGGGATCCGGCGCCCCCTCACGGGGGAGGCGCCCCGGCGGTGGTGCCGGGGCGCCTCCGTGCGGCGCCTGCTAGTGGGCGCCGGCGCCGGTGAGGGCGCGGACCTCGAGCTCCGGGTACTTCTCCTCGCTGGTCTCCTCACGGCCGGTCATCGTGCCGAGCCAGGCGCAGAAGAAGCCGAACGGGATGGAGATCAGGCCGGGGTTCGACAGCGGGAACAGCGCCGGCGTCGTCGTCGAGAACAGCGACGTCGGGGTGCCCCAGCCGACCGGGGAGATCACGACGAGGAACAGGCTCATCGCCAGGCCGCCGTAGATGCCCCAGACCGCGCCGCGGGTGGTGAAGCGCTTCCAGAACAGCGAGAACATGATCGTCGGGAGGTTCGCCGACGCCGCCACCGCGAAGGCCAGGCCCACGAGGAACGCGATGTTCTGCTTCTGCGCCAGGATGCCGAGCACGATCGCGAGGATGCCGATGGCGATGGTCGCGAACCGCGCCACCTTGACCTCCTCCGCGCCCGTCGCCTTCCCCTTCTTCACGACGTTGCCGTAGAAGTCGTGGGCGAACGACGAGCTCGAGGCCAGCGTGAGGCCGGCGACGACCGCGAGGATCGTGGCGAACGCGACCGCGGAGATGACCGACATCAGCACGACGCCGCCGATCGAGCCCGCGCCGCCGCCGAGGAACTGAGCCAGCAGCGGGGCCGCGGAGTTGCCGCCCTTGTCGGCCTCGGTGATCGCCTTGCTGCCGACCAGGGCCGCGGCGCCGAAGCCGAGGAACGTGGTCATGATGTAGAAGGCGCCGATGATGCCGATGGCCCAGTTGACCGAGGTGCGCGCGGCGCGGGCGGTCGGGACCGTGTAGAAGCGGGTCAGGATGTGCGGCAGGCCGGCGGTGCCGAGCACGAGGGCCAGGCCCAGCGAGAGCAGGTCGACCGGGTCCTTGTACTTGTTGCCGGGGGCCAGGAAGTTCGGGTTGCCGCTGGCCTCCTGGGCCGCCGAGAGCATGTTCGAGACGTTGAAGTTGAAGTGCAGCAGGACCAGGACCGAGATCAGGATCGTGCCGCCCATGAGCAGCAGCGCCTTGATGATCTGCACCCACGTGGTGGCCTTCATGCCGCCGATGATCACGTAGAGGATCATGAGCGCGCCGACCGCAGCGATCGTGAGGCTCTTGCCGACGTCGGAGGTGATGCCGAGCAGCAGCGACACGAGCCCGCCGGCGCCGGCCATCTGGGCCAGCAGGTAGAACAGCGAGATCGTCAGGGTGCTGATGCTCGCGGCGATGCGCACCGGGCGCTGGCGCAGGCGGTAGGCCAGCACGTCGGCCATCGTGAACTTGCCCGAGTTGCGCAGCGGCTCGGCCACGAACAGCAGCACCACGAGGTAGGCCACGAGGAAGCCGACGGAGTAGACGAAGCCGTCGTAGCCGAACAGGGCGATCAGCCCGGCGATGCCGAGGAACGACGCCGCCGACATGTAGTCGCCGGAGATCGCGATGCCGTTCTGGATGCCGCCGATGGAGCGGCCGGCAGCGTAGAAGTCCTCCGCGCTCTTCGTGCGGCGGCCCATGTAGACCGTGATGCCCAGGGTCAGGCCGACGAAGGCGAGGAACAGCACGATCGCGAGGATGCGCTGCGAGTCGCTGGTGATGGCGGCAAGAGTCGTCACGTCAGGCTCCCGTGCTGAGGTCGGCCTGCTCGAGCTCCTCGTCGGAGGTGTGCGTCGGGTGCGCGCCGCGGGCGGCGTCCAGACGCTCGACCTCCTCCTTGAGCTCGATGGCCTCGGGGTCGATGTTGTTGTCGGCGTAGCGCGTGTAGGCCCACGCGATGAGGAACGTCGTCACGAACTGGAGCAGCGCGAAGACGTAGCCGATGGTGATGGAGCCCCAGACCTGGGTCCCCATCCACTCGCGCTGCCAGCCGGCGCAGTAGATGAACAGCAGGTACCAGCCCAGGAACAGGGCGCCCATCGGGAAGATGAAACGGCGGTAGCGGCTGCGCAGGTCACGGAACTTCGGGCTCCGCTCGACCACCAGGTAGGGGTCGTCGTGGGAGGTGTCCGCAGTACTCACGGTGGTACTCCTCGGGTCGGGTCTCGGAGTGCCGCTGTGACCTGAGTCACCCGGCGGGGAGGAGTGTGGGCGCGGTCACAACCGCGGCGCGAGGGGGTCGGCCGCCCGGCGCGACGGGCGGTCGCGAGGGGGAGCCGAGAGGCCCCGGCCCGCCGCTCGCCGTGCGCCGAACGGTCCGCCACGTACGCCCACCGGTCGACCCCGTCCGCGACCCGATGCCGCGAGTAACTGGTGTCGTTATCGGTTCTGCGGGCCCGAAACCGATGACAACGCCAGTTACTCGCCGCCGGGAGGTGCTCAGGCGCGACGGGCCTGGATCTCCTCGGGGCCGTGCAGGCGCGCCATGGCGGCGTCGCTGACGAGGCGCTGCGACCGGTCGCCCGTGCGCAGCGAGACCAGCACGCTGGTGGCGAAGGCGAGCGGGACGGTCCAGGCCGCGGGCTGGCCGAGCAGGGCGCCGACGACGCCGGTGAACGGGCCGGCGGCGAGCACCGCGACGACGGCCGCGAGAGCGGCGCCGCCGCCGACGAGCAGGCCCGCGAGCGCGCCCTTCTCGGTCAGGCGCGGCCACCAGATGCCCAGCACGAGCAGCGGGCAGAACGTCGACGCCGCCACCGCGAACGCGAGCGTGACGGTCTGCGCGAGGTTGGCGCGACCGGCCACCAGAGCGAGCAGGAAGGGCACGGCGATGGCGATGGCCGTGCCGAGCCGGAACCGGCTGACGCCGTCGCCGAGACGGCCCTCGTGGCGCAGCAGGTCCTGCGAGAGCACGCCGGCCACGGACACGCACAGCCCGCTCGCGGTCGACAGGAACGCGGCGAACGCGCCGGCCGCGACGAGCGCCGACAGCGCGTCGCCGAGCCACCCGTCGAACACCACGGAGGGCAGCACGAGCACCACCGTGTCGGCGGCGTCGGTGCCCGCGAGCTCGGGCGTGTAGATGCGGCCGAGAGCGCCGAACACCGGCGGGAACAGGTAGAACACGCTCAGCAGAGCGAGCACCGCGAGGACGGTGCGGCGGGCTGCCCGGCCGTCGGGGTTGGTGTAGAAGCGCACCAGCACGTGCGGCAGGCCCATCGTGCCGAGGAACGTCGCGAGCACGATCGAGTACGTCGTGTAGAGCGGGTACTCGCGCTCGCCGTAGCCCGAGAGCGGATCGCCCCAGCCACCCTCGGTGAACACCGGCGTGCCGTCGCGGTACCACGCCGCCACCAGCAGCACGGCGGGCAGCGCGATCGCGAACAGCTTGAGCCAGTACTGGAACGCCTGCACGACGGTGATGGAGCGCATCCCGCCAGTGGCCACCGTGATCCCGACGACGACGGCCACCACGACGGCGCCGGCCCAGACGGGGGCGCCGGTGAGCGCGCGCAACGTGATGCCGGCACCCTGCAGCTGCGGGAGCAGGTAGAGCCAGCCGATGAGCACGACGAGGATCGACGAGGCGTACCGCACCCTGCGCGAGCGCGTCCGCATCTCGGCGAAGTCGGGCAGCGTGTACGCCCCGCTCCGCCGCAGCGGGGCCGCGACCAGGATGAGCAGCACGAGGTAGCCGACGGTGTACCCGACGGGGAACCAGAGCATGTCGACGCCGTAGGAGAGCACCAGGCCGGCGATGCCGAGGAACGACGCCGCCGACAGGTACTCGCCGCCGATGGCGGACGCGTTGAGCGTGGGGCTGACCGACCGGGACGCGACGAGGAAGTCCGACGTCGTGCGCGACACCCGGACGCCGAACAGGCCGATCGCGAACGTCGCCCCGACCACGCCGAGGATGGCCAGCAGCGGCCACCACGACGTCACGTCACGACCTCTCGACCAGGTCGACGAACTGCGTCTCGTTGCGCTCCGCCGCCCGTACGTACCACCACGCGGTGAGCCAGATGGCCGGGAAGACCAGCACGCCGAGCAGGATCCAGCCGACGGCGAGCCCGCCCACGCGCGCCTCGCGCAGCGGAGGGTCGAGCAGGAACAGCAGGGGGATCCCGCCGAGGACGACGAGCAGCCCGACGCCGACGATCACCGCGAGCCGCAGCTGCGCGCGCCGCAGCGAGCGGATCATCGTCACGCCCAGCGCCGTGCTGTCGTTGACGTCGCGGCGGACGCCGCGCTTGGCCGCCGAGCGGGCCGCAGCGGTGCGCGGATGCGTGATCGCGACCCGGCGCTGCGGCTTCTCGTCCACGCCTCAGCGCCCCGGGCGCGCGCTGCGCACGAGGGTGTCGCGCAGCTCGCGGGTGTGGCGGCGCGACACCTGGAGGACGGCGTCGCCCACGCGCACGCTCATCCGCCCGCCGTCGTTGCGCACCTCGTCGATGGCCCGCAGCGGCACCAGCCAGCGGCGGTGGATCCTCACGAACCCGGCCGACGACCACTGCTCCTCGAGCAGCGCCAGCGACACCCGCACGAGGTGCCGCCCGTCGTCGGTGACGAGGCGCGCGTAGTCGCCGTGCGCCTCGACGTACCGGACGTCCGAGCGCTTCACGAAGCGCGTCACGCCGCCGAGCTCGACGGCGATCGTCTCGTCGTCGTCGGCCGGGGCCGGCGGCGCTGCCGCCGGGGCGGAGCGCGCGCGGCCCTCGATCACGCGGCCGACGGCCTCGGCCAGCCGCTCCTCGCGGACGGGCTTCATCACGTAGTCGACCGCGCGCAGGTCGAACGCCTCGACCGCGTGCTGGTCGTACGCCGAGACGAACACGACCGCGGGCGGCTCGGTGAAGCGGCGCAGGATGCGGGCGAGGTCGAGCCCGTCGAGGCCGGGCATGCGGATGTCGACGAACAGGGCGTCGTAGACGCCGGACTCGATGAGGCGCAGGGCCTCCGCGCCGTCGCCCGCCGTGTCGACGTGGCCGACGCGCTCGTCGCGGCCGAGCAGGTACGACAGCTCTGCGCGGGCCGGCGCCTCGTCGTCGACGGCCAGCACGCGCAGGCCGGCGGTGGCCGCGGGCTCGCTCATACGTGGACTCCTGGGGCGTACTTCGGGACGCGCATGGACACCTTGGTGCCCAGGCCGGGGGCGGTCTCGACGACCAGACCGTACTCGTCGCCGAACACCTGGCGGAGGCGCTCGTCGACGTTGCCCACGCCGATGGAGTCGGCGTCGCCCTCACCGGTCATCGCGCGGCGGATCTGCTCAGGGTCGGCGCCGACGCCGTCGTCCTCGACCGAGATGGCGCACTCGGCGCCGTCGTCCTCGGCCAGGATCGTGATGCGTCCGGGGCCGGCCTTGCGCTCGAGCCCGTGGCGCACGGCGTTCTCCACCAGCGGCTGAAGGCACAGGTACGGGACTGTCACGGGCAGCACCTCGGGCGCCACGCGGACGGTGACCTGCAGCCGCTCGCCGAACCGGGCGCGCTCGAGGGTGAGGTAGCGGTCGATCGAGCGCAGCTCCTCGGCGAGCGTCGTGAACTCGCCGTGCCGCCGGAAGGAGTAGCGGGTGAAGTCGGCGAACTCGAGCAGCAGCTCGCGCGCGTGCTCCGGGTCGGTGCGCACGTAGGACGCGATGGCGTTGAGCGCGTTGTAGATGAAGTGGGGCGAGATCTGCGCCCGCAGGGCCCGCACCTCGGCCTCGGCGAGCCGCGTGCGCGAGGCGTCGAGCTCGGCGAGCTCGAGCTGGCTCGACACCCAGCGCGCGACCTCGGTGGTGGCCCGCACGAGGTTGGCGGTCGCGTGGTCGGCGACGCACACGAGCGTGCCGACGACGAGGTCGTCGACCACCAGCGGCGCCACGATGGCCTGGTGGCCCAGTGGGCCGACCTGCGGCACCACGACCGCGTGACCGTTCTCGAGGACCTCGGCGACGTCGTCGAGCACGAGGACGTCGGTGCCGGCGCCGTCGCCGCCCAGCACGCGTTCGGTGCTCGTGAGCACGACGCCCGCCGACCCGAGCAGGGCGCGCACGTGCTTGGCCGCCCGGCCGACGGCGTCCTCGGTGAGGCCCTCGCGCAGCGCGGGCGCCGCGAGCGACGCTCGGTGCAGCGTCTCGAACGTGGCCCGGTCGGCCTCGGTGCCGAGGTCGCGGCGGCGCAGCAGGCGCACGGCGACGAGCGCCACGGCCACGACCGCGACCACGAGCGCGGCGACGAGCGCGGGGGTCATGCGCGCACGCTAGCCCGCGCCCCGCCCTGGCGCGGCCCGGCGGAGCCGCGCGCCGTAGCGTGGCGGCATGCCCCAGGACGTGCTCGAGCCGCTCGCCGGCCTGCCCGGCGTCCAGGAGGCCGTCGACGCCGCACGGTCGGCCGTCGACGCCGTGCTGTGGGACCGCGGCGTGCGGGCCCGCGCGGGGGAGGTGGTCGCGGCCTCGCGGCTGCGCGGGGGCTGGGCGTCGGCAGCCATCGACGGCGCCGAGGTGCGGCCCGACGCGCTGGTGTCCGGCGACGCGCTGGACGGGTCGCCGATGGGCCGCGTGGTCGCGTCGGCTCTCGCGGTCCAGGCGGAGATCCCGCGGCAGGTCGACGTGCTGGGACGGGCCCCGCTGCAGGCGCTCTCGACGCTGCATGCCGTGGCCTCCACGGGCTTCGTCGACGACGACCAGCGCGGGCGGCCCCGCGCGGACGAGCGGGCCGACGACCCGCTGCGCCTCGGACCTGTCCCGGACCACGCCGAGGCGTCGCGCCGGATGGCTGCGCTCGCCGGCGTCCTCACGGCGCAGTCGGCCGCGCCGGCCCTGGTGGTCGCGGCCATCGCCCACGCCGAGGTGGCGGTGCTGCGCCCGTTCGCCTGGGGGAGCGGACTGGTGGCCCGTGCCACCACGCGGCTCGTACTGGCCGCGCGCGGGGTCGACCCCGACGGGCTGACCGTCCCCGAGGCCGGTCTCTACGCCGCGGGCCGCTCGCGCTACGCCGATGCGCTCAAGGCCTACGCGACGGGCACGCCGGAGGGCGTGGCGCAGTGGATCGTGCTGCACGCGGAGACGGTGCGGGTGGGGGCGCAGGAGTCGCAGCGGATCGTCGCGGATCTGGCCTGACGCCGGTGCCGTGCCGGAGCGGCCCGCACAGCGAACGGCGCCCCGCTAGCAGGGGCGCCGTCGCGGGCACGGCTCCCGGGCGATCAGTGCGCTGTGAGTTCCGTCCGGTCGGGTGCTTCTGCGAGCTCTCCCGGCCGTGACGCCCGTTACGAGGGTGACCGCAGCGTGGGTATCCCGAGGTGGTGCCGTGCTCAGTACTCGTGTGGGCCCGTCGCTCGTCGGGCCCGGACTTCTCCGGTCGCCTTCCGTGCAGTGGTCGGCCCCTTCGGCCGGCTCCCGTGGTTCTTGTGTACTCCGATCCGCAGGCAACCGGAAGCCCCTGTGCCCCTTGACTTTCCGGTGATCTTGGACTCGCGCGGATGCGTCGGTCCGGCGGATCCCCTCAGGCCCCGCCGCCGCTCCAGCCGTTGAGGCCGAGGTCGTTCGCGGGGATGCCCGGGCACGTCGCGACGAGCGCCCTGCGCAGCGGCCCGAGCGGCAGCCGGAGCCGCTGAGGCGTGGGGGCGCTCGACATCGACTGCACCCACAGCGCCGGCGGCGACGGCGCATAGCCGCACTCGACGCGCCATCGCGCGGTGACCGTCCCGTCGGCACCGACGACCGCGGCGTTCTCCATGCCGACGATCGGATCGAGGCCAGAGTCGCCGATCGACACGCGCAGCGGTCGGGGCGTCGAGGTGCCGAGCCGCAGGGTCACCGGGATGTCCCAGGCACCGGAGCCGTCCGGGGTCGGCTCGCCCGTGCTCGCCACGACGTCGGCGATGCGCAGCGCCGGCATGCCCTGGCACACCTCGTCGTGGGCCCGCTGCAGCGCGTCGGTCTGCGCGCTGTCGAGCGGCAGGGCGAGCTGCGTGCCGAAGCGCTGGTCGGCCGTCGTCACGTAGGCCGACAGCCCGGTGATCATGGCGACCTCGTCGCCGCGGATCTGCTGGGCCCTCGGCGCGGTGAACGGGGTGCGGCAGTCGCTCACCTGGAACGGCAGCGCGACGTCGGCGGTGCCGCCGGCCGGCACCCGCGCCGCGGCGCCGATGTCCGGCACCAGCCACGGGGCGTCGGCCCACGCGCTCGTGACCGACACGTCGTACGCTGCCGGGGTCGTCACGGCCGCCTCGACGGTGATGCGCCCGCGGTCGCGGTCCGCGCTGATGCGCCCGATCTCGACGTCGAGCTCGTCGGGCACGCGCTGCCAGCAGGCCTGGCCCAGCGCGTCGTACCACCCGGAGTACTCCATCGACGGCGCAGGCACGTCCTCGCGCACCACCCGGCCGTAGGCGTCGGTGGCGCTGATGTGCAGGACGTACTGTGCAGCGGCCGGGCGGCCGAACGGAAGGTCGCAGCCGACCGCGGCGGTCACCCGGAACTTCGGGAAGATGCCGCTGCCCACCGGGACCGCGGCGACCTCGGTGCTCCGGATGCCCGGCCCGCTGACGCCGATGACCTGCGGATCGGTCCACCCGCGCTCGTGCTGCTCGAGCTGGTACACCGCCGTCGCCAGGCCGCCGTCGACCGCAGGAGCGGGAGCACCGTCGAGATCGTTGGCGACCGCGAGCGCCACGATGCCGGTGGTCGGGTCGACGTCGGGCAGCCGGTTGTGGGCGGCGACGCCTGGCACGGCGACGCCGACAGCCACCACCGCGGCACCGGCCATGAGCCACCGGCGGTGGCGCTCGGCCCAGAAGTACACGCCGCTGGCCCGGATGCGCTCGGCCCAGGACGGTGCGTCGTCGCCGCCGGCGAGCAGGTCGCCGTCAGGCGCTGCGGCGTCGAGGCGCTGCGCCGTCTCGATCACGCCGCCGAGCTCGTCGAGCTCGAGCCGTCCGTCGTCCCCCATGCCCCGCAGCGTAGGCGGAGGCTCCGATCCTGACGCGCCGATCCGGGGCGACCGCGTGCTCTGGTCAGCCGCTCGCGCGGTCGGCCGCAGATCCCCAGCCCATGGTCACGAGGTCGCCGTCCAGGAAGCCGGGGCAGGTCTGCACGAGGGCCGAGCGCAGCGGCTCGATGCCGAGGTCGAGCAGCTGCGGCCGCGGGGCGCCGGACTCGGAGCGCAGGCGCAGCACGGGCGGCGACGGCACGTAGCCGCAGTCGACGTCCCAGACCACGTCCTGCACGGAGCCGTCGGCCACGACCTCGGTGGTCGTCGGCGTCGTGCCGCGCCAGCCCAGCGTGTCGTCGACGACGTCCGCGGTGAGCCGCTCGGTGCCGGTGACCGAGCCCAGCCGGATCCTCAGCGCAAGGGGGTAGAGGCCGGTGGCCGGGTCGGGCGCTGTCGCCGGGACGGCGTCGAGCGACTGGAGGCCGATCGCCGGCACGCCCCGGCAGACCGTCCGACGCGCAGCGTCGAGCTCTGCCACCGCACCCGGCTCGAAGAGCACCGGCAGCTGGGCGCCGAAGCGCTGCTCCGACGTCGTGATGTAGCTGCCGATGCCGGGCCGGCGCACGGTCGACGCGTCGCCCTGCAGCACCTCGACCCAGACGCCGTCGTCGCCGGCGCGGCAGTCGGTCACAGCCAGGCGAATCGGCAGCACGGCGGTGGAGCGGGCTTCGACGGGCCGCGGCACGTCGGCGGGGCTCTGCGCGAGCCAGGCGCTGTCGGCGTAGGCGTTGGACACCCACAGCGAGAACGGGTTCGGGTTCGCGACCTCGACGGCGACCTCGATCTCCGCCAGGGCGCGGTCGCCGCGAACGGACTGCACGTCGATCCCCAGGCTCGCCGGCACCTTCTCCCAGCACCACTGGCCGACCGTCTCGCTCCATCCCCCGTACGCCGGCAGTGGTGCGTCGACCGTCGCGGTCGCCGGTCGTCCGTAGGCGTCGGTCGCGCTCAGGTGGAGCACGTAGTCGCCGCGGAAGAAGCCGTCGTACGCCGGGGAGTCGCAGCCGGCAGCCGCCGCCACCCGGAACCGCGGCAGGTCCGACGTGGGCGACGGGACCTGCTCCGAGCGCGAGGTGCGGATCCCCGGACCGCTGATCCCGTCGATGCGCAGGCCGCTCCAGCCCTCCTCCAGCGACGTGACCTGGTAGACCGACCCGAACAGGCCGCCGCCGTAGCCGGTGACCCCGGGGTTGCCGTTGGCCTCGTCGGTGAGCGACATGACACTGACGTCGATGGTGGGGTCGGGGTCGGGCGGCCGGTTGGCCACGACGACGGCGGGGACGACCACCGCCGCCACGGCCGCGACGGCGCCCGCCGTCATCCAGCCGCGATGCGCTGCGGCCCAGGCGAACGCGCGCGATCCGCGAGCGCGCTCGCCCCACGTCGGGTGGTCCTCGCCGCCCTCGAGCAGGTCCGGGGCCGGGACGGCGTCGAGCCGCTCCGCCGTGTCGATGACGCCGCCGAGCTCATCGAGCTCGAGCCGGCCGTCGCGGTCCCCCATGCCTGGCAGCGTACGAGCCGGCGGGTACGCGTCCGAGCACGATCAGGACACGAACGTGGTCGGGGCCTGCGCGCCCGGGCACACCCGCTGCACCTCGCGCACGAGGCGAGGATCCTGCGAGGCCCACCGCCACGGGTAGTCGCGGCCGTCGGCGTTCACCTGCAGCGACACCGTCATCGGCGACACCGACTCCTGGCAGAAGAACGCCCAGGTGCCCTCGACCCTGCCGCCGCGGCCGACGGGCTTCGGGATCGCCTCGCCGAACAGGTCCTCGGACTCGACGAGGAGGCGTCGCGCCAGGCCGTCGGAGCGCACATCGAGCACGACGGGCATGAGCACCACGGCGCCCGACAGCTGCGCGCGGCCGACGTCGACCAGCGAGATCGTCGTGCGCGGGACGCCGTCGCACACCTGGTCGAGGCCCTCCTGGATCGCCCGCGCCTGGGCGTCGTCGAAGCGGATGGCGGTGAGGCGGCTCTCCCCGCTGCCGGGCAGCGTGACATCGAGCTGCAGCCCGGGCTCGAGCGCGGAGTAGCCGCCGCTGACATCGTCCGTGGATGCCCAGCGCGGCACCTGCGGGCTGTCGCACGACCGCACGCGCAGAGGCACGTCGAGAACGACGCTGCCGCCCGCCGCGAGGCTGGCGGAGTCGACGAGGACGACGGCGACCTCCCCGTCGTCGACGGGCAGCGCCTGCACGAGCGCGTCGGCCGGCAGAGTGCTGGTGATGGCGATCGACAGCCGCACCATCGCGTACGCCGGGCCCACCACGACCTCGACCTCGTCGACCGACAGCGCCTGCTCGCCGGTGGTGGCCCAGCAGGCCTCGTGCACCGCACCCGACCAGTCCGCGCCCTCGGGCAGCGGCCGCGACTCCACGACGGTGCGGCCCCACTGGTCGGTGCGCGACACCCGCAGGCCGTACCTGTCGGCCGGGGCATCGAGGGCGTCGGCCTCCGAGCAGTCGAGCGCGGCCTGCACCAGCACACGGCCGCCACCGAGATCGCGCGACGTCGCCGAGCGCAGGCCCGGCCCCACCACGGCCTTCACGGTGACGTCGTCGCCGGGGCGGACGCCGGTCACGACGAAGCCTGCCTGCACCGTGCCGCCGACGAGGTCCGTGCCCACCTGGCGACCGTCGGACTCGACGGTCGCCACCACCTCGAGGTCGTCCGGCGGCGCCTGGCCCGTCCACGACAGCGCGAGGCCGATCACGGCCGCCACGGCGATGCCGAGGGCCGACCGGCGCACCCACGGGTGGGCCGCCCACCAGCGCCCGGCCCGCGACCCGGCGAACCGCTCGCCCCACGTCGGATCGTCGGGATGGTCCTCGCCGACGACGTCGAGCTCGGTCGCCGACTCCACCGCCTGCCCGAGCTCGTCGAGCTCGAGCCGTCCGTCGCCGCTGCCGCCCATGCCGGCCGTCCCCGGCTCAGCGCCAGCCGAGGGCCTGCGCCCGGGCGGGGTCGACGTCGGTGCCGCATGCCTGGGCCGCCGCGCGCAGAACCCGCACATCGTCGACGAGAACACGGAACGGGACGACCGTGCGGTCGGGCATCGTCACGCGCACGGGCAGCGGCGCCGGCGACATGCCCGCCACCTCGTCGCAGCTCGGCGACACATACAGGCTCGGGAGGAGGCCGGCACCGCCTTCCAGCGAGGTGGGCTCGGCCGCCCAGCCCCGGTCGAGGCCGGTGCTGACCTCGACCCGGGAGCCCTCTCCCGCCGGCGGCCCGGCGAACCCCACCTCCGCGATCCCGATGCCGATACCCGTCGTGCGGACGCGCAGGATGGCCTCGGCCGTCCAGCCGCTGCCGGCGCGGGCAGCCCTCACATCGGACACAGACACCTCGGGCGGCGCCGTGCCGTCGCAGACGGCCGGGCCCAGGGACGACGCGATGCGCTCGCCCCCGAGCACGGGGAACGACGCCGTGCGCGCGGCGTCGCGGAAGCTGAGCGCCAGCGCGACGCCAGGGGCGCCGGAGTCCTCCGCCGAGGGGTTGGGCAGGGCGCCGAGCGGGGTCAGCGCCGGGGCGACCGAGCAGTCGTGCACGTCGAGCCGGGTGGTCAGCCGGCCCGTCCCTCCCGGCGCGAGTGCGAGAGCCGGGGACCGGTCGACCGCGATGGAGCCGGAGGCCGTGCGCCGGGTCGCGATGATGAGCGGGAGCGGGGACGCGTTGCGCACATCGAGCCCCACATCGGCCAGCGTCGTCCCGGGCAGAGGTGTCACGCTGCTGAGCGCCACCTCGACAGCCGTTGTGGCCGACTGCGACATGCACCAGTCGGCCAGCACCCGGGCCAGCCCGGTGCGCGGCCATGCCGCCGGCGGGGTGGGGAGCGCCCCTTCCACCTCGCCCGCACGGCCCGTCACGGAGTAGGCGCCAGCAGCGGCGGACGGCAGGGCCGGATCCGTGCAGTCGACCGTCGCAGCGGCGACCGCCGTCGCACCGCTCTGCGTCACGGCGCCGTCGAACAGCCCGGGCCCGACGAGGCCGCTGAGGACGGCGGGATCCGGCGAGGTGAGCGGCTGCACGGCGAGCGACCAGGTCAGCCTCCCTGCGTCGTCGACGACCGGGCTCGACGCCGATGCGAGGGAGACGGGCAGCGGGGGTGGCACGTAGGGAGGGCGGGTCGCGGCCCAGAGACCGGCCCCCGCCGCTGCGACGGCGACGGCCGCCGCGACGGCCAGCGGGCGCCGGCGGCGCTGCAGGAAGGGGCGTGCGGTGGAGTCGACCCAGCGCTGCACTCCGCTGGTCGCCAGATCGTCGGCAGCATCGGGGTCGTGCAGATCGAGAGCGCGCACGGGTCCGGCCGCGTCGAGGACGCGGCCGTCGTCGTCGAGCTCGAGGCGCCCGTCGTCCGGCGTCATCGGCTCGGCCCCGCGACCTCCGGAACCGCCATGCGCCGACGGTAGGCCGACCCGGGTCCGAGCGCGAGGGGAGGCGGACCGGTCAGGCGACGACGCTGCCGGCGGTGGTCCCGCACAGCCGGGCCAGGTTGGTGCGCATCGACTCGCCCGTGAGCGGCAGGCGGTAGGGGCGGCGCAGGTCCGACGCGACCCGCACGCTGAGCACCGGCGGGCCGGCCTGCAGCATCGCGAAGCAGCCCGGCACCTCCCACTGCACGCGCACCTGCGCGATGCCGTCGGCGCCGACCGGCACGACGTCCTCGAACGGCGTCACCACGCCTGCCCTGTCGGCCAGCGGCTGCTGCACCTCGACCACCCCGCCCGACGGCACCGCCAGGTCGATCCAGATGTCGATGGTGCCGGAGCCGTCCTGGATCGACGACCCCGAGACACGGGCCTTGGTGATCGTCGCCGTCGGCGGCTCGGCGGTGCAGGTGGTGCGCAGGGCATCCGCCACCGTGTCGAGCCCGTTGGTCAGCGGCAGGTAGAACGTGGGGGCGCGCGACTCGGTGACGGCGATGCCGTCCTCCAGCGCGGCGCGCAGCGGCACTCCCTGCGCGAGCGGGCGCACGGGG
This sequence comes from Actinomycetota bacterium, assembly GCA_020161245.1. Taxonomy (GTDB): domain Bacteria; phylum Actinomycetota; class Actinomycetes; order S36-B12; family CAIYMF01; genus Longivirga. The sequence continues at coordinate 34,594 of JAIUOK010000020.1, read as the reverse complement.
TCGCTGCAGTCGTCGGGCCACAGCCGTACGGTCACCCACTCCTCGGAGCCGGCGGGGATATCGATGTCCGGAGTCGCGGCGACGACGGTGGGCGCGCCCAGCGTCGACACGCGTACCGAGCGCCAGGGCCGGTCGGCGCTGTTGCGCACCAGCATCCGGATGTCGGCGGCCACCGAGCCCTCGACCTGCGCGGCGTCGACGGCCCGCACCTCGAGGTCGCGGTCGGCGGCGATCTGCACGCACGCGCGTCGCACGTCGCGCAGCCACTCCTCGGCCCCCTCGAGCGGCACGGTGTCGATCCGCTGCTCGCCGGTGGCCGAGTCGGTGCGCTGCACGCGCACGCGGTAGTCCGCCGCGCGCGACGTCACGACGGCGTCGGTCTCCTCGGGCCGGTCGCACGAGACGTCGGCGGCCACTGCGCCGGTGGTCGGCGCGCCCGCGACCGACGACGGGATGCGCGCGGTGGGCCGCGACAGTCCGGGGCCGACGACGCCGAGCGCATCGACCGTGACCGTCGGCGTCTCCGCCGACGACAGCAGGACGAGCTGGGTGATGCCGGTGATGTGGCCGGTGGCCGGATCGACGATGAGGCGGGCCGGCTCCTGGCCGCTGGTCGTCACCTCGACGCGCGCCTCGTCGGCGAGGTAGGCGGGCCGGGCCAGCCACCAGCCTCCCGCCGCCACGAGGCCGAGCGCCGCCAGTGCGACGACGACCGCCACCACCGGCCGGTGGGTCCGCAGCCACACGAGGACCCCGCGTCCCTCCATCCAGGTGCGCAGGCGCTCGGCGAGGAGCGGGCTGTCGTCGCCGACGACGTCGAGGTCGAGGGGCTCGCTGCCGTAGGGGTCGAGCGGGTCGTCGAGGCGGTCGAGGTCGAGCCGGCCGTCGAGCGGGTCGCCGTGCCAGGCGCCGTGGGCGTCCGCCGCGCGGCGGCGCGCGCGCACGTCGGACGGCTCGGCCACGGCTGGCTCCTGGGATCGCCGCAGGCGGGGTGCCTGCTGGGACCCGATGGTCCGCCCGGAGGCCCGCCCGCGCCAGGGGTTTGCGCCCGCGAGTCGCCGGGCGGTGGTGCGTCTGGGCGTCTGGGCGGCTGCCCGGCGCTAGAGCGACGAGCCGCGGCGCCGGGCCGCGTACCAGGCGATACCGAGCGCCACGGTCGCGGCGCCGACGCGCAGCGCCGTGCGGCGGTTGCGCTCGTTGTTGAGCTCGGTGAGCCGCTGGCGCATGGTCGGCATCGCCACGGGCCGGGCGAAGTCGAGGATCGGCCACTCGCGCTCGACCGCCACCTTGCGCAGTGGCGCGTCGGGGTTGACCGCGACCGGGTGGCCGACGACGTCGAGCATGGGCAGGTCGGTCATCGAGTCGCTGTAGGCGTAGCACTCGGCGAGGTCGTAGCCGTTCTCCTCGGCGAGGGCGACCATCGCGTCGGCCTTGCCCTGCCCGTAGGCGTAGAACACGATCTCGCCGGTGTAGCGGCCCTCGTCGTCGATCGCGATCTGCGTGCCGATCGCGCGGTCGACGCCGAGGCGCTCGCCGATCGGCTCGACCACCTCGGTGCCCGACGAGCTGATGATGATGACGTCGCGGCCCTCCTCCTTGTGGTGCGCGATGAGGTCGACCGCCTCCTCGTAGACCATCGGGTCGACGATGTCGTCGAGGGTCTCGGACACGATGCGCTTCACGCTCTCGACGTCCCAGCCCGTGACCAGCGCCGACATGTACTTGCGCATGTACTCGAGCTGGTCGTGGTCGGCGCCGGAGGCCACGTAGGTGAACTGCGCGTAGGCGCTCTTGAGGACGTCGGCCCGCCCGAGCAGCCCGCCCTTGTAGAACGGCCGCGCGAACGCCAGCGAGCTCGACTTCGCGAGGATCGTCTTGTCGAGGTCGAAGAAGGCGGCACTGCGCGTCATGCCCCGATCGTAGGCGGCGCCCGCGACGCCGACCGCCGGGCTCCGTCCACAGCCGCCCGTCCTCGCGCGTCGTCCACAGGGCCGCGCTCCCGGCCGTCCCCGCGGTGGGTGCCGGGGCCGACGGTCGGCGGCGTGACGACCGTGCTGGTGGGCGACGACCCCGAGACGACACCTCTCGTGCTGCGTGCGGCAGCGGCAGCGGGCCGCGAGGTGGAGGTGGTGGGCACCGCGCGCGAGGCGCGCTCGCGCTGGCGCGGAGCCGACGACGTGCTCGTGTGCGACTCCGCCGTCCATGCCTGCCTGGACGCCGGGCTCGGACGCCGGCCCGACGTGGTGGTGGTGACCACCGGCACCGACGACGTGCCGTGGTCGCAGGTGCTCGCGCTCGGCGCCGAGGCCGTGGTGCGGCTGCCCGACGAGGAGGGCCTGCTCCTCGCCCGGCTGTCGCGGCCCGCGCCCGGCGCGACGGCGGCTCCGGTCGTCGGGGTCGTCGGCGGCAGCGGGGGAGCGGGCGCCAGCGTGCTCGCGGCCGGCCTCAGCGTAGCCGCGGCCCGACGCGGCCCGGTGCTGCTCGTGGACGCCGACCCCGACGGCCCCGGCGCCGACCTCGTCCTCGGCGCGGAGGAGGAGCCGGGCGCCCGCTGGCCCGAGCTCGGCGCCTCAGGGGCGGGGGTCGACCCCGCCACGCTACGGCAGGCGCTGCCGCTCGCCTCCGGCGTGCACGTGCTGGCGTCGTCGCGCGCCGACCTCGCCGGACCCGGCCCGGCGGCGGTCGGCGCCGTGGCCGGCGCCGCGCGCAGCGGCTTCGGGCTCGTCGTGGTCGACCTCCCGCGCGGCCGGGCAGAGATCCTCGACGCCGCCGTCCCCGTCTGCGACGTGGTGCTGCTGGTGGCGGTCGGCGACGTGCGCGGCGCGACGTCGGCGCGCCGCCTCGCCTCGCGCCTCGACGGAGCGCCGCTCGAACTGGTGGTGCGGCGCCTGCCAGGGGCCTCGCTCGACGGCGAGGCGCTCGAGCAGTGGCTCGGCCTGCCGGTCGCGGCCGAGCTGCCGCACGACTCCCGCCTGGTCGCCGCACTCGACCGCGGCGACCCTCCCGGCCTCTCGCGGACCCGCCTGGCCAGGGTGTGCGACCGGCTGGCCGCCCGCCTGGTCGTGGGATGAGCGGCCCCGACGTCGTCGACCGGGTGCGCTCGAGGCTGCTGGCCGGCGGGCTCGCGCCCACCGCGGCCGATGTCGCCCGGGCGCTCCGCGACGACGGCGCGCTCCTGGCCCCGGATGCGCTGCTCGCCGAGGCCGAGCGGCTGCGCGCCGAGATGGCCGGCGCGGGCCCGCTCGAGCCCCTGGTGGCCGACCCCGAGGTCACCGACGTCCTCGTCACCGCACCGGACGAGGTGTGGGTCGACCGTGGCAGCGGCGCCGAGCGCGTCGACGTCCGGTTCGCCGACGACGCCGCTGTGCGCCGGCTCGCGCAGCGCCTGGCCTCGGCGTGCGGCCGGCGCCTCGACGACGCCGTCCCCTACGTCGACGGCCGCCTCCCGTCCGGCGTCCGCCTGCATGCGGTCCTGGCGCCGGTCGCGCTCAGCGGCACGGCGCTGTCGCTGCGCGTGCCCCGCCGGCGCAGCTTCGACCTCGAGGGCCTCGTGGCTGCGGGGGCCGTGCCGGGGCCGGTGCTCCCGTGGCTCGACGCCGTCGTGGCAGAGCGGCTCACGCTGGTCGTCAGCGGAGGCACCGGCACCGGCAAGACGACCTGGACGTCTGCGCTCCTGGCGCGCTGCGACCCCCGCGACCGCATCGTCGTGGTGGAGGACTCGGCCGAGCTCGTGCCGGACCATCCGCACGTCGTCCGGCTGGAGGCCCGGCCGCCCAACATCGAGGGGGCAGGGGCGATCACCCTGCGCGACCTGGTGCGCCAGTCGCTGCGGATGCGGCCGGACCGCGTCGTCGTCGGCGAGGTGAGAGGCGCCGAGGTCGTCGACATGCTGGCCGCGTTCAACACCGGCCACGAGGGCGGGATGACCACCGTGCACGCCAACAGCGCGGCCGACGTGCCGGCGCGCATCGAGGCGCTGGCCCTCGCCGGAGGGCTCGACCGGGCCGCCGCCCATGCCCAGCTGGCGTCCGGCCTCGACGTGGTCGTGCATCTCGACCGCGGCCGCGACGGGGTGCGCCGCTGGCGCTCGCTGTCGGTGGCCCGCCGGGCCGACGGACTGACGGTGCTCGACGACGCGCTGGTGCGCTCCGGGGCCGGCGTCGTCGAGGGACCCGGCCTCGCGCGGCTGCGCGAGCGGCTCGGCGACGCGGCGCCATGACCGGCGCGATGTGGCTGGCCGGCGTCGCTGCTGCCGTGCTCGTGCTGGTGATGCTGCCGGGACGCGCGCTGCCGCAGGCCCCGGCGCTGCGTCTTCCGGCCCGGCCCGTCGGCGCGGAGGTGCACCGCCGTGCGGCACTCGAGTGGGTCGAGGCGCTGGCCGCCGAGACGCGCGCCGGCCGCGATCCGCTGTCGGCCGTCGTGGCCGCGGCGGCGCAGCTCGACAGGGCCCCCGACCCGGTGGTGGCTGCTGCCGCCGCAGCAGCAGGCGGCGACGTGGCAGCGGCGCTGCGGGCACCCGGCGCGGGCGACCTGCTCCTGGCAGCCGCCGCCTGCTGGGAGGTCGCGTCCGGGTCGGGTGCCGGGCTGGCGGCCTCGTTGACCGCCCTGGCCGACGCCGCGCGCGAGGACGAGCGGGTGCGGCGCGAGCTGCGCACGGGCCTGGCCGAGCCGCGCGCCACCGCGCTCGTGCTCGCCGCGCTCCCGGCCGTGGGCCTGCTGCTCGGTGCCGCGCTCGGCGCCGACCCGCTCGCCTGGCTGCTGGGGTCGCCTCCCGGCGCCGTCGTGCTGGCGTCGGGCATCGTGCTCGAGGCCCTGGGGGCGCTGTGGTCGTGGCGGATCGTGCGGTCGCTCGAGGCCGCGCTGTGACGCCCGCGGCCCCGCTGCTCGCGGTGCTTGCCGCCGCCGGCCTCGCCCTGCTGCTGCCGTCCGTCCGTCTTCCCCGTGGGGCGGTGTCCCGGACCGTCGGGCCGCCGCGGCTGCCGAGGCCCGGGGTGCGCAGTGCCGCCGTGGTCGGTGGGATCGCGACCGCGCTGCTCGTCGGCGGTCCCGTGGGCGCTCTCGTGGGTGCGGCGGTGGCGGCCGGCGCGTGGTGGGGGATCCCGAGGCTGCAGACCGACGCCGAGCGCAGCCGCCGCTCGGAGCTGGCGCGCCAGGCTCCCGTGGCCGTCGACCTGCTCGCCGCGTGCCTGGCGTCCGGCGCCTCGGTCGAGGCGTCGCTGGCCGCCACGTCTCGGGCGGTGCCGGGCGCCGCCGGGGACGTGCTGGCGACGGCGACAGCGGCGCTGCGCCTGGGCGCCGACCCGTCGGATGTGTGGCGCACCGTCGGCGAGCTGCCGGAGCTGGCCGGCCTGGCCCGCGCGGCCTCGCGCTCGGCCGGTACGGGGGCGCCTCTGGCGGCGCTGCTGCCACGGGTCGCCGACGACCTGCGCGCGTCCCGCCGCGCCGACGCCGAGGCGCGCGTGCGCACCGCCGCCGTCCGGCTCACAGCGCCGCTGGGCCTGGCCTTCCTGCCGGCCTTCGTGGCGCTGGGCGTGGTGCCCGTGGTCGCGAGCTGGATCGGGGCGCTGCTCTGAGCAGCTGCGGCTAGGGGCGCGAGCCGCGTACCGCGAGCGCGCGGCCCTCCTCGACGATCCGCCGCTGCTCGTCGACCCCTGACCTGGCCCGCGACGACGTCGTGGCGGCGTCCTCGTGGACGGCGGCACGCACAGCCTCGGCCGACCAGGGCCCGGCGTCGCCGCGCTCGCGGCCGTAGCGCGCCACCAGCGGCGCCAGCTCGTGGTCGGCCACCGCATCGAGCATCTCGACCGACTCCGCGGCGGCACGGCCCGCACGCATCGCGGCGCCGACAGCCACCTCCGACTGCGCGTCGAGCAGGGCGACGAGGTCGGCCGCGGCAGTGACGCTGCCGATCGCGCGGATCTGCTCAAGCAGCACGCGGCTCGCCGCCACAGCCTCCTCGACGCGGTCGGCGTGCAGTCCGGCCTGCTCCAGCAGGTCGCGCAGCCGGGCCGCGCCGTCCATCGTCGGTCCCTTGCTCGTCGCCGGCCCCGCGGGCCGCCGTGCTGCCAGTCGTCGACCTGTCCTATCGGCCGCGGCGCCGCCGGCGGTGCGCGGAAGAACGAACGTGGAGCCTCGCGCGACCGGCCGGTCGGGCTGCGCCGCGCGGCGTCACCCGGTCGGCCCCGCGGGCTGTCCACAGCCGCTGCAGACGCGCGGCTGTCCCCAGGAACGGCGTCCGGCTCGGGCCGCGCCCGGCCGGTGCGGCGCAGGGTCCGGGCAGCCGGCGACGGTCGCCGGCACCCGACCGCGAGGAGATCCCATGACCCGACGTCGTTCCGCCCTGCTGCTGGCCCGACCGACCGCCCGCGCGCTGCGCGCCCAGTCGCTGCGCGCCCGCGCACTCGGCGACGACACCGGTGCTGCCACCGCCGAGTACGCGGTGGTCACCGTCGCCGCGGCCGGCCTCGGCGGCATCCTCATCAAGCTGCTCACAAGCGACTGGTTCCAGCAGATCCTGCGGACCATCCTCGAGACGATCATCCGCGCCGCCCTCTCGTTCTTCGGGATCGGCTGAGATGACCGAGCCGCGCCGTGGCCCGGGCAGCCGCCCGGGCCACGGCCCCTTCGGGCCCGACGCCGGCGACGACGGCGCTGTCACCGTCGAGGCCGCGGTCTCGCTGCTCGCCCTCGTCGTGGCCGTGGTGGCTCTGGTGTGGGGCATGAGCCTCGTGGGTGCGCAGCTCGCCGTCGGCGAGGCGTCGCGGGCGGCCGCCCGTGCCGCCGCCCGCGGCGCGTCCGACACCGACGTCGCCGCCGAGGCGCGGAGCACCGTCGCCGCGGCCGAGGTGCGCATCGCGCGCGACGCCGCCCGCGTGCAGGTGGAGGTGTCCGCCGTCGCCGCCCCGCCCGGGCTGCTCGGCGGCCTCGGCTCCTTCCGGCTGAGCTCGACCTCCACCGCCGCGCGCGAGCCGGGGTCGCTGCCGTGAGGCGCCGACGGCGCGGCAGCGGACGTGCTGCCGGCGATGAGGGCGCCGCGGTCGTGGCCGCCCTGGCACTGGTGGCGGTGCTCGTGGTGGTCGCGCTCGCGCTCGGCGCCGTGGCCGCGGTGCTCGCCGCCCGGTCGCGGGCCTCCGCCGCGGCCGACCTCGCGGCGCTCGCCGCGGCGCCCGACGCGCAGCTCTCGCCCGCGACCGCGTGCTCTCGGGCAGACGGCGTCGTCCGTGCCAACGGCGCCGAGCTCGCCTCGTGCACCGTGGTCGATGGCGACGTCGTCGTCGTGGCGAGGGTGCGGCTGCCGCATGTCTCGCCGCTCGCGCTGCTGGCCGGGGCTGCGGCGCCCGAGGCGGCGTCGCGCGCCGGGCTGCGCTGAGCCCTACGCCGCGGGGCCGCCCGGGGCGCCCGCGAGCAGGACGTCGAGCAGGCGCACGGCGCCGGCCTTGTCGAGCGGGTCGTTGCCGTTGCCGCACTTGGGGCTCTGCACGCACGAGGGGCAGCCGTCGGCGCACTCGCACGAGGCGATCGCCTCGCGCGTGGCGGCGAGCCACGTGCGCGCGGCGGCGTACCCCCGGGCTGCGAACCCGGCACCGCCGGGGTGGCCGTCGTAGACGAACACCGTCATGCGGCCGGTGTCGGGGTGCATCGCCGTCGACACCCCGCCGATGTCCCAGCGGTCGCAGGTCGCCACCAGGGGCAGCAGACCGATCGAGGCGTGCTCGGCGGCATGGGCCGCGCCCGGCACGTCGACGTCGAGCAGCTGCGCGGCCTGCAGCTGCTCGGGCGTGACGGTCCACCACACGGCCTGCGTGCGCAGCTGGCGCGGGGGCAGGGAGAGCGGCTCCTCGCCGAGGACCGTGCCGGTGAGGTAGCGCCGCTTGAGATAGGCGACGACCTGGTTGGTCACCTCGACGTGCCCGTGGACGAGCTCGGCGTCGCCCCACGACGTGCGCTCGATCTCGCCGACGACGCGGATGTCGGTGGTGTCGCGCGCCGACGTCGTGTAGTCGACGGCCTCGCGATGGGCGACGGCCACGGCGTCGTCGAGGTCGAGGCGGTCGACGACGTAGGTCTGGCCCTGGTGCACGTAGACCGCGCCGTCGTGCACGGTCGAGTGCGCTGCGCCGGGGTCGACGGTGCCGAGCAGCCGGCCGGTCTCGTCCTCGACGACGCGCACCATGCCGCCGCCGATGCCGCGCAGGTCGGCGAGGTCGCTGGCCCGCTCCTGGCGGGTCCAGAACCAGCCGCCGGGCCGCTTGCGCAGCAGGCCGCGGACGACGAGGGCCTCGACCACGTCGGGGGCCGTCGGGCCGAAGCGAGGCAGGTCGTCGTCGGTCAGCGGCAGCTCGGCGGCGGCAGCGCACAGGTGCGGACCGAGCACGTAGGGGTTGGTCGGGTCGCACACCGTCGCCTCGACGGGCGAGCCGAACAGCGAGGCCGGGTGGTGCACGAGATAGGTGTCGAGCGGGTCGTCGCGCGCCACGAGGACGGCGAGGGCGTCGCGGCCGGACCGCCCCGCGCGCCCGGCCTGCTGCCACAGCGAGGCGCGGGTGCCGGGCCAGCCGCACAGGAGCACGGCGTCGAGGCCGGTCACGTCGACGCCGAGCTCGAGGGCGCTGGTGGCCGCGACGCCGAGCAGCCGGCCGTCGCGCAGCTGGTCCTCGAGCTCGCGACGCTCCTCGGGCAGGTAGCCGGCGCGGTAGGCCGCCACCCGGTGGGCGAGGTCGGGCTCCACCTCCAGCAGCGAGTCGCGCGCGGTCATGGCCACGGCCTCCGCCCCGCGCCGCGACCGGATGAAGGCCAGCGTGCGCACGCCCTCCACGACGAGGTCGGTCATGAGCGACGCCGTCTCGGCGGTCGCGGTGCGGCGAGTGGGCGCGTCGTTCTCGCCCCCGTGCTCCTGCAGCGGCGGCTCCCACAGCGCGAAGTGCGTGGCGCCCCGCGGCGACGCGTCGTCGGCGACGGCGACGACGTCGAGCCCGACGAGCCGCGACGCCGAGCCCGCGGGGTCGCCGGCCGTGGCGGAGGCGAGGACGAACGTGGGCGAGGACCCGTACCGCTCGCACACCCGCTGGAGCCGGCGAAGGACGTTGGCGACGTGCGAGCCGAACAGGCCGCGGTACACGTGGCACTCGTCGACGATCACGAACTGCAGCGCGCGCAGGAAGGACGCCCACCGCTCGTGCCCAGGGAGCATCGAGCGGTGCAGCAGGTCGGGGTTGGACAGCACGTAGCCGGCGTGCTGGCGGATCCAGGCGCGCTCCTCGTCGGCGGTGTCGCCGTCGTAGGCGGCGGCCCGCAGGCCGTCGAGCCCGAGCTCCTGGATCGAGCGCCACTGGTCGTGCGCGAGCGCCTTCGTGGGGGACAGGTACAGGGCCGTGGCGCCGCGGCCGTTGGGAGCGCGCGTGCCTTCGAGCACGGCGGTGATCGAGGGCAGCAGGTACGCCAGCGATTTGCCCGACGCCGTCCCCGTCGCGACGACGACGTGGCGCCCGGCCCGCGCGTGCTCGGCGGCGTCGGCCTGGTGGGCCCAGGGGTTCGTGACACCGCGGCGGGTGAGGGCGTCGCGCAGCTCGTCGGGCACCCACCCCGGCCACCCCACCGCGGTGCCCGTCCGCGCCGGCACGTGCTGCACGTGCAGCAGGCGGTCGGGCCGTCCGGCCGTGAGCCGGCCGAGCAGCTGGTCGGGTGTGGGGACGGGCACGAAACCGATCCTCCCCGACCGCCCCGACGCCCGCGCACCTGTGTCAGAGTGCAGAGGTGGACCTCGACGTGAGCACGCACGACCAGGACGGCATCGCGGTGGTCTCCGCCGCGGGCGAGATCGACATCTTCACGGCCCCGCAGCTCGACTCCGAGCTGTCGGCCGTGACCGGCGGGGGGCAGCACCGCGTGGTGGTGGACCTCTCGCGCGTCGACTTCCTCGACTCCACGGGCCTGGCCGTGCTGGTGAAGACGCTCAAGCGCGTCCGGGAGCACGACGGCGGGTCGCTGGCTGTCGTCGTCACCGCCGACCGCGTGGCCAAGGTCTTCCGCCTGACCGGCCTGGACACCCTCATCCCGCTGCACCCGACCGTCGAGTCCGCGGTCGCCGGGTGACCGTCGTGGGGGAGCAGACCGCGGCGACGCTGACGCTGCCGCCCTCCGTCGAGCACGTCCGCACCGCGCGCCTGGTGGCTGTCACCGCGGCGCGCCGCCTCGGGCTCGACGAGCAGACCGTCGACGACGTCCGCCTCGCGGTGGGTGAGGCGGTCGCGCGAGCCGTGCGCCGCCACGCCTCGGCCGGAGTCGACGACGACGTCGACGTCGTGCTGCGCGACGACTCGGGCGCCTTCGTCGTCGAGATCGACGACCGCGCGCCCGCGGACACCCCGGACGACGACGAGGTGGGCCTCGCGCTGGTCACCGCCGTCGTGCCGGACGCCGAGGTGCAGGGCGGCCGCGTCGTCCTGCGCTGGCCCGCCACCGCCTGACGCCCGGCGCCGCCGGCCGGCGCGGGCGGCCGAGGTGTGACCCATGCCGCACCCCCGCGCGGGTGGCCCAGGTCACACCCCTGCGTAGACTCCGGCGCGTTCGAGGGTCGAAGCCGCTCCTCCGGCGAGGGTGGCGACCCCCACTTCCGCCTGAGGAGCACGTGCATGTCCCCGACGACGCTCGCTGCCGCAACGGTCAGCGTGGATGTCTCGGGCTCGAACTACGCCTTCGTCGCAGTGGTCGCGGTCATCGCGCTGCTCGCCCTCGGAGTCGCGTGGGTTCTGGTCCGGGAGGTCCTCGCTGCCAGCGAGGGCACCGACCGCATGAAGGAGATCGCAGCCGCGGTCCAAGAGGGTGCAGCGGCGTACCTGAGCCGCCAGTTCCGCACCCTGTCGATCTTCGCGGCGCTGGTCTTCGTCCTGCTGTTCTTCCTGCCCGCCGACACGCAGTCGGAGAGGATCGGTCGCTCGATCTTCTTCCTCGTCGGCGCGGTGTTCTCCGCCATCACCGGCTACGTCGGCATGTGGCTCGCCGTCCGCGGCAACGTCCGCGTCGCGGCCGCCGCCAACGAGTCCGGCGAGCAGCAGGCGATGCGCATCGCCTTCCGCACCGGCGGCGTCGCGGGCATGTTCACCGTCGGCCTCGGCCTGTTCGGCGCGGCCGTCGTCGTGCTGGTCTACAAGGGCGACGCCCCCACGGTGCTCGAGGGCTTCGGCTTCGGCGCCGCGCTGCTCGCGATGTTCATGCGAGTCGGCGGCGGCATCTTCACCAAGGCGGCCGACGTCGGCGCCGACCTCGTCGGCAAGGTCGAGCAGGGCATCCCCGAGGACGACCCGCGCAACGCGGCGACCATCGCCGACAACGTGGGCGACAACGTCGGCGACTGCGCCGGCATGGCGGCCGACCTCTTCGAGTCCTACGCCGTCACGCTCGTCGCTGCGCTGATCCTCGGCAAGGCGGCCTTCGGCGACGCCGGCCTCGTGTTCCCGCTGATCATCCCGGCGATCGGCGTCATCACCGCCGTCATCGGCATCTTCGCGGTGGCCCCGCGCCCCGGCGACCGCTCGGGCATGAGCGCCATCAACCGCGGCTTCTTCATCTCCGCGGCGATCTCGATCGTGCTCGTCGCGATCGTGACCTTCGTCTACCTGCCGGACCGGATCACGCTGCTGCGCGGCGTCGTCGTCGACAACCTCGGCCTCGTGGACGTCGACACGTTCAACCCGCGTCTGCTCGCGCTCGGCGCCGTCATCATCGGCATCGTGCTCGCGGCTGCGATCCAGCAGCTGACCGGCTACTTCACCGAGACCAACCGCAAGCCCGTCGACGACGTGTCGAAGAGCTCGCTCACCGGCCCCGCGACGGTCATCCTCGCGGGCATCTCGGTGGGTCTCGAGTCGGCCGTCTACTCGGCGCTGCTCATCGGTGCCGCCGTGTACGGCGCGTTCCTGCTCGGCGGCGGCTCGATCGTGCTGTCGCTGTTCGCGATCGCGCTCGCCGGCTGCGGCCTGCTCACCACCGTCGGCGTCATCGTCTCGATGGACACCTTCGGCCCGGTGTCGGACAACGCGCAGGGCATCGCCGAGATGTCCGGCGACGTGCACGGCGAGGGCGCCCAGGTGCTCACCTCGCTCGACGCCGTCGGCAACACCACCAAGGCGATCACCAAGGGCATCGCGATCGCGACCGCCGTCCTCGCCGCCACCGCGCTGTTCGGGTCGTTCCGCGACACCGTGGTGCAGGCGACGACGAACGCGATCAACAACGGGATCCTGCCGGAGAACGTGCCGGCTCCGATCGACCAGAACCAGTACCGGGCGATCCTCGACATCAGCAACCCGAGCAACCTCGTGGGCCTGATCATCGGTGCCTCGGTCGTGTTCCTGTTCTCCGGCCTCGCCATCAACGCGGTCTCCCGCGCTGCCGGCGCGGTGATCTTCGAGGTGCGCCGCCAGTTCCGCGAGCACCCCGGGATCATGGAGGGCACCGAGAAGCCCGAGTACGCGAAGGTCGTCGACATCGTCACGCGCGACTCGCTGCGCGAGCTCGCCACCCCGGGCCTGCTGGCCGTGCTCACACCGATCGCCGTCGGCTTCGGCCTCGGCATCGGCGCGCTCGGCTCGTACCTCGCCGGCACGATCGCGACCGGCGTCCTCATGGCGGTCTTCCTCTCGAACTCGGGCGGCGCCTGGGACAACGCGAAGAAGTTCGTCGAGGACGGCCACTTCGGCGGCAAGGGCTCCGAGGCGCACTCCGCGACGGTCATCGGCGACACGGTCGGCGACCCGTTCAAGGACACCGCGGGCCCCGCGATCAACCCGCTCATCAAGGTGATGAACCTGGTGGCGCTGCTGATCGCCCCCGCCGTCGTCGGCCTGTTCCTCTCCGGCGCCGACCTCGCCCGCTGGGGCATCGCGATCGTCGCGGTGCTCGTGGTGGTCGGCGCGGTCATCGTGTCCAAGCGCCGCGCGATCACCGTGGGCGAGGAGGAGCCGACCGAGGCTCCGGCCGCGGCCTGATCGTCAGGCACCAGCACCACCCAGCACCATCCAGCACGGCACGCGAGGCCCCGGGCGATCCGCCCGGGGCCTCGCGCCGTGCAGGGCGCTGCTCCGGCCGCCGAGACCGGCAGCCGCGGGTGTTGGTCCGCCGGGCTGAGTCGGCGTCGCCCGTGCGGGAGGATCGGGACGTGAGCGATCCCGACCTCGCCGCCGCCCGACGGCTGCGTCCCGTCCTGCTCGACGCCGGCTACACCGCCGACGGCCTGCTCGCCCTGCTCGGCCCGTCGGCGTACGCCGCCCTCTCGCGCGGCGAGCCGGTGCCCGCCCGGCGCGCTCTCGAGGGCCGCAGCGGCACCGACGCCGCCCTGGCCCGGCTGTTCGTCCTCGGCGAGCCGGTCGCCCGCGAGGACGCCGAGCGCGAGCTGCCGCTCGACGACCTGCTCGCCGCGGGTCTCGTCGGCGGCGCGTCCGAGCTGCGGGCGGTGGTCGACGTCCGCCCCTACGGCGAGCCCGACACCGACTGGTACGTCGTCAGCGACCACGGCCCGGACTCCGCCGGGCACGACTCCGCGGGCTGGGGCGGCGGGGAGGTGGCCGTCGACCACGTGCTCGGCGTCGGCGGCGCGAGCCTCACCCTCGCCCGCATCACGCCGCGCACGCCGGTGGGCCGCGCGCTCGACCTCGGCACCGGCTGCGGCGTGCAGGCCCTGCACCTCGGCCGGCACGCGCGCAGCGTCGTCGCCACCGACCGCAACCGGCGCGCGCTGCGGCTCGCCGCTGTCAGCGCGGCGCTGTCGGGCCAGGAGTGGGACCTGCGCGAGGGCTCGCTGTTCGAGCCGGTCGGCGGCGAGCAGTTCGACCTCGTCGTGAGCAACCCGCCGTTCGTCATCTCGCCCGGCCACCGCTACACCTACCGCGACGCCGGCCTGCCCGCCGACGACCTCGGCCGGCTGCTGCTCCAGCAGGCGCCGTCGCACCTGGCCGACGGCGGCACCGCCGTGGTGCTCGCCAACTGGCTGCACCGCCGAGGCGAGGACTGGCGCGAGCGGGTGGCCTCCTGGTGCGCCCCGACGGGGTGCGATGCGTGGGTCGCCCAGCGCGAGGTGCAGGACCCCGCCGAGTACGTGGGGCTCTGGCTGCGCGACGCCGGCGGCTCCGACGACCGCGACGAGCTCGACCGCCGCTACGCCGAGTGGCTCGACGCGTTCGACGCGATGGATGCCGAGGGGGTGGGCTTCGGCTGGGTGGTGCTGCACAAGGGCGGCACCTACGGCGCGCAGGGCCCGCGCATCGAGGACGTGGCGCACGCGCCGCGCCTGCCCGACGGCGACGAGGTGGCGCAGCTGGTCGCCGCGCGTGCCGCCTGGGCCGACGTCGACGCCTTCGCGCTGCTCGGCTCGCGTCCCCGTCGGGCGGAGGGCCTGCGGCTGTCGGAGGTGGACGTCGCCGACGCCGCCGGCCGCCTCTCGGCAGTGCCGCCGCGCCTCGCGCTCGTCGACGGCTGGCGCCCCGACGTCCTGCTCGACTCCGTGGGCGCCCACCTCGTCCGCAGCTTCGATGGCGCGACGACGGTCTCCGACGCGATCGACGGCGCCGCCACCGTCCACGACCTCGACCCCGACGACGTCCTCCCCGGAGCCCTCATCGCCGTCCGCGGCCTCATCGAAGAAGCCCTCCTCCACCTCTGACCCCCTGGTGCTTTCCGGGTGAAGTCCCCTACTGGCCGCCGCGTCGTTCCTCCGCGCCGACCAGCGGGGGCCCATCCCCTGCTTGCGATAGAAGCAAGAAAGGCGCCCCAGGCTGTCCACAGGCCCCCTGCCGTCCGCATCCCCGTCCACAGGCGGCGGCTCGGGCGGGCACGTCCCCGGCGGCGGAGCGGCACCATGCCCGCCCGCCCCCCCGCACCCGCTCTGACCTGCGGCGATGCGATCTGAGCAATCACTACTCAGGTACCTACCCAGGGGCCCGCGGCACTGTTCCCGTCATGAGCACGCACACCGTCCCGCCGGTCGCCACCGACCCCCGCCGCATCGCCGTCGTCGCCGCCGTCAAGGCGCGCCACGCCCGCCGCCGCAGCTCCTCCGCGCTGCCCCTCACCCGCCGCTACGCCGTCGCCCGCCCCCTCACCTGGCGCTGACGCCGCGCACCTGGCACCGGCCATGCCCAGCACCGCAGCCCGACGCCGGACCCGGTCGTGCGACGCGCGCCGGACTCGGCCACTCCGCGCGCCCCGCGGCCCTAGCCTGTGGCGCGCGAGCCCGCACGGGGGCGGGGCCCGAGACGACGCCGGCCAGCGCGGCATCGACCCGTACGACGCGCGAGCCGACACCGCCGACCGAGGGGGCCGGATGGGGACGACGACCAGCCTCGACTGGCCGTTGGTGGGACGGGGCAGCGACCTCGAGCGTGTGGTGGCGGCGCTGGCCGACCCCGCCGTCGCCGTCGTGCACCTCGCGGGCGACGCCGGGACCGGCAAGACCCGTCTGGCGCAGGAGTGCCTGCGCAGCGCCGAGCTCGACGGCTACCCCACGGTGTCGGTCGCGGCCACCGACAGCGCCGCCGCCGTCCCCCTCTCCGCGCTCTCGCCCCTGCTGCCCGACGGCGCCGGCCCGTCCGGTCCCGACCCGTCAGTCGTGCTCGACGCCGTCGTCGAGCACGTCCGCGATCTCGGCGACGGCGCGCGCGTCGTGATCCATGTCGACGACGTCGACGCGCTCGACGCCGTGTCGTGCGACCTGCTGTCAAGGCTGTGGCGCGAAGGGCTCGCGGTGATCATCGCGACCCAGCGCACGGGGACGCCGACACCAGGCGTGCTCGTGGCCGAGCATCGCCGTGGCGGGGTGCTGCGACTCGAGATCGGCGACCTGCCCCGGCAGTCCGTGGGCACGTTGCTGCACCGGGTTCTCCGTGGGCCGGTGGCGGCCGAGGCCGAGCATGCCCTGTGGACCGCCAGCCGCGGCAACCCGCTCTACCTGCGCGAGCTCGTCACGGGCGCCGTGCTCGCCGGGCGCCTCGACGAGACCGACGGCGTCTGGGTGCTCTCGGGCGCGCTCGACGTGACGGGCGGGCTCGAGAGCCTCGTGGCCGAGCGGATCGGCGTCCTCGACGCCCAAGCGCGCACCCTGGTCGAGCTGCTCGCGCTGTGCCAGCCGCTCGGCGCCGACGAGCTGGCCGAGCACACGCCGCTGGACGTCCTCGAGCAGCTCGAGGCCGCGGGCGTGATCAGGGTGGTCGTCGACCGCCGCCGTCAGCAGGTGCAGCTCGCGCACCCGGTCTACGCGCAGGTGCTCACCAGCAGCCTGCCGCGGCTGAAGTCGCGCCGGCTGCTGCTCGACCAGGTGGCCCGCACCGAAGCCCACGGCGCGCGCCGGCGCGACGACGTGCTGCGCGTGGCCGCCTGGCGCCTCGACGCCACCGGGACCGCCGACGCCGAGACTCTGGTGACCGGCGCCGAGCTCGCGCGCGCGTCGCACGACTACCCGCAGGTCGAGCGGCTCGCCCGCGCCGCCCTGCTGCTCGAGCCCGACGCCCGCGCCAGCGCGCTGCTCGGCGAGGCGCTCTACGAGCAGGGCCTGTTCGACGAGGCCGACGCGGTGCTGTCGGAGGGCGCGGCCGCTGCCGGCGACGACGTCGCGTCGCCGGCGTCCGTGCGGATCGCGCTGGCGCACGGCATCGTCCGCTTCTTCGGCCTCGGGCGCCCTGACGTCGCCCTGGCGGGGCTCGCCGCCGCGTCGGAGGCGATCGCCGCCTCGGGGGAGCCTGACGACGTCGTGGTGCAGGGCCGGGCCGTCCTCGACTCGATGCGGGCGCTGCTGCTGACCCAGGGCGGCCGCAGCGCCGAGGCGCTCGCCGTGCTGCCGGCCGAGGCGCCGGCCGATCCGGCGATGCGGGCTGTGCACCACCGGGCGCACGCCTGGGCCGCGCACCGGACAGGCGACGCCGAGACCGCCGTGAGGGTGGCGCTGGCCGCATGGCAGGAGGGCACCGACGAGGACCAGCCGGCCGGCCTGCTGCACCCGTCCGGCGACCTCATGGTCGCCGCGCTCGCGAGCCTCGAGCTCGGCCGGCCCGGCGAGGCGCGGTCTCTCGCGGCCCAGGGGCGCGACGTCGCGATCGCCCAGGGCGTGCTGTTCCAGGCCGCCTGGCTCGCCTGGGTCGTCGCGGAGATCGACCTGCTCGGCGGCTTCGCCGAGGACGCGTCGTCGGCGTTCCGCGAGCTGGCGGCGACGGCGGGCCGGCACGGCTTCGGGCAGGTCGAGCGGCTCGCGGTCCTGGGCATGGCCGAGAGCACCTCGCTGCTCGGCGATGCCGCGGCCGCCCACGAGTGGCTCGGCAGGGCCGCTGCTCTGCCAGCGCCCGCGCCGGCCTTCGCCCCGATGGAGACGGTGTCGCGGGCCTGGGTCGCCAGCGTCGACGGCGATCTGCGCACGGCTGCCTCGCTCGTCGTCGAGCACGGCCGCGAGCTGGCCGCGCGCGGCGAGTACCGCGAGGCGGCGATGCTGCTCGACGAGGCGGTGATGTGGGGCGACGCCGAGGCCGCGGCGGAGCTGCCCGACGTCGTCGCGCACGTTCCGACGCCGCTCGGGAACGCACGTCGGCTCCGCTCGCAGGCACTGCTGTCGGGGTCCGCAGCCGACCTCCTCGCGGCGGCTGAGGGCTTCGCCGCGTGCGCGTTCGTCCACTCCGCGGCCACTCTCGCGGCGCAGGCGGCGCAAGTGCTGCGTGCCGAGGGAGACCCGCGTGCGGCCGCCGCGGCCGAGGCGAGAGCGCGAGCCTGGGCCGACCAGTCGCCTGGCATGCAGGTCGAGGGACTCGGCTCGGCCGCAGGCGCGGCGCTGCTGACCCCGCGCGAGCGCGAGATCGCGTCGCTCGCTGCTCGCGGCCGCAGCAGCAAGGAGGTGGCGGCCGACCTGGTGCTGTCGGTGCGCACGGTCGACAACCACCTCGCCAACGTCTACGCCAAGCTCGGGATCGCTGGCCGCGCGCAGCTCGCCGCCGCGCTCGGGCTGTCCGAGGGCGGCTCCGGCTCCGTGCCGGCCGCGCGATCGGGGCGCGGCCGATGAGCTCGACGACGTACACGGACCACGGCGCCGATCGGCGCCATCACGCAGGACGGGCGAGGACGGCGCAGGCCGTCGGTGCCGGGGGGCACGCCAGCACGACCACGCCCAGGAGGCACGGATGAACCCGCACGAGATCGACTTGGTGACGGCGAGCGCGCAGCGGCTCGCACCGGTGCTGCCGGACGTCGCCCACACGTTCTACTCGCGCCTGTTCGCCCTCTACCCCGATCTGCGCGACGCCTTCCCCGCCCAGATGGAGGCCCAGGAGAAGAAGTTCGGCGACAGCGTCGCGGCGATCGTGGCGGCGATCCCGGACTTCCCGGCCTTCGCCGAGACCAGTGAGCGGCTGGCCCGCGTGCACGTGGCGCACCGCGTCACGGCGTCGCAGTACGCCGCCCTCGGGCCGGTGCTGGTCGATGCGCTCGCCGCCCACGACCCGGCGTGGGACGCCGCCACCCGCGACGCCTGGGCCCAGGCCTACGACCTGCTCGCGGAGTCGATGCAGCTCTCCGCCCGCCCCTGACGCCGGCGGGGCAGGATCCTGCACGGACGTCGTCGGAGCTCGTCCACGACGGCCCCGCCCTGTGGGCGGATCGGGTGCCTGGCCCCTGCCTGTGGACAGCCTGGGGCGCTTTCCTTGCTTCTATCGCAAGCGGGGGATGGGCCCCCGCTGGTCGGCGCGGAGGAACGACGCGGCGGCCAGTAGGGGACTTCACCCGTTACCGCCGGAGCGGCGGGTTGTGAACTCGGGCTGGCGAGGCTGCGGGGCGCAATGTGGGCGGGGTCTCGATCGGGGGTGCGGGGAGGGGTCTGACCTGGGGTTTCACCCCCGGTGGGGCGGCCGGCGACACGCCGGGCGAGGATGGATGTGTTTGACACAGGCCCCCGGGATGCCGTCACACTCCGCCACGACCGGGCTTCGCAGCGGCGGGACGGCCGCGGCCCGGGATGCCCGGCAGCGAGTGCAGGAGGAGATAGGTGCCCCCCAAGGCGAAGGAGGGTCGTCGGCTCGTCATCGTCGAGTCGCCGGCCAAGGCCAAGACCATCCAGGGCTACCTCGGCCCGGGGTACGAGGTCGAGGCCTCCGTGGGGCACATCCGCGACCTGCCCACCCGGGCGTCGGAGATCCCCGAGAAGCTGAAGAAGGAGCCGTGGTCGCGGCTCGGCGTCGACGTCGACAACGGCTACCAGGCGCTCTACGTCGTCGATGCCGACAAGCGCACCAAGGTCGCCGAGCTGAAGAAGAAGCTCGCCGACGCCGACGAGCTCCTGCTCGCCACGGATGAGGACCGCGAGGGCGAGGCCATCGCGTGGCACCTGCTCGAGGTGCTCAAGCCCAAGGTGCCGGTTCGCCGGATGGTTTTCCACGAGATCACCCGCGACGCGATCCAGCGCGCCGCGCAGGAGACCCGCGAGCTCGACACCGCGCTGGTCGACGCGCAGGAGACCCGCCGCATCATCGACCGCCTCTACGGCTACGAGGTCAGCCCGGTCCTCTGGAAGAAGGTCATGACCGGCCTCTCCGCGGGCCGTGTGCAGTCGGTGGCTACCCGCCTGGTGGTCGACCGCGAGCGCGAGCGGATCGCGTTCCGCTCGGCGTCGTACTGGGACATCGAGGGCCTGTTCGACCCGGGCTCGTTCAGCGCCAAGCTCGTCGCCGTCGACGGCGCCCGCGTGGCCAGCGGCAAGGACTTCGACGACCGTGCGGTGCTCACCCGCGCCGACGCCGCGCACCTGTCGGAGGAGGCGGCGACGTCGCTGGCGGCGGCGCTGCAGGGCGCATCGTTCAGCGTGCGGTCGGTCGAGGACAAGCCCTACAAGCGCTCGCCCGCCGCGCCGTTCATGACCTCCACGCTGCAGCAGGAGGCCAGCCGCAAGCTGCGCTGGGGAGCGCAGCGCACGATGCGCGTGGCGCAGGGCCTCTACGAGCGCGGCTACATCACCTATATGCGTACCGACTCCACCACGCTGTCGGAGTCGGCGCTGAACGCCGCCCGCGCGCAGGCTGCCGAGCTCTACGGCTCCGACCACGTCGCCGAGGTGCCGCGCCGCTACGACCGCAAGGTGAAGAACGCGCAGGAGGCCCACGAGGCCGTGCGCCCCGCCGGCGACGTGTTCCGCACGCCCGCCGAGGTCGCGGGCGAGCTGCGCGGCGACGACTTCCTGCTCTACGACCTCATCTGGAAGCGCACGGTCGCGTCGCAGATGGCCGACGCCCGCGGCCAGACCGCCACGATCCGCCTCGGCGCGACGGCGTCCGACGGCCGCGACGCCGAGTTCTCCGCGAGCGGCACGGTCGTCACCTTCCGCGGCTTCCTCGCCGCCTACGAGGAGTCGGTCGACGAGAGCCGCGACACCGACGACGCCGACGCCGAGCGCCGGCTGCCGCCACTGTCGGTCGGCGACGCCGTCACCGCGGTGCGCCTCGACCCCGAGGGCCACACCACCAACCCGCCGCCGCGCTACACCGAGGCGTCGCTGGTGAAGGCGCTCGAGGAGCGCGGCATCGGCCGACCGTCGACGTACGCCGCGATCATGGGCACGATCGTCGACCGCGGGTACGTCACCAAGCGCGGGTCGGCGCTGGTGCCCTCGTTCCTCGCCTTCGCCGTCGTGCGCCTCATGGAGGAGCACTTCACCCGGCTCGTCGAGTACGACTTCACCGCGCGGCTCGAGGAGCGCCTCGACTCCGTGGCCACCGGCGAGAGCGACCGCATCGCGGTGCTCGACCGCTTCTACAAGGGCTACGACGGCTACGCCGGCCTGCAGGCGCTCGCCAGCGACCTCGGCGAGATCGACGCGCGCGAGATCTCGTCCTTCCCGATCGCCGACTCCGACATCGTGCTGCGCGTCGGCCGCTACGGCCCGTACGTCGAGAAGGGCGAGCAGCGCGCCAACGTGCCGACCGACATCGCGCCCGACGAGCTCACGGCCGAGAAGGCGCAGGAGCTGCTCGACCTGCCCTCGGGCGACCGCGAGCTCGGCATCGACCCGTCGACCGGCCGCACGATCGTCGCCAAGACCGGGCGCTACGGCCCCTACGTCACCGAGGTGCTGGAGGAGGGTGCGCCCAAGTCGGCCAAGCCGCGCACGGGCTCGCTGTTCGCGGACATGGCGCTCGACACCGTCACGCTCGACGACGCGCTCAAGCTGCTCTCGCTGCCCCGCGTGGTCGGCGTCGACCCCGCCGACGGCAAGGAGATCACGGCGCAGAACGGGCGCTACGGCCCGTACATCACCAAGGAGAAGGACTCCCGGTCGCTGCCGGACGAGGCATCGATCTTCACCATCGACCTCCCGGGCGCCCTCGCGCTGCTCGCGCAGCCGAAGACGCGCCGCGGCCAGGCTGCGGCCAAGCCCGCCGTCATCGTCGGCATCGACCCGTCGACGAACAAGGAGATCCAGCTCAAGGAGGGCCGCTTCGGCCCGTACGTGACCGACGGTGAGACCAACGCGTCGCTGCGCCGGGCCGACGACCCGTCGACGATCTCGGTCGAGCGCGCGGCCGACCTGCTCGCCGAGCGCCGCGCCAAGGACCCTGCGCCGAAGAAGAAGGCGGCGGCCAAGAAGGCCCCGGCCAAGAAGGCCGCCGCGAAGAAGACGGCGGCGAAGAGGACGGCGGCGAAGAAGACCGCCGCCGCGAAGGCCGCCTCCCCCGAGGCCTGATCGACCCGGTGCCGAGCCCGGACCCCGCGCGGGTCCGGGCTCGGCGCTGCCCGGGTCCTGCCGCTCGGGAACATCCGGCGGGGGCCGGGCGTTGGGAGGGTCCCGCCGCCGACCCCCCGGAGATGCCTGTGCCCCGCACGCCCGTCGTCGCCTCGCCCGCCCCGTCGTACGCCGTCCAGCTCGAGCACCTCGCCGCCCTCGCGGCCGAGGGCGTGCTCGACCCCGCCGCTCTCGCCACCCTCGAGGGGCTCCGGCCCGTGGCCGAGGCCGAGGAGGGCGGCGATCACGACGCCGACCGGCTCCCGGTCGTGGCCGTGGTGACGTCGGGCGCCCTCGCGACCGGCACCGCGATGGAGCGGGTGGTCGCCCGGGGCAAGGCGGGCAGGGTCGACATGAACCCGCTTCAGCCGGAGGACTTCGCGCCGATCGCGCTGGTGGACGTGCCCGGCCCGGCGTACCTGCTCGTCGACGTCGACCTCGGCGCGCGCTACCGCGACGTGCGGCCCGAGGACGCGCTGGTGGCGATCACCGCCGACGGGCGCACCCCGCTCACGATCGACGAGGGCGTGAGCACGCTGCTCCAGGTGCCCGATGCGCTCGTGGCGCGGACGGCGTTCAGCCTGCTGGCCAGCCGGCGCGCCGATCAGCGCGTGCCGGCGCTGTGGATGTCGTACGGCGCGCCGCGCCTCGGCTGGTGCTGGGACCGCAACCCGCACACCTGGCTCGGCTCGGCCTCGGCCGCCCGCCGCATCGGCCCCTGAGGCCCCTCGAGTAACTGGCGTTGTTATCGGTTCCGGGGCCCCGAGACCGATAGCAACGCCAGTTACTCGCGCACGCAGGGGCGGAGCGGGACGGGCTCCGGGGACGGCGGCGTGGGAGCGGCGTCGTAGGGTCGGCGCGTGACCGAGACCCCCGACGCCGCCGGCGGGCCCCTGCCCGGGGTGTTCGTGGCGTTCGAGGGCGGCGACGGCGCCGGCAAGTCCACGCAGGCCCGGGCACTGGCCGAGGCGCTGCGGGCGTCCGGGCGCGAGGTGGTGCTCACCCGCGAGCCCGGAGGCACGTCGGCGGCCGAGGCGATCCGCGACGTCGTGCTCGACCCCGCCCACACCGGCCTCGACCCCCGCGCCGAGGCGCTGCTGTTCGCGGCGTCGCGCGGGGAGCACGTGGCGCGGCTGGTGCGACCGGCTCTGCAGCGCGGGGCCGTCGTCATCACCGACCGCTACCTCGACTCCTCGATCGCCTACCAGGGCGTGGCCCGCGGGCTCGGGCTCGAGGTCGTCGAGGAGCTCAACCTCTGGGCCACCCGCGACCTGCTGCCGGATCTCACCGTGGTGCTCGACGTCGACGCCGGCCACGGGCTCGCGCGCGTCACCGACCCCAACCGGCTCGAGGACGAGCCCGAGAGCTTCCACGCCGTCGTGGTGCAGGCCTTCCGCGACCTCGCCGCGCGCGACCCGCAGCGCTACCTGGTGATCCCGGCGTCCGGCGACCGCGACGCCATCGCAGCGCAGGTCCTCGCGCGGGTCGAGCAGCTGCTCGACAGAGCGCCCACCGCCCAGACTGATCCTGTGGCGGTCTCCAGCGCTGCTGCACCCCCGCACGATCAGTCCGAGCCGGGGGCCGCGACGTGAGCGACGTCTTCTCCCAGCTCGTCGGGCAGGACCACGCCGTCGCGCTGCTGCGTGCGGCCGCCGCGGAGGCGCCGTCCGTCCGCGCCGGCCAGCGCGCGCAGGCGATGACCCACGCCTGGCTCATCACCGGCCCGCCCGGATCGGGCCGCAGCACCGCCGCGCTCGCGTTCGCTGCGGCGCTCGTGTGCCCGCAGGGCGGGTGCGGCGTCTGCCAGGAGTGCGTGGCAGTGCGGCATTCCGCGCATGTCGACGTCGAGCACGTCGTGCCCGAGTCGGTCACCTATGCCGTCGACGAGACCCGTGAGCTCGTGCGCCGTGCCGCGATCTCGCCGTCGCGGTCGCCCTGGCACGTCTTCGTCCTCGAGGACGCCGACCGGCTCAACGCCGAGTCGGCCAACACCTTGCTCAAGTCGATCGAGGAGCCCACCCCGGGCACGGTGTGGATCCTGTGCGCGCCGTCGACCGAGGACGTCCTGTCGACGATCCGCTCGCGCTGCCGCCATCTCATGCTCGCGACGCCGACCACGGCCGAGGTCGCCCAGGCGCTCGTCGACGCCCTCGGCGTCGAGCCCGCCATGGCGTCGTTCGCCGCCCGCGCCGCGCAGGGGCACATCGGCCGCGCCCGCGCGCTCGCCACGGACGAGGACGCCCGCCTGCGCCGCCAGGAGGTGCTGCGCATCCCGTCGCAGCTGCGCGACATCGGCTCGTGCCTCGCGCTGGCGGCCGACCTCGTCGCGACGGTCAACGACGATGCGTCGTCGATCTGCGACCCGCTCGACGAGCAGGAGATGGCCGCGCTGCGGGCGGCGTACGGCGAGGGCTCGGAGGGCAGGGGCATCGGCACGGTCGAGCGCCGGGCCAAGGGGGCGCTCAAAGCCTTGGAGGACAGGCAGAAGCGGCGTCGACGCCGGGTCGTCCGCGACCAGCTCGACCGCGCGATCGTCGACCTCATCGCGTTCTACCGCGACGTGCTCGTCGTCCAGCTCGGCGCGGCGTCGCCGCTGGTCAACGACGAGATGCGCCCGCAGGTCGAGCGCGTCGCCGCCGACTCCTCGCCCGAGGACACGCTGCGCCGCGTCGACGCCCTCGAGCGCACCCGCCACCTCCTCGAGGCCAACGTCGCACCCCTCCTCGCCGTCGAGTCGCTCACCGTCTCCCTGCGCGACCCCTCCCTGGCCCAGTAAGGACCCGCTCTGGATGCGTGAGCGACGCCCATAGCCGGCGCTCACCCATCCAAAGCGAGCCCGTCCGGGCGACCCGGGACGGCGTGATCGCGGGCAGGATGTCGCCATGAGGCTCTACCTGGGCGGGGGCGGCAGCGCCGACGACGAGGCGCTGCTGTGGCAGGAGTGGGTGCGGCCGGGGATCCGCTGCGTCTACTGGCCGTTCGCGCTCGAGCCGTCGGCGTACGACGAGGGGCTGCGCTGGTACCAGCGGTCGCTGCCCGACGACGTCGACGTCGTGCTCTGGCGCGATCTGGCCGAGCACGCGCCGGGCGAGCTCGACGCCGCCGACGTGCTGCTGGTCGGCGGCGGCAACACCTACGCGCTGCTCGACCACATCCGCCGCACGGGCTGGGCCGATCCGGTCGCGCAGTGGGTGCGTGACGGCGGGGCCTACTTCGGCAGCAGCGCGGGGGCGGTGATCACCGGCGCCGACATCGACGTCGCGCGGTTCGCCGACCCCAACGACGTCGGCCTCACCGACACCACCGGCCTGCGCCTGCTGCCCGGGCTCGTGCTGCGGCCGCACTACTCGCCGGCCGACCTCCCCGAGCTGCAGGAGCGGGCCGGGACGACGGGGCTCACCGTGCTGGGGCTGCCGGAGGACGGCGGGGTCGCGGTGGTCGACGGCGAGATCCGCAACCCCGGGCCGGGCGACGTCGCTGTGGTGACGACCGACGGCGCCTGGATCCTCCGGGCCGGGGGAGCCACTCCGCTCGACGGTCCGCACGGCTGAGCGCATCGCGCCCTAGCACTGAGCGGACGCCGATGCTCGCTGAGTGCACCACCCCCACGGGCTGGCCAGGAGTGGCCATTGCCCCTGGCTCGTCGGGGGAGGAAGGTCGAGGTACCAGGGCGGCTCTACCCAGGAGGGGCCGTGACCATCAGCGAGGCGACGACCGGCGGGCGCATCGACGCGCCGGCCGGCAGCCGTGACACCGTCGATCTCCGTGCGGCCGTGGGGGACTCCGTCTCCGTCGTGCCCGACCCGCGCCCGGGCCCGGACGCCGTCGCCGAGCGGCTGCAGTCGGCCCTGCTCGGCGCGCTCGACCTGTGCGCGGTCTACCTCGGCGACCAGCTCGGCTGGTACGCGTGCCTGGCCGAGCAGGGGCCGTCGACGTCGGAGATGCTCGCCCGTCGTACCGGCACCGATGCGCGGATGTGCCGCGAGTGGTGCGAGCAGCAGGCGATCACCGGTCTGCTCGACGTCGTCGAGACGCCCACGCAGACCCGCCGCTACGCGCTGCCGCCGTCGACCGCCCGCGCGCTGCTCGACCCGGACGGCACGGCCTTCTCGGCCCCGCTGTCGTCGCTGATGGCGGCGGCCGCCGGTCGGATGGCCGACGTCGTCGAGGCGTGCCGTCGCGGCGGCGGCGTCGACCGCGACGAGCACCAGGCGCTGGCCCGCGAGTGCCAGGCGTCGCTGAACCGCCCCTGGTACGAGCAGCGGCTGGCCGAGGCGCTCGAAGGGCTGCCCGGCCTGCACGCGCTGCTGTCGCGTCCCGGCGCGATGATCGCCGACATCGGCTGCGGCGCCGGCTGGTCGTCGGTCGCGCTCGCCGACGCCTACCCCGAGGCGCAGGTGCAGGGCTTCGACATCCACGCGGGCACGGTCGAGCGCGCCCGCGAGCTCGTCCGCGGCCGCCGGCTCGAGCCGCGCGTCACCTTCACCGTGGCCGACGCCGCGGAGCTGCCGGCCGGGCGCTTCGACGTCGTCATGGCCTTCGAGGCGCTGCACGACCTGCCGCACCCGGTCGAGGTGCTCGCGGCCGCGCGTCGCGCGCTGCGGCCCGGCGGCTGCGTCGTCGTCATGGACGAGCGCGTGGCCGACCGCTTCAGCGCCCCGGGCGACGACGTCGAGCGGTTCTCCTACGGCCTCAGCCTGATGCTCAGCCTCCCGGACGCGCTCGCGCATCCGGGGTCGGAGGCCACCGGCACGGTGATGCGGCGTCCGACGCTGGAGACCTACGCCGCCCGTGCGGGCTTCTCGGCCTGCGATCCCCTGCCTGTCGAGGGATTCGGCCGCTGGCGCTTCTACCGGCTCGACCCCTGAGGGCCGCCGCGTCCGCAGGGCACGCCCCGGACGCGAGGCCCGCCAGCGCGCGGGCGGCCGGCCTCCCCCCGTCGACCGCCCGCGCCCAGGGGTCCGCATGTAACAGCCCGAACTGGGCCAGACCGCCGCCGGTTTGCCCCACGTCGGGCTGTTACACGCGTCCGGAGCGGGTCAGCCGGCGGCGGTGCGGAGGCCGTCGGCGTAGGCGGTGAGGGCGTCGGCGGCGGGGCCGAGGACGTCGTCGGCCTTGCGGCCGAGGTCGGGGCTGGCCAGCATCGTCGACGCTGCTGCGAGCAGGCGGTCGTAGACGGCGACGCCGTCGGCGAGCCGGGCCTGCACCTGCTGGGCCGAGTCGGTCGCCGCCGTGGCCGCGGTGGATCCGGGCAGCTCGCGGCGCACCTGGTCGAGCACGGCGAGGCGCGCCACCTGCGCGGTGAACGCCGGAGCGGCCTCGTCGTCGGCCGCGCGCAGCTCCTTGCCCGCATCGGGGTGCAGCGCGGCGACGGCGGGCACCATCGCGATCAGCTGGCGCCGGACGGCGTAGAGCGCCTGCGACTCGTCGTAGCCGATCGCGTCGCGGCGCAGGTCGGTGGGACGGCTGACGGCCGTGAGCGCGGGCGGCTCCGGGGCGACGGCGTGGCGCGCGTCGTAGCGCGACCTGACGGCGATGACGCCGGTGACCGCAGACGCGATCAGCCAGGCCCACGCGGGCATCGGAAGGGCGCCGCCCTGCGCCAGGCCCATCGTGGCGGCGTCGACGAGGCCGAGCGCGCCGGTGCTGGCCGAGACCGCGCCGAGCGTCACCGAGCGGGTGCGCGCGGACTGCACGCGCTGCTGGTGGCGGCGCACGGCCTTGGCGTGCTTCTCCATGGCCTTGGCGTGCTCGCGGGTGGCCTTGGTGCCGGAGCCCTTGGCGGCGGCGTAGGCCTCCGCGACGTCGAGGCCCTGCTCGACGAGCGCGGTCACGCGCTCCGCGAGCCTGGCGACGTCGGTTCCCACGGCACCACGGTAAGCCGCTCCCGCTCCGCCATCCAACCGTTGCGCCAGACCCGGGGCCGGGCCCAACGAGTCCGCCTAGGGTGGCGCCATGCCGTCCGAGAGCGCCGAGCTGATCCTCGACGACCCCGTGCTGGGCGAGATCGTGCTCGACGCCGTCGTGGCCGGCCCGGACGACGGCGAGCCCGTGCTGCTGCTGCACGGCTGGCCGCAGTCGTCGCTGGAGTGGTCGCGGGTGATCCCGCCCCTCGCCGAGTCGGGGATGCGCTGCCTGGCGCCCGACCAGCGCGGCTACTCGCCCGGGGCGCGGCCCGACGACGTCGCGGCCTACGAGCTGCCCGGCGTCGTGCGCGACGCCGTCGGCATGATCGAGGCGGTGGGCTGGGAGTCCGCCCACGTGGTCGGCCACGACTGGGGCGCGGTGGTGGCGTGGGCGCTCGCCGCGCAGCACCCCGAGCGGGTCCGCAGCCTCACCGCGGTGTCCGTGCCGCACCCGCAGGCGTTCAACAGGGCGCTCAAGAGCGACCCCGTGCAGTGGAAGAAGTCGGCCTACATGGCCCTGTTCCGCACCGCGCCCGGCAAGGCGGCGAAGGTGCTCATGGCCGACGGCGGCAAGCGGCTGCGCGAGGTCTACGGCGACGCCGTCCACCCCGACGACGTCCAGCGCTACGTCGAGCGGTTCGCCGACGAGGGCGCCATGGAGGCCGCCCTGCGCTGGTACGCCGCGATGGACGGCGAGCACTTCAAGGACGTCGGTCCCGTCGCGGTGCCGACGACGTTCGTCTGGGGCGCCGACGACGTCGCGATCGGAGCCCAGGCCGCACGAGGCAGCGGCGAGTGGTGCACCGGGCCGTACTCGCTGGTGGTGCTCAACGGCCGCGGCCACTGGATCCCCGACGAGGAGCCGGAGGCGGTCGTGGCCGCCGTGCTGGGCCTCGCAGGGTTCCGCTAGGGCGCCTGTGCGGGTGACGCTGCGTGAGCGGCGGTGCGGGACGGAACTAGCGGACGTCGCGGGGCGTCCCACCCGTGGACCCTGAGAGGGTTGCCCTGTCACGCCCGCCTGCCGTTCGGAGCCCGCTCGTGCCCACCCGCAAGACCCGCCTGATCGCCGGCTCCGCGGCCCTGCTCTCCGCCGTCGTCCTCGCGGGCTGCTCCAGCTCGCCGGACCCGGGCAGCACGGCATCGCCCACCACGACGTCGTCCGCGTCGCCGAGCACCTCGGGCAGCACCGGCGCGGCCGGCCTGGAGGGCTTCTACGCGCAGAAGCTCGCGTGGAAGAAGTGCGGCGGCAGCTTCGAGTGCGCCGACCTCGATGTGCCGCTCGACTACAGCGACCCCTCGGGACAGACCATCAAGGTCGCGGTCATCAAGTTGCCGGCGTCCGGCGACGACCGCATCGGCTCGCTGGTGATCAACCCGGGCGGCCCCGGCGGCTCCGGGATCGAGTACGCCCGCGCGGCCCGCTTCATCTTCGACGACTCCATCCGGGCGCGTTACGACATCGTCGGCTTCGACCCTCGCGGCGTCGGCGAGTCGGAGAAGATCACCTGCCTCGACGACAAGCAGACCGACGCGTTCCTCGCCGTCGACGGCACGCCGGACGACGACGCCGAGGTCACCGCCCTCGAGGACTCCACGAAGCAGTTCGTCGAGGCCTGCCAGAAGAACAGCGCGGCGCTGCTCGCCCACGTCGGCACGCGCGACGCCGCCCGCGACATCGACGTCCTGCGCCAGGCGCTCGGCGACGAGAAGCTCAACTGGCTGGGCGCCTCCTACGGCACGTTCCTCGGCGCGACCTACGCCGACCTGTTCCCGCAGAACGTCGGGCGCATGGTGCTCGACGGCGCCATGGACCCGACGCTGACCAACGAGGAGCTCGCCCACGGCCAGGCCAAGGGCTTCGAGCTCGCGCTCAACCGGTTCGTCGAGGACTGCCAGAAGCAGTCCGACTGCCCGCTGCCCCGCGACAGCGTGCAGGCCGGCGTCGCCCGGATCCAGCAGTTCTTCGCCGGGCTCGACACGAAGCCGATCGGCACCGGCGACCCGGCCCGCCCGCTGACGCAGGCCCTCGGCATCCAGTCGGTGCTCTCGTACCTGTACTTCCCGCCGACCGATTGGGAGCAGCTTCGCTTCGGCCTCGAGATGGCCTTCGAGGGCGACGGCTCGGTGCTGCTGTCGATGCTCGATGCGCGCATGGAGCGCAGCGACGACGGGAAGTACAAGAACAACCCGTTCTCCTCGTTCCTCACCATCAGCGCCGCAGACCGCGGCGACTCCGCGACCCCGGAGCAGTCGGCGAAGCTGGCGCAGGAGTGGGGCAAGGAGGCTCCGGTCTTCGGACCGGTGCTCGCCTGGGGCAACCTCGTCTTCGACTACTGGCCGGTCGAGCCGACCGACGAGCCGCACGCCATCAAGGCGCCCGGCACGGGGCCGATCCTCGTCGTGGGCACCACCTACGACCCGGCGACGCCGTACCCCTGGGCGCAGAGCCTCGCCAAGCAGCTCGAGGGCGGCGTGCTGCTCACCCGCGTCGGCGACGGCCACACCGGCTACGGCATGGGCTCGTCGTGCACCGACCGCGCGATCAACACCTACCTGCTCGACGGCACCCCGCCCGCCGAGGGCACCGTCTGCAAGGCCGGCTGACGCCGGTCCTGACACAGCTCTGACCTGGTCCGTGCACGCCGGCGCCCGGCCCTCGACGACACTGCAGGCATGAGACGCGCGGGCGCAGCACTGGCCGTCGCGGCGGCTGCCCTCGCCATGGCCGCGTGCTCGGGCCCGGCCGCACCGTCGTCGCCGTCGTCGGCGACGTCGTCGGTGCCGTCATCGCCGCCGTCGAGCAGCGCGGCTCCTTCCTCGGCAGCGCCCGTGCCGTCGTCGTCCGACGGCCAGGCATCGTGGCTGTGCCGACCGGGCCTCGACGGTACGCCCTGCGACATCGACCTCGATGTCACCGCCGTGACGTCGTCGGGACGGCGGACGCTCCCGGCGCAGGCCGCCCCGGACCCGTCGTTCGACTGCTTCTACGTCTACCCGACGGTGTCGACGGCGACGACACGCAACGCGCCCCTCGCCAGCGCCCCCGAGATCGTCCGGGTGGTGCAGGCGCAGGCGGTGCAGATGCAGCGGTCGTGCCGACTGTTCGTGCCGCTGTATCGCCAGATCACGCTCAAGGGGCTCGTCGACGGCGGCCTGACCGACCCGGCGGCGCGGGGCCTCGCGCAGTCCGACGTCGTGGGCGCGTTCCGCGAGTACCTCGGCCGCTACAGCGACGGCCGGCCGTTCCTCCTGCTCGGCCACTCGCAGGGTGCGACCGTGCTGACCGGCCTCGTGCAGACCGAGATCGACGGCGACCCTGCCCTGCGCGCGCGCCTCGTCTCGGCGATGCTCATCGGTGGCGGCGTGTGGCTCCAGCCCGGCAGCACGACGCAGGGCACCTTCCGCGACGTGCCGCCCTGCCGCTCCGCGTCGCAGACCGGCTGCGTGGTCGCGTACAACACCTACGGCTCCGCACCGCCGGCGTCCGGTCTGTTCGGCCGGACGACGAACGGCCGGACGACGCTGTGCGTCAACCCGGCCGCGCTCGGCGGCGGAGCGGCGACGCTCGACGCGATCGTGCCCGTGCCGTCGAAGCCGGGAGCGCTCGACGTCGCCGGCTTCGCCTCGTTCCCCGGATCGCTGCGCGGCGAGTGCCGGTCGGACGCGTCCCACACCTGGCTGCAGGTCGACCGCACGGCCGGCTCGGCCCTTCCCGCGGGCGCCCTCCGCCCGGGACCGACGCCGGCGTGGGGCCTGCACCGCTACGACATCACCGTGGCCCTCGGCGACCTCGTCCAGCTCGCCGCCGACCAGGGCGCCGCCGTGTCGGCGTCGGCCCCCTGACCTGCGACGACGCCCTGCCCCCGGACGGCCTCGGCCGATTCGGAGCCACCCGGTGCGGTCGGGTATCCTTCCTGCTCGTGCCTGCCGCTCGCGGCAGTCGCGCCGCCTTAGCTCAGTCGGTCAGAGCGACGCACTCGTAATGCGTAGGTCATCGGTTCGATTCCGATAGGCGGCTCCATCTTCAAGTCTCTGACCTGCGGCGATGCCGTCGGGGTCGCTCTCCGGATCGTTGTCCGAGGGCGAGTTGCTCACATGTTGCTCACGGACCCGCTGGGACTCGTCATCTGCACGCGGCACGAGGGACCACGCCCTGGCAGCTGCTTCGCTCCCGACGCCGGGCAGCAGGTGGGTGTAGGTGTCCGAGGTGATGGCCACCGATGAGTGCCCGAGGCGCTTGCTGACCACGACGATGTCGACGCCGGCGGCGAGCATGAGCGAGGCCTGGCCGTGGCGCAGGTCGTGCAGACGGATGCGTCGGAGGCCGATCTCCTCGGCGAGCTCCTGGAAGCGGTCCGAGAGCCGGTCTGGGTGCAGTGGTACGCCGTCGGGCCTGGGGAACACGAGGTCGTGGTCGTTGTAGGCGTCCCCGAGCGGAGCGCGGGCGGCGTCCTGGCGCAGGCGGTGGGCGAGCAGCACGCCGACAGTGTGCGGGTCGAGGTCGACGACGCGGTCCTCTCCGCTGGCGGTCTTGGGTCGCCCGAATGCGATGCGTCCGTGGTCGTCGCCGCATTGGGCGCACGGGCGGGAGAAGCGGGCGGTGAGGGTGACGACCTGCTGGCGGACGTGGAGCCGGTTGCGTTCGAGGTCGACGTCGGACCAGCGCAGCCCGGCGGCTTCGCCGCGGCGCAGACCGGTGGCGGCCAGGAGCTGGAACGCGGGCCCGAGGGGGTCGCGGTCGGCGTGGTCGAGGAACCGGCCGAGCTCCTCGGGCTCCCACGGGCGCACGCGCGGCCGCGGCACCGACGGCAGGTCGATGCTCGCGGCCGGGTTCGCGGGGATCAGGCGCGACTTCACCGCCGACCCCAGAGCGGAGCGGAGCGAGGCGTGCACGCGGCGCAGGGTGGCCGGCGTCATCTGACGGTCGGCCTGGATGGAGCGCAGGGCGGTCTCGACGTCGTGGGGGCGCAGGTCGCGCAGGCGCACATGACCGATGCGTGGGATGAAGTACTGATGCACGTGCGCGGTGTACGTCGCGGCGGTGGTGGGTCGCACGCCGTCGGCGACCTTGCCGGCGAGCCAGTCGCGCAGGAACTGCTCGACGGTGATGTTGTTGACCGCGACGCCGATGCCGCGGGAGCCGGCGTCGACCACCTCGGCGAGCGCCTTCTCCGCATCCTTCTTGGTCGCGAACCCGAACCGGGTGAGCTGCCGGCGCGCGACGTGCTCGCCGTCAGGGTTCGGTCCCGGCCCGAGGTCGACGGTGTAGCCCCACGACCCGTGCTTCTCGGAGCAGGCCTTGCGTCGGCCGCGTGAGTCGAAGACGGCGGGGCACTGGCAGCGCTTGCGAACGGTTCCGCGCATAACGGGTCCTCCCTCGGTGCTGCTACTGCGATACCGGACCGGCCACGGATGCGCCAGCGCTGGGCGGTGAGCCTGTGGACGACACGCCGGCGCTGTTCGAGTCGTCGACGAGGCGGACCAGAGCGGCGGTGGGGATCCGGATGAGCTTGCCGACGCGCAGGACCGTGGTGGGCCAGCGGTCGGCCTTGACCAGCTCGTAGGCCAGGGTCCGTCCGATGCCCAGCACGCGCGCGGCAGTGGGCAGATCGACGAGTGGGGGGAGGTGCTCGAGCTCGGTGCGGTGCACGGGGATCTCCTGACTGTCCATTGCCCCGCGGCAGCGGTGGCACGACAAGGTGCGCACCGAAGGGCACCGACACGCGTCGGACGCAGACGGCTCCGTCGCCGGCCGCGTCACCTGGCGACGTGGGTTGCTGGGACTCCGTCACGCGACTCCGTCGCGAGGGCGCCGCACCCGCGCTGACTGTCATTGACTCCGTCACGGACTCCGTCACGGACTCCGTCACCGGGTGGGGGCCGTCCTCCGGCTCCGTCACGGAACTGACGGTGGTGCCAGCGCTGTCGCGGAGTCCGTCATCGACTCCGTTACGGCGCCGACGGTGGTGCCCGGGCTGTCGTGGAGTCCGTCACCGACTCCGTCACGTGTCACTGGGCTCCCTCACGTTGAAGGCCCCGACCCCAGCCACGGCATCGAGGACGCGCCTCCCTGGTCCGGCGAGCCCTTCAGCACGGCGTGTCGTCCACAGCCGGTGGTGCGGCGCTGACGCTGGGCTTCTTCGCCAACTGTGACCCTGGCTAGCTGGAGGTGAGGATGGTCGACGTCGACGATGCGGGAGCCCGCGCGCGGGCGGCGCTGGAGTGCGCGTTGGTGGGCCTTCTGGCCGATCTGCGCCAGCACTGGCGCGACCACGCGGTGTGCCTCGGTGTCATCGGCGCCACAGAGCGTATGAGCGCGATCCTGCGCGCTCTGAGCTCGGGGAAGGTAGGCCACGGCGCGCTCTCCGGCGGGCCGGCCGAGCGCTTGGTGTCGGCGCGTGCCGCGGTGGTCTTCCTCGTCAACAACGCCGAAGCGTTGGACCTGTCAGCGGAACTGCTCCTGCTGCTTGCCCGGGCGGCGCACGCGCTCTCGGCGGCCGAACGTGTGCTGCTCCCCGGCTCCTGGGAAGCACGCTGACGGACGTACGACGACCCCGCCGGATTGAGGGGTATCCAGATGCCAGCGTGTGCGGTGGTTCAAGTCTTGCTCGTGACGGAGTCGCCGACAGTCGTCCTCAGCGTGGTGTGGGGCTCCTCACGGCGGCAAGGCGCACCGCGACTGCACGAGGGTCAGCTGACGGCACCGGGTCCTCGCCGTGCCGGTTCATCTCACGGCGTGCCGCATGGTTCGGGCGCGAAAGTTCCTGCTGTGGCTGCGGAGTCGGGCCACGACGGCCGTCTGCTCCTTGGAGCCAGAAGAGTCCGCGCTGACGATCTTGATCGTCGGGTTGTGAGGATGAGAATGGTGGGGCCGCTCGGCGACGCCGTTTCACTCTGGTGCCGGAGAGCCCGAAGAAGAGTCCGGTGCGGGGACCTCGGGTGTGTCTGATTG
>JAIUOK010000019.1 GCA_020161245.1 Actinomycetota bacterium | reverse complement strand
ACCCGGCCGCTGGCTCAGAGCCCAGCCGCGGAACTGCTCCTCGTGCGCCCCGTTCATGCAGCGAACCTCCCCCGTGGCTTCCTACTACCCCATACGTAACGGGTGGGGCGCAGGGTTGCACGGGACGAGAAGGGGGAGGGAAGACCCGAGCTAGAACGAAGCCTCTGTGTGTCAAGCGACGCGAGGCGTAGCCTTCTTGCGGAGCCCGGGAACTGACCTCTCCGAAGTGTTGGCCGTTGGGGATTGGCCTGCCGCGCTGGATGCAGGAGTCGCCCCCACTTGTCGTCCCGGGCTCCGCTGTGCGTCGGCGAGGAGGGTCGCGAAGACCCGGTCGCTGACGTGTCGCTTGAGGGCGCGGCGGGCTTCGCCGCGGGTCTTGCCTTCAGCGATCTTGCGCTCGTATTAGTCCTTGCCGGGGCCTGGGTGGCGCATCTGGGTGATCGCGACGCCGTGCAGCGCGGAGTTCAACTGCCGGTTCCCTCGCCGGGACAGGCGGTGGCGTTCGACCGTTCCCGAGGATGCCTCGATGGGTGCGGTGCCGGCGTAGGAGGCGTAGTGACCGCGCGTCGGGAAGCGGGCTGGGTTGCCGCTGTGGCCGATGATCCGGGCGGCAGTGATCGGCCCGATCCCCTGGATCTCGGTCAGGGTCGTGCCGCTGTCATGGACGGCCGCGGCGATCCTGGTCGCGTTGGCGGCCAGCTTGGCGTCGAGACGCCGCAGATCGTCGAGCAGGTCGCGGGCGAGTTCCCTGCGGATCACGTCGACCTCGCCCATGGGTCGGATGCGGCGAAGGATCGTCGCTGCCTGCTCGGCTGAAAGCGACTGGGGGGCACACCGCCTTCCACGAGCTCGGCGAGCAGGCCGTGCAGCCGGGTGACGGTCTGGGTGCGGGCGGCGGTCAGCTGGGCGCGACGGTCGGACAGCAACCGCAGGCCCCTGCTGGAGTCCTCCGCCGCCACCACCGCGAGGTTGGGCTGCCGCAGGGCGGCCACCGCGACGGCGCGGGCGTCGTGCGCGTCGGTCTTGCGACCCGACCGGCCCGAGAGCACCCGCACTCGGGTCGAGAGCGAGGGCGGGACATCCACCACCCGCTCTCCTCGAGCCACGAGCTGCTGGGCGAGCATCCGGCCCACGCCCTGAGCGCCCTCGACCGCCCAGACCCGCTCAGGCCACGGCGCTGCGAACACGAGCAGCCGGTCGACCTGGCGCCGGCTCGCCGCGATCCGCACCGAGGCGATCACGCTCTCGTCGCTGCCGATCGCCACTGCCGTGTGGGATCCCTTGTGGGGATCAACTCCGATCACCTGCATCTGTCCGCTCCAACCACTCGAGAGATGGGAACGCGGCAGACAGTCCCGGTGCGGGGTGGCCAAGCCTCTGTTGAGTCATGCCGCGGTCGACACCGCCGAGCGACAGTTCGTTAGCAGGCCAACAACGGCAGGCACTTCGCGAGTCAGCCCGGCGACGTCAGGACGCTACGACCGAACCAGCCTCAACGCCCAGACCCGAGTGCACCACCGGGCACTTCGGCGCGCTACTGCTCGAAGGCGAGTAGGGCGGCTCCTCCTCTCTTCCAGCGAGTTTGGGCGGTGTCTCCCTGCCCGGGAGCTGCCTGCAAGACAACGTGGAACGGGACCGCCGGACGGTCCCACCACTCGCCTTCTTCGATGGGCGTTGAGTAAGTCACCGAAGCGTTAGCCAGGGTGTGGACCAGCGTCGCGAGCTCGTCCGGCTCGCCGACCAGGACGAGGTCCGCATCGGTGACCAAGAGAACCAAGCCTTGGGCCAGCGGGAGCCAGTCCATGTCCGACAGGCATTCGTCAAAGGCCGCCCAGTTCTCACCGAAGTAGCTGGGGAACTGGAGCGCCGCGGCGAACTCGTTGAACAAGCCCTGCAAGGTCTGCATCTTCTTGCCCCGTAGCGCCCGGACCTCAAGTCCGGAGTCGCGCCATCCCAGTACCGCTTCTGCAGTGGTCGCCCGATCACACGTGACGGTCCAGAGGTCCGCCGTCTCGGCCACACGAAGGAGCGGCAACGGGCTCAGGCTCATCCCCAGATACTGCCGGTCACGCGTTCGCGAGTGCGAGTCAGAACGGCACTTCGGCGTGCTACGGCGTCTCGTCAGTGGAAGGGGACAAGTCCAGGGAACCGCCCTGTCGAAACCTGGCGTACACATCAGCCACGTCGGGATCGACCTCGACCGGCACATTGCTGTAGCGGCGATCCTGACCGTCTCTGTGCGGTCCTGAGACCCAGAACTTCTCCCCGGTCTCGACGTCGTAGTGGTTGGCGTCGAAAGAGCGGAAGTGGCGAAGGGTGCGCCCGTGAAAGTAGACCGTTCGGCCGCTCTTGGAGAACTGAACGCGGCTGATCCAGGCCGGCCCCCGGTCGATGTCGTGCCCGGTCTTGAGCTCGACATACATGACGCGATCCTTCACTCCGTCATGGTGGCGGAACACTCGGCCCGAGGCGAACGAGAACGGCACATCGGCGCGGTTACGGTCCGGTCGTCATCGCATCGCGTAGAACCAACTGCCCTCGAAGTCGCGATCAACGGTCTCCTGCGATTCGACGGTGACTCCAGCCCGCTCGACAAGGTCGCGGGCGACTCCCGCTCCCGCGAGCGCGGACAAGACCTGACTCCGGAAGAAGCCATGCTCGACAACCGTGGCCTTCTCTGCGTCCGTCGACGTCACGAGCCATACCACCGGGTAGCCGTGGAACGCCAGGAACCACTGCACGTCGGTGACGCCGTGCGCCGCAAGAGAGCGAATGATCACCGGGACGGCGGACGTCACGGCAGCGCTTGTCTCGCTCTCACGAGCCGCGTCCCCCGAGTTCATGCGAGTCAGAATGCCATTGATCTCAACCGGTCAGCGCAACGCGCGCTCCAGGACTTGTGACGGTGTCATGAAGCCGAGGGTCTGTCGAGGTCGACCGTTGAGTCGGGCGGCCACCTCGTCGAGGTCATCCTGGCTGACGGCGGCGAGGCTGCGACCCTTGGGGAAGTACTGGCGCAGCAGGCCGTTGGTGTTCTCGTTCGAGCCGCGCTGCCAGGGGCTCTTGGGGTCGCAGAAGTAGATCTGGACGCCGGTGTCGATGGTGAACTGCTGATGCAGGGCCATCTCCTTGCCCTGGTCCCAGGTCAGCGACCGGAACAGCTCGGTGGGCAGCGACTGGACGTGGTCGGTCAACGCGCGCACGACCTCGGCGGAGGTGTGCCGGCCGGGGATCTTGACCAGCATCACGAACCGCGACTGCCGCTCGACCAGCGTCGCCATGCAGGAGTTCGCGCTGCCATAGACCAGGTCGCCCTCCCAATGCCCGGGAACAGCGCGGTCGTCGGCTTCGGCGGGGCGCTGGGAGATGTGGACCACGTCTCGGATCCGGCCCTGCCCGTTCATCCTCGAGTAGCTCCGCGGATAGCGGTTGACCCGGCCGCGGCGCAGCTCGTGAGCGAGCTCTCGACGAAGCGCGCCACGGCTTTGCACGAACAACGACATGTAGATCGTCTCGTGGCTCACGCGCATCTCCGCCCGGTCCGCGAACTCCACCCGCAGCCAACCCGAGATCTGCTGGGGAGACCATTGCAGAGCAAGCTTCTCCTCGACCACCGCCCGAAGAACCGGATCCGCGGCGAGCTTGGCGACCTTCGGCCGGCGGCCTTGCGCCCAGGCACGATCCTCCGCAGGTGCCGCCCGGTAGCGATACCGGCCGCCGTTGCGGGCCACCTCCCGGCACACCGTCGAGGGCGACCGGCCGATCCCGGCAGCGATCGCCCGCACCGACCGCCCCTCAGCCAGACCGCGCGAGATCTCCTCCCGGTCCGCCAGGCACAGCTGCCGCGACGAACGCACGCGAATCGCGACCGCCAGGCGCTGGGTCCGTTCGAGGAAGTCCACGACCGTGGTCGGCGCCCGGCCCATCTGCCGCGCGATCTCCCGCACCGGCAGGCCCGTCGCCGCCAACCTGCGGATCTCGTCCTTCTCCACCGACGTCAGCCTGAGCACCATGACCTCCCGACGACACGAACCACTTTCGGAGAGGTTGTTGCATCGACCGGCTGAGATCAGCGGCATTCGCGCTCGCCTCATCCGGCAGGATGCCGATGTGCCAGA
Organism: Actinomycetota bacterium; assembly: GCA_020161245.1. Lineage (GTDB taxonomy): Bacteria > Actinomycetota > Actinomycetes > S36-B12 > CAIYMF01 > Longivirga. The sequence continues at coordinate 70,515 of JAIUOK010000019.1, read as the reverse complement.
CCCGACTAGCGCATTGCCGTTGGACCCCGTCTTCGTCATCACACGAGACGGTGATGTCCACCTGTTCAAGTCGCTCGACGAGGCAGCAAGCTGGGTGGAGGCCGTGGACGTGCTCGACGGTGAGTACGACGATTTCATCCGCGTGACGGGCGAGCGACTGCGCGCCGTGGCTTCAGCCTCTCCGGGCGCTTCGCGGGTCGTCCTTGAGCCGACCGGGGTCATCGACCTCGACTACCTCCAGACGCGCCTACATGCCCTTGCGTCGAGGAACGGGTACGACGGTCCGGTCGAGAATCCGCGAGGGATCGCCAACCAGGTGTTCGCGCACGAGTGGCGCAACGCATGGCCTCGCTGGTGGCCTTGGCTTCACCGGCGACTTCACGGGGAAGGGCCGCCGGTCGTCTGACCAGGCGACAGAGCGCACCGACGTGCCGATTTGTGCTGGCGGAGCGCCGGGGTCTACTACCTGCCTTCAGCCTGCCGCGTCTCCGCCTCGGCTCCCGTGCGGTCCCTTACCGGCAAGTCGGCCAGCGTCCGAAACCTACGTGAGTCGGGCTCGAGCCGAATTGCCGTTCGCGGTCGGCTCTCCGTGGGTCGTTATGCCCGTGGTCAGATGCCGAAGAGGGTCACCGTCGTCAGGTAGGCCGAGCGGGCTTCGTCTGGGTCGTGGAGGTCACCCGGGTCCGCGATCACGGCGTGGGCGCGTGCCCTGATCGCGGCTCCAGGGTCGGATGCGCATAGGTCGACGCACAGGGCCTCCACGACGAGCCGCTGGTCGTGCTCATCGAGGCCGTCGAGCACCAACCCGTCGTGCAGCAGCGTGGCGGCCTCCCCGAAGATCTCCCGCACCATCGAGGGGTCGACATCGTGGCGAGCCGCGGCGACCTGCTCGCCCGTCGCGAGCAGCAGGTCGTACGGCGGATGCGTGGGAACGGCGGCCATGGAGCGGACTATGGAACCGCACCGCGGCCGAAGCAAGCTCGATTCGTCGAGCCAGCGGTGGCCGCGGCCGGCGTGCCGGTCGCGCGGGCGAACCGCTGTGGTGGGCCTCCCACGACAGCAGCCCCGCGAACTCGTCGCTCAGTCGATGCGGTGCATGGAGCCGTCGTGCTCGGCCAGGTAGGTGTAGGACTCGCGCAGGATCCCCTCGAGGACGACGAGGTCGACGTCGCTCAACCGCTTGAGGTAGACGCAGACCCGGCTCGTCGTGTGCTTGCCGAGGCGCTCGAGCGCCTCCGAGTGCCGGGCCGTGCCGTCCATGAGGTAGATCGTCAGCTTGCCCTTGCGCGGGTAGAAGCCGAGACGGTGCGCGTCGCCCTCGCGGCCGCTGTCGTAGCGGAAGTGGTAGCTGCCGTAGCCGATGGTGCCCACGTTCCATAGCGTCGGCTCGGCGCCGCTGATGCGATGCATCAGGTCCATGAGCACAGCCGCGTCGCCGGCAGAGGCGGCGTCGAGAGCGGCGACGACGTCAGCCACCGACTGATCCGCCACGACAGCCTCAGCTGGCCTGGGAGACGGTGCTGAAGTTGAAGGCGTCGATGAGCAGGGGCGGCATCGCGGCGCGGTTGAAGTAGTCGCCCATCTCGCGCGGGAGCGTGGCGACGGGCGTGCCGGCGTCGAGGATGCGGCCGAGGACGGCGACGGGGGAGTCGTTGAAGCGGAAGTTCGTCGCCGTGCCGACCACCTCGCCGCCGCGGACGACGTAGACGCCGTCGCGCGTGAGACCGGTGAGCAGCAGGGTCTGGGGATCGACAACGCGGTTGTACCAGAGGCACGTCACGAGCAGGCCGTCCTGCGTGCGGGCGAGGACGTCGTCGAGCGAGCCCGATGCCCCGGCGATGTCGAGCCGCAGGTTGTCGGTGGCGGGCGCGAACGGCAGACCGGTCTCGGCGGCGGTGTGGCGCGAGGTGATGAGGCGCGTCAGCACGCCGGCGTCGATCCAGCGCGTGGCTCCCACGGGCAGGCCGTTGTCGAAGACCGACGACGAGCCCGACGACGCCGACGTGGCCACGAAGGGCATCGCCTCGAGGCCGGGGAACGACGGGTCGGTGGCGAGCGTGACTCGGGTGTCAGCGATCGTCTCGCCCACACGGGTGCCGCCGCCGGCCTTGCTCCACACCGACTGGCCCTCGTGGGCGTCGCGGCCGATGGACGACCAGAACAGGTCGACCATGAGGTCGGAGACCGCGGACGGCGAGAGCAGCGCGGCGTGGCGTCCGGGTGCGACGTCGACCTGCCGCTCCTGCCAGCCCAGGGCGCGAGAGAGCTCGTCGTCGAGAGAGACGACGTCGAGGTCGCGCACCGAGCGGGCGGCGCGACCGGCCCACGCGGAGCGGGTGCGGCCGTGGCTCTTGGCGGTGTCCTCGAGCCGGCCCTCGCTGTCGACGAAGCGCAGCCGAACGCCGGACGAGGTGCCGAGGTAGACCGTCGAGATGGCCTGCTCGGCGTAGCCGAAGTGCTCGACGTCGCGGGCGCGGCCGCGGCCGAGCAGCTCGCCGAGGCCGGGTGCGATGTCGCCGAAGACGTCGCCGCTCTCGAAGACCGGCGCGTCGTCCCAGTCGGGGGAGACCACGGCGGCCGCGAGATCCGCGGCGTCGTCGGCCGGGCCGTCCTCGCGCGCCATCTCCTCGGCGCGCCGGACGACGTCGACCACGGTCGCAGGGTCGGGCGCGCTGACCGTGACGGAGCCCGCGGCGATGCCGCCGTCGACGTCGACGAGCGCGATGACCGTCAGCGACGTCGCGACAGTCTCGCCGTTGGTGGTGAGGGTGTTGCGGGCCCAGCGGAGGTTGGCGACGCTGCGGCTGCGCAGGTAGGCGATGCAGCCGCGCGACGTCGACGCCGCGAGCGCCCGCTCCACGATCTCCTGCGGGGTGCTCATCGACCGGCCTCCCGCGCCGAGTTGAGGATGTTGACCTGCTCGAAGACCGCCGCTGGGCAGCCGTGCGACACGGCGGCCACCTGGCCGGGCTGGCCCTTGCCGCAGTTGAACGCGCCGCCCAGGAGGTATGTCGACGGTCCGCCGATCGCGCGCATCGAGCCCCAGAAGTCCGTGGTCGTGGCCTGGTAGGCGACGTCCTTGAGCTGGCCGATGATCCGGCCGCCCTCGACCTTGTGGAACCGCTGGCCGGTGAACTGGAAGTTGAACCGCTGCATGTCGATCGACCACGACTTGTCGCCGACGACGTAGATGCCGTCGCCAAGCTCGGCGAGCAGGCCGTCGAGGTCGGGCCCGTCGTCGACCGGCTGCAGCGACACGTTGGGCATGCGCTGAATCGCCGTGTGGGTGGCGCTGTCGGCGTAGGCGCAGCCGTTGGAGCGGTCGTAGCCGTTCTCCGCCGCCATGGCGCGGTCGAGCTGGTAGCCGACGAGCACGCCGTCGCGGATGAGGTCCCAGCTCTGACCGGCCACGCCCTCGTCGTCCCATCCGACCGTCGATAGCCCGTGCTCGACGATGCGGTCGCCCGTGACGCGCATGCGGTCGACGCCGTACTTGAGCGTGCCGAGCTTGTCGGGGGTGGCGAACGAGGTGCCCGCGTAGTTGGCCTCGTAGCCGAGCGCGCGGTCGAGCTCGGTCGCGTGGCCGATCGACTCGTGGATCGTGAGCCACAGGTTCGTGGGATGCACCATGAGGTCGTAGCGGCCGGGCTCGACCGATGGCGCCACGAGCTTCTCGGCGAGGTGGTCGCCGAGCTGCGCGACCTCGGAGTCCCAGTCCCAGCCGCGGGCTCCGCCGACGTCGGCCACCCGCCCCGCGACGTACTCCCAGCCGCGGCCCGCAGGCGGCGCAGTCGTGGCCATGGTCTCGAAGGCGCCCGTCACCGGGTCGACCGCGAGGGCCGTGACGTCGGACTCGAGCCGCACGCGCTGCTGCGTCGTGCGGGTGCCGGCGAGGTCGGCGTAGAAGGTGCGCTCCTTCACCGCGTGCAGCGTCGCCGTGGCGTGGGCGACGGCGTCGTGCGCCAGCACCACCGCGCTGCGGCCGGCCAGCAGCGCGACACGGTCGTGCTCGGCGACGTCGAACGGGTCGACGTCGTAGGAGGACACCCAGGTGCCGACGTGCACCGGCTCGGGCGCGAGCTCGACCCGCGCCGTGGTCACGGGCGCGGAGATGCGCGCCATCGCGACGGCGCGGCCGGCGAGCTCGGCGGCGACGTCGGGGGAGACGCGGTCGGACGCCGCGAAGCCCCAGCAGCCGTCGACGAGGACGCGGACCGACATGCCGCTGTCCTCGTCGTGCATCGAGGTGTCGACGTGGGCGTCGCGCAGCCGCAGCCACATGGTCTGCGTCGAGACGACGCGGACGTCGGCGTGCGAGGCGCCGAGCTCGCGGGCGCGCGCGAGGCCGGCGTCGGCGACCGCGTCGAGGGGGAGGGCCAGGAACGAGGCGTCGATCGCGTGGGTCACCAGCTGTCCCCGTCGAGCGTCGGGTCGAGCACGACCTTCCCGGACGTCTTGCGGGCGCGCATGTCGATGTGCGCCTGCCGCGCCTGCGAGAGCGGGTAGGTGTGCCCGACGAGCGGGCGTAGCTGCTTGGTCCGGACGAGCTCGACGAGCTCGTGCAGCGGCTCGACGACCATCGACTTCGCGAGAGCCGGACGCATGCAGTCGACGAGCCAGAAGCCGATGATCGAGTGCGAGCCGACCATGAGGTTGCCCGGATGCACCGGGTGCGGCGGCTTCCGGCCGGCCATGCCGTAGGTGACGATCCGACCGAAGGGCGCGAGCGCGGCGAGGCTGCCGTCGAAGACGTGGCCGCCGACCATCTCGAGGACGACGTCGACCTTCGTGCCGCCGTTGGCGTCCATCAGCCGGTGCTCGAGGTCCTGCACCGAGAGGTCCGGATCGGCCACGACGCCGACGTCGGCGCCCACCGACAGGGCGAGGTCGATCTTCTCCGCCGTCGACGCGGTGGCGATGACCCGGCCCGCACCGGCGCGCTTGGCCAGCTGCACCGCGAGGTTGCCCACGCCGCCCGCGGCAGCGTGCACCACGACCGTCTCGCCGGGCTGCACCCCGGTGCACGTGGTGATGAGGTGGTGGGCGGTGAGGCCCTGCACGAGCAGGCTCAGCGCCGCGCCGTCGGACACGCCGTCGGGCACCTCGAACGACAGTTGAGGACGCACCACGGCCTTCTCGGCGTAGCCGCCGCCGTGCGCGACGAACCCGCAGATCCGCTTCGGGAAGCCCTCGGGGTCGACGACGCCGACCACCTCGGAGCCGGGGACGAACGGGAGGTCCGAGCCGGTGAGGTAGCTGTTCTCGACCTGGTGGGTGTCGGCGTAGTTGACGCCGGCGCCGGTGACATGGACCAGCAGCTCGCCGGGCCCCGGGTGCGGCTCCACCAGGGTCGCCTTCTCGAGGACCTCGGGGCCGCCGAACTCTCGCACCTGGATCGCTCTCATACCCTCAACCTAACCCTCGCCGACCGGCGATGCGGTTAGTCCGTACCCGTGGGTAACGGCTAGTTTTCGCAGGAGCCGCGCAGGGCGGCCGGCCGTGCTGGATCACGGCCGCGACGACGTCCAGGAGGCGCAGTGAGCCGCGTGGTGCTCGTGACCGGTGGCAACCGCGGGATCGGCCTCGCGATCGCCGAGGCGTTCGCCGCGGCCGGCGACCAGGTGGCCATCACCGCCCGCGACGGCAAGCTGCCCGCCGAGCTCGAGGGCACCGGGGCCATCGCGGTCCAGGCCGACGTCACCGATACCGCGAGCATCGACGCCGCGTTCGACCGCATCGAGGCCGAGCTCGGCCCGGTCGAGATCCTCGTCGCCAACGCCGGCATCACCCGCGACACCCTGATCCTGCGCATGAGCGACGACGACATCGCGGCTGTCATCGACACCAACCTCGTGGGATCGCTGCGAGTCGCCCGCCGCGCCGCCAAGGGCATGCTCCGCCTCAAGCGCGGCCGCATCGTCTTCGTCTCCAGCGTCGTCGGGCTGCTCGGCTCGGCGGGCCAGGCCAACTACGCCGCGTCGAAGTCCGGCCTGATCGGGCTGGCCCGGTCGCTGGCGCGCGAGCTGGGCAGCCGAGGCATCACCGCCAACGTCGTCGCGCCGGGCTTCGTCGACACCGAGATGACCGCTGTCCTCGGCGAGGACCGCAAGGCCGAGATCGTCGGCGCGGTGCCGCTGGGCCGCTACGCGTCGCCGTCGGAGGTGGCCGGCGTCGTGCAGTTCCTCGCGGGCGACGCCGCCGGCTACATCACCGGCGCCGTCATTCCGGTCGACGGCGGCCTCGGCATGGGCCACTGAGGCCCCCGAACCTGAGCCACGCAGAACAGCAGCGAGAGGGAACAACGACTCCATGGGCATCCTCGAGGGCAAGCGCCTGCTCGTCACCGGCGTCCTGACCGACCAGTCGATCGCGTTCCACGTCGCGAAGCTGGCGCAGCAGGAGGGCGCGACCGTCGTGCTGTCGTCGTTCGGCCGGGCCATGTCGATCACCCAGCGGATCAGCAAGCGCCTGCCGGCCGAGGCACCCGTGATCGAGCTCGACGTCACCAGCCCCGAGCACCTCGACGGCCTCGCCGACGAGCTGCGCACGCACGTCGACGGGATCGACGGCGTCCTGCACTCGATCGGCTTCGCGCCGGAGGCGGCGCTCGGCGGCAACTTCCTCAACACCGCGTGGGAGGACGTCGCGACGGCCGTGCACGTGTCGGCGTACTCGCTCAAGGCGCTGACGGTCGCCTGCCTGCCGCTCATGGTCGGCGAGGGCCGCACGTCGTCGGTGGTAGGCCTCGACTTCGACGCCCAGGTCGCCTGGCCGAAGTACGACTGGATGGGCGTCGCGAAGGCGGCGTTCGAGTCGACCGCGCGCTACCTCGCCCGCGACCTCGGCCCCCAGGGCGTGCGCGTCAACCTCGTGGCCGCCGGCCCCATCAAGACCACGGCCGCGAAGTCCATCCCCGGCTTCGACGCCTTCGACGACGTCTGGTCGACCCGGGCGCCGATCGGCTGGGACCTCGGCGACCCCGAGCCGGCCGCCCGCGCCTGCGTGGCGCTGCTGTCGGACTGGTTCCCCAAGACCACCGCCGAGATCGTCCACGTCGACGGCGGCGTGCACGCGATGGGCGCCTGAGGCACCGGCGTACGGGACATCACGCGGGTCGCCGCGTGACGAGGTGCCCCTCTCGGGCATCCTGAGGCCGTGGTCAGGTCGGCTCGCGGTCTCCGGCGCTACGACAACGTCGTAGCCCGCCCCTACCGCTACCGGTCGGCGAACTCGCAACGGATGGCCAAGGCCATGGCGGCGATCGTCGTCGTGGTCATCGTCGGCACCATGGGCTACGTCGCGCTGGGCATCACGCCGCTCGACGCGCTCTATCAGACAGTCACGACCGTCACGACGATCGGATTCCGCGAGGTCGTCCACTTCAACAGCGCCCAGATGATCTACACGATCATCCTGGCGCTGGTGGGCGTCGGCACTGTGCTGTACGCCCTCACGCTCACCCTCGAGCTGGTCATGGAGGGCCAGCTCGGCAACGTCTGGGGGCGTCGGCGCATGCAGCGCGACATCGACCAGCTCGAAGGCCACGCCATCGTCTGCGGCTACGGCCGCGTCGGGCGTGCAGCCGCCGAGCAGCTGGCCAATAACGGGATGGACGTCGTCGTCATCGACACCGACGAGGCACGGGTCGAGCACTGCCCGCTGCCGCACGTCATCGGCGACGCGACCGACGACGACGTGCTGCGGGCCGCGGGCGTGCTGCGCGCGAAGACGCTCGTGGCGTCGCTCAACGACGACCCGGCGTCGGTGTTCGCCGTGCTGACGGCGCGCAGCATCAACCCCGAGCTGTTCGTCATCGCGCGCTCGCGCACCGACGACGCCGAGGCCAAGTTCATGCGCGCGGGCGCCGACCGCGTCGTCAACCCGCAGCGCCTCGGCGGCAACCGCATCGCCGCGTTCGCCGACTCGCCCGACGTCGTCGACTTCCTCGACGTCGTCATGCACGAGGGCCGCCACGAGTTCCGGCTCAGCGACATCGAGGTGCACGCCGGGTCGCCGCTCGTCGGCACCCGCGTCTCGGAGACCCGGGCCGAGGAGGGCACCGGCGCCATCCTGCTGGCGCTGCGCAGCCATGCGAAGTTCGTGACCAACCCCGACCCCGACCGGGCGCTCGACGTCGGCGACGTGCTCATCGTCGTCGGCACGGCCGACCAGGTCGAGGCGCTCCACGAGAGGGCCCACGCCCAGTGACCGCGCCGCACCGCCTCGTCGTCCTGCGCCACGCGAAGTCGGCGTACCCGCCTGGCGTGCTCGACCACGACCGCCCTCTCGCCGAGCGCGGCGTCCGCGACGCGAAGGCTGCCGGCGCCTGGCTCCGCGAGAACGTGGGCCTGCCCGACCACGTCGTCGTCTCGAGCGCCCGGAGGACCCGCGGCACCTGGACCCTGGTCGCGGGCCCGCTCGGCTACATCGGCGCGGCCGGCTACGACGTCGACTCGCCAGGGCCGCTGACCATCGACCCGCGGATCTACGACGCCTCGGCCGGCACCCTCGTCGGCGTCCTCCGCGAGCTGCCGGAGCGGGCGACGACCGCCGTCCTCGTGGGCCACAACCCCGGCTGCGAGGACCTGGTGTCGCACCTCGCCGGGACGTCGGACCCCGAGGCCGCCGCGACCCTGGCGAGCAAGTACCCGACGTCGGGCATCGCGGTCCTCGACGTGCCGGTGCCGTGGGCCGCGCTCACCGCGCGGTGCGCCCACCTCGCCGTCTTCCACGTCCCGCGCGGATGACCGCCGTCCGCGCGCTGACGCCGGCCGAGGCCGCCGGGCTCACGCCGGCGCTGATGGATCTGGCCATCCGCGCCAAGGGCGTCTGGGGCTACGACGACGCCTTCCTGGCGTCGTTCCGCGACTCGATGCTCGGGCCCTTCGATGCGCCGGGGTCGACGGTCCTGGTCGCCGAGCCGGAGTCGGGGGAGCTGCTCGGGTTCGCCATGGTGCAGGACCGTGGCGACCACTGCTGGCTCGAGGACCTCTGGGTCGATCCGTCCTGGCAGCGCCGCGGCCTCGGCGCCCAGCTCTTCGAGGCCGCCGTCGCCCACGCGCGCTCGGTGGGCCACGACCGTCTCGACCTCGAGTCCGACCCGAACGCCGAGCCCTTCTACGCCGCGATGGGGTGCACGCGCTACGCCGTCCGCTCCTCGGCGCTTCGCCCGGGCACCACCCTCCCGCTCATGCGCCTGCGCCTGCGCTGACCGCCTCATCCTCAGGGTGGAGGCGCGCGCGGCGAAGACCCGTCCTGCGGCCGATGCCGGCCGGGCCGGCACTTCCTAGCGTCGTCGTGGCCGGGTGCACCAGGCACCGGCGGACGAGGAGATGCGGGACGTGGACGACCAGCTGCAGCAGGTGCTCGAGCGGGCGCTCGGCCAGGGCAGGGCCACCAACGCGGCGCTCGACGCCGTGATCGCCGACTACGCGCGCTACCACCTGGCGCTGGCCGTGGTGGGCGGACTGCTGACGGCGGCGCTGCTCGTGGTGGTCGTGTGGTCCGTGCGGCGCGCCCGCAGGGTCCCGCCGCGCGAGGGCCGGCGGTGGACGCTGGAGCGGGTTGCCCTGGTGCTCCTGGCCCTGGGCGGGGGAGCGCTGGCGGCCATGCTGGCCGTCGTGGTGGCAGCCAACATCGGTACCGCAGCAGCACCCGCCCGCGGCTTCGAGGGCGCCGTCGCGTCGCTGGGCGGCGCGGCGTCCGGCGGCCATCGGGCCGAGGTGCACGGCGCCTACGCGGACTGGCTCCGCTCGGGCTCGGCCGCCATGCCCGACGACGTGGCGCGGGCGGTGGCGGGGCGGCTCGACTGGCAGGCGCCCAAGGCCGCCCTCACGAGTCTCCTGCTCGTGCTCGCGTGCGCCGCGACGGCTGCGCTGCTGCGGCGCACGGTCCGGGTCTCGCGGCGGTCGCGCCCGAGCCTGGCGCGCTCCGCCGGGCTCCTCGCGGGGCTCGCAGGGTCCGCGCTCGTCTGCACCGTCCTCATGCTCATGGTGATGGGGAACTCGCAGGCGGCACTGGCCCCGGTCGCGATCACGATGTTCTACGGGTGAGCACGGATAATCGCGGCATGGCAGCGGCAGGCGCTTCGGGCCCGAGCACGGGCTGGTGGGTGCGGTTCTCCGCAGACGCGCCCGCGCTCGCAGGCGGCAGAGAGCTGCCGGAGCGCTTCTCGCGCTGGGCCTCCGGCCGGCCCTGGCTGCTCGACGTCGCGCTGGCGGTCGCGATGGTGCTCGTGGCACTCCCGCAGCTGCGCTACTGGGCGCGCCAGCCCGACGGCGGGTTCTGGATCCGGTTCGCCCTCACCGCCGCGCTGCTCCTGCCGCTGCTGGTGCGCCCCCGGTGGCCGGTTGCAGCGTTCCTCGCGGCGTGTGGCGTGGCACTGGTGCAGTGGGCGCTCGGCGTGACTCTCGCCGCCGATGTCGTCCTGCTCGTGTACCTGTGCACCGTCGCCTCGAGGTACCGGCTGCGCGTCTCGCTGGCCGCAGCGGCAGTCCTCGAGGGTGGCGTCGTGATGGCTTCGGCCCGTTGGGACTTCGCCGCATCGCTGGGCCTGCCGTGGCTCACCTCGGTCGTGCTGCTGTCCGCGCCCGTGGCCGCCGCGCTGCTGCTCGGCGTGGCGCTGCGGGCGAGGCGGCAGACGGTCGCTGCGCTGGTGGAGCGGGCCGAGCAGCTCGAGAAGCAGAGCGCGCAGCAGGCCGAGCTCGCGGCTGCGGAGGAGCGTGCCCGCATCGCCCGAGAGCTGCACGACGTCGTCGCCCACAGCCTGGCGGTGATGGTCCGGATGTCCGACGCGGCGGCCCTCAAGCTCGCCCGCGACCCGGAATCGGCGCGTCCTGCGCTCGAGCAGGTGTCGCGCACCGGGCGCGAGTCGCTGGAGGAGATGCGACGGCTCCTCGGCGTCCTGCGGGCCGACCAGGCCGGCCCGCGCGACGTGCTCGGCCTCCGCCAGCTCGGCGTCCTCGCGGCCGCCGTGGAGAGGTCCGGCCTGCCCGTGCATCTCGACGTCGTCGGCGATCCGGGCGCGGTGCCACGGGGACCCGACGTCACGGCCTACCGGATCGTGCAGGAGTCGCTGACGAACGCGCTCAAGCACTCCGAGTCCGCCACGCTCGCCTCCGTCGGCGTCACGGTCCTCGACGACGCCGTCGAGCTGACGGTCCTCGACGACGGCGCTCCGCACCCCGTGACAGGGCACGGGTACGGCATCGCGGGGATGCGGGAGCGGGCAGCGCTCTACGGAGGGACGCTCGAGGCCGGGCCCGCCGAGGCCGGCTGGCGGGTGTCCGCGCGGATCCCCTTCACCACCGGCGGCGCGGCATGACGGTCCGGGTCCTCATCGCCGATGACCAGGCGCTCATGCGCTCCGGCCTGCGGATGGTCCTCGAGGAGTGCGAGGGCATCGAGGTCGCGGGCGAGGCGATCGACGGATCCGACGCGGTTCGTCAGGCCGCGGCGCAGCGGCCCGATGTGGTGCTCATGGACGTACGCATGCCGGTGCTCGACGGCGTGGAGGCGACCCGCCGCATCGTCGCCGCCGACCCGGACGCGGGCGTCCTCGTCATCACGACGTTCGACCTCGACGAGCATGCCTTCGCCGCCCTCCATGCGGGGGCCAGCGGCTTCCTGCTCAAGGACGTGCCGGTGGACGAGCTCGTCCGCGCGATCCGTGCCGTCGCCAGCGGCGACGCCGTCGTCTCCCCGCGGATCACGCGCCGGCTGCTGGAGCTGCATGCGGCCGCGCTGCCGGTGCCGGGTGCGTCGCCTGCGGAGGGCGGCCCGCTCGGCGCCCTGACCCCGCGCGAGCGCGAGGTGCTCGTGGCTGTGGCCGAGGGGCTGTCCAACGCCGAGATCGCCGACCGGCTCGTCGTATCGGAGGCCACCGTCAAGACCCACGTCGGGGCGGTGCTGGCCAAGCTCGGCCTGCGCGGACGGGTGCAGGCCGTCATCTACGCCTACGACCACGGCCTCGTGGCGCCCGCGCCGCCGCAGCCCTGAGCACGGGCGGCAGGGTGCCGGTGTGGCATGCTCGCGAGCCGTGAGCAGCCAGCAGCCCGAGCAGGAACGCAGCGGTTTCCGCGGCATGGAGCTGCTCATCGTCGTCGTGGTCGTGGTGCTCGCCGTCGGCGGCGTGCTGCTGTTCAACGCGATCCGGCAGGACGACCGCATCAGCGCCGGCGAGGCCGTGAAGAGCTGCCTCAACCGCATCGCCGAGATCTACGACGCCCCGCCCGAGGGCGGCTTCACCGTGGCCAGCTCCGACTTCAGCGAGACCAGCCAGACCTTCACCGTGAAGCTCACCAGCTCGGCCGACAACCCCGTCTGCACCGTGAAGGCCGACGGCACCGTCAGCCAGGTGACCGGGACGTCGCAGAAGTAGCGGGGTGGCCCCGGTCAGCGCACCGGGGGGGCGGGCGTCGGCGTGCCCGCGTCGGCGTCGGCCTGCTCGATCTCCTCGCGCGTGATGCCGAGCAGGTAGAGCACCGGGTCCAGGAACGGCACGTTGAGCCCCGTATCAGCCTGCGCCCGAACCACCGGTTTGGCGTTGAAGGCGATCCCGAGGCCGGCGGCCGCGAGCATGTCGAGGTCGTTGGCACCGTCGCCGATCGCCACCGTGCGGTCGAGCGGGATGCCGTCGAGCTCGGCGAACTCGCGCAGGTAGCGGGCCTTCGCGGCACGGTCGACGACGTCGCCGACGACGCGCCCGGTGAGCACCCCGTCGACGACCTCGAGGACGTTGGCGCGCGCGTGGTGGATGCCGAGCTCGTCGGCGAGCGGGTCGACGACGGCCGAGAAGCCGCCCGACACCACCGCCACCCGGAAGCCGAGACGGGTCAGGGTCCGCACGAGGGTGCGCGCGCCCGGGGTGAGCCGAACGGCCGCACGCACCTCGTCGAGGGCCGTCGCGGGCACCCCCTCGAGCAGGGCCACCCTGGCGTGCAGCGACTGCGCGAAGTCGAGCTCGCCCCGCATGGCGCGCTCGGTCACCTCGCGCACCTCGTCCTCGCAGCCGGCGTGGCGCGCGATGAGCTCGATGACCTCGTCCTGGATGAGGGTGGAGTCGACGTCCATGACGACGAGATAGGTGCCGCGGCCGCGCAGCACCCGGCGCTGCACCGCCACGTCGACGCCGAGCGCGGCCGACTCCTCCGCCAGCGCCGCCCGCAGATCGCGCTGGTCGGCGCCGGAGACGCTGAGCTCGATCGCGGTCACCGGGTACGACGCCGTGCGCACGATCCTGTCGATGTTGCCGCCGAGCTGGGAGATCCGCCGGGCGATCCCGGACAGCGCGGAGGGGCGCAGCGGGTGGCCGAGCACCGTCACCAGCAGCCGGTTGCGGCGCCCGGGCTGGTGCTCGGCCGCCCCGAGGGTGATGCCGACGTCCATGCCGAGCTCGTTGCCGACCGCGCGCGACGTGGCCGCGGCGGCATCGAGCTCGAGGGCCGCGCCGTGCTCGACCGCGGGGCCGAGCAGGACGCCGAGGGTGAGCCGGCCCCGGATGACCACCTGCTCGACGTCGAGGATCTCGACCTCGTGCGCCGCGAGCGCCGCGGTGAGGGTGGCGGTGACGCCGGGCCGGTCGGTGCCGGTGAGGGTGATCAGCAGGGTGCGCGGCTGCTCGTCGTCGTCGTACGCCATGAGGCGCCCAGGCTATCGGCGCCAGGCCTTCGGCCCGGGGGCAGGCTCGTGAGCAGGCTCGGCCTCGGCGCTGCAGGCGGCGCACAGCGCATGGCGGGCCGCCCGTCGCAGGGGCCGCAGGGTGGCCTCGCGCGCCTGCGCCTCGCCGGCCGTGACCTCCGCGCCCGGCGTCGACGCCGCGACCTCGAGGATGCCCAGCAGCCGCGCCGCCTGCACGACCGCGCGCTGCGCGCGCGGCGACAGGGAGCCCGGGAGGTCGAGCCGCGAGACGCGGCGCTCCAGCGACTGCAGCCGGCCGGCCACCTCCTCCCGGCCGCGCGCGAGGTCGAGCGCTGCGAGCGCCTCCGTGGCCTCGATGAGCGACTCGGCGAGCTGCCGCTCGGCCTCCGAGAGGGTGGGCAGCCCGTGCGGGTGGGCCGACGGGCCCACCTCGACGACGTCCCACCGCACGACGTCGCCGCCCTCCGACGGGGCGACCGCCGGGACCAGCGCCAGCGCCGGGGCGCCGGGCCGGGAGACAGTGATGACGGCCTCGCCCGCAGCGACGGCGTCGACGTTGAACGCCGCCGGTCCGGGCAGGCCGGTGGGGTCGCCGGGCTCGGGCAGCACCACGCGCAGCGCCTCGACGCCCGACAGCCGCAGCCGGGCGAGCGCGATGCCGATCGGCACGTCGCCGTCCTCGCCGGGGACGCCGACCACGCGGTGCAGCGCGTCCGCGCCGACGGCGTGGGCGGCCGCGTCGTCGAGGCTCGCGGAGCCGCGCAGGTGCGCGTTGCCCCAGAGGGTCAGCAGGGCCGCGCGGGGGAGCGCGGCGCGGGACGGCGTCGGCACCCCGCAACCCTACGAGGCCGCGCCGGGACACTAGGGTTCACGGCGTGAGCGACGTCCTGCGGTTCCTCGACGTCGACGTCGTGCGCGGAGGCGTCGCCATCGTCGACCACGTGTCGTGGGACGTCGCCGAGGGCGAGCGGTGGGCCATCCTCGGGCCCAACGGCGCGGGCAAGACGACCCTCCTGGCCATCGCCGCCACGCTCATCCACCCCACCCGCGGCACCGCCGAGGTCCTCGACGAGACCCTCGGCCGCACCGACGTCTTCGAGCTGCGTCCGCGCATCGGTGTGGCCAGCCCGACGCTCACCGAGCTGGTGCCGCCGTCCGAGCTCGTGGCCGACGTCGTCGTGACGGCGGCGTACGCGGTGGCCGGCCGCTGGCGCGAGCGCTACGAGATCGACGACCACGGGCGCGCCCAGCAGCTCCTCGACCAGCTCGGCGTGGGGCACCTCGCCCAGCGGACCTTCGGCACCCTGTCGGAGGGCGAGCGCAAGCGCGTGCTCGTGGCCCGTGCGCTCATGGTCGACCCGGAGCTGCTCCTCCTCGACGAGCCGGCGGCGGGGCTCGACCTCGGCGGCCGCGAGGACCTCGTGCGCCGCCTCGGAGAGATCGCAGCCGACCCGTACGCGCCCACGACGATCCTCGTCACGCACCACGTCGAGGAGATCCCGGTCGGCTTCACCCACGGGATGCTGCTGCGCAAGGGGGCGGTCGTCGCCGCTGGGCCGCTCGCCGACGTGCTCACGTCTGAGAACCTCACCGAGACCTTCGGCCTGCCCCTCGAGGTCGATACCCGCGGCGACCGCTGGTACGCGCGCGCCGTCTGAGGAGCGGTGCCCGACGCGCGCGACGTCGCAACCGTGTCCCGAACGGCCGACGCGCGCACGTATTCGCGTGGCGCGGGGGTCGGGGGCACCTAGGATCGAGGCATGGACGCCTGGGTCTGGTGGCTCATCGCGACCGGCGTGCTGCTCGTGGGCGAGATGCTCACGACCACGCTGGTCCTCGGCCTCATCGCGGGCGGCACCGGTGCCGCCACGGCGGCGGCCGCTGTCGGCGCTCCCGTCAGCGTGCAGGTGGGCGTCTTCGCGGTGGTGTCCATCGGCCTGGTCTTCGGAGTCCGGCCGATCGCCCGCCGGCACCGCCGCACGCCGCCCGAGATCCGCACCGGTACCGACGCGCTGGTCGGCCGCGAGGCCGAGGTGCTCGACCGCGTCGACGGGCGCAGCGGCCGGGTGAAGCTCGCAGGCGAGGTGTGGTCGGCACGGGCCATCGACGACCAGCGCACGATCGAAGCGGGCGAGAGCGTCCGCGTCATCAGGATCGACGGAGCCACCGTCCTGGTCGACTAGACCGGAGCACCACCCCGCGGCACGGCGCCGCGGGGGCAGCGACGCCGCGGGCACGGCGTCCGAGAGGGGAATCAGAGGGCATGGAGACCGGAACCGTCGTCGGCGCGGTCATCGCGCTCGTCATCGTCATCCTGGTGATCGTCACGATCGCCAAGTCGGTGCGGATCGTGCCGCAGGCGCGCGCGGGGATCGTCGAGCGCCTCGGCCGCTACCACCGCACCCTGAGCCCCGGCCTGTCGCTGCTGGTGCCCTACATCGACCGGCTCAAGCCGCTGGTCGACATGCGCGAGCAGGTCGTGTCGTTCCCGCCGTCGTCGGTGATCACGCAGGACAACCTCGTGGTGAACATCGACTCGGTCATCTACTTCACGGTCACCGACCCGAAGGCCGCGATGTACGAGATCGCGAGCCCCATCACCGGTATCGAGCAGCTCACCGTCACGACGCTGCGCAACGTCATCGGCGGCATGGACCTCGAGCAGACCCTCACCTCGCGCGAGTCGATCAACAACGCGCTGCGCGGCGTCCTCGACGAGGCCACCGGAAAGTGGGGCATCCGCGTCAACCGCGTCGAGCTCAAGGCCATCGACCCGCCCGCGAGCGTGCAGGAGTCGATGGAGAAGCAGATGCGCGCCGAGCGCGAGAAGCGCGCCGCGATCCTCACCGCCGAGGGCTTCAAGCAGAGCCAGATCCTCACCGCCGAGGGCGAGAAGCAGTCGCAGATCCTGCGAGCCGAGGGCGACGCCCAGGCCCAGGTGCTGCGCGCGGACGGCGAGGCGCAGGCCATCCAGAAGGTCTTCGACGCCATCCACGCCGGCAACCCGGACGAGAAGGTGCTGGCCTACCAGTACCTGCAGCAGCTGCCGAGCATCGCCAACGGCACGGCCAACAAGGTGTGGGTCGTCCCCGCGGAGCTCACGAGGGCCATGGACAGCCTGTCGTCGGCGTTCCGCAAGGACGACGCCGAGGCCTGATCGGAGTGCGGGTCGTCCACGTCGACGACGCGGGCGACCCGCGGCTGCGCGACTACACCGGGCTCACCGACGTCTCGCTGCGACGCGTCCGCGAGCCGGCCGAGGGGCTGTTCCTCGCCGAGGGCGAGAAGGTCATCGTCCGCGCGCTCGCGGCCGGCTTCGAGCCCCGTTCGCTGCTCATGGCCGAGCGCTGGCTCGAGCCCCTGCGGCCGCTGCTCCACCGCCATGACGTCGACGTCTATCTCGCCGACGACGCGGTGCTGCAGGGCCTCACGGGCTACCGCGTGCACCGGGGGGCGCTGGCGTCGATGCAGCGCCGTCCGCTGCCTGAGCTGGACGAGGTCCTGGCGACGGCCCGACGGGTCGCGGTGCTCGAGGACCTCGTCGACCACACCAACGTGGGCGCGGTGTTCCGCAATGCCGCGGCGCTCGGCATGGACGCGGTGCTGGTGAGCCCCGAGTGCGCCGACCCGCTGTACCGGCGCAGCGTCAAGGTGTCGATGGGCTCGGTGTTCGCTGTGCCGTGGACCCGCGCCGAGCCGTGGCCGGACGCCCTGGACCTGCTGCGGGAGAAGGGGTTCGAGACCCTCGCGCTCTCACCTGACCCGGCGGGCCACGACCTGCGCACGATGGCCGTGCCGGAGCGCGCGGCGGTGGTGCTGGGCACGGAGGGCGACGGCCTCACGGACGCCGCGTTCGAGCGCTGCACCACGCGCGTGCGCATCCCGATGGCGGCCGGCGTCGACAGCCTCAACGTGGCGGCCGCCAGCGCGGTCGCGTTCTACGCGCTCGGTCAGGCGTAGCGGCCCGCGTCGTCGGACTGGACACCGGCGCGTACGGCGTCCTCGCAGCAGTCGACGAAGTCCGGCACGAGCTGGTCGATGACGTGCTCGTGCGCCGGCGACACCATCACGTGCAGCCCGGGCTCGCCACCGCCCGTCCCCGTGAGCCGGTTGAGGAACCAGCCGCGCTGCTCCAGCAGGTCGGCGGCGGCGAACAACGAGAGCTCGGGGCGCTCGGAGCGCCACGACATCACAGTGCCGACCGGCGAGCCGTTCACGACGACGCCGTCGACCGACTCGAAGCCCTCGCGGATCCGGCCGGCGGCCTCCACCATCCCCGCGACGACGCGGCGGTAGCCGTCGAGCCCGAGGTGCTGCATGACGGCCCACGCCGCGAGGACCGGCGCCGCGGACTTCGCACCCGCGACGGCGGGGGAGCCGTACAGGCCCGCGGGCCACTGGTCGTAGACGAACCACTGGTGGCCGGCCCAGTCGGGCAGGGCGTGCAGGACCACCGAGCACCCCTTCGGCACGAAGCCGTACTTGTGCAGGTCGACCGACATGCTGGTGACGCCTGGAACTCCGAAATCCCACGCCGGGAGTTCGCCGTCCAGGAAGGGCAGCACCATCCCGCCGACGCAGGCGTCGACATGGCAGCCGGCACCGTGCTCGGCCGCGAGGGCCGCCACGGCCGCGACGTCGTCCATCACGCCGTGCGGGTACGAGAACGCCGACGCGACGACCAGCGCGGTCCGCTCGTCGACCAGTCCGCGCAGCGCCCCCACATCGACCGCGAGCGTCGTCGGGTCGAGCGGGGCCTGCCGGTAGTCGAGGTCGAGGAAGTGGGCTGCCTTGGCGTAGGCCGGATGGGCCGAGGCCGGGGCCACGACGACGGGGCGCTCGACGCCTCGGGCGCGGGCGCGCTGCCTGGCCACGAGCACGGCCATGAGGATCGACTCGGTGCCGCCCGACGTCGTCGTGCCGCCGCCCTCGCGGGGCAGGTGCACCAGCCCGGCCACCGCGCGCACCACCTCCTCGGACAGCCTCGACTGCTCCGGGAAGCGGAAGGGGTTGAGCGCGTTGCTGTAGAGCATCCGGTCGTGCACGGCGTGGCAGAGCCGTTCGATCTCGGCGTCGCCCGTGGGGTAGGTCAGCCCGAACAGGTGCGCGCCGTGCGGGTCGGGATCCTTGCCCCGCGCGAGATCGAGCTCGGCGAGGACGTCGTCGACTGGCCTTCCCTGGGTCTCCACGACTGGCAGGCTAGCCAGCGTGAGCGACGCAGAGGGCCGGATCGTCGTCGTGCGGCATGCCGACACCGAGTGGAGTGCGGCACGCCGGCACACCGGCCGCACCGACATCCCGCTGAGCCGGGCCGGCGAGGCGGCCGCGATAGCAGCGCGGCCCAAGCTCGCCGATGTGGACCCCGCGCTCGTGCTCGCGAGCCCGCTGCACCGCGCCTGGCGCACCGCCGAGCTCCTCGGACTGCAGCCCGAGCGCGACGACGACCTGCTCGAGTGGGACTACGGCAGCTACGAGGGGCGCACCACCGCCGAGATCCGCGAGACGCTCGGCGACCCGGGCTGGGACGTGTGGGACACGACGTCCGGGCTCGGCGAGACCGTCGACGCGGTGGGGGAGCGCACCGCCCGGGTGCTGGCCCGCTGCGCACCCGTGGTCGCGGCAGGCGGCACCGCGGTCCTGGTCGCGCACGCGCACGTGCTGCGCATCCTCACCGCCGTGCACCTCGGGCTCCCCGCCGAGCGCGGGCGCTCGTTCGCGCTCGGACCGGCAGGCGTCGGCGTCCTGGCGCACGAGCGCGAGACGCCCGTGATCGCGGGCTGGAACCTCTAGCCGCCGGGCGCCTACCCCTTGCGGGTCGCGGCGAGCACCGCGCCGGTGCCGAACGCGCCGAGGAACGCGCCGACCGCGGCGCTGGTCACGCTCTGCGTGCCGGGCAGCCAGGCGATGAGGAACGTGCCGGCGCCCACCACCACGCCGCTGATGGCCCCGGCGACGAGGCCGGTGCGCAGACCGCGCCGCACCCGGCCCGCCGGCACGGCGTCGCGCTGCCCGGCCACCTCCTTGCCCGCGGCGGCCGCGGGCTTCGCGGGGGTCCCGGACAGGGTCGCGTCGACCTCGCGGAGGAGGCGCTCGAGCTCGTCGTCACCGGCCATGGGTCCATCCTCGCCCGGCCGGACGGATCTGCGCAGCGGGGGTCCGCTGACGACGTACCCTCGCTCGCATGCTCCTCGTCCGGTCGGCCCGCGCAGCGGCCCTCGTCGCGGGCGCGCTCGTGCTGGCCGCATGCGCCGCCACGGGCAGCCACGACCACGGCGCGTCGGCCGGGCCGTCCGAGGGCGGGTCGACGTCGGACGCCGGGCACGGCGGCGGCCACAGCGTCAGCGCCTCCCCGCCGCCGTCGCCGGCGCCGCTGCGCGAGGGCGAGCGGTTCGTCGAGGTCGGTGTCGCCGACGAGCTGCCCGGCGGGGTCTACACGCCCAGCGCACCCGCGGGCGGTACGGACGACTACCGGTGCTTCCTCGCCGACCCCGGCATCGCGGCCGACTCGTTCGTCACCGGCGTGCAGTTCCTGCCGGGGAACCCGGCGGTCGTGCACCACTCCATCGTGTTCCGAGTGGAGCCCGACCAGGTGCAGTCGGCGCTGGCCAAGGATGCCGAGGACGCGCAGCCCGGCTGGCAGTGCTTCGGCGGCCCCGGGATCGCGGCGTCGTCGTCGAACGCGCAGGCCGTGAGCGGGCTCGACGCCGCCCCCTGGCTGGCCGGCTGGGCGCCGGGCGGCCGCGAGAACCGCTTCAGCGAGGACGTCGGCGTGCCGCTCGCTGCGGGCAGCCGCGTGGTGATCCAGATGCACTACAACCTGCGGGTGGCGCAGGGCGACGCCGCAGCCGACAGCACCCACGTGCGGCTGCGGGTCTCCAGCCGCGCCGACCTCGTGCCCATGCGCACGATGCTCCTGCCGGCACCGGTCGAGCTGCCCTGCGCGCCCGGCCAGTCCGGGCCGCTGTGCGAGCGGGGGAGCGCCGTCCTCGACGTCACGCGCCGTTTCGGAGCCGGCGCGCAGCGGCAGATCGGCGGGCTGCAGCTGCTGTGCGGCGGGGACCCGTTCGCGCCTCGGGCGGGGGAGACGCAGACCTGCGTGCGCCCGATCCGCGCCGCGACCACCGTGCGCGCTGCGGCGGGCCACATGCACCTGCTCGGCAAGAGCATCACGATCGTGGCCAACGCCGGCACGGCCCGCGAGACGACCCTGCTCGACATCCCGGTGTGGGACTTCGACAACCAGTCGGCGCAGCCGCTGACCAAGCCCGTGACGCTCGAGCCGGGCGACACCGTCACCGTCACCTGCACGCACGACGCGACGCTGCGCGACAAGCTTCCGGCGCTGCAGGACGTGCCCGACCGCTACGTGGTGTGGGGCGAGGGCACGACCGACGAGATGTGCCTGGGCATCCTGCTGGTCACCTGACCCGGGGACACCGGCGGACGCAGGTCACCGCCCCTCCGACGTGCGGGGTTCACTAGATGGTCTAGCGTTCTCTCCCGTGAGCGACACGACCGCATCGCCCGAGACGACCGCCGCCCCCCGCACCAGCTGGGTGCCGATGCTGTTCATCGGCCTCGGCACGGCGATGTTCATCATGGACGCGACGATCGTCAACGTCTCGCTCCCGAGCATCATCAAGGACCTCGGCATCAACTCGATCGACGCCGAGTGGGTCAACGCCGTCTACGCGCTCATCTTCGCGGCGCTGCTCATCATCGCCGGGCGCGTGGGCGACCGGATCGGGCGCCGCAGGGTGTTCGTCACCGGCGCGGTCATCTTCGGCATCGCCTCGATCCTGGCGGCCCGGACGAACAGCGGCGACGCACTGATCGCGGCCCGGGCCCTGCAGGGGGTCGGCGGCGCGATGATGTCGCCGGCGTCGCTGTCGCTGGTGAACTCCATCTACGTCGGACGTGCGCGGCTCGTCGCCTTCGCCATCTACGGATCGATCATCGGCGGCATGGCCGCGATCGGCCCCCTCCTCGGCGGCTGGCTGACCGAGCACCACTCCTGGCGGTGGGCCTTCTACATCAACATCCCGATCGTCGTCGTCATCGTCGTCGGCTCGCTGCTGAAGGTGCCCGAGAGCAAGGACGACCACATCGAGAAGGGCTTCGACGTCGTCGGCGCCCTGCTCTCCGCCATCGGCATCGGCGCGCTGGTCTTCGGCCTCATCGAGGGCCGCAACTACGGATGGGTCACCACCATCCGCGACGTCACGTTCGCGCGCATGACCTTCCCCGAGGGCGCCATCTCCCCGGTGATGTGGGCCTTCGCCATCGCCGTCATCGGCATCGGTGCGCTGGTGTGGTGGGAGGCCCGCCGCGCGCGCCTCGGCCAGGTGGCGCTGCTCGACCTGTCGCTGTTCCGCATCGGCACGTTCAGCCTCGGCAGCATCGCCGCGCTCATCGTCAGCCTCGGCGAGTTCGGCATCCTGTTCTCGCTGCCGCTGTTCCTCCAGAGCGTCCTGGGCTACTCGGCCTTCGGCGCCGGCGCCATGCTGGCCACGCTGGCGCTCGGCGCGTTCGTGGCGGGACCGACGTCGGCCCGGATGGCCGAGGCGCGCTCGCAGCGCTTCGTGGCCCGCCTGGGCATGGCGCTCGAGGCGGTAGCCATCCTCGGCCTCGGCCTCGTGCTGTCGCCGACGGCCAGCGGCTGGATCATCGCGTTCTGGCTGATCATCTACGGCGTCGGCGTCGGCTACGCCAGCGCGCAGCTCACCGGCCTCATCCTCGCCGACGTCCCGCGCCGCAAGAGCGGCCAGGCCAGCGGCACGCAGAGCACGGCCCGGCAGATCGGCTCGGCCCTCGGCACCGCCATCCTCGGCACGGTCCTGTTCGTCACGCTGTCGGCGCAGACCGAGACCAACCTCGAGGCTGTGCCGGGCCTCGATGCCGCCACGCGCCAGCAGATCTCCGACGTCGTGACCGAGTCGGCGGGAACCGCGATCCCCGCGCTGGCGCAGCAGCCCGGGGGAGAGGCGGTCGCCGCCGCCGCGAGCGAGGCCTTCTCCACCGCGATCAGCTGGACCGCCTTCACCGCCGCCGGCTTCGTGCTGCTCGGCCTGCTGGCCACGCTGGGCCTGCCCGCCAGCGCACCGGCGCGCGAGGAGGGCGGCGACGGCCCGCCGGAGCCCGCCGCCGAGGCTGCAGCGGCAGCCTGACCGACCGGTGCGGGCGGGGCCCTCGGAGGGACGGGGCCCCGCCCGCACCGGCTCTACGGCCGCGGATCACCGGTTGACGGACGGTTGCTTCTCTGATTGACAACCGGTTGCCACATGCGGTTGTCATCCGGTTGCGCCTGTGCGCCCGCGGGAGGATGCTGGAGGCATGAGCAGGACCGTATCGGCGCTGCGGCGCCTCGACCCCGCGAGCGTCGCAGCCGAGATCTCCACCAGCGTCGACGACCCGTGGACGCAGGAGTTCCTGCGGGCGCTCGACGCCCGGGTGCGCAGCGCGCCGCTCGAGCGCCTGCTGGCGACGTGGGACCTGTCGGCGGCCGCCGCAGGGCGCGTCTTCGGCGTCACCCGCCAGGCAGTGTCGAAGTGGCGGGGGAGCGGCGTGCCCGACGACCGCGCCGTCGCCCTGGCCGACCTGGTGGCCGCCACCGACGTCCTCGAGCGCTACGTGCGCCGCGAGCGGATCCCTGCCGTGGTGCGGCGCCCGGCGGAGGTGCTCGGCGGCAGGTCGCTGCTGCAGCTGGCCGAGGAGGGCCGCTACGCCGAGGTGCGCGCGGGGGTCGCCCGGATGCTCGACCTGCGGCGCGTGCAGCCGTGACGCCGGGGCCGCGCACCGTGCGGCTGGACGACGGCCGCACCTGGTGGCGCGTCGCGGACCTCGCCTGGGACGACCCCGTCGACCCGACGTGGGCAGATCGCACCGGCGGGCGCTGGAACACGCCGGGGGACGGGCCGACGCTCTACCTCAACGCGGACACAGCCACAGCCCGGGCGCAGGTCGGCCGGATGCTGCAGGGGACCGCCATCGACCCGGAGGACCTGCGCGACGACGCGCCGTTCGTGCTCGTGCCGGTCGGGCTCCCCGCCCGCCAGCGCGTCGCGGACGCCACCACCGACGTCGGCCTGCAGGCCCTCGGCCTGCCCCGGACCTACCCGCGCCGGGCCCGCGGCGGCGAGGTGCCGTGGTCGGAGTGCCGGCGTGCCGCCCGCGCCGTCCGGGCGGCGCACCTGCGCGGGGTGCTGAGCCGGTCCGCGGCGGCCGACGACGGCCAGGAGCTCGCCTGGTTCCCGGCCCGCGGCGCCCGCGCCGAGGTCACCGGGCCCGTGCAGCCGTTCGGCGCGTGGCGCCACGAGCCGGCCGCCGCCGACGTCCCGGGCTGAACGCCCGCAGCAGGCGACGAGCGCCGGGCCCCTGGCCCGGCGCTCGTCCGTCGTGCTGGCATGCGGTGCGCATGCAGGTGCAGTGCCGAGGGGAGCGGCGGCGCGGAGATCCGGCCGCCTCTCGCTCGGTCTGCTTTACATAATGTCCCTTATCGGATGTCTATCGCGGAGCGGTGGAGAAGGAGGCGCCGTCCTGGACGGTCGACGACGCCGCCGCCTCGCGGCGCATGGCCGTGTGCGCCGCGTCGTCCTGGGCGCCGTTCATCTCGGCGAGCACCGTGCTGTGGTCCTCGCGCTCGCCGCGCCGCGTCAGGTCGACGGCCGGGTCCGGGCGGCCGCGCCGGCTGCCGGCACGCCGGGCGTCGACCTGCTCGCGGGCGCCCGCCCACAGCGAGGCCGCCTTGTCGGCGATCTGCTCGTAGCGCTCGTGGCCGGCCTTGGCGCCGAGCACGTAGCCGGCCGCGAACCCGGCGGTCAGGGTGATGAGGCGTCGCATGGTTCCTCCTCCGGCCGCGGCGCCGCGCGCCGGACGGGATGTCGTGGGGTGGATGTTCGAATCGGGTGGGTCTGTACGAATAGTTCACCAGGAGCCGTCGTGCGGGACCGGGCTCAGGCCTCGGTCCCGATGCGGCCGCCCGTGCGGCCCGCGGCCTTGTCGCGCTCCCGCTTCGACCGCGCGGAGCGGCCGATCAGGTAGAGCACGAGCAGGATGACCGCGAACCCGGCTGCCCCGAACGCCAGCATCGCGCCCGCGTCGCCGGTGGTGCCGGTCGCGGGGATGGTGGTCGACGTGGGGCCGGGGGTGGCCCCCGACGCCAACAGCGCCCGCAGCTCGACCATGGTCAGGTCCTTCCGTCGTGGGGGTGCTGCCGCCTGGTCGGCAGCAGCGCGTCGAGCCGGGTCACCTGCAGCAGCCGCTGCACGGCGGGGCTCGGCCCGTAGAGCGACATCTGCGACGCCGCGGTGCGGTGGGCGCGCGCGGTGGCGACCAACTGGCTCAGCCCGACCGAGTCGAGGAACGCCACGTCGGTCAGGTCGACCACCAGGTCGTCCTCGACCGGTACCGACGCGAGGGCCTCGCCCACCCCGGCGGCGTGGACGATGTCGAGGTCGCCGTGGAGGGAGACCACGGCCGCGTGGGCCGCGGTCCGGTCGGCCGGCTCCCCCGCCGGCTCGGCGTCCCCGAGCAGCCGGGCCACGGGGGTCCAGCTGCGCGGGAGGTCGCTGCCGACGGGGGTGCCTGAGCGCGACGGCGGGGAGGAGCCCGCAGCGCTGCTCATCGCCGGCTCACGTCGTGCGGCGGCCGGTGTCCGTCGGCATGCCGCGGAGGTCGACCTGCGGGTCGGTGTCGGTGCCCGAGCCGGCGGGGTCGGTGAGCCCCAGGCCGCTGGCCGAGCGCTCGGCCGCGGGCGACATGCCCGCCGTGCGCCCCTCGACGATCTCGCCGCGCCAACCGCCGGTGGGCGCCTCGCGCGACTCCATGAAGCGCTTGAACTCCTCCGCGGACTTCTTCACGCTCGACTCGATGAAGCCGAGGGAGTCGCCCGCCTTCTCCGCGAAGCCGTGCGGGTCGAAGTCCATGCGCAGGGTGACGCGCGTGCGCGCCATGTCGAGCGGCACGAAGGTGACGGTGCCGCCCTGCTCGGGGCCCTCGATGCTCATCCAGCTGATGACCTCGTCGGGGTGCTGCTCGAGGATGCGCGCGTCGTACTCGCGGGTGATCCCGCCGATGCTGACGCGCCAGCGCGTCATGTCGTCGGCCGTCTGGCGGACCCACTCGACGTCGTCCATGAACTGCGGGTAGGACTCGAACTGCGTCCACTGGTCGTAGACGTAGCGGACGGGCCGGTCGATCTCGACGGTGTGCTCGTAGGAACCCATGTCAGTGCCTCTCCGGTGTGCCCTCGACGGGGTCCCCCGCCAGGGGTCGCGGTCCGGTCGGACCGTCGGGTCGTTCGTGGGTGGTAGCGCCCCGGGCGGGCGGGGCGGCCAGCGCTCCGCGGCCCTTCGCAGGGGCCGCCTGTCGTGCCGGCCGCGCGCCGCGAGCCCAGGGCGGATCGCTGAAGCGGAGCATCGCTGCCCTGCCGTCGGCGGGTCGTCCGGGCCGGTCAGCCCTTGAACGCGTCCTTGACCTTCTCGCCGGCCTGCTTGACGTCGGCCTTGCTCTGGTCGGCCTTGCCCTCGGCTTCGAGGCGCTCGTTGTCGGTGACCTTGCCGGCCATCTCCTTGATCTTCCCGCCCGCGTTCTCGGCGGCGTTCTTGAGCTTGTCGTCGGCGCCCATGGCGTCCTCCTTGCCTCGCGGGGAGCCCGAGTCGCCCCTCCGTGTTCATCGCTGTCCGCGGATCTGTGCCCGAGCCCTCAGGCGCGAAACCCGTTGCGCTGCACGGAGTCCTGTGGTGAGACGCACACGTCCGCCAGGCGACGGGAGGTTTGGCCGCGCATGCCGGAGGGGCGGGGCCGTCCGGCCCCGCCCCTCTTCGCGCAGACATCTACGGGCGCTGCGACGCGCCCTGCTCCAGCTCGGTCGTGTACCCGGACTCCTCCGCGACGTCGGCACCCCGTTCGCCCGGCTGCGCGCCGGAGCCGGTGCCCGGCTGGTCGGATGCGGAGCCCTCGGCGATGCTCTCGCGCTCGTCGAGCACGCGTGCGGCCGACCCGTCCGGGTCACCGGCGCTGCTGTCGGGCCCGTCGCCGCGGGGTCGCAGCGTCTCGGGCGTGCTGGATCCGGTGGTCATGGCGTCTCCTCGCTGGACGGCGGGCTCACCGGCGGTTCGCCGGGGACGACGGGCGGGCCGGGCGGCTGCGGCACCTCGGGGGGCACCGGGGTCGGCGGCACCGTCGGGGTCACGGGCTCGTCCGGCACGGGCGGTCCGGGGAGGACCGGGTCCGGCGTCGGCGGTCTGGTCGGGTCGTTCTCGCTCATGGCCCCTCCTCGGGGTCGACGGGGCGTTCAGGCGGTGGCGTCCACGGGGGTCGGCGCGACCTCGGCCCCCGACGACGCCGCGCACCGGGCCCACAGCCCGGCGAACTCCGCCGCGGCGCGGTCCCAGGCGTAGCGCGACAGCACGCGGTCGGCGCCGGCCGATCCCATGGCCTCGACGGTGAACGGCTCGGACTGCAGCTGGCGCAGCGCGCCGAGCAGCGCCCGGCCGTCGCCCGAGGTCACGTGCAGCCCGGTGACGCCGTGCACGACGAGGTCGCGGGCGCCGCCGACCGGCGTGCTGACCACCGGGCGTCCGCAGGACATCGCCTCGAGCACGATGCGGTGGGCGCCCGGCACCAGCGGGACGGACACGACGGCGTCGGCCGAGCGCAGCAGCCAGGCGCGCTCGCGGTCCTCCCCCGGCGTGTAGAACGCGACCCGGTCGCGCACCCCGGCGTGCTCGGCAGCATCGCGGACCGCCACGAGGTGGGGCACCGTGTCGATGTCGGTGCGCGGGACCGGGATCAGCACCATGAGCTCGGCGTCGGGGAGCGCCTCGAGCGCGGCCACCGCGTCGAGGACGCCGTCCGACGCACGCAGGGCCTCGCACACGATGCGGAAGCGGCCGGTGCGGTTCGCGGCCGGCCCGCTGCGCGAGAAGAGGTCGGCGTCGATCCCGAGCGGCAGCACATGCGTGCGCGCCCTCGAGACGCCGAGCTGGTTGACGTGGCGCTCCTGGTCGGTGGTGCTGACGGCGACGGCGTCCGCGGAGCGCGCGAGCGACCCCAGCTCGTCGTTGTCGCGCAGGTCGATCACGCCGTGGGACGGGGCGGCCGTCACGGGCGTGAACACCCAGGGCGTGCCCGTCGTGTCCGCGGCGCCTGCCGCAGCGCGGGCGGCGTCCCACCCGAAGGCCTGCACCACGGCGGCGCCGTCGGGGTCGTCGTGCACGTCGCCCGGCGTCACGGGCACGGCCCGGACCTCGTGGCCGAGCCGGGCGACCGCCTCGACCAGCCTCTCGACGTCCCAGTCGGGCGTCCCCTCCGCCGGGCTCGTGAGCAGCCGGACGAGCAGCGGCTCCATCGTGGTCATGCGGCATCTCCTCGTTCGTCCTCGACCTGCCCGATCCGCGCCCAGACGGCCTTGCCATCGGGCGGCTCGGGCCGCCACCCCCACTCGTCGGACAGTGCTCCCACGATCGAGAGCCCCCGTCCCCGCTCGGACTCGAGCGAGACCGGCTGCGGGCGCGGGCCCTGCTCGGCCGGGTCGCGCACCTCCACCAGGACGCCCCGCGGCGTCCCGGTCACCCGGAGCCGGTGCGCCCCTCCCCCGTGCTCGACGGCGTTGGCGACCAGCTCGCCGGCCACCAGGACGACGTCGTCGACCGACCAGGTCGGGGCGGGCACCTCCTCCAGGACGGTGGCCAGCTCCCGCCGCCACGACCACTGCGGCAGGGCCGCGGTCGTGGTCTCGTACAGGAACCACGCCGTCCCGCCGGCCAGAGCGCCGGGAACCGACATGACGAGGGGCTCGCTCTCCCTAGGCGGGACCGCGGCCCCTGCTGGCGGGGGAAACCGCTCCCCCGGCGCCCGGCGGCTGGCCGGTCGCACACCCAGCCTTTCCAGGCGCAGCGACCGGCAAACCCCGCGACCCTGCGGTCGGCGCTGTGACCTGCGCCGATCCCCCGCCGCAGCAGTCCAGCGGGAGCGGCGGCCCTGCTGGTTCCGGAATCGTCGCGCGTCCCATGTTTGGGGGTGCGCGCGCCCGGGTAACGCGCGTCCGGAGCCGCGCACTGGTGCGAGCCGGCGCGGTTCCCGGGCGGGCGGCGGCGACGTCCCCCCTCTCCGCCGCCCGCCCCGCACACCCGTACCAGGCCCGGCGGACGCCGGGCTCCATGAGCCAGCGCGCGGGAGCAGCGCGCGCGCGTCCCGGGCACGCTGGGGGTGGCCAGGACGCACGGAGGACGTCCCCGTCTCGATTCGAGGCGGGGACGTCCTCGTCCCGGGCGCGCCGCAGGCAGGAGGCAGGGCATGAGCGAGCAGCCGCTCGACGAGGTGGACGAGGCCGCAGGCGCGGCCACCGATCAGGCCGACGGCGCCGAGGACGCGCCCCTGGAGATGGACGGCTCGGGACCGATGGAGGTCACCGACGACGAGGCCTGAGCCGTCGCCGCATCTCAGCCCGCGTGGACCGTGTGCCCGGCTGCGCGCAGCGCCTCGACGGCGCGCTCGAGCGCGGCGGCATGCACCAGGACGTAGTCGGTGTCGTAGGTGGAGACTACGAACACCGAGACGTCGACATCGGCCAACGGCGCCGTCAGGCCCGCCATCACGCCGACCATCGAGAACTCGAGCGGGCCCGCGACCTCGAGCGCCCGCCAGTCGGGCTCGACCGACACCTGCTCGCCGGCCGGCGCCTCGTCCTCCGGGCACACGACCGACATCTCGCCAGCGGTGCGCGTCACCGACCAGAACGACGTACCGGGCGCCGGGGACGGCCACGGCGCGCCGACGGGGAGCTTGCACACCGACAGCCGCTCGGGCAGCACTCGCAGGTCCACGGGACCATCCTGCCGCCCAACGCCGCTCGACGGCGGGGCGAACGGCCGACGTCGGCGACGCGGCCGACCGGCGATCTTCGGCGAGCCTCCCCCGGCCCGGCCCTCCCGCGAGGATGATGCCGCGCGAGGAGGTGCCCATGTCCGGCACAGCGGTCAACGACGCGGCGCAGATCGACCCCGTCGAGCGGGCGCGCGAGCAGCGCGGCTGGTACTGGTACGACTTCGCGAACTCGGCCTTCGTCACGACGACGGCGACCGTGCTCGCGGGCCCCTACCTCACCGCCGTGGCCAAGACCGCGGCCTGCGGCACCAGCGAGGGCGACTGCGCGATCCCGCTGCGGATCCTGGGCATCGACGTCTCCGCCGGGTCCCTGTACTTCTACGCCATCACGCTGACCACGATCCTGTCGGCGTTCGTCCTGCCCGTGGTCGGCGCCATCGCCGACCGCAGCGCCCGCAAGAAGCGCCTGCTCGCGGGCTTCGCCTGGGCCGGGTCGTTCTTCGCGGCGCTGCTGTTCTTCGTGACCGGCGGCAACTGGCAGCTCGGCGTGGTCGCCATGATGACCGCGTCGTTGTGCCTCGGCGCGAGCCTCGTCGTCTACGACGCCATCCTCATCGAGATCGCCACCCCCGACGAGCGCGACCGGGTCTCCAGCCGCGGCTGGGCGTTCGGCTATGTCGGCGGGGCCGTGCTGCTGATCGTCAACTTCGGCGTGCTGTTCGTCATGGAGGACCAGGGCGTCGCCGCCCGCGTCTGCATGCTCTCCGCGGCGATCTGGTGGGCCGGGTTCACGTTCGTGCCTTTCCTCCGGCTGCGCAACCGGCCGCCCGTGAACGTCGAGCCGCTCACGGGGGGCACGCTGGGCCGCAGCTTCACGCAGCTCTGGCACACGCTCAAGCACGCTCGGGCCTTCCCGATGACGCTGCTGTTCCTCGTCGCCTACCTGTTCTTCAACGACGGCGTCCAGACGGTGATCTACGCGTCGTCGGTGTACGGCGCCGAGGAGCTCGGGTTCGAGAACCAGTCGCTGTTCCTGGCGATCCTCGTCGTCCAGATCGTCGCCATCTTCGGGGCGCTGCTGCTCGGCCGCCTCGCCTACCGGCACGGCGCGAAGCGCGTCATCCTCGGCAGCATCGTGGCGTGGGTGTTCGTCATCATCGGCGGCTTCCTGCTGCCCGCTGGGAGCCTCGGGATGTTCCTGGCGCTCGCCGCCGCCATCGGACTCGTGCTCGGCGGCACGCAGGCGCTGTCGCGCTCGCTGTACTCCCAGCTGATCCCGCGTGGCCGCGAGGCCGAGTACTTCTCGCTGTACCAGGCGATGGAGCGAGGCACGTCCTGGCTGGGCACGCTGGCGTTCGGCATCGCCCACCAGGTCACCGGGTCGTACCGCGTGGCGATCATCCTGCTCATCGTCTTCTTCGTCGTGGGCGGCCTCATCCTCACCCGCGTGGACGTCCGCCGGGGCATCGCCGACGCCGGCAACGCCGCACCCGCCGTCCTCTAGCGGGGGTCACAGTCCGCGGCGCCGCAGCGCGTACGCGGTCAGCCCTTCTGCGACGAGCCCGGAGGCCCCGAACGCGGCGAGCCACAGGGCCTTGCTGCGGCTGCCGCCGGCCATGCCCTCGGGGTCCGGCCGCACGGCCTCGCCGAGGAAGGCCAGCGCGTCACCGCCGTCGGACACCGCCATGGCCGCGACCCAGCCGGACGTCGGGGCGCCCCGCCGCCGGGCGTCCAGGGTGCCCAGGCCCAGGGCCAGCTCGCGGGCCCCGACCAGGCGCGACTCCCCCGGCCGCACCGCGCACAGGGCCGCCAGGCCGAGACGCACCGCCGCCAGCACCGGTACGGACCGCTCGAGCGCCTGCGCCGTCCGGGCGGCCGCCTCCTGGGTGACGTCGGTCATGCGGTCAGCCCAGCACAGGCCTCGCCGGAGCGCACTCCGACCGGCTGACCTGCGACGATCCGCCCGAGGCGGAACCGCTCCGGACCCGGCCGCCCGCTCCGGATACCGGACGACGTGTGACGGCAGGGATCCCCGGGAACACCTGCTGCGTCCCTATCCGTTGAGGACATCGAGACCGGCCGCCCCTCGGCCGGCGTTGGCGAGAAGGATCACCATGAGCGACGGAGCCCTCCGCGGCACGCGACTCGGCGCGACCAGCTACGAGACCGACGACCACGTCGAGCTCGCTCCGCGCCAGATCGTCCACTACGACTGCCCCCAGGGCCACACGACCTCGATGCCGTTCAGCATCGAGGCCGAGGTCCCGGCCCTCTGGGAGTGCGGCACCTGCGGTGCCGAGGCTCTCATCCGCGACGGCGAGCGTCCCGAGGCCAAGCCCGTGAAGCCCGCCCGCACCCACTGGGACATGCTCCTCGAGCGCCGCAGCATCGAGGACCTCGAGATCCTGCTGCAGGAGCGCCTCGAGCTGCTCCGCGACAGCCGCACCGTCTCCAAGTCGGCCTGACGACGGGACGCACGGACACACCCAGGGACTCCCCCTCCGCGAAGGGCCCGGCGCCATCGGCGCCGGGCCCTTCGGGCTGCTCGGGGGCTAGCGGTCGTCGTCGTCGCGGACGATCTCCCCGGAGAGGATCTCCCCTCGCGGCGGCGGGACCTGGTCCTCGCGGACGACGCTGCCCTGCACGGTGGTGACCGAGCCGGAGAAGCGCATGCCGGCACGCTCGGCACGGGCCCGGATCGACTTCGACACCCGCCCGCCGACGAAGCGGCGCACCGGTGGGACGAGGAGCACCAGCCCGATGGCACTGGTGATGAGCCCGGGCAGCGCGATAAGGCCGCCCGCGAGGAACAGCAGCCCGGCGTCGCCGGTGTCGCGCGCGACCTGCTTCGGGTCGGGCGCGCCCTGCACGACGCCCATGCCGTCGACGTACGCGGGCGACATCGACCTGGCCGCGCGGCGCCCCGCCCGCCGCATCACGGCGGTGCCGACGACGATGAACAGGGCCACGACCACCACGACGCCGAGCCAGCCGATGTAGCTGGCCAGCCACGAGGCCGCCACCCACTCCGCGACGCAGTACACCGCGAAGACGAGGATGAACCAGGCGCCCATAGGGTCACCAGCCGCCGTGGTCGTGCGCCTTGCGGCCGGACACCGCGCGGCGGACCTTCTCGGCCTTGTCCTGCGCGCCCCAGACCGTCACGCGCCACAGCGCCTCGGTGACGATCCGCTGGTCCATCTTCGAGTCGCCGATGGCGCGCTCGACGAACTCGATCGGCACCTCGCGGACGCGCAGGCCCGCCTGCACGGTCCGGCGGGCGAGGTCGACCTGGAAGCAGTAGCCCTTGGACTCGACGCCGGTGAGGTCGAGCTTGCGGAGGGTCTCCGCGCGGAAGGCGCGGTACCCGCCGGTGGCGTCCCGCAGCGGGATGCCCAGCATGACGCGGGTGTAGATGTTGCCGCCCTTGGACAGCACCTCGCGCGACTTCGGCCAGTTCACGACCGAACCGCCGCGCACGTAGCGCGAGCCCAGCACGAGGTCGGCGTCGCGGAGCGCCTCGAGCAGCAGGTGGAGCTGCTCGGGCTGGTGGGAGCCGTCGGCGTCCATCTCGACGACGACGTCGTAGCCGTGCTCGAGGGCCCAGTCGAAGCCGGCGAGATAGGCCGCCCCGAGGCCCTGCTTGCCGGCCCGGTGCATCACATGGATGTGGTCGTCGGCCGCCGCGAGCTCGTCGGCGATGTCGCCGGTGCCGTCGGGGCTGTTGTCGTCGGCCACGAGGATGTGCACCTCGGGCAGGGCCGCGCGCACGCGGCCGACGATGAGCGGGAGGTTCTCGCGCTCGTTGTACGTCGGGATCACTACGACGATGCGGCCGAGGTCGCCGAAGATCGGCTCGGTCACGGGGTCTCCTCGTTTCTGGGTGCTCCCGAGCCTACGTCTCCGGACGCCGTTTCCCTGCGCCGACCGCCGCGGCCCGCGGCGACGGCCGTGACCCAGAGCACGATCGCCGCCGCCGCCGCGAGCAGCTCGGGCACCGCGCCGACGCGGTCGGACACCGTGAGGTCGTCGCGCAGCGGCACCGTCCGCACGAGGTAGCCGCTGGCCAGCTCGCCGATCTCGCCGTCGAGGGAGCCGTCGGGACGCACGATGGCGGTGATCCCGCTCGTGGAGGCGATGAGCACGGCGCGCCCGTGCTCGACGGCGCGCAGCCTCGACATCGCCAGCTGCTGCTGGGGCTGGCCGGTGAGGTTGTAGGTGGCGTTGTTGGTCTGCACGGCGAGGATGCGCGCGCCCTGGCCGGCGAGCTCGCCCTGCACACCGTCGCCGCGGACCGCCGCCCTGCCGAGCTCGTCGTAGGCGACCTCGAAGCAGATGAGGTCGCCGAGACGCGCCGGGCCGACCTGCATCACTCCCGTACTGCTGCCCGGGGCGAAGTCGCGCGGGATCCGGTCGAAGCGTCCGATCAGCTGGGCGAGGACCGAGCGGAACGGGATCCATTCGCCGAAGGGCACCGGGTGCTGCTTGACGTAGAAGTCGCTCGGGCCCGGCGTCCCCGTCGACGTCGGCTGCCACACGATGCCGGTGTTCCAGATGTAGTCCGGATCGTCGGGCTTGGTGACGACGGCCCCCACCAGCACCGGCACGTCGACGGCGTCGACCGCCTGCTGGATCCGCGAGGACGCGCCCTGGTCGACGAGGGGGTCGATGTCGCTGGAGTTCTCCGGCCAGATGACGAGCTCGGGCGCCGGGACGGTCCCCGCGGCGACGTCGGCGGCGAGCCGCTCGGTCTCGGCCACGTGGTTCTTCAGCACCTGCTCGCGCTCGCCCAGGAAGTCCAGGCCCGGCTCGGCGACGCCGCCCTGCACCACGGCGGCGACCGCGGTCGCCGGCTGGCCGCCGGTCGCCTGGCCGTCGGTGGGACGCGGGACCAGCAGGCCGGCCGTGCACACGACAGCCACCGCGGCGAGCGCCGCCCCGACCCTGCGGACGTCGTGCCGCACGACGACGGCGTAGGCCAGCAGCGCGCCGACCAGCGCGACCGCGAACGTCACGGCAGGGGCGCCTGCGATCGCGGCGTACGGCGTGAGGCTGGTCGAGGTCTGGCCGAACGCGAGCCGGCCCCACGGGAAGCCGCCGAGCGGCACCCGGTCGCGGATCGCCTCCGACAGCACCCACGTCAGCGGCACGGCCAGCCACCACAGCCGCAGCCGGCTCGTGGCCGCCACGCCCGCGCCGACCAGGCCGTAGAAGAGCGCGAAGACGACGGTCAGCAGCATCCAGGCGTCGTCGCCCACCACGCGCATCCACTGCACGTGCAGCGCGAGGAACGCGAACCCGGACAGGAACCCGAGCCAGAACCCGGTGCGAGCCCGGACGCCGTGCCAGCACAGCGTCATCAGGGCGAGCGACGGCGGCGCGAGCCACACGACGTCGTAGGGCGGGAACGACAGCACCAGCAGCGCCCCGGCGAACAGCGAGCCGGCGGCGCGCAGCATCGTCGTGACCGACGGCACGCGCCTTCGGCGCGGCTCGGGTGCGACGCCGTCGACCCCGGGGACGTCGTCGAGGCCCTCGCTGTGCGCGAGGGCGTCGTCTCCGGTCACCGGCATCCTCCGAGGCTACGTCAGCCGTCGCGGGCTGCCGTGACGGCCCGCCCTGGCATGGACGCGCTGCGCAGCCGACCGGATCCCTCGAACGTGCCGACGGCCCGCACCCCGGAGGGTGCGGGCCGTCGGAGGTGCTGCGTCAGCGGACCCGGGACGTGGGCTCGCTGATGCGGGTGACGCTGGCGTAGCCCGGCTTGCTGCCGGTCACGGCCACCGAGAGGCGGTCCCCGCGGTCACCGCGCCGCGGCGTGTAGCGCCAGGACGTCGCCCCGGGGATCGGCTCGCCGTTGCGCAGCCACTGGTAGGACAGCGCCACGGGGTACGGCCGCCAGGAACCGGCGTAGGCGTACAGGGTGCTTCCGACCTTGGCCTTGCCCAGGATCACCGGCTGCGGCGTGCGTGTCAGCGACGCCGGCGCGACCGCGACGGGCGCGCTGGTTCGCGTCTCCGTCGCGTAGCCGGGACGGCTGCCCGTCACCGACACCGAGAGCGCCGTGCCGACGTCGTCGACCCCGGCCCGGTAGGTCGTGCCTGTCGCGCCGGGGATCGGCTCGCCGTTGCGCAGCCACTGGTAGGACAGCGCGACCGGTGCCGGGCCCCACGGGTCGACGACCGCCGAGAGGACCTGGCCGTACACCGCGGTGCCCGAGATCGACGGCGTGGCCGGCGTCAGCGGCCTCTGGGCGACCGTGATCGGCACGACCGTGGTGGTGCCGGACGGGCTGGCTGTGAGCACGATCTCGCGCGGCCCGACCCACGAGTCCGGCACGGTGAACGACACCGTGGCCGCACCGGCGGTCACGGCGAAGCTGCCCAGCTCCTCGCCGCCCGACGTCGCCGTCAGGACGGTGTTGGCCGGGCTCCCGAGCGAGGTGAGGTCGAGCTTGGAGACCGTGAAGGACACGGGGTCCGACGTGAGCACGGGCGTCGACGGCGCCCCGCTGACCTGGACGCTGCGGCGGGCGAACGACGGCGACACGGGCGAGTTGGCGCCCAGGTAGGCGATCCAGGCATCACGGTCGATGAGGCCGCTGTCGCGGACCCCCGTGCCCTGCTTCATGACGTGGAAGTTGTCGCCGCCCTGCACGAGGAAGCTGAACGCTCCCACGCGGTATCCGCGTGCCGGATCGATCGGTGCGCCGTCCACCCGGATGGAGGTGATGCGGTCGCCCTCGGGCCGGGCCGGGTCGAAGGTGTACGACACGTTGCTCGACAGCCCGAGCTGCAGGTACGACCTCGACGGGACGTTGCCGTTCGCGTCGCGCTGCCACTGCTGCTCGAGCAGTGTCTTGAACTGGGCACCGGTGAGCGTGGTCGTCCAGAGGTTGTTCACGAACGGCAGGACCGCGTTGGCCTCCGCGAAGGTGATGACGCCGTCGGGGCTGTACAGCAGCTCGTTGCGCAGGCCGCCGGGGTTGACCACGCCGATCTCGGCGCCGCCGATGAGCGGGTCGGACAGCGACGCCACCAGGGAGTCGGCCACGAGGCCGCCCAGTGTCGACTCCGACGCGCGGTCGTCGCGGGCGGCGCCGATGTAGGCCGTGGTGATGTCGGCGGTGACGCTCCCGATGGGCTTGCCGCCCACGACAGCCGCCTCGTTCAGCGCCGCCGTCACGATCGTGCTCACGGCCGCGACGCGGGGGTAGGCGCTGATGAGCGTGGCGTCGGCGGTCGCCGTGCGCGCGACGTTCGCGGCGGTGAACGACGCCACCGTGTCGGTGTCGGCGTCGTACGACAGCACGACCTGGCCGATGTTGGCCCCGTAGCTGCCGGTCTGCACGACCGGGCGGGTGCCGCCTCCGGGCACAGGGGCGCTGTAGGCGTACGTCTGGTGGGTGTGGCCGTTGAAGATCGCGTCGACCTTCGGCGAGGTCTCGTTGACGATCCGCGCGAACACCGGGCTCGCCGCGACCTCGGTCGCGAGCGGGCCGCCGCCCTGGGCCCCTTCGTGGTACTGGGCGACGATGACGTCGGCCTCGCCGTTGGCGACATCGCCGTCGGTGAGCTCGTCGGCGACGCGGTTCACGGCCGCGACCGGGTCCCCGAAGTCGAGGGTCGCGATTCCGCCGGGCGACACGAGGCTCGGCGTCTCCTGCGTGACGACCCCGATGACGCCGACGGTCACGCCGTTCACCGTCGCCAGCGAGAACTCGTCGAACGCCGGGGTGGTGGTGCCCTTCAGGTACACGTTCGCGCCCAGGAACGGGAAGGCCGCACGCGGCTCGATCAGGCTGCCGAGCAGGTCGCGGCCTCGATCGAACTCGTGGTTGCCCAGCGCCGTCGACTGGAGCTCGAGCGCGTTGAGCACGTCGATGGTGGGAAGGTCGTCCTGCGACGCGGAGGCGAACAGCGATGCACCGATGTTGTCCCCGGCGGAGAGCAGCAGGGTGCTGGCCTCCCCCGACGCCGCTCGGAGCTGCTCGATCGTCCCGGCCACCTTGACGGTGTTGGAGTCGATGCGGCCATGGAAGTCGTTGATGTTGAGCAGGTTGATGGTGCGGATGTCAGCGGCGTGCGCCGGCGGCGCAGCCACGGCCACCAGACCCGCGGCGAGCGCGGTGGCGGCGAGAGCGGAAATGGCACGGCGAGGCCGTCGCATGGTCCCCCCACAGGGTCACGGACAAGGTCCTGCGCAACCTAGGCCGTGAGGCCGTCCCCGGTACGCCGGACACGCCCACGTCACCCCTCTCGTCCCGCAGCCCGGGACGACTGGAGCTGTCACTCGAAGCGCGACGGGTCGCCCGCGCCCACGCGCACGACCTCGGGCTCCTCCCCCGTCAGGTCGACGACGGTCGTGGGCTCCATGCCGCAGTCTCCGGAGTCGACCACGGCGTCGACGAGGTGGTCGAGGCGCTCCTTGATCTCCCAGCCCACGGTCATCGGCTCGGCGTCGCCCGGCATGAACAGCGTGCTCGACAGGATCGGCTCGCCGAGCTCCGCGATGATCGCCTGGGTCACGACGTGCTTCGGGATGCGGACCCCGACCGTGTGCTTCTTGGGCTGCAGCATGCGCCGCGGCACCTCGCGCGTGGCCGGGAGCACGAACGTGTAGCTGCCCGGGGTCGCCGACTTCACGGTGCGGAACATCGCGTTGCTGACGTGCACGTAGTGGCCGAGCTGGCTGAAGTCCGCGCACACGAGGGTGAAGTTGTGCTTGGCGTCGAGATGGCGGATCGTGCGGATCCGCTCGAGCGCCTCGCCGTTGCCCATCGTGGCGCCGAAGGCGTAGCACGAGTCCGTCGGGTAGACGATGAGCGCGCCGTCGCGCAACAGGTCCACGATCTGCGTGATCAGCCGCGGCTGCGGGTTGTCCGGGTGCACGTCGAAGTACCTGGCCATGCAGCGACCCTACGGCCGGTCGGCGCCGCCCGTACGCCCTTCGCGGCCGCGGACCTCAGGCCGGGTTGTCGACCCAGGAGTCGACAGCAAGACCGTCGATGGCGACCTTCTTCCCCGACGAGAGGACCACGATGCTGACCTTGCCGGTGGGCACCGTCGAGATGGGGACCGTCAGCAGTCGGCGCTGCGTCGTGGCCGAGTACAGCGACAGGGTGCCGATGCGGGTGCCGCCTACCGAGATGGCGATCCGTCCGCACGTCGGGCAGGTCGTGGCGACCACGCCCGCGCGCCGGATCAGACCGCTCCGGCTGGTGAGGGTCGCGCCCTTCGTCGTGGTCACGCTCCCGGTGCCGGCGAGCCATCCCTTCTGCGCCGTGCGCGCCCAGGGCCCGGTCGCCACAAGGGCACGGTCGTCGACGGGCACGACCGTGCACCGCGGAGTGCTCCAGCTGCTCGTCAGCGACAGCTTCGGGATGCGGGACCGCACGGAGAAGCAGTACCGGGTCCCGGGCGCAGCGCCGAAGGGCGAGGCGCTGGCGTAGGTCCCCGTGCGCAGCGGCCTGAACGACGAGATCG
Organism: Actinomycetota bacterium; assembly: GCA_020161245.1. Lineage (GTDB taxonomy): Bacteria > Actinomycetota > Actinomycetes > S36-B12 > CAIYMF01 > Longivirga. Next base: position 31,564 of record JAIUOK010000019.1, on the reverse strand, counting down.
GGCCGCCCAGCGCCGGCATGGACCGATAGCGCACGTCGGCGACGGTGCCGAACATGCCGACCTTGCTGGTCGTCCACCCCACCGGGATTCCGCCGCTCGTCGAGAACACCCGGGTGGGGCTGGCCATCGCGGCGGTGGGACGGGGCACGGGCTGCCAGGAGAAGGACTTCGCAGAGCTGCCCGGGCTAGCCACGGGCCGCACACCTGCGCCGGTCAGAGTCGTGACCCAGGTGTCGGTGCTCCCCCATCCGGTCGCGTCGCTCATGAGCGCGACGAACCGGGTGCTGTCGGGCGACCAGTCGAAGTCGACGACGTCGAGGTTGGCGTCGACCTCGCCCGTGCCGTCGGGCTTCGAGTAGAAGAGGTGGCCCGCCTTCAGATACGCCAGGTGCTTGCCGTCCGGTGAGAAGCGCGGGTGCGACGCACCCGCGACACGCAGCACCGGAGTCCCACCCGTGTCCCCCACCGCGTAGACGCCCGCCGGCGTCTCGAACGCGATGATGCGGCTGGGGCTCCACGTGGGGTTCCGCTCGGTGATCGCGGGTGTGCTCGTGAGGTTGCGGCTGATCGACCCCGTGGCGGCCGACAGGACGACGATGTCGCCACCCGACGCGACGGCCACGCCATTGCCCTGCGGGTTCCAGCTGGGGCGGCTCTGGAGGTCGAGGGCCACGTTGCCGCGGGGGTAGAGCTTCTTGGCAACAGCGTCGAGGATCACGAGCCTCGAGTCTGCGCTGATCATCGCCATCCTGGCCCCGTCTGGCGACCAGACCCCGTAGTCCATGGGGTCCGAGCCAGGGCCGCAGCAGTCGCCGATCGGCGGCTCGAGCACGAACTCGTCGATGGCCGTGATGACGCCGTCCGCAGGCGGCAGCACCGCGGCTGAGGCGACGGTTGCTGGCATGAGCAACCCCGCGACGAGGGCCGCACCGGGCACTGCGGAGAGCAGAGCAGTGCGGAGGCGAGCAGTGGAGACGGTCATCGAGATCCCCCCGAAGTCGTGAGCCAGCGCGGAGTCTGCCGCCGTCCGGTCGGGCCCGCAGCCGGTTCGGCAACATCGGCCGGGTACGGCCCACGGCACGGGACGGTGTGGGCAGCCGGGTCTAGCGTCGGGCCATGGCGTACGACGAGGGGCTGGCCGAGCGGATCCGCGAGCTCGTGGCCGGCGAGCGCGGGATCAGCGAGAAGCGGATGTTCGGCGGGCTGGCGTTCCTGCTCGACGGCCATATGGCGATCGCCGCGAGCGGTCAGGGCGGGGCGCTCGTGCGCGTCGACCCCGCCGATACCGGCACGCTGCTCGCGAAGGGCCCGGCCGAGCCCATGGTGATGCGCGGGCGCGAGATGGACGGCTGGGTCCGGGTGCCGTCCGAGGCTCTGCGCACAAGGGCCCAGCTCTCCCGGTGGACCGAGCGGGCCCTCGCCTTCGTGAGGACGCTGCCTCCGAAGGCGTGACGCGGTCCGATCAGGCGGCCTCGTAGCGCAGCCGCGCCCGGTAGGTCTGCATCAGCACGCATGCCAGCAGGAGCAGCACCACGACCGGGACCCACACGACCCCGACAGAGAGCAGCGCGAGCAGGGTCAGCACGGCCAGGATGACCGACGCCGTCCAGGCCGCAGTCATGCCGGCGCGGCTGCCGTTGCCCAGCCCCAGTGCCACCACGACCGTGACGACGAGCGGGATCAGCATGACGACGACGGCGGTGACGCCGTTGACCTCGACCATGGTGCGGGTGGAGTCGACGCACTGCGACGGTCCGCCGACCACTCCCGCGCACGACGACGACCCGTAGACCGGTGCGACGAATGCGGCGACCAGCACCAGCAGCGACCACAGCAGGGCGAGCACCACGCAGACGAGCGTCCCCGTGGTCATGCCGCCGCGGACGCGGTCGAGGAGGTCGCGCATGGGCCGATCCTGCCCGACGCCGGCTCCCCCGTCAGCCCGGGACGACGACCGTGCCCGTGGCGGACGTGACCACGAGCGGCTCGGCGAGCACCGAGGCGGACGATGCACCGCGCTCCGGCTCGGCCCGGCACACCACGCGCGCCTCGAACGCGACACCGCGCGACCGGGTGCCGACGCGGGTCACGGTGGCCGTCGCCTCGAGGACGTCGCCGCCCATCACCGGCGCGCGGAACGCGACGTCGTCGTAGCCCGCGAACAGGCCCTCGTCGCCGTCGGTGCGGATGCAGAGCTCGGTCGCGACGTCGCCGAACATCGCAAGCACGTAGGCGCCGTCCACGAGGTTGCCGCCGTAGTGAGCGTGCGAGTAGGGGACGTACCGCCGGTGGGTCACCGACATTCCGAGGCGCGGGTCGTCGCTCACGATGCCTTCTTCCGGGTGGTGGGAGCCGGGACGAGGGCCGACACGAGGTAGGAGGCCACCTCGGCGGGTGTGGTGCCCTTGCCGAAGATGCGGTCGACGCCGAGCTCGGCGGTCATAGTCTCGTCGAAGCGCGGCCCGCCCACGACCAGCAGCGGGCGCCGGTCCGCGGGGAACGCCTCGCGGAAGGCCGCGCTCATCTCGCGGGTGTTGTGCAGGTGGGCGTCGCGCTGGGTGACCACCTGCGAGACCAGGACGGCGTCGGCCCGGTGCACGCGCGCCTGCTCCACGAGGTCGGGCACGGCCACCTGCGCGCCGAGGTTCACCACGGTGATCTCGGAGTAGTACTCCAGCCCCTTCTCGCCCGCGAAGCCTTTGATGTTGAGGATCGCGTCGATGCCCACGGTGTGGGCGTCGGTGCCGATGCAGGCCCCGACGACGACGAGCGGCCGGCGCAGCGTCTTCTTGATCGCGGCGTTGATCTCCTTGGGAGACAGCAGCGGGTAGTCGCGCTCGACCACCTGGACCTCGCGCACGTCGACGAGGTGCTGCACGGATCCGTAGACGACGAAGAAGGTGAAGTCCGGACCCATGGCCTTGGCGTGGACCACCATCGCGGGGTCCATCCCCATCTTCTTGGCCAGCTGCAGCGCAGCGCCCTCTGCCCGCTTGTCGTGAGGCAGCGGCAGGGTGAACGACAGCTGCACCATGCCGTCGCCGGTGGTGTCGCCGTACGGCCGCACGATGCTCTTCGACGTCGTCATCGGGTCGCCCCCTCCTCGAGCAGGTCGGCCGCGGGGTTGAGGTAGTCGGGGGCCTTGCGGACCACGCCGTCGAGGCCGCGCCCGTGGTCAGCGGGGCGCTTCATGAGGCCGAACGTGCCGTCGGCGATGGCCTCGAGCAGGGTGTCGTCGACGATGCGGTCGAGCAGATCGACCGCCTCCCCCAGCACCTGGCGCGCACGATGCGCGATGAAGCCGTCGGGCGCCGGGCGGAAGTCCTCGCGTAGGTTGCCGGCTGCGTTGAACACGTACCGGACGTTCTGCAGCGCCAGGTCGCGGTCGGACAGCCACGGGGTGACAACGGCCTCGGTCATCATGCCGACGAGCAGGATCCCCTGGCCGGTGAGCGCGCCCGCGAGGTTGAAGAAGCCGTCGAGCAGGTAGCCGCGGAAGACATCGCCCGTCATGTGCTTGGTGGGCGGCATCCACTTCAGCGGTGCGTCGGGGAACAGCGCGCGGGCGAGCATCGCGTGGGCGAGCTCGAGCCGGAAGGAGTCCGGGATCTCGGGGTTGATCTCGAACGCGTGCCCGAGCCCGAGCTGCCAGTCCTCGAGCCCGGCCTCCTTGGCGAAGTACTCGTTGAGCAGCTGGCTCACGGTGACGGTGTGTGCGGCGTCCACGGCGTCGGCGGTGGTGAGGTAGTTGTCCTCGCCGGTGTTGATGACGATCCCGGCCCGCGCGTGGATCTGGCGGGAGAAGCGCTGGTCGACGAAGGTGCGCACCGGGTTGATGTCGCGGAAGAGGATCCCGTACATCGAGTCGTTGAGCATCATGTCGAGCCGCTCGAGACCGGCGAGGGTCGCGATCTCCGGCATGCACAGGCCCGACGCGTAGTTGGTCAGCCGGACGTAGCGCCCGAGCTCCTTGCTGGTCTCGTCGAGGGCGGCCCGCATGAGGCGGAAGTTGGCCTGGGTGGCGTAGGTGCCGGCGTAGCCCTCGCGGGTGGGGCCCTCCGGCACGTAGTCGAGCAGCGACTGACCGGTGGAACGGATGACGGCGATGACGTCGGCGCCTTCTCGCGCCGCAGCCTGGGCCTGCGGCATGTCCTCGTAGATGTCGCCGGTGGCGACGATGAGGTAGATCCACGGCGCGGGCGGGTCGCCGTACTTGCCGATCATCCGGTCGCGGGCCGCGCGCTGCGCATCGATGCGGCGGATGCCCCGCGACAGCTGCGTTCGGGCGCTGCGCCCGGCGCGGGCTGCGTCGCGGCCCTCCGGCAGCCGCAGCTGCACCGAGCCCGATGCCGCCTTCTGCGCGACCGTGAGCAGGTCGTCGCCGGTGCGGTGCATCGCGTCCCAGACGGGCAGCGCGACGCCGTGCTCGAGGCCGACCTGCTCGCGCACGACGTCGACGAGCCGGTTGACCCACGGGATGCCCTCGACGTCGGCGCCCTCGAGGCCGGCAAGTCGCAGAGTGGCGCGCTCGACGGACACGGTTGTGTGCTGCTTGGCCATCCTCACGACCGGCGCCCCGGCCTTGCGCGCCAACGACCGGGCCGCGCGGATCGTCGCCGGATCGAGGTCGAGCATGCGCCGCGGGTCGTTCGACGCCGTGACGTAGGGACTGCGGCTCATGCCGCCACCTCCTCGAGTGCGCCGGCGTCGTGCAGCACCGTGCCCCGCGAGACCGTGCGCAGGCAGGTGGGCGTGAGGCCGGTGGTCAGGTCGGGCCAGCCGGCGTCGTCGACGAGCGCGGCGGCCCAGATCGCGTACGTGGCGGGCGCGCCCTCAGCGAGGGTGCCCGACGCCGTGTCGCCCACGGAGTCGTGGCCTGCGCGGGTGTGCGCGTCGAACGCGGTGGAGACATCGATGCGCTGGCTCTCGGTGCGGTGGAGCACCGCGCCGCGCACACCGCCCCACGGGTCGAACGGCGTCACCGGCGAGTCGCTGCCGAGCACCAGCGGCACGCCGGCCCGCTGCAGATCGGCGAACGGGTTGAGGCCGGGGCCGCGGTCGGGGCCGAGGCGGTCGACGTACATACCGTGGGCGCCGCCCCAGAACGCATCGAAGGCCGGCTGCACCGAGGCGATGACGCCGTGCTCGGCGAGGGCCGCCACGGCGTCGGCGTCGCACATCTCGGCGTGCTCGAGGCGGTGGCGCAGCGCCCGCACGGCGTCGAGGCCCACCGCGTCGGCGGCCGCGCGCAGACCTGCCACGACGGCGTCCATCGCGCCATCGCCGATGACGTGGAACCCGGCCTGCACGCCCTCGCGCGAGCAGGTGACGAGGTGGTCGGCGATGCTCGTGGCGTCGATGTAGAGCGCGCCCGTGGTCGCCTCGTCGTGGTAGCTGTGGCGCAGGCACGCGGTGCGCGAGCCGATGGCGCCGTCGACCGAGAGGTCGCCGGCCGCGCCGTGGGCGCCGAGCCGGCGCATGACGTCGAGGCCACCGGTGCTCGCGAGCTGGCCCCAGTACACCGTGACCTCGGGCAGGTCCTCCGACCTCGCCAGGGCCAGCAGCGAAGCTGCGTCGTCCTCCCCGGAGATGTCGGGGCCGGCCATCTCGTGCACCGCGGCGATGCCGTGAGCCGCAGCCGATCGCAGCGCCAGTCGCTGCACCTCGGTGGTCTGGGTGCCGGTCACGGTGCCCAGCGCCGTACCGCGGATCGCGTTGTGCGCCTCGCGCCGCACCCAGCCGTCGGCCGACCAGCCCTCGAGTCCCTCCGCCTGCGGCGTCGAGGCCAGCATCGCGCCGCTGACGAGCGCCGAGTGCACGTCGACCCGGGAGAGGTAGACCAAGGAGCCGTACGACGCCCGGTCGAGCTCGGCAGCCGTGGGGAGGTCGCGCACGGGCCAGGTGGTCTCGTCCCAGCCGTGGCCGAGGACCGTGCGGCCGCGCAGCTGCTTCGTGCGCTGGGCCACGAGGTCGAGCAGCTCGGTCTTCGACCGGACGCCGGTGAGGTCGAGGCCCGCGAGCATGAGCCCGGTGTCGGTCGTGTGCACATGGCCGTCGACGAACGCGGGCAGCAGCAGGGCGCCGTCGAGGTGCAGGACCCGCGCGGCTGCCGGTGCGCTCCCCCGCGGCCCGACGTGGGCGAGCACGCCGTCGGCGACCACGACGTCGGCCTCGCGGATCGCGCCGTCGACCAGGGCGCGGCCGCCCGTCAGCAGCAGGCTCACGCGTGGCCCTCCGCAGCGAGCCGCGCCTCGAACAGGGAGCGCACGCCGGCGTCGCTGCGCAGCAGGTCGAAGGCCAGCTCGGCGTGGCCCGGCGTGAAGCCGTTGCCGATGAGCATCGTGACGTCGGCGGCGAGGCCCTCGGCGCCGAGCGCCGCGGCCGCGAACGACGTCGCCATCGAGAAAAAGATGATCGTGCCGCCGTCGCCGCACGACAGCACCGCGCCGTGCTCGCAGCCGGGGACGTCGACGCACACGACGACGATGTCGGCGACGTCGCCGAACGCGTTCTCCACGGCGTCGGACAGGCCGACGGGGTCGCGGGCGTCGGCGAGCACCACGGTGTCGGCCAGGCCGGCGCGCTCGAGCGCTTCCGCCTCGCGCATCACCGGGACGACGCCGACGGTGCGCTGAGCGCCCGCGCGCCGGGCGGCCGCGAGCGAGAGCGAGCCGCTCTTGCCCGCGCCCCCGACGACGGCGACCGTGGGAGGCGTGCCGGCGTCGACGTAGCGCTGCACCACCCGGGCGGTGAGCGCAGGCGCGCCGCACACATCCATCACGGCCATCGCGAGCGGCCCGGGGAGGTCGGCGGGGACCTTGGCCAGGATCGTGCGCTGGAACAGGATCGCGTGGCCGTCGCAGGGCACCTGCTCGGACAGCCCGTCCCACTGCTCGAGCGCGTCGTCGATGCGCAGCGGGGTGAGGGTGAGCGAGACGAGCGTGGTGATGCGGTCGCCGACCTCGACGTCGTGGTGGGCGCCGGGCCCGACCTCCTCGACGACGCCCACGAGCATGCCGCCCGAGCCCGTGACGGGGTTGTGCATCTTGCCGCGGGTGCGCACGATCTCGAGCACCTCGTCGCGCACCTTCGCGCCGTCGCCGAAGTGCTTGTCGGACAGCTGTCGGAAGCTGGCGGCGTCGAGGTTGAGCCGCTCGACCCGGATGCGGATCTCGCCCTCGTGCAGCTCGGGCGAGGCGTCGAGGCGCCAGGCGGCCTGCGGCAGCACGCCGCTCGGCTCGAGGACGCGGTGCAGGCCGACCGGGCTCACGGGGTGCCTCTCGCTCACGCTGGCCGATCCTTCCCTGCGGCAGGTGCCGCTGTCTCGCTCCTGGCGGGGCGTGCCGTCGCCGTCCCGCATACCGGGTCTGCCGAGCCTCGCCTCGCCGGAGATCACGACAGGATCTCAGCCGTTGTCGCTCCCACGGCGGAAATCCTGCTGTCGAATGCTGCCATAGACGGATGCCTTCCCGTATCCTCCCTCCGAGTCCACGCGCGTGTCCGGCCGACCGGTCGGGGCGCGCGTCCGTCCCTCCGGGAGGCCCCGTGACCGAGACCCTTGCCGGCGCCGTCGAGGCTGCCGACGGCGGTGCGCTGCCCCAGCCGTACTCCTACGGCTACCACCCGCTGGTCGAGCCCGACTGGCGGCGCTTCCCGGGATGGGCCGACGTCACCGAGGACGAGTGGCGCTCGGCGCAGTGGCAGCGCAGCCACTGCGTGAAGAACGTCGGGCAGCTGCGCGGTGTGCTCGGCGACCTCGTCGACGATCGGTTCTACGACGACCTCGAGGCCGACATCGCGCGTGCCGCCACGATGTCGATGCTCGTGCCGCCGCAGATGCTCAACACGATGGCGCCCGACGTCGCGCCGTCCGGGCCCGGCTCGCTCACCGACGCCTTCTACGCCGATCCCGTCCGCCGCTACATGCTCCCGGTGCTCAGCGACCGCCGCACGGACTGGATCAGCCACCCGCACGCCACGCGCGACTCGCTGCACGAGCACGAGATGTGGGCTGTGGAGGGCCTCACCCACCGCTACCCCACCAAGGTCCTCGCCGAGCTGCTGCCCACGTGCCCGCAGTACTGCGGCCACTGCACGCGCATGGACCTCGTCGGCAACAGCACGCCGCAGGTCGACAAGCTCAAGTTCGTCGCCAAGCCAGACGCCCGTCTCGAGGACATGCTCGAGTACCTGCGCCGCTCCCCCGGCGTGCGCGACGTCGTCGTCTCCGGCGGCGACGTCGCCAACCTGCCGTGGGCCCGGCTGGAGTCGTTCGTGTCGGCTCTGCTGGAGATCGACAACATCCGCGACATCCGCCTGGCCACCAAGGCGTTCGCCGCGATGCCGCAGCACTGGCTGCAGGACGACGTCCGCGCCGGCATGGAGCGCGTGGCCTCCACGGCCCGTCGTCGCGGGGTCGGCCTCGCGATCCACACGCACGTCAACTCGCACCAGACGGTCACGCCGCTCGTCGCCGAGGCGACCCGCGCGATGCTCGAGGCCGGCGTCCGCGACGTCCGCAACCAGGGAGTGCTCCTGCGCGGCGTCAACGACTCCGTCGACAAGCTGCTCGACCTGTGCTTCTCGCTGCTCGATGGCGCCGGGATCATGCCGTACTACTTCTACATGTGCGACATGATCCCCAACGCCGAGCACTGGCGGCTCGCGGTGTGGGAGGCGCAGGCGCTGCAGCACGGGATCATGGGCTACCTGCCCGGGTTCGCCACGCCGCGCATCGTGTGCGACGTCCCCTACGTCGGCAAGCGCTGGGTGCACCAGGTCCACGAGTACGACCGCGAGCGCGGCATCACCTACTGGACCAAGAACTACCGCACCGGCATCGAGACCGAGGACGCCGAGGCGCTGTCGCGCTCGTACGAGTACTACGACCCGATCCACACCCTGCCCGAGGCCGGCCAGGCCTGGTGGAGCGCCCACCGCGTCGAGGAGACCCACCCCGACGGCGTCAGCCGCGAGATCCACTCCTGACCCGCATCCCTCTCACCCCCCTCGAGTTGGGGGTCGGATCGCGCTCTCTACGACGCGTATCGACCCCCAACCTGCGAGCCTCCCGCGTTGGGGGTCGGATCGCGCTCTCTACGACGCGTATCGACCCCCAGCTCGGGCACGAGCCGCCTGCCAGATGGCCTCGAGCTGCCGCACGATGCGATCCGCGTCCGAGCGCACCAGGTACCACGGGATGTGCAGCGTCCGGCCGCCGGCAGCAAGCACCGCGGCGTCTTTGGCCGCATCTGCCGCAGCGACCCGGGGATCGAGGTGGTGCGGGCCGTCCACTTCGACAACGAGGAAGCTGCCGTCGGGAAGGTCGGCCACGAGGTCGTAGCGGCGGTCCCCCTCCGGCGTCGGGATGATCACCTGCCGACGCGGTTCGGGGAGACCTGCGCGCCGCAGCAGACGCAGGACGTCGGCCTCGGTGACCGACTCGCTGCCCGAGGCGGCGTCGGACGCGGTCACGCGCAGCAGCTGAGCGTGGCGGACCAGCGGAGTGCGGTCGAGGCACCGGAGGATCTCGGCAGCCGTCGTGAGCCGCTGCTGCACGACTGCGACCACCAGGCCCGCCGCAGCCCTCGCGTTGCGCTCGGCCGCAGCCGCCTCGATCGCCGCCCGGGCCGGCGTGTGGCACCTGAGGCCGCGGACCAGGCGCACCTCGGCCTCGTCCAGCGTGCGGATCCGATGGCGCACGACGCCCTCGAGCCGGGGAACCCGGTCGTCGTGGCCGCTGGCAACGTGGACGGCCGAGACCTCCCACCCGACCAACCCCGAGTGCTCCAGCGCAGTACGGCCATGCAGGACCGAGTCGAGCCCGACGTGGAGCTGGCCGACCCACCGCTCCTGCTCCGGTGTGAGCACACCGGTGATGACGACGATGACGCGTGGCCCCACCGCCTGCCAGCGCTGCGCCTGCAGCTGGCGCCGCACGTGGTGGCGCGTCACGCCCAGTTCAGCGAGCTGGCTTCGATGCACGACTGCGCACTGCCGGTCGGCGACCTCGAAGAGCCCGGGGATGCTCTGAAGGGGGCGGGTACGTCCAGACATGCCGGAACCGTCGCCTCCGCCGACGACGCGACGGCGTCGCAGCGGACGCTGGCTGTGGACGACGCGCCGGATCTGGATCAGCAGTCCAGGCGGTTGGGGGTCGGATCGCGCTCCCTACGACGCGAATCAACCCCCAACTACCGGGCTTCTCGAGTTGGGGGTCGGATCGCGCTCCCTACGACGCGAATCAACCCCCAGCTCGGCGGCCTGGGGGTCAGAGGGCGGGGGGTCGGTTCTCGTAGGGGGTGGACAGGACGACGCTGGTGCGGGTGCTCACGTTGGCCTTGGCGCGGATCTCGGCGAGCAGGGCCTCGAGGTCGGACGGCGACCCGACCCGCACCTTGAGGACGTAGGACTCGTCGCCGGCCACCGAGTAGCAGGCCTCGATGGCCGAGACGTCCTCGAGCCGCTGCGGGGCGTCGTCCGGCGCGGCCGGGTCGATCGGCTTGATCGAGATGAGCGCGGTCAGCGGCAGGCCGAGCTGGTCGTGGTCGACGACGACGGTGTAGCCCTTGATGACGCCGCGCTGCTCGAGCCGGCGCACGCGTTGGTGGACGGCCGACGTCGACAGGCCGGTGGCCTTGCCGAGGTCGGTGTAGGACATCCTCCCGTCGCCCGCGAGCAGGCGGACGATCGCCCGGTCGATCTCCTCCACGGCGCGCCTCTCGTCCAACGGCGTCCGGGCGCTCGCCCGTCCCGAGCCGACCCTAGCCAACGGGGCCGCTCCCCTGGCGCCACGACCGCAACGCCCGGGTGTCCCGTCCCCAAGTCGTTACCCGGACGCTGCCGATCGGGGGCCGGGAGAGGCCCTCAGGAGGTCAGCGAGCGGCCGATCACCATCCGCTGGACCTGGTTGGTGCCCTCGACGATCTGGAGCACCTTGGCCTCGCGCATGTAGCGCTCCACCGGGAAGTCCTCGACGTAGCCGTACCCGCCGAAGACCTGGACGGCGTCCGTGGTCACCTTCATGGCGGCGTCGGTGGCGAACAGCTTGGCCTTGGCCGCCTCGACGCCGAACGGGCGGCCCGCGTCCTTGAGACGGGAGGCGGAGAGCACGAGCGACCGGGCCGCAGACACCTGCGTGGCCATGTCGGCGAGCATGAACTGGATGCCCTGGAAGTCGCCGATCGCCCGGCCGAACTGGCGCCGCTCCTTCGCGTACGCCGCGGCCGCGTCGAGGGCGGCCTGCGCGAGGCCGACGGCGCACGCCGCGATGCCGAGACGCCCGGCGTCGAGCGCCGCCAGAGCGATCCTGAACCCCTGGCCCTCCGCGCCGATCAGCCGGTCGGACGGGACGCGGGCGGAGTCGAGCAGCACCTGCGCGGTGCGCGACGCCTTGGCCCCCATCTTGCGCTCGGGCGGCGCGGACGACAGGCCCGGCGTCGAGGCGTCGGCGAGCAGGCACGAGATACCCCGGGCGCCGTCGTCGGACGTGCGCACCATGAGGTTGTAGAAGTCCGCCACGCCGCCGTGGGTGATCCACGCCTTGGTTCCGCTGACGACGTAGTCGGGGCCGTCGAGGACGGCGCGGGTCTGCAGCGCCGCGGCGTCGGACCCGGACTGCGGCTCGGAGAGGCAGTACGCGCCGAGCAGCTCGCCGCCCAGCATCTCCGGGAGCCACCGCTGCTTCTGCTCGTCGGTGCCGAACTGCGCCACCGGGAAGCACGCGAGCGAGTGCACCGACACCGAGATGCCGACCGACAGCCACGCGCCGGCGAGCTCCTCGAGCACCTGCAGGTAGACCTCGTAGGGCTGTCCGCCGCCGCCCCACTCCTCGGGGTAGGGCAGCGAGAGCAGCCCGGCCTTGCCGAGCGTCCGCAGCTCCTCGCGGAAGAAGCGTCCCTCGCGCTCCGCATCGGCCACGCGGGGCGCGAGCTCCGCATCGGCGATCTCCCGGGTGAGGTCCAGCAGCGCCTCGGCTTCCTCGCTGGGCAGCAGGCGGTCGGCGGGCGAGATCGACAGGGCCATCAGAGCACCACCAGCTCCCGCGGACGGAGGTTCACGCGCTCGCCGGAGGACTCGCCGCAGACGACGATGTCCTCGATGCGGGCGCCGTGCTTGCCGGGCAGGTAGATCCCGGGCTCGATCGAGAACGCCATACCGGGCTCGAGCAGCTCGGTGTTGCCCGACACGATGTAGGGCTCCTCGTGGGTCTCGAGCCCGATGCCGTGGCCGGTGCGGTGGATGAAGTACTCGCCGTAGCCGGCGTCGGCGATCACCTGGCGCGCGGCGGCGTCGACCGACTCGCACGAGACGCCGGGGCGCACGTGCTCGCACGCGGCCTGCTGCGCCGCGAGAAGGACGGCGTAGTACTCCGCGAACTCCGCCGGCGGCTCGCCGACCGAGTACGTCCGGGTCTCGTCGGAGCAGTAGCCGTCCGGCATCGTCCCGCCGATGTCGACGACGACGGGATCGCCAGCCTCGATCACGCGGTCGCTCACCTCGTGGTGCGGGCTCGCCCCGTTGGGGCCGCTCGCGACGATGACGAAGTCGACCGTCACGTGGCCCTCGGCGAGGATCGCGTCGGCGATGTCCTTGCCGACCTCCGCCTCGGTACGGCCGGGGCGCAGCCACTCGTGCACCCGCGCGTGCACCCGGTCGATGGCAGCACCCGCCCGGCGCAGTGCTTCGACCTCGTCGGGGGTCTTGCGCACCCGCAGCTCGCGCAGCACCTGGCCGGCGAGCAGCTGGTCGACGCCGGGCATGGCGTCGCGCAGCCGCAGCACCTTCTCGGCCCACATGTGGTTGTCGAGCGCGGCCCGCCCGCGCGAGGGCAGCAGCGAGGCGACCAGGCCGTACGGGTCGTCGGTCTCGCCCCACGTGAGCACCTCGAGGCCGAGGTCGCCGATGGGGCTGGCCTGGGCAGCCGGCTTCTCGAGGAAGGGCACGACGATGCTGGGCTCGCCCTCGGCCGGCACCACCAGGCAGGTCAGCCGCTCGAGCGGGATCGCGTCGTAGCCGGTGAGGTAGCGCAGGTCGGGCCCGGGGCTCACGAGCAGCGCGTCCACCTCGTGGGCGCGGGTCGCGGCCTGCGCGCGGGCGAGGCGGTCGGCGAGGTCCTGGATCGGCGGGTGGCTGCTCACGGCAGGACCCTACGCCGCGACGCCGTCCGCGCCAGCCATCCGCGGGACGGCGCCGTCATGCCGGACGACGCGGCGCTGGAGGGTCAGCCCTCGACGGGGCGGAACCCGGAGCAGACGACGCGGGCCCAGGCGATCCGGCCGTCCCTCTCCCCCAGGTAGGCCTGCTGCTCCACCAGGTGCAGGCCGTCGCCGTTGCGCACCTGCAGCCGGTAGCCGGAGCGCTGCCGGTCGGCGAACGCGTCCGTCTCCACGGCGTCGACCGCCTCGACGTGGTCGGTCGGCTCGAACCACTGGCCGAGGATGTCCACGACGCCGTCCGGGTCCGAGGCCTCCCAGATCCGACCCGGCGTCATGCCGCGGAAGTCGATGTCGTCAGCGACCAGGTCGGCGACCGCCGCCCAGTCCTTGGCGGCGACGGCCGCCGCCCATGCCTGCGCCAGCGCTGCATCCATCGGCACATGGTGCACCCGGCCTGCGAGGCGCCGCGAGCCGTTCCGGACGCGGCTCGCCGGTCGGGACGCTTCGTTACGGTGCTCCTGTGGCCGACCGTCCCGAGAAGCTCATGCTGCTCGACTCCGCGTCCCTGTACTTCCGTGCGTTCTACGGCGTGAAGGAGGACGTCGTCGCGCCCGACGGCACTCCCGTCAACGCGGTGCGCGGGTTCCTCGACTCCATCGCGCGGCTGGTCACCGATCACGGGCCCACGCGCCTGGTGGCGTGCTGGGACGACGACTGGCGGCCGGAGTTCCGCGTCGCGGCGATCCCGTCGTACAAGGCCCACCGCGTCGCAGACCCGTCGGTCAACGCCGAAGAGGTTCCCGACACCCTCGAGCCGCAGGTGCCGATCATCGCCGACGTCCTCGCGGCGATCGGGATCCCGCGCATCGGGTCGCCCGGCTACGAGGCCGACGACGTCATCGGGACGCTGGCGGTCCGGGCCGAGGTGCCGGTCGACGTCGTCACCGGCGACCGCGACCTGTTCCAGCTCGTCGACGATGAGCGCGGCGTACGCATCATCTACACCGCCAAGGGCGGCGTCGGACGGCCGGACATCTACACCGAGGCCGCCGTAGCCGCGAAGTACGGCATCCCCGGGCGGTCCTACGCCGACTTCGCCGCGCTGCGCGGCGACCCCTCCGACGGCCTCCCGGGCGTGCCCGGCGTGGGCGAGAAGACGGCGGCGTCGCTGGTGAGCATCTACGGCTCGCTGGACGCCGTGATCGCAGCGGCGCGGGCCCGCGACCCGCAGGTGCGGTCGGGCATCCACGACAAGATCCTGGCGGCCTCCGACTACCTCGCGGTGGCGCCGCTCGTGGTGCAGGTCGCCCATGACGCGCCCGTGCCCGAGTACGACGACCGCATCGCGGCCGAGCCCGTCGACCCCGAGGCGCTGCTGCACCTGAGCGACCGCTGGGGCCTGCGGTCGTCGATCAACCGCGTGCTGGGCGCCCTGCAGCAGGCGTCTGCCTAGGACGCGTCAGGACGCGGAGGGCGACGGCGAGTCCTCGGGCACGACGCCCTTGACGCCGGCCGCGCCGAGGTAGGCGACGGCGAGGCTCTGCGCGGCCTTCGTGCCCGCCTGCGACCACACCAGCACCATGTCGGTGCCGGTGAGGAACCCGACCCCGGTGACGTTGGAGCCGCGCGCCTTCTCCACCTGCACCACCGGTACGCCGTTGAGCGTGCCGGTGACCGGCGTGGTGCCCTGCCCCCCGAAGCCGCCCACCATGTACTGGAGCAGCTGCACCTGGCCGCTCACCGGGGTGTCGTCGCGGAACCGCCACACCTGGACGCCGCCGACCTCCTGGCCGGAGTAGAGCATCTGGCGGGCCAGCGCCCCGGAGAACGCCAGGTTCACCGACGGCTGCTGCCCCTGCGCGAGCACCTGGTCGTCCTGGCCGTCGGCCGCGACCCACGCGAAGTTCGGGACCTTCGGCAGCACCGACTCGGGCAGTACCTCGAAGGACTTCAGCGTGATCGACGGCTCCGGCGAGGCCGTGCCGGAGCCGGTGGCCGACGCGGACGGCGCGGGCGACGACGTCGACGCGGACGCGGTCGGGTCGGCGGTCGAGCCGCCGCCGCACGCGGCGAGCAGCAGGGCGGCCGCGAGGCCGGTGACGGCGATGCCGGCACGGGTGGTGCGCACGCGTTCCTCCTGGATGTCCCCGGCACGGTACCTGCCGCGGCCGGGCGGGCCCGAATCCGGGCCCCGGGTCACGGGCGCGCCCCTGCGGCCTGGACGGCGGCCACGGTGATGCCTGTGGCGTCGCGCGTCCCCGTGGCGGTCGTGACGACGACGGGCAGGCCCGGCTGGGCACCCGGCCCGCTGCCGCCGACCGTGGTGGCGGCCTCGGACGGAAGCGCGGCGGCATACACGGTGGGCCCGTAGTCGGCCGTGCAGGCGCGGCGGTCGGGCTGGGTGGCGTCCACCTCGACGAAGACGCGCACCACCTGGGCGCCGCCCTCGTCCCGCACGGTGGCCCCGAGTCCGCGGGGCACGTCCGGGCAGCTCGAGGAGCCCCAGAGCCCGAGGTAGATCCGCCCGTCGACGAGGACGGCCTGCACGTTGCCGTGGCCCGTGACGGGCAGGTCGGCCGGGAAGGCCGTGCCGTCGGGCAGCTCTGCCTTCGTCCAGACGCCGTCGTCGGCCGGCACCGAGCCGCCGGCGGCGGAGTGCAGCGTCACGGCGTAGCCGAACTCCTCGTCGACCGCGTTCTCGACCGGGTCGAACCACATCGCCACCGGCACGCCCTCGCGGCTGTAGGTGACGCTCTGCGCCGCAGCGCCGGACTGCTCCTCGATGACGTCGAAGAGGGCCTCGACCGTGGCCGGCACCGACCGCGCGAGCCCGGCGTCGACGGTGCCGCCCCCGCCGCCGGCCTCAGGGACCGGGTAGGCGTCGCGGTCGACGACCTGGCCGTCGCGGACGGTCGAGGTGACCGCGATCGGGGAGCAGAAGCAGGCCGTGACCACCTGGAGCTGGTACTCGCCCGAGGCTCCGCTCGCGGCCCAGGCAGCGCGGGCGGCGGCGAGATCGCTGGGCACCGGCGCCGGGCCGCCGCCCCGACCGTCCGGGGCGTCGGCGCAGCCGGCCAGCGCGAGGCCGGTCACGGCCAGCACAGCGGCCAGCCAGCCGGTCACCCCGCGGGCGGCCCGCCCCGTGACACCGCGGTGGGCGCGGCGGCGCTCGGCGTCGCGGTGCATGCGGTCCCCTCGTCGGGCGGTCGGGCCGGGCCGCGGGTGCGGCACTGCAGGAAGTCTCGCCGGTCCGACGCCGCAGCGTCGCCGCCCGGTTCCCCCGACGCCGTCCCGTGACGCACCCGTGACCCGGCCAGGGGTCGAGTAACAGCCTCACTGTTCGGTTTCAGGCGGCTGAAACCGAACACTCGCGCTGCCGCTCGAGCAAGGGCCCTCGGGTCAGACGCTGGTGAACGAGACGACGCCGCGCTTGACGGCGTCGACGGCGTCGCGGGCCGTGCGCGACAGCGCGGCGCCGTCCGGTGTGGGGTGGGAGCCCGCCGCGTCGGCGATCTGGCCGAGCAGGTCGGCGAGCTGCTTGCACCAGCGGACGAAGTCGCCGGCCTGCAGGTCGGCGTCGCGCAGCACGCTCTCGAGCCGGTGCCCCGACGCCCAGCGGTAGGCCGCCCAGGCGAAGCCGAGGTCGGGCTCGCGGAGGTACTGCAGGTGCTCCTCGGCCTCGAGGTGGCTGAGCTCGCCCCAGAGCTTCACCGTCTCGGCGAGCACCTCGCGGACCCGGCCCTGCGGAAGGCGCGGCGGCACGGCGTCGTCGGCCTGGCGGGCCTCGAACACCAGGACGGACGCGCAGGCCGCGAGCTCGGCCGCCGTGAGGCCCGACCACAGCCCCTGCCGCAGGCACTCGGCCGCCACGAGGTCCATGTCGTTGTAGAGCCGCTGCAGCATCCGGCCTGCGTCGGTGACCTGGGCCTCGTCGTCGTCGCTGGTCAGGTAGCCGAGGTGCGCCAGGATCGCGCAGACACGGTCGAACTGCTTGGCGATCGAGTTGGTGCGGTTCTCGACGCGCCGCTCGAGCCCGCGCGTCTCGCGCTGCAGGCGCTGGTAGCGCTCGGCCCAGCGCGCGTGCACCTCGCGCTCGTCGCAGCCGTGGCACGGGTGCTGGCGGATGAGGCGGCGCAGCTCGTTCACCCGGGCGTCGTCGGCGGAGTCGGCCCCGCGCTGCTTGCGCGGGCGGTCGACCCGGACGTCGCCGGCCACGTCGCGCAGCCGGTTCGCGAGGTCGCGCCGGCTGTTGGCGGAGCGCGGGTTGAACAGCTTCGGGATGCGGATCCGCTCGAGCGGCTCCACCGGCGCCGGGAAGTCGACGACGGACAGCCGCTTCACCTGGCGGTCGAGGGTGAGCACCGTCGGGCGCGGCTCGTCGCGCTCGGTGAGGCCCGGGTCGAGGACGACCGCCACACCGGATCGCCGCCCCGAGGGCACGACGACGATGTCGCCCGGCTTGAGCTTCGCCAACGACTCCGCGGCTGCGTTGCGCCGGCGCATGGCCCCGTCGCGGGAGAGCTCCTTCTCGCGGTCGGTCAGCTGGCGGCGCAGGTCGGCGTACTCGGCGAAGTCCCCGAGGTGGCAGGTCATGGCCTCGCGGTAGCCCTCGAGGGCGTCCTCCTGCTTGCGCACCTGCCGCGCGAGCCCGACCACGGCACGGTCGGCCTGGAACTGCGCGAACGAGGTCTCGAGCAGCTCGCGGGCGGCGTGATGGCCCACGGACCCGACGAGGTTGACCGCCATGTTGTACGACGGCTTGAACGACGACCGCAGCGGATACGTGCGGGTCGAGGCCAGACCCGCGAGCGCCGTGGGGTCGAAGCCCTGGTGCCAGACGACGACGGCGTTGCCCTCGATGTCGATGCCGCGGCGCCCCGCGCGACCGGTGAGCTGGGTGTACTCCCCCGGCGTCACGTCGGCGTGGCTCTCGCCGTTCCACTTCACCAGCTTCTCGAGCACCACGCTCTTGGCCGGCATGTTGATGCCGAGGGCCAGGGTCTCGGTCGCGAAGACCATCTTGACCAGGCCCTTCTGGAACAGCTCCTCCACCGTCTCCTTGAAGGTCGGCAGCATGCCGGCGTGGTGGGAGGCGAAGCCGCGCTCGAGGCCGTCGAGCCAGTCGAGGTAGCCCAGGACGAGGAGGTCCTCCTGGGGCAGGTCGGCGCAGCGCTCCTCGACGATGGCGCGGATCTGCAGGCGCTCGTCGTTGGACGTGAGCCGCAGGCCCGCGGCGAGGCACTGCTCGACGGCGGTCGAGCAGCCGACGCGGCTGAAGATGAACGTGATGGCAGGGAGCAGCCGCTCGCGGTTGAGACGCTCCACCATCTCGAAGCGCAGCGGCACCAGCGCGCTGCGGGGGCGGCGCCCGCCGCGCTGGGGCCGCGGGCCCACTGCCCGGGAGTCGTTCTCGCGCTTGGTCTCCCGCGCCATCTTCTGGATGCGTGCATCCTCGCGGGCCAGGCGCACGAGCTCGGGGTTGACGCGCGTCTGCTCGTCGTCGACGAACAGGTCGTAGAGGCGGTCGCCGGCCATCACGTTCTGCCAGAGCGGCACCGGCCGGTGCTCCTCCACCACGATGGCGGTCTCGCCGCGCACCTCGGTGAGCCACTCGCCGAACTCCTCGGCGTTGCTCACCGTGGCCGACAGCGCCACCACGGCCACGTGCTCGGGCAGGTGGATGATCACCTCCTCCCACACGGCTCCGCGGAACCGGTCGGCGAGGTAGTGCACCTCGTCCATGACGACGTACGACAGGCCCTCGAGGGTGTGCGATCCGGCGTAGATCATGTTGCGGAGCACCTCGGTCGTCATCACGACGACGGGCGCCTCGCCGTTGACCGAGTTGTCGCCGGTGAGCAGGCCCACCTTGTCGGCGCCGTAGCGCTGGACGAGGTCGTGGTACTTCTGGTTCGACAGCGCCTTGATCGGCGCCGTGTAGAAGCACTTCTGCCCGTGGCGCAGCGCGAGATGGACGGCGAACTCGCCCACGATCGTCTTCCCGGCGCCGGTCGGGGCGGCGACCAGGACCCCCGCGCCGCCCTCCAGCGCCCGGCAGGCCTCGATCTGGAACGGGTCGAGCTCGAAATCGTAGAGCCCGCGGAACTCGTGCAGAGCGGTGCGCTCCTCGGCCGCGCGGTCGCGCGACGCCGCGTAGCGATCGGCAGGCGAGGGCTCGGTCTGCGTGCCCGGTTCCATGCCTCGACACTAAGGGCTCCGCGCGCAGGTGGCCGCTCCTGGCCGCCCCGAGTCGCGGCGCCCCGGCTAGACCAGCGGCGCCAGCAGGCGCACGGCGCCGGGCCGGACCTCCACCTCGACAGGCAGCGGGCCGATCCGCTCGCCGTCGGCGTAGGCCACCTGGCCGGGCGCCTCGAGCCGCACCGTGCGGGCCATGTGCTCGTGCACCTCGGGTCGCTGGACATGGGTGCCCTTGTAGACCGTCGGGAAGACGCGCAGGAAGGTCATCGTGGGCAGCTCGTCGAGGAAGGTCACCGAGAGCAGCCCATCGTCCAGGAGGGCGCCCGGGCAGACCTTCATGCCGCCGCCGTACTGGGTGCCGTTGCCGACCGCCACGAGCATGCCCCGGCCCTCGTGGCGGTGCTCCTGATCGTTGCCGGCGTCGAGCACCATCGTGTAGGGCACCGGCTGGAACGACCGCAGCTCGGCCAGGATCGCCCGCAGGTAGCGGGCCTGGCCGCCGGGCCAGGTCATCGTGTTCGCGCGCTCGTTGACCATCGAGTCGAAGCCGCTGGACATGACCGCGAGGAACCAGCGGGCGACGCCGTCGGCCGAGACGACGTGCCCGGCGTCCACGACGCGGTGCGCCCCCTGCTCGAGGGCGCTGCCGATGATCGCCGCGCACGCCGCGGGGTCCTTGGGCATCCCGAGCAGGGTCGCCGTGTCGTTGCCGGTGCCCAGCGGCACCACCCCGAGCGGCACCTCGGTGCCCGCGACGACCTGCAGGGCCAGGTGCACCGTCCCGTCGCCGCCGCAGGCCACGACGGCGTCCGTGGGCGTCTCGAGGGCCTCGCGCAGCGAGCTCATGGCGTGCTCGGCGTCGGTGCCCTGCACCTGGACGACGTCGAGCCCGCGGTCGCGCAGCCGCGCGCCGACCACGGGAGCGCCCGACGCAGCCCGGCCCTTGCCGGAGGTCGGGTTGACGAGCAGGACGACGCGACGGCTCACGGGCGGACCTTAGCGGCGCGGGGCGCGGCACGCCCGCGGTTGGGCCGGGCCGGGGTCAGGGCTCGTCGATCGGGCTCGGACGCAGGTCGTCGGGGTCGACGGCCGCGGGCTCCAGCGGCGACGCGACGTCGTCGGCCACCGCGACCTTGCGGGTGCGTCGCAGCCGGCGCGCGTCGTTGGCGAGCATGATCCCGACCGCCACCGCCACGATGCCCATGAACGGCAGCGCCACGAGGAACATGTTGACCGGGTCGGGCGAGGGGGTGGCCACGGCCGCGAACGTCAGGCACCCGATGAGCAGCCAGCGCCACGCGCGCACGAGCGCGGCGCCGCTGAGCAGGCCGGCGAAGTTGAGCATCACGAAGATGAGCGGGACCAGCGCGCCGATGCCGAAGAACACCATCAGCTGGACCGTGAACGACAGGTACGTGCTCACGTTGATGATGTTGGCGACGTTCTCGGGCGTGAAGCCGAGCAGCAGGTCGAGCAGCGGCGGCATCGCGACGTAGGCGATGTAGGCGCCGAGGAGGAACAGCGGCGTCGCGGCGACCACGAAGCCGTAGGCCCAGCGCTTCTCGTTGCCCTTGAGGCCCGGCGCCAGGAACCGCCAAAGCTGGTACAGCCAGATCGGCAGGGAGATGATCAGGCCCGACACCAGCACGATCTGCAGCTGCAGGGTGAAGGCCTCGCTGACGCCGGAGATGGCGAGCACGATCTCCTGGCCGTTGGCCTTGGCCTCCTCGACGACCTGGTCGAACGGCGCGCGGATGAACGCGAAGATCTGGTCGTAGAAGATCCAGCCGACGACGCATCCGGCGGCGATACCGAGCACCGCCCGGAACAGCCGGACCTGGAACTCCTTGAGATGCTCGAAGAGCGTCATCGCGCCTTCGGGGTTGGAGGCGCGGCGCCGGCGCTTGCGCCCGGAGGGCGCGCCGGCGCTCACGTCACCTGCCACCACGGCGAGGGCTCACGCGCTCGGGCGAGCAGGTCAGGCGCGGGGGGTGCCGTCGGCCGGCGGCTGCACCGGCTGAGCGAGCACCTTCTCGCCCGTGATCGGGTCGACGAGGTAGCGAGGCGCGGACGGGTCGACCGCGGGCGCTGCCGGCGCCTCGACGGCGGGGGCCGGGGCAGCAGCAGCCTGAGGGGCGGCAGCGACCTGAGGGGCGGCGGTGTCGTCGCCGTCCTTGCCCTCCTTGAGGTCGCTCTTGAGGCCGTCGGTCTCGGCCTTGAAGATGCGCATCGAGCGGCCGACGCCGCGGGCGAGGTCGGGCAGGCGCTTGGCGCCGAAGAGCAGCAGCACGATGAGGATGAGGACCCAGAAGGCCGGCTTCTCGAACAGGGCTCCCACGACGCTGCCTCACTCGTACGACGGGCCCGGCGTGCTGCCAGGGCGCTGGTCACAGGGTAACCCGACCCTTCGCGGGCCGACACGGCGCCGCGCGGGCGGACGGGGTCGCCGTCCGCCCGCGCGGGAGGAGAAGCCGCAGGTCAGAGCCGGGTAGGGCCGGGTGCAGCCGTCGTGCTGAGAGTGTGCTGAGAGAGCGCGATCAGGCGATGCGCTGCTCGGCGAACAGGGCGAGGACGTCGTCGGTGTCCTCGAGCGCCATGGCCAGGTCGAGCAGGTCGTCGTAGCCGAGGGGTGCGCCGTGGTGGCTCTCGCGGGCCTCCGCGGGGACGGCGACGCGCTCGATCACGACACCGGCGGTCGAGAGCAGGCGCACGACCTCCTCGTCGGCCGACTTCTCGACGTCCTCGTGGCACAGCGGGCAGCCGAAGGTGTAGGTGCGGCGCGATAGCGCGTCCTCGATCGCCTCGACGACGCGGACATGCACCTGGCGAGGGGCGAGATCCACGTCACCGCACATCGGACAGGTCGCCTTGATGGTGGCCATCGTGAGCCTCCTCCCGGTCTGACATCCCTCTCGGGCCTGACAGACAGGGCTTCGGCAGCCTGGGGCCGGGGTCTTGAGCCCGAACGGGGGATTTTCGCCCCGGTTTGGTCACCGGTCGGTCACGACCGGCCCGTGGACCCGTCGTCCGATCGGTCGGGGCTCAGCCGGCGGAGTACGCCGCCAGGGCGGCGAGGGCGTCGGCCCGGGCGCGTTCGGCCAGGTCAGGCCGGTCGAGGACCTCGATGGCCGACCCGTGCCGCAGCAGCAGCCGTACGAGCCAGCGCTCGTCGGCCAGCGGCAGCACGACCCGCAGGCGCCCGTCGCCGGCCTCCTCGACGGCGTCGACGGGGTGCTCCTCGGCGATCCACCGGACCTGCGGCGCGAGCAGCAGGGTGACCGGCGCGCCCTCGGGGCGCAGGACCCCCCGCTGGAGGTCGAGCGGCACGGCGTCGCTCGGCACCGCCACCGGGGCGGCGAGCACCTCGGCCGACTCGATCCGGTCGAGCCGGAACGTGCGCATGGCCTCGGCGCGGTGGCACCACGCCTCGAGGTAGACCCGCCCGTCCAGCGAGACGATCCGCAGCGGGTCGACGTCGCGCTCGGTGCGGTCGTCGAGGGCGCCCACGTAGACGATGTGGAGCTGGCGCCCGGAGGCGAGCGCCGACTCGACCGCGTCGCGCACCGCCGGGGCGGCACCGGCGTCGACGAGAACGGCGAGGCCCTCCGCGGCGCGCACGGCGTCGCCCGCGGCCTTCTCGAGCTTCGCGCTGGCGCTGGCGATGGCGCCGCGGTCGTGCGGGCCGGGCACCGTGGCCAGCAGGCGCAGGGCGACCAGCAGGGCGGCGGCCTCGTCGGGCGAGAACCGCAGCGGCCGCGCGAGGGTCTGCGGCTCGATCACGGTGATGGGGTTGGAGACGGTGATCTCGCCCTCGTCGTCGAAGAAGTCGATGTCGACCAGCTGGTCGGGCCCGTAGCCGGGCAGCCCGCTCACGATGAGCAGGTTGAGGTCCTCGACGAGGGTGTCGACGCTCACCCCGAAGTGCTCGGCCGCCGCCACCACGGTGGTGCCGTCGTGCGTGCGCAGCCACGGGACGAGGGCCAGCAGCCGCTGCAGCCGGCCGGCGGCTGTGGTGTCCGGGCGCACGGCGCTCATCGGGCCTCCTCCCCCGCGGCGGCGCGCAGCCGCCGGACGACGGCGTCGCGCAGCGACGGCGGATCGAGCACGACGACGTCGGCCCCCATCCCGACGAGCTCGCGGGCGAACCGCTCGTCGTCGGCGTACGGGACCTCGATCTCGTCGGCGTCGGTCCGCAGCGTGACCTGGGACGCCCGGCGCCGCAGCGCGTTGCCGCGCTCCTTGCGGACGGTGAGCCGGGCGGTTGCTGTCGGCGGCTCGGGCTCGGCGGACGCGATCATCGCAGCGACGTCGAGGTCGGCAGGCCGCTCGAAGGCTCCGGCCGGTCCGACGGCCGTCACGCCGCCGACCACGCGCGACAGACGGAAGACCCGTCCGGCCCCGCGGTCGACGTCGTGCCCGACGAGGTACCAGTGGCCGCGGCGGGACGTGGCGCCCCACGGCTGGACGTGCCGGGTGCCCGGCTCGGCATCGCCGCCCTTGCGGTAGTCGAAGCGCACCGCCCGACGGGTGCGCACCGCCTCGAGCAGCACCGGGAAGAACGGCTCGGCCGTGGCCACGCGGGTCTCGACGCCGACCGGTCCCTCGACGAGTCCGCCGACCCCGAGCGCCTCGAGCTTGCGCACGGCGCTCTGCGCGGCCGGGCCGAGCGCGGCCTGCTCCCACACGCGGGCGGCCAGACCGACGACCGCGGCCTCCTCCGGGGTGAGCTCGACCGGCGGCAGCGCGTACTCGTCGGCGGCCACGCGGTAGCCCTCGACGCCGCCCGCGCCGTCGGCGCCCTCGACCGTGATGATCGGGACCCCCATCGAGCGCAGCTCCTCCTTGTCGCGCTCGAACATGCGCTCGAACGCCTCGTCGGAGGGGCTGTCCTGGTAGGCCTGGATCGACTCGCGCAGGTAGCTCTTGGGCACGGGGCGCTGGAAGGCCATGAGCGCGAAGAGCAGGTTGAGCAGCCGCTCCGTGCGGTCCCGCTGGCTCATCGCTGCCCCGCTCCCCTGTCCGCCCCTGCCGTGCTGGCCCTGCCGGTCGTGCCGTCCGGCGCTACTGCCTGGCGCCCGCCGCGACGTTGCGCGTTCGCTAGCTCACGCCGCGACGTTGCGCGTTCGCTAGCTCACGCCGATCAGGTCGATGACGAAGACCAGCGTCTTGCCCGACAGGCGGTGCCCGCCGCCCGCGGGGCCGTAGGCGAGCTCCGGCGGGCAGACCAGCTGGCGGCGGCCGCCGACCTTCATGCCCGGGATGCCCTCCTGCCAGCCGGCGATGAGCCGGTTCAGCGGGAACTCGACCGACTGCCCGCGGCTCCAGCTGGAGTCGAACTCCTCGAGCGACTCGAACTCCACCCCGAGGTAGTGGACGTCGACGACCGAGCCTGGCTGGGCCTCGGCGCCGTCGCCGACGACGATGTCGGTGATGACGAGCTCGGTCGGGGCGACGTCGCCGACGTACTCGATCTCGGGCTTGTCCATGGGTCTCTCCTCGGGGATCGGTCGTGCGGCGGCGGGCACGCGGGCCCGGAGGACGTTCCTACCGCATCAGGAGGCGGCAGGGGTGGGCGTCTGGCCCGGGTTGAGGAAGTCGACGAGGTCGACGACGAACACGAGCACCTCGTTGGGCTCGATGTCGGCGCTCGGCGGGTTGGCGCCGTAGGCCTTGTCGGCCGGGATGACGAGCAGGCGGCGGCCGCCCTTCTTCATCCCGACCAGGCCCTCGGTCCAGCCGACGATGACGCCGTCGAGGGAGAACTGCGCGGGCTGGCCGCGGTCGAACGACGAGTCGAACTGCTTCTTGGTGATCGCGCCGTAGCCGGCGTAGTCGGCGAGCACCAGCGCGCCCGGCTCCACCGCGGGCCCGGTGCCCTCCTGCAGGTCGATGACCTGCAGCTCGGTGACGTCCTTGGTCTGATCGCCGATGGTGATGGTGGGCTTCTCGCCGAAGCCGCCGGTCACCTCGACGCCGCTGGGGTCGCTGCCGAACGACGTCGAGCCGGACGGCGCCGGGGCCGAGCTCGAGGTGGCCGACGGGTTCGAGGCGTTCTGCGACTTGTTGCCCTGGTCGGCGCACGCACCGAGCACCAGGGACGCCGAGAGCGCCGCGATCGCGGCGACGGCGAGACGGGGACGGCGGGAAGGGCGCTGCAGGGAGGTCACGGTCCACGACCCTAACCCGAGACCGGGGGCGCCCCCGCCACCGGCACGGCGCCCTGCCTCACATGGAGGCGATGAGCTTCTCCACCCGCTCGTCGACGGCCCTGAAAGGGTCCTTGCACAGCACCGTGCGCTGGGCCTGGTCGTTGAGCTTGAGGTGCACCCAGTCGACGGTGAAGTCGCGGCGGCGCTCCTGCGCCCGCTTGATGAACTCCCCCCGCAGCTTGGCCCGGGTGGTCTGCGGCGGCACCGACTTGGCCTGGAAGATCGCCAGGTCGTGGCTGACGCGGGCCACCGCGCCGCGCTTCTCGAGCAGGTAGTAGAGGCCGCGGGTGCGGGTGATGTCGTGGTAGGCGAGGTCCATCTGCGCGATGCGCGGGCTCGACAGCGGCAGGTCGTGCTTGGCCATGTAGCGCTCGAGCAGGCGCAGCTTGATCACCCAGTCGATCTCGCGCTCCACGAGCGACAGGTCGCCGGTGTCGACTGCGGTGACGGCCCGGGTCCACAGGTCGAGTACCCGGGCGTGGATCCCGTCGGGGTCGGCGAGCAGACCGCGCCGCTCGGCGAAGTCACGCGCCCGCTCGAGGAACTCGGTCTGGATCTGCAGCGCGGACAGCTCGCGGCCGTTGGCCAGCCGGACGGTCTTGCGGCCGGTGGGGTCGTGGCTGATCTCGCGGATCGCCCGGATGGGGTTCTCCAGCGTCATGTCGCGCAGCACTGTGCCGTGCTCGAGCATCCGCAGCACGAGGTCGGTCGAGCCGACCTTGAGCATCGTCGTCGTCTCGCTCATGTTCGAGTCGCCCACGATGACGTGCAGGCGCCGGTAGCGCTCCGCGTCGGCGTGGGGCTCGTCGCGGGTGTTGATGATCGGCCGCGAGCGCGTGGTGGCGCTCGAGACGCCCTCCCAGATGTGCTCGGCCCGCTGGCTCACGCAGTAGACCGCGCCGCGCGGGGTCTGCAGCACCTTGCCCGCGCCGCAGATGATCTGGCGCGAGACCAGGAACGGGATCAGCGTGTCGGCGAGGCGCGAGAACTCCCCGTGCCGGCCGACCAGGTAGTTCTCGTGGCAGCCGTAGGAGTTGCCGGCGGAGTCGGTGTTGTTCTTGAACAGGTAGACGTCGCCGGCGATGCCCTCCTCCTGAAGCCGGCGCTCGGCGTCGACCAGCAGGCCCTCGAGGATCCGCTCCCCCGCCTTGTCGTGGGTGACCAGCTCGGGGATGACGTCGCACTCCGGCGTCGCGTACTCCGGGTGCGAGCCCACGTCGAGGTAGAGGCGTGCGCCGTTGCGCAGGAAGACGTTGCTCGAGCGGCCCCAGGAGACGACCCGGCGGAACAGGTAGCGGGCGACCTCGTCCGGCGAGAGGCGCCGCTGCCCCCGGAAGGTGCAGGTGACGCCGTACTCGGTCTCGATCCCGAAGATCCGCCGCTCCACGTCACGACCCTACGCAGAGACCGGCCGCCCGGCAGGTCGTGGCCGGATCGGGACCCCGGCGTGTCCTGTCCGACGCGCTACCGCGACCGCTACTGGACCTCGCCGCCGGACTCCTCGGTGTCGTCGGCGACGCCGAGGACGTCCGCGAGGCGCTGGCCGGCGACCCGGCGGAACTTGCGGCGGGGGCGCTGGCGCTCGAGCACGGCCACCTCGAGCTGCCCCGGCGTGAGCACCCGCTGCTCGGTCTCGCCGCTGCCGTTGACCGGCGTCTGGCCGAGCAGCTCGACGGCGAGGCGCAGGGCGGCGTCGAAGCCCATGCCCTCCGACCAGCGCTCGCGCAGGGCGGCAGTGATCTGGTCGGCGTTGCCGCCCATCGCCACGAAGCCGTGCTCGTCGGCCACCGACCCGTCGAAGGTGAGGCGGTAGAGCTGGTCGTCGTGCACCGTCTCGCCGATCTCGGCGACGACGATCTCGACCTCGTAGGGCTTCTGCGTCTCGGTGAAGATGGTGCCGAGCGTCTGCGCGTAGGCGTTGGCCAGGCTGCGGCCGGTGACGTCGCGCCGGTCGTAGGAGTAGCCGCGCAGGTCGGCGAGGCGCACGCCCGCCACCCGGAGGTTCTCGAACTCGTTGTACTTGCCCACGGCGGCGAACGCGATCCGGTCGTAGATCTCGGAGATCTTGTGCAGCGCCCGGCTGCGGTTCTCCGCGACGAACAGCAGGCCCTGGTCGTACTGCAGCACCACCACGCTGCGGCCGCGGGCGATGCCCTTGCGGGCGTAGTCGGCCTTGTCCTTGATGACCTGCTCGGGCGAGACGTAGAACGGCATGCTCATGGTCTGCTCCTCAGGCCGTCAGGGGCGCGTTCGGGCCGTCGGGCCGGTTCTGCCGGGCGCCGACCACCGCGCGCACGATCGGGTCGAGCTCGGGCTCCTCGAGCCGCCGGTAGCCGTCGACGTCGACGACCACCACGACGGGCAGGATGCCGCGGGCGAGGTCCGGGCCGCCGGTCGCGGAGTCGTCGTCGGCGGCGTCGTAGAGCGCCTCGACCGCCACCGCGACGGCGTCGCGCTCGGAGAGGTCGTCGCGCCACAGCTTCTTGAGCGACCCGCGGGCGAACAGCGACCCGGAGCCGACGCTGTGGTGGCTGTGCTCCTCGTAGCGGCCGCCGGTGACGTCGTAGCTGAAGATGCGGCCGCCGCCGGTCTCGGGGTCGTAGCCGGCGAACAGCGGGACGACGGCGAGGCCCTGCATGGCCATCCCGAGGTTGCCGCGCAGCAGCGTCGAGAGCCGGTTGGCCTTGCCGTCGACAGACAGCTGCGCGCCCTCGATCTTCTCGTAGTGCTCGAGCTCGACCTGGAAGAGCTTGACCATCTCCACGGCGAGGCCCGCCGTGCCCGCGATCCCGACGCAGCTGCTCTCATCGGCCGGGAAGACCTTCTCGATGTCGCGCTGGGCGATGATGTTGCCCATCGTCGCGCGCCGGTCGCCGGCCATGATGACGCCGCCGCCGAAGGTCAGCGAGACGATCGTCGTGCCGTGCACGGCCTCGGGCGCGGAGCCCGGCGGGAGCGCGCGCCCGGCAGGCAGCAGCGAGGGGTCGTGGCCGGCGAGGAACTCGGCGAACGACGACGAGCCGGTGGCCAGGAACGCCGGCGACAGCGACGCGCCGTACCGGCCCTGCGGAGCGCTCACTGGCCGCCCTTCTGGACGAAGCCGCGCACGAACTCCTCGGCGTTGGTCTCGAGCGCCTCGTCGATGTCCTCGAGGATGGCGTCGATGTCGGCGTCGAGGGCTTCCTTGCGCTCGGCGAGGTCGGACGATGCGGCGACGGTCTCCTCGACCTGATCGGCGTCGCCCTCGCGCGTGCGGTGCTGGTGCTCACCGGTGTCACGGGTGGGCATGGCGGCCTCCTGCGAGCTGACGTGCCCGAAGGGCTCCCCGGGCCTGCGTCTCGACCCTATACACGCCGCTGCCCGCACGCCGCTCCGAACACCCCCGGCCGGCACTCGATCTGGTAGTCGGATCGCGCGCTCTGCCGCGCGATCCGACTACCAGATCGGGGATCAGGTGTTGAGGGCGGCGAGGAGGGAGGCCGCGTCCGGCGAGCGGTCGAGCAGCGCGCCCACGCTGGCCCGCGTGCCGCGGGTGGGCTCGAGGGTGGGCACCCGCTGCAAGGCGTCGCGCCCGGGGACGTCGAAGATGACGGAGTCCCACGACGCCGCCGCCACGTGCTCGGCGTACCGGCGCATGCACTCGCCCCGGAACCATGCCCGGGTGTCGTGCGGCGCGCCGGCGACGGCGGCCTCGACCTCGGCGTCGGTGGTGATGCGCACGAGCGAGCCGCGGGCCTGCATCCGCTGGGCAAGCCCCTTGTCGGGCCGGACGTCGCTGTACTGCAGGTCGACGAGGTGCAGCCGGGCGTCGTCCCAGTCGACGCCGTCGCGCCGGCGGTAGCCCTCGAGCACCTGCAGCTTGGCCACCCAGTCGAGCTCGGACGCCAGGCTCATGGGGTCGGACTCCAGTCGGGTCAGCCCCGACTCCCAGCGCGCCAGGACGTCGGCGGTCTGGGGGTCGACGTCGGATCCGAGCCGGTCCTCGACGTGCTTGCGGGCCAGGTCGAGGAACTCCAGCTGCACCTGGACGGCGGTCATCCGGCGCCCGGATCGCAGCGTGACCAGGTGCGCCAGCGTCGGGTCGTGCGACACCTGGTGCATCTCGCGGACGGGGTCGTCCATGACGAGGTCGAGGTCGACGAGGAACCCGTCCTCGAGCATCGCGAGCACGAGCGCCGTGGTGCCGAGCTTGAGGTAGGTCGACACCTCGGCGAGGTTGGCGTCGCCGACGATGACATGCAGGCGCCGGTAGCGCTCCGGATCGGCGTGCGGCTCGTCGCGGGTGTTGATGATCGGGCGCTTGAGGGTGGTCTCGAGCCCGACCTCCACCTCGAAGAAGTCGGCCCGCTGCGAGAGCTGGAACCCGTGCTTGCGCCCGTCCTGCCCGAGCCCCACCCGGCCCGAGCCGGTGACGACCTGGCGGGTGACGAAGAACGGCGTGAGGTGCTTGACCACCTCGGCGAACGGGGTCTGCCGGCTCATGAGGTAGTTCTCGTGCGTGCCGTACGACGCGCCCTTGTTGTCGGTGTTGTTCTTGTAGAGGTTCACCGGCTGGGCGTTGGGCAGCAGGCGCACCAGCTCGGCAGCCCGCGCCATGATCCGCTCCCCCGCCTTGTCCCACAGGACGCCGTCGCGGGGGTTGCTCACCTCGGGGCTGGAGTACTCCGGGTGCGCATGGTCGACGTAGAGCCGGCCGCCGTTGGTGAGGATGAGATTGGCCAGGCCCATGTCCTCGTCGGTGAGCTGGGTCGGGTCTGCCTCGGCCCGGGTCATGTCGAAGCCCCGCGCGTCGCGCAGCGGGTGCTCCTCGTCGTAGTCCCAGCGCGCACGGCTGCCACGCACCACCGAGGCCGCATACGCCGTGACCACCTGGCTGCTGGTGAGCATCGCGTTGACGTGCGGGTGCCCGGGCACGGAGACGCCGTACTCCGTCTCGATGCCCATGATCCGGTGCACGGTCATGGCTCGACCCTACGTCGGCGGGCGCCGCGCGGCCCGGACGCCGGGGACCAGCCCCGGTCCGGCGCCGCGCGGTGCTGGCGGGACATCGACCTAGAGGTACTGGCCGGTGTTGGCGACGGTGTCGATCGACCGGCCGGGCTGAGTGCCCTGCTTGCCCTGGATGAGCGTGCGGATGAACACGATCCGCTCGCCCTTCTTGCCCGAGATCCGCGCCCAGTCGTCGGGGTTGGTGGTGTTGGGCAGGTCCTCGTTCTCGCGGAACTCGTCGACGCAGGCGGCGAGCATGTGCTGCACGCGGATGCCGCGCTGCTGCAGCTCGAGGAGGTCCTTGATCGCCATCTTCTTGGCGCGGGCGACGATGTTCTCGATCATGGCGCCGGAGTTGAAGTCCTTGAAGTACAGGACCTCCTTGTCGCCGTTGGCGTAGGTGACCTCGAGGAAGCGGTTCTCGTCGGTCTCGCTGTACATCCGCTCGACCGTGCGCTGGATCATCGCCTGGCAGGTGGCCACGGGGTCGCCGCCGTGCTCGGCGAGGTCGTCCGGGTGCAGCGGGAGGTCGGGCGTCAGGTACTTGCCCATGATGTCGCCGGCGCCCTGGGCGTCGGGGCGCTCGATCTTGATCTTCACGTCGAGGCGGCCGGGGCGCAGGATCGCGGGGTCGATCATGTCCTCGCGGTTGGACGCGCCGATGACGATGACGTTCTCGAGCCCCTCGACGCCGTCGATCTCGCTGAGCAGCTGCGGCACGATCGTGTTCTCGACGTCGCTGGAGACGCCGGACCCGCGGGTGCGGAACAGCGAGTCCATCTCGTCGAAGAAGACGATGACGGGCATGCCCTCGGACGCCTTCTCCCGCGCGCGCTGGAACACCAGCCGGATGTGCCGCTCGGTCTCGCCGACGTACTTGTTGAGCAGCTCCGGGCCCTTGATGTTGAGGAAGAACGACCGGCCCTCGGGACGGCCCTCGACCTCCGCGACCTTCTTGGCCAGCGAGTTGGCCACGGCCTTGGCGATGAGCGTCTTGCCGCACCCGGGCGG
>JAIUOK010000018.1 GCA_020161245.1 Actinomycetota bacterium | reverse complement strand
GGTCAGACGCGCCATGCCGAGGCGCGACACGTCGAGACTGTCGGCGCGCGCCTGCGTCTTGGTGATCGTGGTGGTCACCGTGACGACGGCCCCGACCATGATCGAGCCCACGATGCCGAGCAGCACCATGGTGACCATGAGCTCGGCGAGGGTCAGACCACGGTCGCCGTCGCGCCGGATCCGGCGCAGCCGCGCGAGCAGCCCGATGTAGGTCGTCATGCCACCCTCACCTCGACGTAGATCTCGCTGGTGGACGGCTCCAGGACCCACGTCGGCGATCCGACGACGGTTCGGCCGGCGACTGCGATGTCCCAGCTGCCCCAGGGCAGCGAGACGCGCAGGTCGCCGCTGCCGTCGCTCGTCCCGAGCGAGTAGCTCTCCGGGAAGTCGCAGACGGCGGTCCCGGAGTGCGCTGCCGAGACGTCCGCGCCCACGATCCCCGACCCGGTCGCGTCGTCGAGGACGGCGATGCGGACCTTGGCCATAGCTACAGCGATGGTCGGCGGAGTCCCTGACGTGGTCGCCTGGTACGCGGTACCCCGAGTCGCCGTCGGGTAGTAGGCACCCGCTGTGGAGGCGCCTTCAGGGTCGGCGTCCATGCAGCTGCCGGCCCAGACCGTGTAGCCGCTGGCGAACGGGAAGCGGTTTGTCAGCGTCCTCGGAGTGCCCGTGCCCGCGTAGGACGTGTGGCCGTCGGGCAGCAGCGACGTGTTGCCGATCGTCACGGGGACGTTGGCCGGTGCCGGGTAGCTCGAGTCGCCCAGGCCCAGCTTGAGGGTCCCGACTCGGTCGTAGTCGAAGGCGACCGGCGTGGTGTTGCCCTGGGAGACCGAGGCCGGCAGCGTCGGGACGAACACGCCCGCCGACGTCACGTAGCCGGACTGGTTCGCCGTGACCGAGAACGCGCCTGGCGTCAGCCCGTCGAAGAAGGCGCAGCCGGCGTCGTCCGTCGTCTGCGTGCGGGTCACCGAGCCGACCACCGTGACCGGGATGCCCTCGACCGGGAGCCCCTTGGCGTCGAGGACCTTGGCGCCGATGTTGCCCTTGGTGGGGTCGAAGCTCGAGGCGCCGGGCGCGAGCAGCGTCTCGGCGCGCACCGAAGCGGTCCCCTGCTTCATCCGCGGCCAGGTGACGCGGACGCTGACCTTCTTGTACTTGATGAAGGCTCCGGCGGTGCCGTCGCAGGGAGACGCGGTGCCGAGGCTCGAGTACGCCGTCACGGAGCGGACCACGGTGTAGGTCTCGCCGTTGACGACCTGGGTGCTGGTCTGGCCGGCGAGGGCCGTGTAGTCGGTGGTGGCCCGGGCCCGGTCGATGGCCTCGGCGGCGAGGTTCGCCGCGACCTCGCGGTTGCGCGAGTCGCGTCCCTGCCACAGCGCCTGGGCCACGCCGTAGGCGACGCCGGACATCACGATGCTGGCGACGACGAGCGACACGAGCAGCTCGACCAGGGTGAATCCCTCGTCGTCCCCGTGACGGCCGTGGCGCAGCGCGTGCAGCCTCGCGAGCATGGGCCCGCCCCTTCCGATAGTGGTCCACGGCAGATGTCGGCCGGGCGAGACCGGATCTTGAGCCTTCCGTGCGCCGGCGTCGCCCATCCGGCCCCGCGAGCGCCGGAGGGGCGGACCGTGGTGGTCCGCCCCTCCGGGGTGGTGCTGGTGGCGGGCTGGCCGCCTACGGGTGCCGGGATCAGCAGCCGCCCTCGGCGGGGACGCCGTCGGCCTTGTCGTAGCTCCAGGTCTCGGTGTCGAGGCCGGTGTTGGTGCCCTCGATGCAGTAGCCGGTCGCGTCGGTGGTCACCACGGTGATGGTGTTGCCGTCGGTGTTCTTGAACTCGACCGCGGCGTTCGGCAGGGCGGTGCCGCTCGCGACGACGAGCGAGAAGTCGCCCTGCTTGTCGACGGCGGCCGACTCGAGCGCGGTGGCGGCGTTCTTCAGGTCGCTCTTCAGCGCCGAGCGGTAGCCGTTCTTGCGCTGGTTGAGGAAGGTCGGGATCGCGATGGCGGCGAGGATGCCGATGATGATCATGACGACGAGGAGCTCGATGAGCGTGAAGCCCTGCTCCTTGTTGTCCATCGAGCGGCGGATGCGAGAGAACATGTCGTTCCTCCTGAGGGGCGACCGCCGGGCGACCTGGACGGAACCGAGGCAGCTGGGCTGACTCCGGGAGTCCCCTGGCTTTGCGACCCCGCCTCGCGGCGGGTGTGCCCGTTCTGGTTCGTCGGCGGCCATGGATTTCCATGACAGGACGCTCCTCGGCACCCGCGGGTCCCGGTCCTTAGCCGAGAGCCCGGCGAGCGGCACAGATCACTCATACGGAGGATCCTGAGCCCGCCGAGAGCCTCCTGCTCCCCGACGGTCGGGCCGAGCGGTCGCCGGACGTGCGAGGAGGCCGCCCCCAGGAACTGGACGGCCTCCGCGCACGCTCGCGGGGGCAGCGGTCAGCCGCTGCCGCCGATGAGGTCGAAGATCTTGAAGATCGGCATGTACAGGGCGATGATCATCGATCCGACGATGCCGCCGAGCACCGCGATCATGAGCGGCTCGATGAGGGCCGTCATCTGCTCGGTCGTCGCCTCGACCTCCTGGTCGTAGAAGTCGGCGATCTTGCCGAGCATCGAGTCCAGCGCACCGGTGTCCTCGCCGACCGCCAGCATCTGCACGACCATCGACGGGAAGACCTTGTGCTGCGACAGCGGCGTCGTCAGGCTCTCGCCGCGGCGGACGCTCTCCTCGATGTCGCGCACGGCGTGGGCGATGACCTTGTTGCCCGACGTGTCGGCGACGATGTCGAGCGACTGCAGGATCGGCACCCCGGAGTGCAGCATCGTGCCGAGGTTGCGGCAGAAGCGGGCCAGCGCGATCTTCTGGAACAGCCCGCCGAACACCGGCATCTTGAGCTTGAGCGGGTCGACGAATTCGCGGACGCGGTCGGTGTTCTTCACCCGGGTCCACACGATGGCGAACACGACCGTGAGGACCAGCAGCGGGACGATCGCGACCTTGAGGAAGTCGGACAGGTTCACCAGCATCTGGGTCGGCGCCGGCAGCGTGCCGCCGAGGTCCGAGAACAGCTTGGCGAATGTCGGAACGACGAACAGCAGCATGCCGATCGTCAGCAGGACGGCCATGACGAGCACCGCGACCGGGTAGGTCATCGCGGACTTCACCTTGCCGCGCAGCTTGACCTCCGCCTCGAAGTTGTCGGCCACCTGCACCAGCACGGCGTCCAGGAAGCCGCCGACCTCGCCCGCCTTGATCATGTTGATCATCAGCGGGTTGAAGATGTCGGGGTGCTTGGCCATCGAAGTCGACAGGGCGGAGCCCGCCTCCACCTCGGCCCGGATCTCGCCGATGACGCCGGCGAAGTGCTTGTTGGGCTGCTGCTCCTCGAGGATCGACAGCGCCCGCAGCATCGACAGGCCGGAGTTGATCATCGTCGCGAACTGGCGTGCGAAGATCGCCAGCTCCTTGAGCTTGACCTTCGACCCGATCTTGGGCAGGGAGATCTCGGTCGACAGGCCGCCGGACTGCACCGCGCTGATCTTCAGCGGGGCGTAGCCCATGCTCTTGAGCTTGGACGCCACCTGGGCCGGCGAGTCCGCCTCGATCTTGCCCGTGACGACCTGGCCGTTCCTGTCGCGGACGGCGTACTGGAAGGTCGCTGTCGCTGCCATGGCTGGTGCCTCTCTCCGCTGCCGCTACGCCCGGCCGACGAGCCGGTTGAAGTCCTCGATGTGGTGGCACTTCTCGACGCCGTGCTCGTAGGTGACCTTGCGGCGGCGGACGAGCTCGGCCAGGTGCTGGTCCAGCGTGTGCATGCCGTGCTGCGCGCCGGCCTGCATGACCGAGTAGATCTGGTGCGTCTTGCCCTCACGGATGAGGTTGCGCACGGCCGGGTTGACCACGAGCACCTCGGTGGCGACGACGCGGCCGTGGCCGTCCGCCGTCTTGCACAGCGTCTGGCAGACGACCCCCTGCAGCGACATCGCCAGCTGCTGGCGCACCTGCTGCTGCTGGTGCGGCGGGAAGACGTCGATGATGCGGTCGATCGTCTGGGCGGCGTCCTGCGTGTGCAGCGTCGCGAAGACGAGGTGACCGGTCTCGGCAGCGGTCAGGGCGACCTGGATGGTCTCCAGGTCGCGCATCTCGCCGACCAGGATGATGTCGGGGTCCTGGCGCAGGACGTGCTTGAGCGCGTTGCCGAAGGACTTCGTGTCCTCCCCCACCTCGCGCTGGTTGACGATGCAGGACTTGTGCCGGTGGAGGAACTCGATCGGGTCCTCGACGGTCATGATGTGGTCGTGCCGCGTGCGGTTGGCGAGGTCCACCAGCGCCGCCAGCGTCGTCGACTTGCCGGAGCCCGTCGGGCCCGTGACGAGCACGAACCCGCGCGGCAGCGCCGCGAAGTTCGACACCGCCGGCGGGACGCCGAGGCTCTCCAGCGACTTGATCTCGAACGGGATGATGCGGAAGGCCGCACCCAGGCTGTCGCGCTGGCGGTAGATGTTGACGCGGAAGCGGGCCCGGCCCGGCAGCGAGTAGGCGAAGTCGAGCTCGAGCTCCTCCTCGAACTTCTCGCGCTGGTGCTGGGTGAGGACCGAGTAGATGACCCGCTGGAGCACGGGCGGGGTGAGCACCTCGAAGTCGTCGAGGGGCACCAGGGAGCCGCTGACGCGGATCGTCGGCTTCGCGCCGGACGTGAGGTGGAGGTCGGACGCGCCGCGGTCGAGCATGGCGAGCAGTGCGTCGACGAGGCTGAAGTCCTGCTCCCGGACGGCCTGCTCGGTGCCCTGACGGCCCACGGACGGCTCGTCGGGCACCTGCACGGACGGCGGGGCCGCCGGCACGGGCGGGGCGACGGGCATCGCGGGGGCCGGGGCCGGCATGGCCGGCGCGGGAGCGAGCAGAGGGGCGCCTGGCGCGGGGTAGGGAGCCGGGGCAGGTGCGAGCGGCGCGGAGGGGGCCGCCGCGGACGCTGCCGGCGGCATCGGGGCACCGGGCGCCGCCGGGTAGCCCGCGGGCGCGGGCACGGCCGGGGCGGGGGCGAACGGGCTGGCGGCGGTCGGCGCCACGGGCGGCGAGGGGTAGCTCCCCTCCCCTGCGCCGGGTACCGGTGATCCGGCGTACGGCAACGACTCCACGGCTGCTCCTCGTCCAGGCCGGCGTCGCACGCCGGCTCCTGCTACCTGCTTTCGGCTCGTCGTGAGCCGCTCTTGAGCCTCGGGGTGGTTCTCACGCGACGACGCGGAAGACCTCGTCGATCGTGGTGATGCCCGTGGCGGCCTTGAGCAGGCCGTCCTCGCGCAGCGTGCGCATGCCCTGCTCGACCGCCACGGCCCCGATCCGGGTCGACGACGCGCGCTCGACCGTGAGGCGCTCGATCTCGTCGGAGATGGCCATGACCTCGTGGATCGCCACGCGGCCCTTGAACCCGGTCTTGGCGCACGCGGGGCACCCCACGGCCCGGAACCAGGTCGGCGTGGGATCGCCCGGGTAGGGCTGGTAGCGGATGCTCTCGAGCTGCGCGGGATCCGGCTCGTACTGCTCCTTGCACTTGCTGCACAGGCGCCGCGCGAGGCGCTGGGCGAGCACGGCGTCGACGGCGGAGCCGACCAGGAAGGGCTCGATGCCCATCTCGGTCAGACGCGTGATGGCGCTCGGGGCGTCGTTGGTGTGCAGGGTGGAGAGCACCAGGTGGCCGGTGAGCGAGGCCTCGACGGCGATCTGGGCCGTCTCGTGGTCGCGGATCTCACCGATGAGCACGATGTCGGGGTCCGACCGCAGGATCGAGCGCAGGGCCGCCGCGAAGGTCAGGCCGGCCTTGTTGTTGACCTGTACCTGGTTCACGCCGGGCAGGCGGTACTCGACCGGGTCCTCGACGGTGATGATGTTGACCTCGGGCCGGTTGACCTGGTTCAGCGTCGCGTAGAGCGTCGTCGACTTTCCGGACCCGGTCGGGCCGGTCACCAGGATCATGCCGTAGGGCTTGACGTAGGACTTCTCGAAGATGCCCATGTTGTGCGGACTGAAGCCGAGGTCGGCCAGATCCATGCGGGCCGTGGAGTTGTCGAGGATTCGCATGACGACCTTCTCGCCCCACACGGTGGGGAGGGTCGCGACGCGGAGGTCGATCTTCTTGCCGTGGGCGCTCACCGACAGGCGGCCGTCCTGCGGGATGCGGCGCTCGGCGATATTGATGTCGGACATGATCTTGAGGCGGCTGATGACGCCGGACTGGATGGCCCGCGGGGAGCGCATCACCTCGTGCAGCACGCCGTCGATGCGGTAGCGCACGCGGAGGTCGTGCTCTGACGGCTCGAGATGGATGTCCGACGCCCGGTCCTGGATGGCCTGGGTGATGAGGAGGTTCACGTAGCGGACGATGGGGGCGTCCTCGGTGATCTCCTTGACCTTGGACAGGTCCTCCTCGTCGTCGGCCGTCTCCAGCTGCTGGGTCAGGTCCTCGAAGTCCTGGTCGCCCGCGCGGTAGAAGCGGTCGATGGCGGCCACGACGTCGGTACGCGTGGACACGCACGGGCGCACGTCGATGCCCGCGGCCGAGCGGATGTCGTCGATCGCGAAGACGTTGGCCGGGTCGGCCATGGCGACGAGGAGCTTGCCCTCCTCGTACCCGATCGGGATCGCGGTGTGGCGGCGGGCGACGGCGCCCGGCACGCGGCCCAGGGCCGAGCCGTCGATCTGGATGTCGCCGAGGTCGACGAAGCGCATGCCGATCTGGGCGGCGAGGGAGGCGACCAGCTGGGACTCGGTGAGCACGCCGCGGTCGACGAGGACGCGCCCCAGGCTGCGCCCGACGCGGTTCTGCTCCTCCATCGCCTCGCCGAGCTGGTCGGGAGTGACCAGACCGTTGTCGAGGAGGATGTCGCCCAGCTGCTTCACTGTCGGCCTCTCGATCACCGGCGTGCGCCGGAGCCTGACGGGCGCCCGGGAGGGCTCCCCCATCACCTGTTCGGCACAGCGGGAGCCAGGCTGTAGCACGGGTTGCGTCCGATGCGGCTCCCGCAGTCACGCAGCGTCACGCGACCCGCCACGACCCGCTCTGGATGGGTGACGCGTCGGTAGAGCGACGCGTCACCCATCCAGATCGGGCAGATCAGGTGCGGGGCTCCTCGAGCAGCGCCTGGGCCGCGGCCGTGAACACGCGGACGCGCGGGTCGTCGGGGTCGAGCGCGACCTGGCCGCCGTCGGCGAACCCGAGCATGACGGCGGGCTCGGTCGGGGACGGCTGTGTCGGGGCCGGCTGCCCCGACGGCTCCAGATCCGGGTGCGGCTCGAGCGGCTCCGGGTCCGGCCCGCCGGCGACTGGGGCGACGACGGCGACGACGGCATCGACAGCGTCCGCATCGTCCGCCGCGGCCGTCACAGGCTCGACGGGCGGGACCGGCGGTGCGGGCTGGGCAGGCGCTACCGGCTGCGACGGCGGGCTCGGGGCGACGGCGGGCTGCTCGGCATCGGCCTGCACCACGCCTGCGGTGCCGGTGCTGGCGACCAGCACCGCGGCCGCGCCCGGAACGGTGGGTCCGGGGAGCACGCGGGAGTGGCGGCCGACGGGCTGCTCGCGGCGCGGCCGCCGCAGCAGCGCCCTCAGCCGGTCGAGCAGGCCCATGGCCGCGACCCTACGCGTTCGCCGCCGCGGCCTCGATCTCGTCGAGGACGCTGTAGAGCAGGGCGAGCAGGACGGCCTTGACCGAGTCCTTGTCGGTGGCGTCGCACGGCACCAGCGGCACCTCGGGCCCGAGCTCGAGGGAACGGCGCACGTCGTCCTCGATGCGCGGGTCGACGTCGGCGCTGCGGTTGAGCGCGACGACGAACGGGACGTGCGCCATGCGCCGGAACGCGGCCAGGATGCCGGCCGCCTCCTGCAGGGTCTCCGGACGGCTGGCATCGACGAGCAGCACGTACCCGAGCATGCCCTCGCCCAGGATCTCCCACATGAAGTCGAAGCGCTCCTGGCCGGGCGTGCCGAACAGGTAGAGCACGAGATCGCGGTCGATGGTGATGCGGCCGAAGTCCATCGCCACCGTGGTCTCGGCCTTGCGCGACCGGGTGTCGTCGGTGATGCCGCGCTCGGTGGAGAGCACCGTGATCTCGCTGATCGTG
The DNA here is from genome assembly GCA_020161245.1 of Actinomycetota bacterium. Taxonomy (GTDB): domain Bacteria; phylum Actinomycetota; class Actinomycetes; order S36-B12; family CAIYMF01; genus Longivirga. The sequence goes on along the minus strand of JAIUOK010000018.1, from coordinate 66,667 downwards.
CGGATCAGCGTGGTCTTGCCGGCCGCGAACGGGCCCGTGACCACGATCTTCACGGCCTGCCCGCCCTGCCGGCGGTGCCTGCGCGCTGCCACTAGAGCCCCCTCACACCGGCGATGAGCCGCAGCAGGAGGCTGCGGTTGACGGCGGGATCGCGCTCGATGACCGAGTCGGCCGCCGTCTGGGCGTGCGGCTCGGCCAGCGTGCGCGCGGTGGCGCCGTCGACGGACAGCGGCTCGGCCCCGGCGGGACGGCCGGACGGGGACGTGTGCGCGGCCGAGGCCCCGGCCGGGACGGGCGCGGCGCTGCCGACCCGCTCGGGCACGAGGGGCTCGGGGTGCTCGGGCCGGCGGCCGGGGAGGAAGGGCTCGGGACGGGGCGGGACGACCTCGTGGCGCGGGCGCGTGCCGTTGCCGCCGGCCGCACCGGGCTGCGGGAGGCCCTGGGCCGCGCGCGCCGCGGCCAGAGCCGCCGCGGCCGACATGCCGAGGTGGCCGGGGCCCGCGGGCTCGTCGTGCGGTGCCGGGGCGGGGGCGGACGGAGCCTCCTCCGGCTCGTCGCCGGGGGCGGCGTCCTCGATGCTCGCGAGCATCGCAAGACGGCGCTGCACGACGGTGACGTGGTCGGGGGCCGAGGCGTCGGCGACGTGGACGAGGCCGCGCGAGGCGAGCCGGGCCAGGATCGTGGTGACGGCGAAGCCGCCCGCGCCGGTGAGCTCGACAAGGTCGTGCACGGTGCGGTGGCCGTCGACGAGCGAGAGCAGGGCCCACTCGTCCCGCGACACCTGAGGGTCCTCCGCCAGCACGGTCGGCAGCGCCAGAACCGAGTCGGCAGAGGGGATCACGGCCTCGAGCGCCGGCCACGCCTCGATGCGCGCGCGGGCCTCGGCGAGCACGCGCTCGGGCTCCAGCGAGAGCCCGATGTCGTCGGGGTCGGTGGCCCGCGGGTCGAAGGCGAAGTCGCCGTCGGGCCAGCGGAGCAGCTCGAACACGGCGTCGACGACCTGGTCGTCGGCGGCCTGGCGCAGGAGATCGGGGTCGACGGCCCCGCCGTCGAGCAGGGCCTTGGCCACTCCCCCGCCGGACGACACGGCACGCGCCACGGCCTGGCGCAGCGCGTTGTCGTCGACCGCGCCGGACCCGACGACGCGGCGGACCAGGGACGCGCGCCCGCGATCGGACGTCGCGCCGCAGACGCGGCCCTCGCGGAACCAGACGGCGCCCTCCTCGCGGCCCCGGCCGGGCGCGTCGCGGTGCAGCAGCAGCCCGCCGGACTTGCCGGTGGACGCGAGCAGCGCGACGACGTCGGGCAGGCCGAAAGCGTCGAGGGAGCCCTCGAGGTTCACGGTGGTGCGCCTCCTTCAGGTGCGGGTGGGGTGGTCCGGGCGGGTGCTGGCGTCAGGACCAGGAGGGCGCAGGCACGGGCGGGACGGGCGTGGTCTCGTAGGGGTCCCAGGCCGACGCCGGGGCGGCGTCGTCGGAGGAGCCGTTCGAGCCGTTCGCTGCGTGATCGGCAGCCTCGGGCTCGGGGTGGAACACGTCGGGGTCGGCCGGGAGCACCGGCGCGGGCGCCGCGACCGGCTCCACCGGCTCGGCCTGCGCTCCGGCCCGGCTGGCCTGGTAGGCCTGGTAGGCAGCCTCGGCCTCGGCCAGCACGGCGTCGTCCAGCGGCGCAGCCTCCTCCACGGGGGCGTCGGAGCGCAGCACCTCGCCGACGGCGGCCGCGGCCCGGCGCACCTCGTAGAGCATGAGGCCGGCCTTGGCGCCGGCGGCGGCGACGGCGACCAGCACGGCCTCGTCGTCGGCGGAGATGAGGAAGACGGTCCCGGTCTCGCCCTCGACGTAGACCTGCGAGAGGTCGCCGCGGCCGAGGCCCTGGGCGGCCTTCTCGCCCAGGCTGAGCAAGGCGGCGCTCATGGCCGCGACGCGGTCCTCGTCCATACCGGACGGGAGCCGCGAGGCCATGGCGAGGCCGTCGAAGGACACGACGGCGGCAGCCTCGAGCTCGGGGGCCTGGGCCAGCAGGTCGGCGAGAGCCCGGTCGAGCCTGGCTGCGCGGCCGAGATGAGGGGTCTGGCCGGTCATGGGGCACCTCGGGTAGGTCGGATGCGGGTGCGGGAGGGACAACCCGCACAGCACGCTTGTCGGCGTCCCGCGAGCGCATCTTGAGCGCGGCGCGAGGCGGCGTGCCGGTCCCAGGGTCCCCCGACCGGGCTCCGGACGCAGCCGGATCGTCCGGTGAGGGTGTGTCCGCTCAGCGGGCGGCGGCCGCCGCGAGCAGCGCGCGACGCATCCGCTCGGTGTCCGGACGCAGGCCGGTCATGAGCTCGACCTGCCGGACCGCCTGGTGGAGGAGCATGTCGAGCCCGGAGGCGACCGGTCCCCCGGCAGCCGCCCAGGCGGCCGCCAGCGGCGTGGGCCAGGGGTCGTAGACGACGTCGAGCAGGCAGCCGGCACCGGGGACGACGTGCGGGGCGAGGTGGTCGGCCGCGCCCTTCGGGACGGTGCTGACGACGACCTCGCGGCCCAGCACGTCGGCCGCGGCATCCCACGGCAGGACCGTGGCGGCCGCCCCGAGCCGCTCGACCACCTCGGCGACCGGCAGTGCGGCCTCGGGCCGCCGGGCGACGACGACGACGTCCGAGCTGCCGCGCTGCACCAGCGCGGCCGCCGCCGAGCGGGCGGTGGCTCCGCCGCCCAGGACGGCGGACGGCCCGGTACCGGCGCCCTGCTCGTCGAGCGCCACGGACACGCCCTCGACGTCGGTGTTCCAGCCGGACCGGCCCTCGGGCCCCAGCACGACGGTGTTGACGGCCCCGGTGAGGTGGGCGACGGGATCCACGCGGTCGAGCAGAGGCCGCACGACCTCCTTGAGCGGCATCGTCAGCGACAGGCCGGCCCAGGATCCGTCGAGCCCCTCGACGAAGGCCGGCAGGCCGGCCTCGTCGACGTCGTAGCGCTCGTAGCTCCACGCCAGGCCCAGGCCTGCGTAGGCGGCAAGGTGCAGGACGGGCGAGAGGGAGTGCGCGACCGGGTGCCCGAGCACCGCCGCGCGGCGAGGACCGGCGTCCTCAGCCCGCATTCGCCTGGAACTTGCGCTTGAGGACCAGGAAGTCGTCGTACGACGTGGCGAACTCGGTCACGCCGTTGGCGGGGTCGGTGGCCACGAAGTACAGCCAGGTGCCCTTGGCCGGGGCCAGCACCGCCTCGAGCGCCTGCTCGCCGGGCGAGCCGATCGGCCCGGGCGGCAGGCCCTTGTAGCGGTAGGTGTTGTAGGGGCTGTCGGTGGCCAGCTGGTCCTTGGAGAGCTGGATCTCGCTGGTGCCCAGCGCGTAGTTCACGGTCGAGTCGAACTGCAGGCGCATGTCGTCGTCGATGCGGTTGTAGATGACCCGGGCGACCTTGTCGTAGTCCTCCGGGGCGCTCTCGCCCTGCACGAGGCTGGCCATGATCACGGCGTCCTTGGGCGTGATCCCGCGCTTCTTGGCGGCCGCCTCGAGGTCGACCGCGTCCGCCGCCTGGTTGAAGCGGGTGAGCATGGCCTTGACCACCTGGTCGGCGCTGGCGCCCGGCTGGAACTCGTAGGTGGCCGGGAACAGGAAGCCCTCGACCTCGCCCTCGGCGTAGGCCGGGAGGCCGAGCTTGCCCGCCCGCGACAGGGAGTCCTTGACCTCGTCCTCCGTGAGGCCGGTGGCCTTGGTGATGACGGGGATGATCTCGCTGACGCGCAGGCCCTCGGGGATGACGACCTTCTCCACGACCCGCGAGGCGGGGTCGAGCAGCAGGGCCACGGCCGACTCGCCGCTCATGCCCTCCTTGAGCGCATAGGCGCCCGGAGTGATGCTCTCGGCCTTGGGGTTCGCGGCCGCGGCCGACACGAACGCGTCGGACGACGCCACAACGCCCGCGGCGGCCAGGGTCCGGCCGATCGCCGTGAGGGAGTCGCCCTTCTCCACGACGACGGTCACCGAGCCGGTGCCGCTGCCGGCGTAGTCGTCGGCCGAGCCGCCGCCGGTGAGGGCGCGGATGCCGAGGTAGCCGGCGAGGGCCACGCCGCCGAGCATGAGCACGGCGATGATCACCGCGAGCGGGCCCGAGGACCGGCGGCGACGGGCGCGCGGCTCGTCGTCGTAGTCCATCCCGAGTCCGAGCTGGCTCATGCGGTGTCCTCCGGGGTGTCGACCAGCGCGCCCGGCGGGGCGCCCTGGGCACGCTCGGCGTCGAGCGCGTGCTGCACGATCATGACAGCCGCGGCCTGGTCGACCACGGCACGGCTCGAGCGGGTGTCGCGCCCGGCCGCCCTCAGCCCCTTGGCCGCGGCGGCGGTCGTCATCCGCTCGTCCACGAGACGGACGGGCACGGCGGTGCCGCGGTTCCCCAGCACCGCCATGAGGTCGGTCACCCAGGCCCGGACGGCCTCCGCCGCCGGCCCCTCCGTGCCGTCGAGGGCCACGGGCAGGCCCACGACCACCTCGAGGGGCTCGTACTCGGCGACCAGGTCGGCCACGCCGTCGAGGTCGGTGCGCGGGGCCGCCACGGCCTTGGGCCGGGCCAGCGTGGCGACCGGGACGGCCAGCACCCCGTCGGGGTCCGTGCGCGCCACCCCGACCCGCACGGTGCCGACGTCGACGCCGATCCGGATCCCCCGCCGGAAGGCGCCCTGGCCCCCGGTCACGCCCCCACGGTGGCGTGGACGTGGGCGCGGACCGCGGCGAAGGCATCGTCGACCTTCGCGGTCTCGGTGCCGCCGCCCTGCGCCATGTCGTCCTTGCCGCCGCCGCGGCCGCCGAGCACGGCGAGCGCGGCCTGGAGCACGGCGTTGGCCGACTGGCCCTCCTGCCGCCCGGCCTCGTTGGTCGCCGCGACGACCGACACCTTGCCGTCGCCGACGGCGGCCCCGACCACGACCGACGGGATCTCGCGGCGGGCGGCGTCGCGGCCCTTGGTCACCAGCTCGCGCAGGCCGGCCGCGTCGGTGCCGTCGGGCGCGGCGAAGGTCCAGACCCGGACCGGGCCCACCTGCTCGCCGAGGCCGAGGATGCCCTCGAGGTTGGCGACCAGCTGCGCCGAGCGCACCTTGGCGATCTCGCGCTCGAGGTCCTTGAGGCGCGTGAGCGCGGCATCGACACGCTCGGGCAGCTCCTCGGGGCGGGCCTTGACGATCTCGGCCAGCTGCGTGAGCAGCAGGTGCTCGCGGGCCAGGAACTTGTAGGCGTCGACGCCGACCAGCGCCTCGACGCGGCGCACGCCGGTGCCGATCGAGCCCTCGGACAGGAACTTCACCAGACCGACCTGGCCCGAGCGCTGGGCGTGGGTGCCGCCGCACAGCTCGCGGGCCCAGTCGCCCACCGAGACCACGCGGACGCGGTCACCGTACTTCTCGCCGAACAGCGCCATCGCGCCGGACGCACGGGCGGCGTCCTGCGTCATGTACTCGGCGGTGACGGCGAGGTCCTCGGCGAGGACGTCGTTGACCCGGGCCTCGACGTCGGCCATCACCGACGCCGGGACGGCCGAGGCCGACGGGAAGTCGAACCGGAACCGGCCGGGGCTGTTCTCCGAGCCCATCTGCGTGGCGGTCTCGCCCAGGGCCTCGCGGAAGGCCTTGTGCACCAGGTGCGTGGCGGTGTGCGCGCGGGAGATCGCGCGACGGCGCTCGAGATCGACGGCGCCCACGGCACCGGTGCCCACCACCGCCTCGCCCGTCAGGACGCGGCCCCGGTGGACGTACAGGCCGGGCACGGGCTGCTGGACGTCGGAGATCTCGACGACCGAGCCGTCGGCCAGGGTGATCACGCCGGCATCGGCGAGCTGGCCGCCGCCCTCGGCGTAGAACGGGCTGCGGTCGAGCACGACCTCGACGTCGGTGCCCTCGCGGGCCGAGCGGACGTCCTCGCCGTCGACGAGCAGCCCGCGCAGCGTGCCCTCGCTGACGACCTCGTCGTAGCCGGTGAACGTCGTGGTGCCGGCGGCGTCCATGACGTCCTTGTAGACGGTCACGGGCGTGAGGCCGGCCTTGCGGGCCTTCGCGTCGGCCTTGGCGCGCTGCCGCTGCTCGGTCATGAGCCGGCGGAAGCCCTCCTGGTCGACCTCGATGCCCTTCTCGGCGGCCATCTCGAGGGTGAGGTCGATCGGGAAGCCGTACGTGTCGTGGAGCTGGAAGGCGGCGTCGCCGCCCAGGGTGGTGCCGCCGGCCTTGCGCAGGTCGGACACCGCGGTGTCGAACAGCGTCGTGCCGGTGCGCAGCGTCTCGGCGAAGACCGACTCCTCGTTCTCCGCGATGGAGACCAGGCGGCCGAGGTCCTGCTCGAGCTCGGGGTACTGCGGGCCCATCGCCTCGACCGAGGCCCGGATCAGCTCGCCCATGACGGGGTCGCCGGAGCCGAGAAGACGCATGTTGCGCACGACGCGGCGCAGGATGCGGCGCAGCACGTAGCCACGGCCCTCGTTGCCCGGCAGGACGCCGTCCTGCATGAGGAAGGCGACCGTGCGGGCGTGGTCGGCCACGACGCGCAGGCGCACGTCGTCGTCGTGGTCGGCGCCGTAGCGGGCCCCCGACAGCGCGCTCGCGCGGTCGAGGATGAGGCGCGTGGTGTCGATCTCGTAGATGTTCTCGACGCCCTGCAGCAGCGCAGCCATGCGCTCGAGGCCCATGCCGGTGTCGATGTTCTTCGCCGGCAGCGGGCCCTTGACGTCGAAGTCCGTCTTGCTGCGGACGGCGGAGAGCTCCTCCTGCATGAAGACGAGGTTCCACACCTCGAGGTAGCGGTCCTCGTCGGCGACGGGCCCGCCCTCGAGCCCGTGCTCCGGGCCGCGGTCGTAGTAGATCTCCGAGCAGGGGCCGCCCGGGCCGGGGACTCCCATCGACCAGTAGTTGTCCTTGGCGTCGCGCCGCTGGATGCGCTCGAGCGGGATGCCCGCGACGCGGTGCCAGATGTCCTGGGCCTCGTCGTCGTCGTCGTACACGGTGACCCAGAGTCGGTCCTCGGGGAAGCCGTAGCCGCCATCGGCCTGCGACGAGGTGAGCAGCTCCCACGCCAGCGGGATCGCGCCCTCCTTGAAGTAGTCGCCGAAGCTGAAGTTGCCGGCCATCTGGAAGAACGACGCGTGGCGCGTCGTCTTGCCGACCTCGTCGATGTCGAGCGTGCGCACGCACTTCTGCACGCTGGTGGCGCGCGGGTACGGCGGGGTGGCCTCGCCCAGGAAGTACGGCTTGAACGGCACCATGCCGGCGTTGACGAACAGCAGCGTCGGGTCGTCGAGGAGCAGGGACGCCGACGGCACCGGCGTGTGGCCGCGGTCGGAGAAGAACCGCAGGAAGCGGCTGCGGATCTCGGCGGAGTCCATCAGGGTCGGACCTCTCGGCTGGTGCTGGGGCTGGTGCTCGGGCTGCTGGGGGCCGGGCTCGTGCGGGGGGCCGGCGTCGGCTCCGCGGTCGGGGCCGGGGCGGTCTGCGCGTCGGCGGCGGCCCGGGCCTTCTCGCCCAGTGCGGCGGCCGTGCGGGTGGCGGTGGCCGCGGCCTTCTGGGCGGTGGCGGCGGCCAGGGTCACGTTGCCCACCAGCCCGCGCTCGCGGGCGCGCTCGAGGGCCTCGTCGCCGCGCTTGGCGGCGTAGTAGCCCGCGGCCGCGCCGACGCCGAGCCAGAACAGGCGCTTCACGCCCGCTCACCCCTTCCCGTCGGTCGCCCCCGGCTCCGCAGCCGGCTCGCGCGGCTCCTCCGCCGCGCCGTCCGACCCTACCTGCGCAGCCGCGTCGCGCTCCTCCGGCTTCTGCTCCGGCGGTGCCTGGTGCCCTAGGGCGACCTGCAGACGGTCGGCGATGTCGGCGTACCGGGCCTCGGCGCCGTAGCGGGTCGGGTGGTAGTAGCGACGGCCCTCGGCCTGGTCCGGGGCGTACTGCTGGGCCGCGACGCCCCCCGGGACGTCGTGGGGGTAGACGTAGCCGACGCCGTGCCCGAGGTCCTGGGCGCGGGCGTAGTGGCTGTCGCGCAGGTGGGCCGGCACCGGTCCGATGAGCCCGCGGCGCACGTCGGCCTCGGCGGCGCCGATCGCCAGCGTGACGGCGTTGGACTTGGGGGCCAGCGCGATGTGCACCGTGGCCTGGGCGAGGGTCAGCCGGCCCTCCGGCAGGCCGATGAGCTGGACTGCGTTGGCGGCGGCCACCGCCACCTGCAGGGCCGACGGATCGGCCATGCCGACGTCCTCGCTCGCCAGGATGATGAGGCGCCGGGCGATGAAGCGGGGGTCCTCCCCCGCCTCGAGCATCCGGGCCAGGTAGTGCAGCGCGGCGTCGACGTCGCTGCCGCGGCAGCTCTTGATGAACGCGCTGATGACGTCGTAGTGCTGGTCGCCGTCGCGGTCGTACCTCGGCGCGGCGCGGTCGACGGCCCGCTCGACGGCCTGCAGGTCGACCACGCCGGAGCCCGCGTCGAGCGCGGCGCCCGCGGCCGCCTCGAGGCTGGTGAGCGCGCGGCGGGCGTCTCCCCCGGCCACGCGCAGCAGGTGGTCCTCCGCCTCGGCGGAGAGCTCGACGGTGCCGTCGAGGCCGCGCGGGTCCTCGACGGCGCGGCGCAGCAGGTCCCGGACGTCGTCGTCGGTCAGCGGCGCGAGCGTGAGCACCAGCGAGCGCGACAGCAGCGGGGAGATGACCGAGAACGAGGGGTTCTCGGTGGTCGCCGCCACGAGGGTGACCCAGCCGTTCTCGACAGCCGGCAGCAGGGCGTCCTGCTGCGTCTTGGAGAAGCGGTGCACCTCGTCGACGAACAGCACGGTGCCCTGGTGCTGCATCGCCAGGGCGTCCCGGGCGCGCTCGACGACCTCCCGGACGTCCTTGACGCCCGCGGTGACCGCCGACAACTCGACGAACCGGCGTCCGGTCGAGGTGCTCACCAGCGTGGCCAGGGTGGTCTTGCCGGTGCCGGGCGGCCCCCACAGGATCACGCTGGTCACGCCGGCGCGGCCGTCCTGCGATCCGGATACCAGCCGCCGCAGCGGGCTGCCGGGCTCGAGCAGATGACGCTGGCCGACGAGCTCGTCGAGGGTGCGCGGGCGCATCCGCACGGCCAGGGGCGCCCCGGCGCGCGAGGGCGCCGACCCCTCGTCGAACAGGCTCGCCGTCACGCGCCCCACCCTACGGACCCGCTCTGGATGCGTGAGCGACGGCTATGGACGTCGTTCACGCATCCAGAGCGGGTCCGTGATGGGGTGTGGCCGTGGCTCCCGCTCCCGACGACGTCCAGCTCGCGCTGCACGCCGAGCTCCTGGCCGCGCTGCCCGACAGCCGGTTCGTGCGGTTCGACCTCGACCCGGGCTCCTTCGAGCAGGTCCGGGCCCTGCCCGGCACCGCGGCCGCGCTCCTCACCCGGCACCCCTGGAAGGGCCTGCGCTGGGTCCACGCGCTGGCCGCGGACCCGGCCGATCCCGACCATGTGGCTGCGGGGGTCGACCTCGTGCTGGAGCTCGTGGCAGCGGCCGGCGAGGGCGACCCCGTGCGAGGGATCACCGTGCCGCGCGGCGGCATGCCGCTCGTGCCGGAGGCGCTGCGGCCCGCCGAGGTGTCCGACTGGGACTGCTGGGCGACGCTGGAGCGGCCTGCCGTGGCGGTGCCCGACGGCGTCGTCGAGGACCTGCCGGCCGACGACCCCAGGCTCAAGGCGCTCCTCGACCTGGCATCGCCGGACGCCCCCTACCCGGCGGGCGACCCGCGCGTCGTCCGCTGGGCCGTGATCGCCGACCCGGACGGCGGCCTCGCCGGCACCGGCGGCCTGGCCTGCATGGTGGCCGTCACCCGGCAGCGCTCGGGCGCGGCCCATCTCAATGACGTCGCCACGCACCCGGAGCGGCGCGGACGGGGCTTGGCCCGGCTGCTCTGCGCCGCCGTCACCCGCGACGCGCTCGACGCCGGCGCGTCCGCGGTCACCCTCGACGCGTACGCCGACAACATCGCGGCCGCCCGGCTCTACACCTCGCTCGGCTTCGTCCGCGAGCGGGGCAGCACCACTGGGCGCCTCCCGGAGGGCGTCGCTCTGGATGCGTGAGCGACGGCTATAGGCGTCGCTCACCCATCCAGAGCGGGTAGGTCAGGAGTCCTCGGAGGCACCGCGGGTGGCTGCGGCGACGGGGGTGGGCAGCGAGGGCAGGGCCGGACGCCGCTCGTGGGCCACCTTGTGGGCCTCGACGGCACGCCGGTGGTAGTCCTCGAGCGCGGACACGAAAGCCGGCTCGACGTACCCGCGGCCGTCGACGAGCGGCCCGACGCCGCCCTCGATCACGGCGACGACGTCCTCGCCCGACAGCGTCTTGTGGGCCTCCAGCGCATGCGCGACGGCGAGCACCTCGCGCCGGTTCTCCTGCAGCAGCTCGACGGTGCGGTCGTAGAGCTCGCGGAGCTTGGCCTCGACGGCGTCGGCGGTCTGGCCCTCGTACGGCACGCCCATGGTGATGTTCGAGAAGGCGCCGAACGAGCGCAGGGTGTCGCCCATCGCGGCCGACAGCATGTGCTGGGTGACGAGGCTGGTCGCCTGCCGCATGTCGCCGCCCACGCCCGAGGTGTTGTCGCCGTCGTAGAACAACCGCTCGCCCGCGAGCGACGCGAGGAACGTCATGACGTCGATCTCGACGTCGGTGCGCCACTTGAACATCTGCTCCTCGATCGGCACCGGCGCGACGAACCCGCCGACGTCGCCGCGGCGCTCGATGGTCGCGGTGTCGATGACGTGCGAGTGCTGCAGCCGGTACATGGCGACGGCGTGGCAGGCCTCGTGCAGCGCGATCGAGTGCCGCTCGCGGTCGACGTACTGGCCGCCGTCCGGCAGGCCGTTGTCCTTCATGGACTTGGCCTTGATCAGGTCGCGGTAGGTCACGGTGTCGCGGCCGTCGCGGATCGCGATGACGAGCGCCTCGTTGACGGCGTCCTTGATGATCGCGCCCGTGGCGTTGGGCCAGATGGTGGCGAGGTTCTCGACCTGCTCCGACGTGACCTCGTGCTTGATGCGGTCGAGGTAGTTGCGGAAGGTCTCGATGCGCCCCTCCTTGGAGGGGTAGCCCACCCGGTAGATCCGGTCGATGCGGCCCGGGCGCAGCAGCGCCGGGTCGAGCGAGTCGGGCATGTTCGTCGCCATGATGTGCAGGATCCGGTACTTGGGCGGCGGCTTCGGCCGCATGCCCAGGGTGCGCCGGATGACGCGGTTGACGAAGCCGCGCGGCTTCTTCAGCCCCGACATCTCGGTGAGCAGGGCCTGCAGCGTGCCCATGCCGCCGCCCATGCCCCCGCCGCCGTTGGTGCCGGTGGGCACGAACAGCTGGCGCTGCGCCTCCTCGAAGCGGAGGTCGGCGAGCAGCTTCTGTGTCGTCGCCGAGACGTAGTGCTCGCCGTTGCACGCGGGCAGGGTCGACGCCTCGAACGAGGGGACGCCGCCCTCGAGCGACACGCGGCGGGCCTGGCTCACCGCACCGCCGCGGCTGCCGAGGGTGTCGGCCTCGTCGAAGAACACGATCACGCCGCCGTACTTCAGCGACAGCTTGCGCAGCTTGCGGTACAGGCTCTTGACCTTGAGGACGCCCACCCCGAAGAACATGTTGATGAACGCGCCCGGGTCGACGAAGACGTAGGGCTTGCCGGTCTCGCCGGCGACGGCCTCGGCCAGCAGCGTCTTGCCGGTGCCGGGCGGCCCCCACAGCAGGATGCCGCCAGGGACGTAGCCGCCCTTCTCCTCGATGGCCTCGGGGTTCTCGAGGAACACGACGTTCTCGCGGACGCGCTCGAGCACGTGGTCCTGGCCCCACACGTCGGAGAAGCGCGTCTTGACGTCGTCCGGGAAGTAGACGTCGACCCCGCCGCGCGACAGGAAGTAGAAGATCATCGCGAACTGAGCGACGGCGATGAACAGGTAGAGCACCAGCTGCAGGATCATCGGCAGCTGCCCGATGAACCACGCCGGCACCTTGAACAGCGCCATGATCGGCGGCAGCCCGGAGAAGGCCGAGAGCACCATCGCGATAACCGCGAGGCCGACGACCCACTTGATCACCCGGGCGATGCGGTAGCGGGTCCAGGGGTTGAACCGGCCGGAGAGCCGCTCGGTGCGGGCGAAGGCGCGCACCCACAGCTGGTGGTAGGCGGCGACGTTCTCGGCGAGCACGAAGTGGATCTGGCGCAGGGCCTCGAGGACGATGAGCACGAGCAGGATCTGGCCGAAGCCGGTGGCGGCCGTGGCGCGCTCGGCGGCCGAGACGTCGAGCAGCGGGTTGTTCGACGCCTGCGCCCAGGCGATGAGCTCGAAGGCGATGCCGAAGAACAGCAGCAGCTTGATGCGGTCCCAGAACGCCAGCGGCTTGCGGGTGAGCTCGTCGGGGTTGTCGCGGCGGCCGTGCAGGGGCGACACGACGGGGCCGACTGCCGGCTCGGGCAGACCGGTCGGCAGACCCGGGACGTCGGTTCCGTCAACGGGGTCGGGCACGTGACGCTCCTTCGCACTCCCGCGGCGGTTCCGCGGAAGCGTCCAGTATGAGGCGGGATGCCCGGATCGGCGCCAGAGGGCACGCCCGTCGGGGCTAGGGACGGCGGCGCGATCCGCGGCCCCAGCACGTGCGACGGGGGCCGGTGCGCGCTCGTCGCGCGCTGACCGGCCCCCGCCCTAGTACGAGCGCGGCGATCAGGCTTCGCCGGCCTCCGCGGCCTCGTCGTCCCCGTCCTCGGGGACGTAGTCGACGCCGGCCTCGGCACGCTGCTCGGGGCTGATCGGCGCGGGCGCGCCGGTGAGCGGGTCCTGCCCGCCGCCGGTCTTCGGGAACGCGATCACGTCGCGGATCGAGTCGCTGCCCGACAGCAGGGCGGTGATGCGGTCCCAGCCGAAGGCGATGCCGCCGTGCGGGGGCGGGCCGAAGGCGAAGGCGTCGAGCAGGAAGCCGAACTTCTCCTGCTGCTCCTCCGGGCCGAGGCCCATCATCGCGAAGACGCGCTGCTGCACGTCGCGCTGGTGGATACGGATCGACCCGCCGCCGATCTCGTTGCCGTTGCAGACGAGGTCGTAGGCGTAGGCGAGGGCTGCGCCCGGGTCCTGTTCGAACCGGTCGATCCACTCCGGCTTCGGCGAGGTGAAGGCGTGGTGCACCGCCGTCCAGGCACCGGCGCCGACGGCGACGTCACCGGACTCGACGGCCTTCGACGACGGCTCGAACAGCGGCGCGTCGACGATCCACACGAACGACCACGCCGACTCGTCGATGAGGCCGCAGCGCCTGCCGATCTCGAGGCGCGCGGCACCGAGCAGCGCACGTGACGGCGTGGTCTCCCCCGCCGCGAAGAACACGCAGTCGCCCGGCTTCGCGCCGACGGCCTCGGCCAGACCCTCCCGCTCGGCGTCGGACAGGTTCTTGGCGACCGGCCCGCCGAGCTCGCCGTCCTCCTGGATGAGCACGTAGGCGAGGCCGCGCGCGCCGCGCTGCTTGGCCCAGTCCTGCCAGGCGTCGAGCTGCTTGCGCGGCTGCGAGGCGCCGCCGGGCATGACTACCGCGCCCACGTACGGCGCCTGGAACACGCGGAAGGGCGTGTCGGTGAAGTAGTCGGTGAGCTCGACGAGCTCCTGGCCGAAGCGCAGGTCGGGCTTGTCGTTGCCATAGCGGGCCATCGAGTCGGCGTAGGTCATCCGCGGGATCGGCAGGGCGATCTCGTGTCCGATCTCGCGCCAGAGCGCCGAGACCACGGCCTCGCCGACGCCGATGACGTCGTCCTGGTCGACGAAGCTCATCTCGATGTCGAGCTGGGTGAACTCGGGCTGCCGGTCGGCGCGGAAGTCCTCGTCGCGGTAGCAGCGCGCGATCTGGAAGTAGCGCTCCATGCCGGCGACCATGAGCAGCTGCTTGAACAGCTGCGGGCTCTGCGGCAGGGCGTACCAGCTGCCGGGCTGCAGACGGGCCGGCACGAGGAAGTCGCGCGCGCCCTCCGGCGTCGACCGCGTGAGGGTCGGCGTCTCGATCTCCACGAAGTCGTGCGTGTAGAGCACGTCGCGGGCGATGCGGTTCACGCGGCTGCGCAGGCGGATTGCGCTGCCGGGTCCGCTGCGGCGAAGGTCGAGGTAGCGGTAGCGCAGGCGCGCCTCCTCGCCCACCTCGACGTGCTCGTCGATCGGGAACGGCAGCGGCGCCGCGACCGAGAGCACTTCGAGGGTCTCGGTGACCACCTCGACGTCGCCGGTGGGCAGGTCGGCGTTGGCGTTGCCCTCGGGGCGCGCCGACACCTGGCCGACGACCTTGACGCAGAACTCGTTGCGCAGCGGGTGGGCGACCTCGGGATCGCGCACGACGACTTGGACGACGCCGGACGCGTCGCGCAGGTCGAGGAAGGCCACGCCGCCGTGGTCGCGGCGGCGGGCAACCCAGCCGGCCAGGGTGACGGTCTGGCCGACGTGCTCGGAGCGGAGGCTCCCGGCTGTGTGGGTGCGGATCACGACGTGCTCTCCTCGCTGTCGGTGCCGGCCGAGACGGGGCCGGCCACCAGGGTGACGGTCGGACGGAGGTCGTCCGCGGGCGGAGCCCACGACGCCGGGTCGGCGTCGAGCTGCTCGCCGGAGCGGATGTCCTTGACCGAGTGGGTGCCGTCGTCCGCGACGAACCAGACGAACGGGATGCCGCGCCGGTCGGCGTGGCGGATCTGCTTGCCGAACTTCGCGGCTGCGGGTGCGACCTCGGTGCTGATGCCCCGTGCGCGCAGGGCCGCGGCGACGTCCTCGGACGCCGTGCGGCCCTCGTCGGACGACACCGCGACGAGCACGGCCGTGGGCACCGAGCGGCTGGCCCGCACGAGCCCCTTGCCCAGCAGCACCGACACCAGGCGCGAGACGCCCAGCGAGATGCCGACACCGGGGTACGTGGCCTTGCCGTCGCTCGCGAGCGCGTCGTAGCGCCCACCGGAGCAGACCGAGCCGACCGACTCGTAGCCGACGAGCTGCGTCTCGTAGACCGTGCCCGTGTAGTAGTCGAGGCCACGGGCGATCTTGAGGTCGGCCACCACGGCGCCCGGCATCCGCGCCTGCGCAGCCGCGATGACGGCGGCGAGCTCCTCGAGGCCCTCGTCGAGCAGCGGGTGCTCGACGCCGAGCGCGCGCACCTGCTCGACGAACGAGACGTCGGCGCTGCGGATCGACGCCAGTGCGAGGCACTTCTGCGCGCCCTCGGCCGAAAGGCCGGCGTCCGACTCCAGCAGAGCGGCGACCTTGGCCGCGCCGATCTTGTCGAGCTTGTCGATCGCGCGCAGCGCCGCGGCGGCGTCGGCAGCGCCGGCGCCGAGGAAGAACCCCTCGGCGAGCTTGCGGTTGTTCACCAGGATCACGGCCGGCGGGCACGGCAGCGCTCGGAACACCTCCGCCATCACCAGCGCCACCTCGACCTCGTGGTGGAAGGCGAGGGCGTCGCGGTCGACGATGTCGATGTCGGCCTGGGTGAACTCGCGGAAGCGGCCCTCCTGCGGCCGCTCGCCGCGCCAGACCTTCTGGATCTGGTAGCGGCGGAACGGGAACTCGAGGTGGCCTGCGTTCTGGAGCACGTAGCGCGCGAACGGCACGGTGAGGTCGAAGTGCAGCCCGAGACCGGCGTCCGGCTCGTCGCCCTCGGCGTGCAGACGCCGCAGGACGTACACCTCCTTGTCGATCTCGCCCTTGCGCAGCATCTGCTCGAGCGGCTCGACCGCGCGGGTCTCGATACCGGCGAAGCCGTGCAGCTCGAACACGCCGCGGACGGTGTCGAGGACCTGCTGCTCGACGATGCGCTCGGCGGGCAGCCACTCCGGGAACCCGGACAGCGGGGCGATCTTGGCCATGCGAGAGGTCTCCTACAGGCCGCGCGAGGGGGCGGCCGGTCCGGCCGAGCGCCCCGCGAGGGCGGTCAGGTACGGGTTGGCCGCGCGCTCGCGACCGATGGTCGTGGTGCCGCCGTGCCCGGGGAGCACGACGGTCTCGTCGTCGAGGGGCAGCACCGTGCGGACGAGGCTGTCGAGCATCGCCGCGTGGTCGCCGCCCGGGAGGTCGGTGCGGCCGATCGAGCCCTCGAACAGGACGTCGCCCGACCACAGGACGGGCGGAAGCTCGACGTCGGCCTCGCGGCGGAACATCACCGACCCGCGGGTATGACCCGGGGCGTGGTCCACCACGAGCCGGAGCCCGGCGAGCTCCAGCACGGCGCCGTCGGCCAGCTCGCGGATGTCCTCGGGCTCCCCCGCCTGCAGCCGGCCGTCGGTCATGGACTCGAGCATCGCGGCGGTCTGGGCGCTGATGCCTGCCAGCGGGTCGGCGAGCATGGCCCGGTCGTCCGGGTGGATCCACGCCGGCACCTCGTGGGCGCCGCACAGGGGCACCACCGACCACACGTGGTCGATGTGGCCATGGGTGAGCAGGACGGCGACGGGCTTGAGCCCGTGCTCGCGGACCGCCTCCTCGACGCCGGGCGCGGCGTCCTTGCCGGGGTCGACCACGAGGCACTCCTGGCCCGCACCGGTCGCGACGACGTAGCAGTTGGTGCCCCAGGGGCCGGCCGGGAAGCCCACGACGAGCACGCTGCGTCCCTCCTGGCGGTCCGACGGGCTCCTGCCCGGCCCCGGCAGCCTACCGGCCGCGGCGAGCAGGCCCGTCCTCGTATCTCGCCGCCCGGGCCCCTGAGCCGGGGCGCTGACCAGCGGCGCTGCGCCGCGCCCGCACGCCCCGCTCCCGCCCCGGCCCGGCGGCACTGCCTAGACTCGCTCGGGCGCGGGAGCGCGGGCGGGCCGCCGAGGACGTCGGCCCGGCAGGGACGACGGATCAGGAGCTGCAGGCGTGGCGAGCAGCAACAAGCGCGAGCGCGAGCTCGCGCGCGCCAAGTACGAGCGCCAGCAGGCGCGCCGGGTCGAGCGCGACGCCGCGCGCCGGCGCCGCAACCAGGTCCTGGCGGTCGTGGCGGCGCTCGTCGTCGTGGTCGGCGCCGTCGTCGCCCTGCTGCTCACCAACCGTGGCAGCGACCAGGTGGCCGACGGCACGTCGTCGTCGAGCCCGTCGGCGTCGACCAGCGTCAGCCCCAGCGCCTCGCCGTCGGGCTCCACGTCGTCGTCGCCCTCGCCGTCGACCACGACCTCTGTCGCCGGCTGCACCACCCCGCCCGAGCCCACGGTGAAGACCCAGACCTGGTCGGCGCCGCCGTCCGGGACCCTCGCGGCCCCCGCCACGATCACCCTCGCCACGAACTGCGGCGACATCGTGATCGAGACGGTCGACCCCGCCAAGGCCCCGAAGACCACGTCGTCGATGGCGTTCCTCGTCAGCCAGGGCTTCTACACCGACAGCTCGTGCTTCCGGCTCACCACCGAGGGCATCTTCGTGCTCCAGTGCGGCAGCCCGAACAACGACGGCACGGGCGGCCCGGGCTACACCGTGCCCGACGAGAACCTGCCCGCAGACGGCGCCAACAACTACCCCCGGGGCACCGTGGCGATGGCGAACGCGGGCCCGGGCACCGCGGGCAGCCAGTTCTTCATCGTCTACAAGGACACAACCCTCGGACCTGACTACACGATCTGGGGCACAGTGGTGTCCGGGCTCGACGTCGTCGAGAAGGTCGCTGCCGCCGGAACGGCGAACGGCAGCGGCGACGGACAGCCTGCACAGCCCATCGTCATCACGAAGGCCACGACCAGCGAGACGCCGGCCGGCTGAGGAGTGAACAGCGCAGTGAGCGACAGCACCGAGAACCCGACCCCCGAGGTCGAGCCCGAGGCCCCGGCCGACGTCCAGCCCGAGCCCGTCGCCGCACCCGAGGTGGCACCCGCCCCGGCGGACGCCGCCCCGGCCGCAGCCGCGGAACCGGAGGACGCTCCAGCCGCAGAGCCAGCCGCTGACGACGCCGCTGACGCTCCCGCCGTCGAGGAGCCGGCCTCGGCCGCCGAGCCCGCTGCCGACCAGGCACCCGCTGCTGAGGCTGCCGCCGTCGCCGAGCCCACTGCTGCGGAGGAGCCCGCTGCTGCGGCTCCTGCCGGCGAGACGTCCGCCGAGGCTCCTGCGGCGCAGGAGCCGGACGCCGCCGCCGAGCAGACCACGGCCACCGAGCCCGCAGCCGCGGCTCCCCCGGTGCCGCGGCCCGGCCCGCGCCCCAGCCCCGCCGCCCTGGCCGGGACCGTGCGCCCGGCGCCCCCGCGGCCGGTCGCCTCGGGCGCGGCGCCCGCACCCGCCGCTGCCGCCCCGGCCGAGGAGGAGTCCCACGAGGACCGCCCCACCGACTCGGCCACCTTCGGCCGGGTCGACGACGAGGGCAACGTCCACGTCCGTACCGACGAGGGCGAGCACGTCGTCGGCCAGTGGGCCGCCGGCACGCCCGAGGAGGGCCTCGCCTTCTTCGTGCGCAAGTTCGACGACCTCTCGGTCGAGGTCAGCCTCGCCACCCGCCGCCTCACCGAGGGCAAGGCCTCGCCGGAGCAGGCCGCCGCCGTCGTCAAGCGGGCCACCGAGTCCCTCGACTCGCCGTCGATGGTCGGCGACCTCGCGTCGCTCAAGGCGCGCGTCGCCGCCCTCGACACCCTCGTGCAGGAGAAGCGGGCCGTCGCCGCCGAGGCGCGCGCCAAGGCCAAGGCCGCCGCGCTCGAGGCCCGGGAGAAGATCGTCGTCGAGGCCGAGAGCCTCGCGGCATCCACTCAGTGGAAGGCGACCGGCGAGCGGTTCAAGGAGCTGCTCGAGGAGTGGAAGGGCGCCCCGCGCGCCGACCGCGCCGGGGAGCAGGCGCTGTGGAAGCGGTTCAGCCACGCGCGCTCGCAGTTCGACAAGCACCGCCGCCAGCACTTCGCCCGCCTCGACAGCGAGCGCAGCGACGCCAAGCAGGTCAAGGAGTCGCTCGTCGCCGAGGCCGAGGCACTCTCGGGCTCCACCGACTGGGGGCCCACCGCGTCGGCCTACCGCGACCTCATGGCGCGCTGGAAGGCCGCCGGCCGCGCCGGCAAGTCCGACGAGGAGGCGCTCTGGCAGCGCTTCCGCACGGCGCAGGACACCTTCTTCGCCGCGCGCAACGCCGAGCTGGGCAAGCGCGACGCGGGCTACGCGGAGAACCTCGCCGCCAAGGAGGCCCTGCTCGCCGAGGCCGAGGCCATCGATACCTCCGACCTCAAGTCGGCGAAGGCCGCCCTCCGCTCGATCCACGAGCGCTGGGAGCAGGTCGGCCACGTGCCGCGCGGCGACAAGGAGCGCATCGAGGGCCGGCTGCGCCGGGTCGAGGACGCGGTTCGCAAGGGCGAGCAGGAGCAGTGGCGCCGCACCAACCCCGAGGCCCGCGCACGCGCCGAGGACACCGTCGCTCAGTTCCGCGCGTCGCTGGCGAAGCTGGAG
Source organism: Actinomycetota bacterium (assembly GCA_020161245.1). Taxonomy (GTDB): domain Bacteria; phylum Actinomycetota; class Actinomycetes; order S36-B12; family CAIYMF01; genus Longivirga. Next base: position 47,341 of record JAIUOK010000018.1, on the reverse strand, counting down.
AAGGAGCGCGACGCCGCCGCTGCAGCGGGCAACGACCGCAAGGCCGCCGACGCCGAGGGCCGGATCGCGACCACGAAGGCCCTCCTCGAGGCCGCCGAGCGCGCCGCAGCCGAGTTCTCGGGCTGAGGCCTACACGCGGTAGACGTCGTAGACGCCCTCGACGCCTCGGACGGCTTTGAGGACCGAGCCGAGGTGGGTTGCGTCGGCCATCTCGAAGGTGAAGCGCGACAGCGCGATCCGGTCGCGGGTGGTGCTCACCGACGCCGACAGGATGTTGACGTGCTGGTCGGACAGCGCACGGGTGACGTCGGAGAGCAGCCGGCTGCGGTCGAGCGCCTCGACCTGGATGTTGACCAGGAAGACGCTGGAGGCCTTGGGCGACCACGTGACCGGCACGATGCGGTCGGGCTCCTGCTGAAGCGAGGCGACGTTGACGCAGTCGGTGCGGTGCACGGAGACGCCGTGGCCGCGGGTGACGAAGCCGAGCACGTCGTCGCCGGGGACCGGGGTGCAGCAGCGCGCCAGCTTGACCCAGACGTCGTCGTCGCCGTCGACCACGATGCCGGGGTCGCCCTGCGGGCGCGCCTTGCCGCTGGCGATCTTGGTGGGGGTGACGGACTCGGCGAGGTCCTCGGTGGCGCCGTCCTCGCCGCCGTGCGCGGCGACGAGCCGCTGCACGACCGTCTGCGCCGAGAGCCGGCCCTCGCCCACCGCGGCGTAGAGCGCGGTGACGTCGGAGAGGTGCAGCTCGGCGAGCAGGCCCTGCAGCGCACCGGCCGAGAGCAGCCGGTGCAGCGGCAGCCCGGCCTTGCGCATGGCGCGGGTGATGGCGTCCTTGCCGTTCTCCACCGCCTCCTCGCGGCGCTCCTTGGAGAACCAGGCCTTGATCTTCGACCGCGCGCGGGGGCTCTTGACGAACTGCAGCCAGTCGCGGTTGGGCCCGGCGTTCTCGGCCTTGGAGGTGAACACCTCGACGACGTCGCCCGAGTCGAGCGACGACTCGAGCGGCACGAGCTTGCCGTTGACGCGTGCGCCCACGCAGCGGTGCCCCACCTCGGTGTGGACGGCGTACGCAAAGTCGACCGGCGTCGAGCCGCCGGGCAGGGCCACAACGTCGCCCTTGGGCGTGAACACGAAGACCTCGCTGGAGCCGAGGTCGTAGCGCAGCGAGTCGAGGAAGTCGTCGGGGTCCTCGGTCTCGCGCTGCCACTCGAGCAGCTGGCGCAGCCAGGCCATGTCGTCCGGGCCCTGCTTGCCGCCCACCGAGCCCTGCTTGTAGCGCCAGTGCGCGGCGACGCCGTACTCGGCGGCGCGGTGCATGTCCATCGTGCGGATCTGCAGCTCGACGGGACGGCCCGTCGGCCCGATCACCGTGGTGTGCAGCGACTGGTACATGTTGAACTTGGGCATCGCGATGAAGTCCTTGAACCGGCCGGGGACCGGGTTCCACCGCGCGTGGATGACGCCGAGGACGGCGTAGCAGTCGCGCACGGACTCCACGAGGATGCGGATGCCGACGAGGTCGTAGATGTCGGCGAAGTCGCGGCCGCGCACGATCATCTTCTGGTAGACGGAGTAGTAGTGCTTCGGCCGGCCGGTGACCGTGTTCTTGATCTTCGCGGAGTCGAGGTCGGTCTTCACCGCCGCGATGACCTGCTGCAGGTACTCGTCGCGCTCCGGCGCCCGCTGCCCGACGAGGCGCACGATCTCGTCGTACATCTTCGGGTAGAGCGTGGCGAAGGCGAGGTCCTCGAGCTCCCACTTGATCGTGTTCATGCCGAGGCGGTGGGCCAGCGGCGCGTAGATCTCGAGGGTCTCGCGTGCCTTCTGCTCCTGCTTGGCCGGCGGCATCCAGCGCAGCGTGCGCATGTTGTGCAGGCGGTCGGCGAGCTTGATCACCAGAACGCGGATGTCCTTGGCCATCGCCACGACCATCTTGCGGACCGTCTCGGCGGCGGTGGCCTGGCCGTACTTCACCTTGTCGAGCTTGGTGACGCCGTCGACGAGCGCCGCGACCTCGTCGCCGAAGTCCTCGCGCAGCGCGTCGAGGCTGTACTCGGTGTCCTCGACGGTGTCGTGCAGCAGCGCGGCGGCGAGCGTGGCGGGCGTGGTGCCGAGCTCGGCCAGGATCGTCGCGACGGCCAGCGGGTGCGTGATGTAGGGGTCGCCGCTGCGGCGGTGCTGGTCGCGGTGCAGGTACGCGGCCTGCTCGTAGGCGCGCTCGAGGATCGAGAGGTCGGCCTTGGGGTGGTACTGCTTCACCGTCCGCAGCAGCGGCTCGAGCTCGGGGTGCGCTCCCCCGCGCTGCCCGGCTCGTCGCGAGGAGATGCGCGGGAGGCGCGAGCGCAGGCTGGTGGCCTGGAAGGCCGGCGAGCGGGTGTCGGGCTGGGCGGGCGCAGCGGCGGAGGGCGCGTCCGCGCCCTGCGCTACGACGTCCTCGGCCACCCGGCCTCCTCGCCACCTGCTCGGCTGTGGCGGCCCAGTCTACGGGCGGACCCGCTCCGGCCGCGCTCCGGTGCCCGGCCGCGGCGGCGCGCCGTCACAGATAGCGGTAGGCGACCATCGCCGCGATCACCGCGAGGACGATGAGGACGACGCCGGTGTCGACCCCGAGGCGCAGCGCGCGCACGACCTTCGGCTGCGCCGAGCCGAACCGGATGTGGCCGTCGAGCACGTTGACCCGGAACATCGACGCCCACACCAGAGTGGTGGCCGCGGTGACGAGCAGGCACCAGGGGCACAGCGCGCCGATGACGAAGTAGGCCTGCAGGAACAGCCAGTACGCGAACGCGATCGCGATCGTGTAGAGGCCCTGCGCGCCGAGCATGAACCACCGCGGGAAGCGGACGCCGCCGAGCGACGCCACGGCCAGGGTGATCACGATGGGCTCGAAGATCAGCCCGAGGTAGGCGTTGGGGAAGCCGAGCAGGGTGGCCTGCCACGACTCGGCGACGGTGCCGCAGGAGATCTTGCTGTTGATGTCGCAGCTGAAGATCGCGCCGGGGTCCTGCGCCAGCAGCCAGGCCTCGACGGAGAGCACCAGCGACGCCGTCAGCGACAGCAGGCTCGACAGCAGCATCTCGATGTAGGCGCCGGTGTGCCGGCGCACGAACACCGGGGGCGGCACCTCGTCGGGGCCCGCTCCGCCGAGGTCGTCGACGTCGACCACCGGGTCGGGCATCCGGACCTCCTCGCGAACCGTGCGCGTGCGGCCCGAGCCTAGTCCCGGCGCGGTGCCGAACCCGGGTCGACGCGGTGCCGTGGCCGCGGGCGGTGCGTCACACCGCGCGCAGGGCGACGAGCGGGAGCCCGTCGAGGCGCGAGCGTCCGGCGAGCGCCGGGAGCTCCAGCAGGACGGCCAGAGCCACGACGTGGGCGCCGGCGGCGCGGAGCAGCTCGGCGGCCGCGGCCGCGGTGCCGCCGGTGGCGAGCACGTCGTCGACGAGCACGACGCGGTGCCCGGCCGCGACCGCGTCCACCTGCACCTCGAGCGTGGCCTGCCCGTACTCCAGGTCGTAGCTGGCCGAGTGGACGGCGCCGGGCAGCTTGCCCTGCTTGCGGACGGGCACGAAGCCGCAGCCGAGGGCGACGGCGAGCGGCGCCCCGAGCACGAACCCCCGCGCCTCGATGCCGGCGACCATGTCCGCGTCGGCGATCCCGAGCGCGTCGAGCCCGGCGCGGATGCCGTCGACGACCGCGGGGATGCCTGCGGGGTCGGCGAGCAGCGGCGTGATGTCGCGGAACGTCACGCCCGGCACGGGCCAGTCGGGGACCGACCGGATCCGGGCGTCGAGCAGCTCCTCGAGGCCGGGCATCAGCGCTTCTTGCGCTGCGACCGGGTCTGGTTGCGCTTGGGCTGCGCGCGCGGACCGGACTGCACCGGCGCTGCCGTGCCCGACATCTGCTCGGCGATCGTGCCGTGCTCGGCGCCGTCACCGATCTCGTCTGCCACGAGCGTCGTGGTGGCGCCGGCCGACGACGACCCCTTGCGGCGGGCCCGGCCCTCCTGGCCGGAACGACGTGCTGCCACACGTGCGGCGAGCGCCTTCATCTCGGGCCGGCGCTCCTGCAGCTGGGCGGCCACCGGCGTCGCGATGAAGATCGACGAGTAGGTGCCCGCCGCCGTGCCGATGAACAGCGCGAGCGAGAGGTCCTTGAGCGTGCCGGCGCCGAGCAAGCCGACCCCGATGATGAGGATCGCCGCGACCGGCAGCAGCGCCACGATCGAGGTGTTGATCGAGCGCACCAGGGTCTGGTTGAGCGCGAGGTTGGCGGCCTCGCTGTAGGTCACGCGGTTGCTCGCGGTGATGCCGCGGGTGTTCTCCTTGACCTTGTCGAACACGACCACGGTGTCGTAGAGCGAGAAGCCGAGGATCGTCAGCACGCCGATCACCGTGGCCGGCGTGACCTCGAAGCCGGTCAGCGCGTAGATGCCGATGGTGATGAGCAGGTCGTGCAGCAGCGCGATGAGCGCAGCGACGGCGAGCCGCCACTCGAAGTAGAACGCCAGGAAGATCGTCACCAGCACCAGGAAGGCCACCAGGCCCTGCAGCGCGCGCTGGGTGATGTCGGCGCCCCATGACGGGCCGACGAGCTGGACGCCGATCGTCGAGGACGGCACCCCGAGGTCGTCGGCGAGCTGGGCGGTGACTTCTGCCGACTCGGCCGGCGTGAGCGGCGTCGACTGGATGCGGATGGTGTCGCCGCCGACCTGGGTGACGACGGGGTCGGTCAGGCCCGCGGCCTCCGCCGACGTGCGCGCCTGCTCCACCGTGGCGGTGGTGTTGGGGACGACGAACTCCGAGCCGCCCTGGAACTCGATACCGGTGTTGAGCCCGCGGCCGAGCAGGCCGACGAGCGCGAGCACGAGGAAGACGGCGGAGACCGCGTACCAGCGGCGGCGCTTGCCGACGAAGTCGTAGGAGACCTCGCCGCTGTAGAGCTGGTGGGCGATGGTGCCGAGGCGGGACATCAGATCTCCTTCTCGGCGTCACGAGCGGCGGCACGCGCAGCCGCGAGCGTCTGGCGGGGCGCAGGGGCGTCGTCGTCGGGCACCACCACGCTGCCCGTGGCACGTTCGAGCATCTTGCCGCCGACGTGGTCGGGCGAGAGCCCGGTCCACATCTTGCCCGAGGTCATCGCCTTGGTGCGCAGGAGCACGGCGACCAGCGGACGCGTGAAGGCGAACGCGACCAGCACATCGACCAGGGTCGTGAGCCCGAGCGTGAACGCGAAGCCGCGGACGCTTCCGACCGACAGGAAGTACAGGACCACGGCCGCGAGCATGGAGACGAAGTCGGCGGCCAGAATCGTGCGCCGGGCCCGGACCCAGCCGATGTCGCCGGCCTGGCGGTAGGTGCGGCCGTCGCGCAGCTCGTCGCGCAGTCGCTCGAAGTACACGACGAACGAGTCGGCGGTGATGCCGATGGCGACGATCGCACCGGCCACGCCGGCCAGCGAGAGCGTGTAGCCGATCGTGCGGCCGAGCACCACGAGCAGGCAGTAGGTCCACAGTGCGGCGACGACCAGCGATGCCGTGGCCACCAGCCCGAGGGCCCGGTAGTAGAACAGCAGCCACAGCACGACGAGCAGGAGGCCGAGCGCACCGGCGAGGATGCCGGCGCGCAGCTGGTCCTCGCCGAGGGTCGGCGAGAGCTGCTCGACCTGCGAGACCTCGAGCGAGACCGGCAGCGAGCCGTACTTGAGGACGTTGGCGAGGGCCTTGGCCTCCTCGGCCGTGAACGAGCCGCTGATCGTGGCGTTGCCGCCGAGGATCGCCGAGCTCACGTACGGCGAGGACTGCACGAGGCCGTCGAGGGTGATCGCGAACTGGTTCTGCGGCGACGGCTGCTGCGCGAGCTTGCCGGTCACCTCGGCGAACTGCTGGGCGCCCTCGGGGGTGAAGCTGAGCTGAACCTCCCAGCCGACGCCCTGCTGGGCGAGCGTAGCCGACGCGCTGCTGATCTCGGTGCCCTCGACCGCGGCAGGGTCGAGCAGGTACTTGAGGCCGCCGTCGACCGAGCAGGTGGCGAGGTAGAGCTTCGGGTCGGTCGGGCCGCCCTTGAGGGCGCCGGTCTCGGAGCAGTCGATGTCGGTGAACGCCTTCTGGAACGCGGCGTCGTTCTTCGGCGACTGGATCGGGGGCAGGCCGCCCTCGGCCGTCGTGACGCCGCCGGAGGCCGATGCCGACGGGCTCGGCGACGCGCTGCCGGAGGCGGACGCTGAGGGGCTCGGGGAAGCCGAATCGGCGTTGGGCACCGGCGCGCCCTGGCCCGAGGCCGACGCGGAAGCCGACGGGCTCGGCGATGCGCTGCCGGAGCCCGCGGAGGCGGACGCCGACGGCGACGGGCTGGCGGTCGACCACCCCGACGCCGACGGGCTCGGGCTCTGCGTCGGGGTGACGGCCTGGCTGCCGTAGTCGACGGTGATGACCGGCCGGAAGTCGAGCTTGGCCGTCGTCGAGAGGGTCTCGAGGACCTTCTCGTTCGTGGCTCCCGGGATCGACACGACGATCGTGGCGCTGCTGCCGCTGCCCTGGGTGGTCACCTCGGCCTCGGCCACGCCGAAGCCGTCGACGCGCTGGCGGATGATCTCGACGGTCTGCTTGAGCTGGTCGTCGGTGATGGCGCCGCCGCCCGTGGCCGACGTCGGCGTCAGGATGACCTGGGTGCCGCCGCGGAGGTCGAGGCCGAGCTTGGGCGTGTGCTGCTGGCCGGGCCAGAACGTCCACACCATGAGGGCCAGCGTGAGCAGGCCCAGGATCGCCAGCGTGCGTCCTGGACGGCCGCCGGCCTGGGTCGGTGCTGCCACCGTCGTGTCTCCCGTGCGCCCCCGCAGCCCGCCCTGGGAGGCGCGCTGCCGGGACTGTCGCGCCCGCATGCGCGGGCTTCTCGAGGCGGCCTGGGGCCGCCGTGGTCCGTGCGGGCGCGAGCCCGCGGGCGGCACGACCGGGGGCCGTGCCACGCAAGTATGGACGACGCGGGCGCCGCCCCCGTCACCCGAGGCCCGTTACGGGGCCTTCGTGTCGTCGTCGAGGATCGTCGGCCGGCCGGCCTCAGCGTCGGACGCGGGGGCCGCGGGAGCGGTTCCCTCGGCGTCCGGGGCGGGCTCGACGACCTTGGCGATGGCGGCCTTGACGTAGCGGACGACCACCCCGGGGGCGATCTCGAGCGACACCTCGCTGTCGTCGACCTCGACGACGGTGCCGAACAGGCCGGCGGTGGTCATCACGCGGGCCCCCGGGGCGAGCGCGTTCACCACCGCGAGCTGGTCGCGCTGGCGGCGCTGCGTTGGCCGGATGATGAGGAAGTAGAAGGCCCCCGCGATGACGATCAGGGGGAGCAGCGCGGTGAGGGTGCCGCCGTCCATGGTGGTCTCTCGTCTCCCGCCGGCGGTCGCGGCGTCGTCGTCGATCCTAAGCGCCGCCGAGCGGTGCCCGGACCGCTGCGCGGGGGCCCGGGAGGGGGCTCAGGCCTGCGGACCGGCCTCGTCGCCGGTGGCGGAGGCGTCGTCGTCGCCCGCGGCGTCGAAGGGCAGCATCGCCGCCTGGACCGCGGCCGCCGAGCCGACCGGGGGGACGAGCCCGAGGTGCACCCACGCCGCAGGTGTGGCCACGCGCCCGCGCGGGGTGCGGGCCAGCAGACCGGCGCGCACGAGGAACGGCTCGCAGACCGTCTCGACGGTCTCGGACTCCTCCCCCACAGCCACCGCCAGGGTGGACAGCCCCACCGGGCCGCCCCCGAACCGGCGCAGCAGGGCGTCGAGCACGGCGCGGTCGAGGCGGTCCAGGCCGATCTCGTCGACCTCGTAGAGCGCGAGGGCCGCCTGCGCGACGGCGAAGTCGACGTGGCCTTCGCCGCGCACCTGGGCGTAGTCGCGGACCCGGCGCAGCAGCCGGTTGGCCACGCGCGGGGTGCCCCGGCTGCGCGAGGCGATCTCGGCGGCGGAGTCGGAGTCGAGCGGGACGTCGAGCAGCGCGGCCGAGCGCACCAGGATCCGCTCGAGATCGGCGGCGTCGTAGAAGTCCATGTGAGCGGTGAAGCCGAACCGGTCGCGCAGCGGGCCCGGCAGCAGGCCGGCGCGCGTGGTCGCGCCCACCAGGGTGAAGGGAGGCAGATCGAGCGGGATGGCCGTGGCTCCCGGGCCCTTGCCGACGATCACATCGACCCGGAAGTCCTCCATCGCGAGGTAGAGCATCTCCTCGGCGGCCCGCGACATCCGGTGGATCTCGTCGAGGAAGAGCACCTCGCCGGGCACCAGGCTCGACAGGACGGCGGCGAGGTCGCCGGCGTGCTGCAGCGCGGGACCGCTCGTGACGCGCAGCGGCACGCCGAGCTCGGCCGCGATGATCATCGACAGCGTGGTCTTGCCCAGCCCCGGCGGGCCGGCCAGCAGGACATGGTCGGCCGCCCGGCCACGGGCCACCGCCGCCTCGAGCACCAGGCCGAGCTGGTCCTTGACCCGCTGCTGCCCGATGAACGTGTCGAGGGTGCGCGGACGCAGCGCCGACTCGAGCGCGGCCTCCTCCGAGCCGGCCTCGGGCGCGACGAGGCGGTCGTCGGGGCTGGCGTCGTAGGAGCCGTCGTCGTAGGTCATGCGCGGTCCAGGGAGCGCAGGGCCAGGCGCAGCACGGTGGCGACGTCGGCGTCGGGCTCGACCTGCTCTGCCACAGCCGCCACCGCGGCGTCGGCCTCCTTGGCCGACCAGCCCAGGCCGACGAGCGCCGAGTGGACCTGCGGCTGCCACGCGGGCCCTGAGGTCGGGGCCGCGGCGGCCGCGGCGCCGCCCGCACCGGTGGGCAGGCCGAGCTTGTCCTTGAGCTCGAGCACCAGCCGCTGCGCGCCCTTGCGCCCGACCCCGGGCACCTTCGTGAGCGCCGTGACGTCCTCGGCGGCGACCGCGCGGCGCAGGGCGTCGGGGCTGTGCACCGACAGCAGCGCGAGTGCGAGCCGCGGCCCCACGCCGGTGACGGTCTGGAGGGTCTCGAAGACGGCCCGCTCGTCGGCGTCGGCGAAGCCGAACAGCGTCATGGAGTCCTCGCGCACCACCAGCGTGGCGTGCAGCGTGGTCTCGTGGCCGATCCGCAGTCCGGCAGCGGTGGACGGCGTGCACTGCAGCTCGTAGCCGACGCCGGCGACGTCGAGCACCGCGGTGGTGGCGCCGGCGTGGACGACGGGGCCGCGGACGAACGCGATCACGAGGCCGCCCTCGGGGTACGGCCGGGCGCTTGGGCGGACCGGACCGCGGCGGCCGTGCGCGGGATGCGCGGCTTCGGGGCAGCCGCGGCTGCGGCGGCCAGGCGCGAGGCGGAGTCGCCGCGCCACAGGTGGCAGATGGCCAGGGCCAGTGCATCGGCGGCGTCGGCCGGGCGCGGCGCGGCGTCGAGGGCGAGCAGGCGCGTGACCATGACGGTGACCTGCTCCTTGCCGGCCCGGCCCTGGCCGGTGACGGCGGCCTTGACCTCGCTCGGCGTGTGCAGCGCCACGGGGATGCCGCGCCGCGCGGCCGCGGCGATCGCGACGGCGCCGGCCTGGGCCGTGCCCATGACCGTGCGGACGTTGTGCTGGCTGAAGACCCGCTCGACGGCCACGGCGTCGGGCCGGGTGGCGTCGAGCAGCGCCTCGACCCCCTGCTCGACGAGCAGCAGCCGGCTGGCGAGGTCGAGACCGGGATCGGTACGGATCACGTCGACGTGGACCAGGGTGAGCCGGCGTCCGGGCGCGCCGTCGACGACGCCGACGCCGCACCGGGTCAGACCGGGGTCCACGCCCAGCACGCGCACTGCCACAGCTCCGCCCGCCAGCGCCGGGCACCACGCCCGAACAGGTGTTCGGATCCTAACCACGCCCGAACGCCAGCACCCCCGCGCCACGCCGAACGCCCCGCCGGACCGCCCCTCCGGCTTTCCGGGTGAAGGGCCCCCTGCTTGCGATAGAAGCAAGACGAGCGCCCCAGGCTGTCCACAGCGGAAGCGCCTGTGGACAGCCTGGGGCGGAAAACTTGCTTCTATCGCAAGTGGGGGCACCTTCACCGCAAACCACCTGAGGAGGGGGGCGCGGGGTGGGTCAGGCGTCGACCTTCTCCATGATCTCGTCGCTGACGTCGAAGTTGGCGTAGACGTTCTGGACGTCGTCGCTGTCCTCGAGGGCGTCGATGAGCTTGAACATCTTGCGGGCGCCGTCCTCGTCGAGGGGCACCTGCATGCTCGGCAGGAACACGGCGTCGGCCGACTCGTAGTCGATGCCGGCGTCCTGCAGGGCCGTGCGGACGGCGACGAGGTCGGTGGCGGCGGAGACGACCTCGAAGGCCTCGCCGAGGTCGTTGACCTCCTCGGCGCCCGCGTCGAGGACGGCGCCGAGGACGTCGTCCTCGGACAGGCCGTTCTTCGGCACGATGACGACGCCGCGGCGGGAGAACAGGTAGGCCACCGAGCCCGGGTCGGCCATGGAGCCGCCGTTGCGGGTCATCGCGACCCGCACCTCGGCAGCCGCGCGGTTGCGGTTGTCGGTGAGGCACTCGATGAGCACGGCGACGCCGTTGGGGCCGTAGCCCTCGTACATGATGGTGGCGTACTCGGCGCCACCGGCCTCGGCGCCCGAGCCCCGCTTGACCGCGCGGTCGATGTTGTCGTTGGGGACCGAGCTCTTCTTCGCCTTGTAGATGGCGTCGTACAGCGTCGGGTTCGCCGCGGGGTCGCCGCCGCCCGTGCGGGCCGCGACCTCGATGTTCTTGATCAGCTTGGCGAACATCTTGCCGCGCTTGGCGTCGATCGCGGCCTTCTTGTGCTTCGTGGTCGCCCACTTGGAGTGGCCGCTCATGCCTGCTCTCTCACCATCTCGAGGAAGTACCTGTGGATGCGCGCGTCCCCGGTCAGCTCGGGGTGGAAGGAGGTCGCGAGCAGGCGCCCCTGCCGGACCGCGATGATCCTACCGGCGGCCGGACCCGTGGGGACCGTGCCGAGCACCTCGACGCCGGGGCCCGCCTGCTCGACCCAGGGCGCCCGGATGAACACCGTGTGCACGGGCTCCGCGCCGAAGGCCAGCATCGCGATGTCGGCCTCGAAGGAGTCGACCTGCCGGCCGAAGGCGTTGCGCAGGACGGTGACGTCGAGCCCGCCGATGGTCTCCTGGTCGGGGCGGCCGCCCTCGATCCGGTCGGCGAGCATGATCATCCCCGCGCAGGAGCCGTACGCCGGCAGGCCGCCGCGGACGAGCGCGCGCAGCGGCTCCATCAGCCCCCAGCGCAGCGCGAGGTTGCTCATGGTCGTGGACTCGCCGCCCGGGACGACGAGGGCGTCGATCCCCTCGAGGTCCTCGACCGTCCGCACGCGGCGCGTGGCGGCGCCGCACGCGGCCAGCGCGTGCTCGTGCTCGCGGAAGTCGCCCTGGAGGGCGAGGACCCCGACGAGGACGTCAGCCCCGACGGGGGTGGGGTTCACCAGCCACGGTCCTCGAGGCGGTGGTGCACGGGCAGGTCGGCGACGTTGATGCCGACCATGGCCTCGCCGAGCCCGCGGCTGACCTTCGCCACGATCGACGGGTCGTCGTAGTGCAGCGTGGCCTGCACGATCGCGTTGGCGCGCTCGGCCGGGTTGCCGGACTTGAAGATGCCCGAGCCCACGAACACACCGTCGGCGCCGAGCTGCATCATCATCGCGGCGTCGGCCGGGGTGGCGATGCCGCCCGCGGTGAACATGACGACGGGCAGACGGCCGAGGCGCGCGGTCTCCACGACGAGGTCGTAGGGGGCCTGCAGCTCCTTGGCGGCGACGTAGAGCTCGTCCTCGGCCATCGAGGACAGCCGGTTGATCTCGGCGCGGATCGTGCGCATGTGCTTGGTCGCGTTCGAGACGTCGCCGGTGCCGGCCTCGCCCTTGGAGCGGATCATGGCCGCGCCCTCGTTGATGCGGCGCAGGGCCTCGCCGAGGTTGGTCGCGCCGCAGACGAAGGGCACCGTGAAGGGCCACTTGTCGATGTGGTTGGCGTAGTCGGCCGGCGTGAGCACCTCGGACTCGTCGATGTAGTCGACGCCGAGCGACTGCAGGACCTGCGCCTCGACGAAGTGGCCGATGCGCGCCTTGGCCATCACGGGGATGGAGACGGCGGCGATGATGCCGTCGATCATGTCGGGGTCGCTCATGCGCGACACTCCGCCCTGCGCGCGGATGTCGGCGGGGACCCGCTCGAGGGCCATGACGGCGACGGCGCCGGCGTCCTCGGCGATCTTGGCCTGCTCGGGCGTGACGACGTCCATGATGACGCCGCCCTTGAGCATCTCGGCCATGCCGCGCTTCACGCGGGCGGTGCCGACCTCGGGGGCGGTGGACTCGTTCTGCGACGACATGACGGACCTCGGAGTCGATGGGGGCACCCTGTCACGGGCTGGTACGACGGGCGCCGGCGACGGCGTCCAGCGTCAGGATACCGGGCCGACGACGCGGCGCCTCCGGGCCGGTCGGGAGCGTCCGCGCAGGTCAGGTGGACGACGTGGAGCGCCCCGCCCGTACGCCGTCCGGCCTCAGGACGCCTTGGCCCAGGCGAAGGTGGCCGGCTCCTTGCGGTTGACCAGCACGACCCACACCTGGCCCGGCTTGAACGGCACGACCTGGCCGTCCTCCCCCACGAACAGCGTGGGGGCCGACTCGTCGTCGCGGGTCCAGCGCACCTTGTAGGCCTGGCCGTCGCGCAGCACCCAGCCGTAGCCGGTGCCGACGGTGTCCTCCTTGGGCGTGCGTCCGCCGAACTTGTCGCCGAACCCGGAGTCGTACTGCTTCACGTACTGCACGACCACGGTGGTGGCGCGCTGGGTGCCGCCCTCGGTCGCCCGCGCCGGCCGGCCGTTGAGGTAGACGTCGAACCGCTTGGCGGAGGAGTTCCAGACGAACTTGGCCGACGACGAGGGGTAGCTGGCCTTGACGGCCCTCACAGCGCGGCCGTCGGCCGGGGCGTCGAGGGAGAACTGGAAGCCGATGTCCTGCGCGACCGCCGACCCCTTCGCCCGCTGCAGCAGCTTCTCCGGCTGGCCCATGAAGTTGTAGGGCGCGGGGCGGCTGCCGTCTCGGAAGTACCCGTAGGGGCCCTTGTCGCCCGAGACGTCCACGAGGTCCGACGCCGCGATCAGGGGGCGGAGCCGGTGCTGGGCGCCGGAGTAGGCGAAGGCGGCGTCCTGGTAGTTGGCGAACAGCTCGAGGTCGGAGATGCGGGCGCTGCGGACCGGGCCGACAGTCCTGGGCAGCGATGTCGAGAACACGGCCGCGATGCGGGTGAGGCCGTACTCGACCTCCTCGACGTAGACGACGTCGGCCTTGGTCAGGCCCGAGTGCGGCTGCGCGTTGGGCGTGTTGTCGTACTTGACGATGAGCACCCGCTTGCCCTCGCCGCCGGGCCGGCCCGACAGCGGCGACGCGTTCTCAGCGATCGTGGGGCTCGGGGTCGGGGTGGCGGTCTGCTCGGCCGGCTGGGACGCCGAGGTCGTGGACGGGGACGTCGTGGCGGCGGGCGCCTCGCCTCCGCTGGCGCAGCCGGCCAGCGCGAGGGCGGCCACCGCCCCCGCGGCCGCGAGCCGGGTGATGCTGGTCGAGCTCGCGCGCACCGGTGGTCTCCCTCGTCGGGCCCGCTGCTTGACGCCGGCCTCTACGACGAGGGTAAGCGGTCGTGTCTCAGCGACCGGCGAGCCCGGGCGGGGGCGTGTCGTCGAAGTCGATCGGGCCCGGCATCGGCGTGTGGCCGGCGAGGCGGAACCAGCGGGCGAGGCGGCGGCGGCGCAGGGCGACGCAGCTGCGGACGACGTCGTTGTGGAAGCGCCGCGCGAGCTCCACCCGGCGGCACGCGACGGCGAGCTCGTCGAGCAGCTGGCCCGCGACCGCGGCATCGGGGCCGGCGTCGGCGACGAGCTCGTCGGCGTCCTCGCGGGTCGCGAGCACCGCCCCGAGCGTGCGCGTCAGCTCGCTCTCGGCCAGCGAGCGCTGCGCGTCGTCCTCCTCGTCGGCGACGAGCGCGGACTGCGCCGCCGACGACAGGACGAGCGCGGACGCGGGGTCCATGAACCCGGCCGAGGCGAGGTCCTGGGCCGCGACGACGCGGCGCAGCAGCTGGGCGTCGAGGGCGGCGTGGGCCGTCTCGATCTTGCGGTGGAGCCGGTCGATACGGCCCGCCAGCGACGACAGGTAGACGGTGATCGTGCCCAGGAGCAGCACGACCAGCAGGATGTCGACGACGACGACGAGATCCATCAGCCGCCTCCGCGCGCCAGGCGGCCGACGAGTTGGCCGCGCAGGTCCTCGGTGACCTTCTCCCCTGTCACCGTCACCGACTCGTACACCTCGACGATGCGCTTGGCGACGGTCTCCCAGTCGAACTCGCGGGCGCGGATCCGGCCCTCGGCCGCGAGCCGGGACCGCTCGTCGCGGTCGGACAGCAGCGCGATCGCCGCGCGCGCCAGGTCGTCGGGGTCCTCGTTGGCGAACGACGCGCCCGCGCGGCCCTCAGCCGTGACGCGGCGGAACGCCTCGAGGTCGCTGGCCAGCACCGGAGTGCCGCTCGCCATCGCCTCGAGGAGCACGATGCCGAAGCTCTCGCCGCCGGTGTTGGGCGCGACGTAGATGTCGGCCGACAGGAAGGCGCGCGCCTTGGTCTCCTCGTCGACGAGGCCGAGGAACGTGATGTGCTCGGCCACCTCGGGTTCGAGGTCGCCGCGGATCTCCTCGACCTCGCCCGGTCCGGCCACGAGCAGGCGCACGCCGGGGTGCGCGGCGATGATCGCGGGCATCGCCGCGAGCAGGACCTGCAGGCCCTTGCGCGGCTCGTCGATGCGGCCGATGAAGAACAGCGAGCCGCCGTCGCCGGGCCAGCCGTCGAGCGGCTCGCCCTCGCCGAACAGCGAGCAGTCGACGCCGTTGGGGATGAGGACGGCGTCGCCGCCCATGTGCTCGACGAGCGTCTGGCGCGCCGCCTCGCTGACCGCGATGCGGGCCGACACCTTCTCGAGCGCCGTCTGCGCGATCGAGAAGCCGGCTGCGAGCAGCCGCGACCGCTCCATCGACGAGTGCCAGGTGGCCACGATCGGCCCCCGGGCGGCCCAGCACGACAGGATCGACAGGCTCGGCGCCAGCGGCTCGTGGATGTGGAGGACGTCGAACTCGTTCTCGCGCAGCCACTTGCGGACCCGTCGGGTCGCGATCGGCCCCAGGGCGATCTTGGCCCGCGACCCGTTGTACGCCAGCGATACGGCGCCGCCCGTCGAGACGACGTACGGCGGGAGGTCGAGGTCGTCGTCCTCCGACGGCGTCAGCACCGACACCGTGTGGCCGAGGCGCCGCAGCGCGACCGCGAGGTCGCGGATGTGCACCTGCACACCGCCCGGCGACGACCAGTCGTAGGGGCAGACGATGCCGACCTTCATCGGCCCGTCACTCCTTCGGCGCCTTGGCGGGGTCGAGGTCGTCGACCCACAGCCGCTGCATCATGTGCCAGTCGGCCGGGCGGGCGCCGATGCCCTCCTCGAACTTGTCGGCGACCAGCTGCGTGGTGCGGAAGATGCGGCGCGACCGCTCCCCCTCCTGCGGGACGTCCACCGGGCTCTGGAAGCGCACCCAGTTGCGGCCGTCCTCGAGGTAGAGCTGCGCGGTGATCAGCACCGCCCCGGTGTCGACGGCGAGGGCCGCCGGGCCGGCGGGCATCTTGGCCTTCGCCCCGAAGAACTGCACCGGGACGCCCGACCGCCCCAGGTCGCGGTCGCCCAGCAGCGCCACGAGCGCGCCGCCCTTGAGCTTGTCGGCGAGGTAGGGGAACGGCGGCTCGCCGCCGGTGAGCGGGATGACGTCCATGCCGAGGCCGCGGCGGAACGCGAGGAACTTCTCGTAGAGATCCTCGGGCTTGAGCCGCTCGGCCACGGTGACCACGGGCGAGTGCGCGAGGGTGGCCCAGGCGCCGGCGTGGTCCCAGTTGCCCATGTGGGGCAGCGCGACGACCACCCCGCGGCCGGTGGCGAGGCCGTCGGCGAGGTGGTGGTCGTCGATGATCCCGATCGACTCGACGATGCGCTCGCGGCTCCAGCCGGGGAGCCGGAAGGCGTCGCACCAGTAGCGCAGGTAGGAGCGCATGCCGGCGCGCGAGAGCACCCGCAGCTCGTCCTCCGACGGCTCCGGCCCGACGACGCGGCGCAGGTTCGACTCGAGCCTGCGCACCGACGGCCCGCGGCGGGCCCAGGCGGTGTCGGCGAGGCGCTCGAAGGTGGCGTAGGCGACCGGGTCGGGCATGCGCCGCACGACCGACCAGCCGGCGCCGAACCCCCAGGACGTCAGCTGGTCGGCGATCTGGCTCACGCGGCGTCCTCCGGGGTCGCGACGGTGCGCAACTGGCGACGCACGTGCAGGATCCGCTGGCCCACGGTGATCCACGTGAGCGCGGCGAGCAGCCACACGGCCACCGGCAGCACGTACGGGACGCCGAGGCCGGTGAGGAACACGGCCAGCAGCAGCACGATGATCCGCTCGGCGCGCTCGGCGATGCCGACGTTGCACTCGACGCCGATGCTCTCCGCACGGGCCTTGGCGTACGACACGACACCGCCGCCGACGAGGGCCAGCAGCGCGGCCGCGGCCGACAGCATGTCGCCGGCGTGGGCGAGACCCAGCACGACACCGCCGAAGATCGCGCCGTCGGCCACGCGGTCGAGGGTGGAGTCGAGGAACGCGCCCCACGGGCCCGAGCGGCCCGACATCCGCGCCATCGTCCCGTCGAGCAGGTCGCTGATCACCAGCGCTGTGATGATGAGCGTGCCCACGACCCACTGCTCGCGGGGGAAGAACCACAGCGCAGCGGCGCAGGTGCCCACGGTGCCGATCACGGTGACGGCGTCCGGGGACAGGCCGATGCGGAGCAGTCCCCGTGCGAGCGGGTCGACGGCTCCGGAGACGGCCTTGCGGGCGGCGGCGTTGTTCAGCATGACGGTGACGAGCGTAACTGCGGACGTATCGGGCGAAGCGGTTGCCTCGCGGGGAGCCGAGGAGAAGAGTCGGGGCCACGATCCATCGGCAACGACGCTGGAGGCGATCGATATGGCCGACAAGAACAACCCAGGGGCCGCCGGAAGAGCACCGGAGGCCGACCGGCCCGACGTGATCAGAAACGTGGTCCTGGTCGGCCCTTCCGGGTCCGGCAAGACGACGCTGGTCGAGCAGCTGCTCGTGGCGGCCGGGGCCATCCCCCGCGCCGGCCGGGTCGAGGACGGCTCCACGGTCTCCGACTTCGACGAGGCCGAGCTGCGGCAGCAGCGCTCCGTGGGCCTGGCACTGGCCCCGCTCGAGTTCGACGGCATCAAGGTCAACCTGGTCGACACCCCCGGGTACGCGGACTTCGTCGGCGACCTCCGGGCCGGCCTGAGGGCGGCGGACGCCGCCCTCTTCGTCATCTCGGCCGTGGACGGCGTCGACGGCGCGACCCAGCTCCTCTGGGAGGAGTGCGCCGCCGTCGGGATGCCCAGGGCCGTGGTCGTCACCAAGCTCGACAAGGAGCGCGCGGACTTCGACGACGTCGTGGCGATCTGCCAGCGCGTCTTCGGCGACGGGGTGCTCCCGCTGTACCTCCCCATGCACGCCGACGACGGCAGCGCCGCCGGGTTCATCGGGCTGCTGTCGCAGAAGGTCTACGACTACACCTCCGGCGCGCGCGTGGAGAAGGCGCCCGACGCCGAGCACCTCCCGCTCATCGAGTCGGCGCGCGGCGCCCTCATCGAGGGGATCATCGCGGAGTCCGAGGACGAGACCCTCATGGACCGCTACCTCGGCGGCGAGGACATCGACATCGACACGCTCATCGCCGACCTCGAGACGGCCGTCGCACGCGGCACGTTCTACCCGGTTCTCGGCGCGGCCCCGTCCCCCGGCGGACTCGGCACCCTCGAGCTGCTCGAGGTCATGACGCGCGGCTTCCCGTCGCCGCTCGAGCACCCGCTGCCTGCGGTCACCACCCCTGGCGGCGAGCCCCGCGGCCCGCTGGAGTGCGACCCCTCGGGCCCCCTGTGCGCCGAGGTCGTCAAGACGACGACCGACCCGTACGTCGGCCGCATCTCGCTCGTGCGGATCTTCAGCGGCACGCTGACCCCCGACGCGACCGTGCACGTCTCCGGCCACTTCGCGCCCGACCGCGGGCACGAGGACCACGACGTCGACGAGCGCGTGGGCGCGCTCTCCTCGCCGCTCGGCAAGGCGCAGCGCACCATCACCAAGGCTGTCGCCGGAGACATCGTCGCGGTGGCCAAGCTCAGCCGCGCCGAGACCGGCGACACGCTGTCGGAGAAGGACAGCCCGCTGCTCGTCGAGCCGTGGATCATGCCCGACCCGCTGCTGCCGGTCGCGATCGTCGCCCACTCCAAGGCCGACGACGACAAGCTCGCCTCCGGGCTCGCGCGCCTCGTGGCCGAGGACCCGACGATGCGGCTCGAGCGCAACCCCGAGACCAACCAGCTCGTGCTGTGGTGCATGGGCGAGGCGCATGTCGACGTGCTGCTGGACCGCCTGCGCAACCGCTACGGCGTCGCGGTCGACTCCGTCCCGCTGCGGGTATCGCTGCGGGAGACCTTCGCCGGACCCGGCAAGGGCCACGGCCGGCTCGTGAAGCAGTCCGGCGGGCACGGCCAGTTCGCCGTCTGCGACATCGAGGTGGAGCCGCTGCCCTCGGGATCGGGCTTCGAGTTCGTCGACAAGGTGGTCGGCGGGGCCGTGCCCCGGCAGTTCATCCCGAGCGTCGAGAAGGGCGTGCGGGCGCAGATGGAGAAGGGCGTCGCCGCCGGCTACCCCGTCATCGACATCCGCGTGACGCTGGTCGACGGCAAGGCCCACTCCGTCGACTCGTCCGACATGGCCTTCCAGCAGGCGGGCTCGCTCGCGCTCAAGGAGGCCGCTGCCGCGGCGTCCGTCTCGCTGCTCGAGCCGGTCGACCGGATCACCGTGCTGGTCTCCGACGAGTACGTCGGAGCCGTGATGGGCGACCTCTCCGGACGTCGCGGACGCGTGGCGGGCAGCGAGCCCGTCGGCACCGGTCGCACCCAGATCACCGCCGAGGTGCCCCAGCTCGAGCTCACCCGGTACGCCATCGAGCTGAGGTCGCTCTCGCACGGGACGGCCACGTTCGCCCGCACCTACATCGGCCACGAGCCGATGCCGCCGCAGGTGGCCAAGAAGGTGCAGGAGGACGCCGCCACGGCGCACGCGCACTGACGTCGAGGAGCCGGCAGCCGCTCGGGGGCATCCCCTGCGGCTGCCGGCTCCGTCGTTCTCAGAGCGCGCAGGCGGGCGTGCCGCCCGGCAGGCGGCTGCGGTTGGCGGCCACCCAGCGGTAGACGCCTGCGGCGACCCACGACACGGGCGGTACGACGGCGACGGCGCCGGCCGCGGACCACAGCCGGCCCACGGCGCCGCCCCGGCGGCGCCCCCCGGTGCGCACCAGCGCAGCCACGGCCTCGTGCCCCTCGCGCCGGGTTGCGGCCGGGTCGGCGGGGTCGCCGATCCACTGCACCTTGGCGTGGCACTCCTCGGCCGTGAGCTGCAGGGCGGCGAGGTCGGTGCGCTGGTACGGCGTCAGCTCGAACGCGTCGGGGAACTGCTGGTGCAGCCACAGCACCGACGTCGTGCAGAACGCGCAGTCGCCGTCGAACACGAGCACCGGCGACGTCGACGTCAGAGCGGCCATGCCACGATCCTCCCCCCGGCCCGACGGGTCGCGCTACCAGACGGCGATCAGCAGGTCGCGCGTCGCCTCGAGCAGCTGCGGCATGGTCTTGGTGGCGCCGACGACCGGCATGAAGTTCGTGTCGCCTCCCCACCTCGGGACGATGTGCTGGTGAAGGTGCCCGGCGATGCCGGCACCCGCGATGTGGCCCTGGTTCATCCCGATGTTGAAGCCCTGCGCCCCGGACGCCGCCCGCAGAGCGCGCATCGCCCGCTGCGTGTACGCCGCGAGCTCGACCACCTCGTCGTCTGTGAGATCGGTGTAGTCGGCCACATGGCGGTAGGGGCACACCATGAGATGGCCCGCGTTGTAGGGGTAGAGGTTGAGGACGGCGAACACGTGCTCGCCCCGGGCGACGACCAGGCTGTCCTCGCCCTCGAGGGACGGCGCACGGCAGAACGCGCATTCGTCGCCGGCCTCGTCGTGGGTGGGCTTGTTCTCACCCTTGATGTAGGCCATGCGGTGGGGGGTCCAGAGCCGGTCCCACGCGTCGCTTCCCGTCGCGGCCATGGTCACACCTGCACGCGTCGGTCGACGGCGTCGCGGATCTCGGCGATCGCCTCGGCGACGGGGACGCCGTTGTTCTGGCTGCCGTCGCGGTAGCGGAAGGACACCGCGCCTGCGGCGACGTCGTCGTCGCCCGCGATGAGCATGAAGGGCACCTTCTGCTTCTGCGCGTTGCGGATCTTCTTCTGCATGCGGTCGTCGGAGGTGTCGACCTCGACGCGGATGCCGTGAGCCCGCAGCTGCGCAGCGACGTCCTGCAGGTACTCGACGTGGCCGTCGGTGATCGGGATGCCCATCACCTGCACAGGCGCGAGCCACGCGGGGAACGCTCCGGCGTAGTGCTCGAGCAGGACGGCGAAGAAGCGCTCGATCGAGCCGAACAGCGCGCGGTGGATCATCACCGGGCGCTGGCGCGAGCCGTCGGCCGCGGTGTACTCCAGGCCGAACCGCTCGGGCAGGTTGAAGTCGACCTGGATGGTCGACATCTGCCAGGTGCGGCCGATCGCGTCGCGCGCCTGCACGGAGATCTTGGGCCCGTAGAACGCGGCGCCGCCGGGGTCGAGCACGAGCTCGAGCTTCTGCCGCTCGGCCGCCTCGCGCAGGGTCTCCGTGGCCTTCTCCCAGACGTCGTCGCTGCCCACGAACTTCACGGGGTCCTTGGTCGACAGCTCGAGGTAGAAGTCGTCGAGCCCGTAGTCGCGGAGCAGGTCGAGGACGAAGGTGAGCAGCGAGTCGAGCTCGTCGGCCATCTGCTCCTGGGTGCAGTAGATGTGCGCGTCGTCCTGGGTGAAGCCGCGCGCCCGGGTGAGGCCGTGCACGACGCCGGACTTCTCGTAGCGGTACACGGTGCCGAACTCGAACAGCCGCAGCGGCAGCTCGCGGTAGGACCGCCCGCGCGCCCCGAAGATCAGGTTGTGCATGGGGCAGTTCATCGGCTTCATGTAGTACTTCTGGCCGGCCTTCTTCAGCTCGCCGTCCGGCCCGTACTCCGCATCGAGCTCCATGGGCGGGTACATGCCCTCGGCGTACCAGTCGAGGTGCCCGGAGATCTCGTAGAGCTGCCCCTTGGTCAGGTGGGGGGTGTTGACGAACTCGTAGCCCGCCTCCTCGTGGCGCAGGCGCGAGTAGTGCTCCATCTCCCGGCGGATGACGCCGCCCTTGGGATGGAACACGGCCAGGCCGGAACCGATCTCCTCGGGGAAGGAGAACAGGTCGAGCTCGGAGCCGAGGCGGCGGTGGTCGCGCTTCTCGGCCTCCTCGAGGAAGGCCAGGTGCGCCTTGAGCGCGTCGCGGCTCTCCCACGCGGTGCCGTAGATGCGCTGCAGCATCGGGTTCTTCTCGCTGCCGCGCCAGTACGCGGCGGCGGAGCGCATGAGCTTGAACGCCGGGATCACCCGAGTGGTGGGCACGTGCGGGCCGCGGCACAGGTCGCACCACGCCCGCTCGCCGGTCTTGCCGTCGAGGTTGTCGTAGATGGTGAGCTCGGCGCCGCCGACCTCCATGACGTCGCCCATGTCCTCGGCGCTGCCGCCCTTGAGGCCGATGAGCTCGAGCTTGTACGGCTCGTGGCTGAGCTCGGCGCGCGCCTCGTCCTCGGAGACGACGCGGCGGTGGAAGCGCTGGCCGGACTTGATGATGTCCTGCATGCGCTTCTCGAGGGCCGCGAGGTCCTCCGGGGTGAACGGCCGCTCGACGTCGAAGTCGTAGTAGAAGCCGTCCTTGATCGGCGGGCCGATGCCGAGCTTGGCCTCCGGGAAGATCTGCTGCACCGCCTGGGCGAGCACGTGCGCAGTGGAGTGGCGCAGCACCGCGCGGCCGTCCTCGGTGTCGACCGGGACCGGCTCGAGCACCTCGCCGCCGGACACGATGTAGGCGAGGTCGCGCAGCTGGCCGTCGACGCGTGCGACGACGACGCTGCGGTCGGTGAAGACCTCTCCCGCGGTGGTGCCCTCGGGCACCTCGCGGAGCTCCTCGTGCCCCTCGATGTCGCGGACGGTGATCTGGGGCACGGGGTCTCCCGGGTGCTCGTGGGCCGGCCGTGACGAGGGGTCGGACCCGTGGGTGCCCGGCGGGTACGAGGCGCCGGGGTTGGCCCGGCCAGCCTAGCGGCGGGGGCGCGCCCCTCTCGCGGCGGTTCTACGCCGCCGCGAACCGGATCCGGTACAGCCCGCCGTCGATGGTGACGGCGAACAGCTCGCGGCTGTCGGACAGCCCGAACCCCGTGACCCTGGCGAGGTTGCTCGCTGCCGTGGGTGCCTGCGACGGCCGCCAGCCCCACATCTTGCCGGTCACGAAGTCGGCGAACACATAGAGCCCAGCGGCGTCCGGGTAGGCCGTGCCGCGATAGACGAACCCGCCCGTGATCGACTCGCCGAGCCCCATGCACTGAGTCGACGGCACGCTCGGGTGGCACAGCTGCAGGGACGGCGCCCGGTAGGTCGTGCCGGTGCGGCAGCGCGACGCGTTGTAGATCAGCGAGCCCTCGCGGCAGGACCAACCGAGGTTGCGGCCCGACTGCTGGCCGGCGCGCAGCAGCGTCATCTCCTCGCGGCGGTCCTGGCCGACGTCGGCGAGGTAGAGGTCGCCGTTGGTGTCGAACGACCAGCGCCAGGGGTTGCGCAGGCCGGTCAGCCAGATCTCCTTGCGGAACGTCGTCGACGACGCGTACGGGTTGGTGGGCGGGATGCAGTAGGCCCGCGTGCCGCACGCCTTGCGCACATCGATCCGCAGCATCTTGCCGCCGAGCCTCGTGCGGTTCTGGGCGTTGGCGAACGGGTCGCCGCCACCGCCGCCGTCGCCGGTGCCGAGGTAGAGGTACCCGTCCGGCCCGAAGGCGATGTTGCCCCCGTTGTGGTTCTGGTAGGTCGGGTGCGGCACCACCAGGATCGTCTGGCGGGTGCTCGCGCTGACGCGGGCCGACGTCGCGCTCGGGGCGCGGAACCGGGCCAGCACCAGAGCGCCGTCCGACCGCGTGTAGGTGACGTAGAAGTAGCGCGAGGTCTGGAAGCCCGCAGGGAACGCGAGGCCGAGCAGCCCCTGCTCGCCGCTGTCGGCCACGATCCCGCGGATGTCGAGCCACGTACCGGTGACGGTGCTGCCGCTGACCGTGCGGATCCGCCCGGCCTTCTCGACGACATAGAGCCTGCTGGAGCCGTCGCGCGCCGACGTCACGAGCACCGGCGCCACCAGCCCGCCGAGCACGCGGCGCGGCACGACGCGGAGGTTCTGCGCGGGCACCGCCGTCGGCGCCGTCGCAACCGCCGGGGCGCCGGTCGCGCGCTCCGGCAGCGGGGCGGCCGAGGAGGCCTGCACCAGGCCGAGCCCGAGGGCCGCGGAGGCGGCGAGCACGGTCGCCGTCCGCACGATGCGGTTCGCGTGGGTCGTCATGGTGTCCCTCCCGATCGACCTGCCCCGTCGTGCTCGCGACGCTACGTCAGCCCCGGGCCGGCCACCAGGGCAGCCGGGGGTCGTGTCCGCTGAGCGCCGCGCGGACCGGCGTCCGGAACGACGCAAGGGCCCCCGCGATCCGCGGGGGCCCTTCGCACGGTGGGCGATACTGGGTTCGAACCAGTGACCTCTTCGGTGTGAACGAAGCGCGCTACCACTGCGCCAATCGCCCGTGCGGGACGCGACTCTACCAAAGCGCCCGGGGTGCTCCGAACCGGGCGAGCCTGCGCCGGATCAGATGCCCGGCAGCCACCGCACACCGTCCAGCGACAGCCCGTAGGTGACGTAGTACCACCACGCCACGGCCGCGATGATCACGATGACGACGGCTCCGATGATGAGGTTCATCGTGCGCCGACGGGGGTCGAGCGCAGCCTGGGCGGCCTTGTCGGCCATCCGTCGTACCGGGTGCAGCACACGGTTGAACCAGGCGAACTCCGACGCGAGCACGACCAGCCCCAGGATGATCGCCGCCCAGCCGGGACCGGGGAACACGAGCATGACGACGCCCAGCACGAGCAGCGAAGCGCCGACGATGAGCACCGTCGTCCGCCAGAACAGCCGCCGAGCCCGGGTGCCCTGGAACGACCAGTGGCGGAGGCGGTCGAGCGGGCCGAAGACGCGGCCTTCGTCGATGTCGTCCGCGTCACTCGGACCGGCGTGCGCGTGCTCGCCCGCGATGTCGTTGTCGTCCTGTGCCACGACTCACACACTAAGCGGGCATCCGCGAGGGGGCCTCCTGCATCTCATCTGCAGTGCACGGACCGTGCGCCGCCGAGAAGGAGTGACTCGTTCGATGATGCCCGTCCGTGCTGATCTTTCGCTGCGCCTGGTGCTGGGCGGCGACCGCTCGGAGACCGTGCCGGTCCGCTTCGCCTACTCGGCGAGCGACCCGTGGGCCGTCACCGCCGTGTTCGTCACCCCCGACGGCGAGGTCACCTGGGTCTTCGGCCGCGACCTGCTCGAGGAGGGCCTCGCCGGCCCCGCGGGCGAGGGCGACGTCGCCGTCTGGCCGGTCGTGACCGGCCGCGAGCGGATCCTCTACCTGTCGCTGGCCAGCCCCAACGGCAGCGCGCTGCTCGAGGCCGACCTCGATGCCGTCGGCGAGTTCCTGCGCTCCACCTACCAGCAGGTCCCCCGTGGCACCGAGCTGGCACGCATCGACCTCGACGCGGAGCTCGCCGCGCTGCTCGACTCGCGCTGACCCTGCGCCATCACCAGCGCCCGGCCCCGGTGGGGTGGAGCGCTGTGCGGTCCGGATACCCGTCCCGCACAGCTGCTCCACCCCACCGGTCGTTCCAGCCTCAGCGCCCCGACGCCGCCCACGACGCGAAGCGACGGCCGAGAGCGACAGCGCGGGGACCGGGCGCCGGGCGTAGCCCGTCCGCCCGGGACCCGCAGGGTCTGTCCCTCCCCCACAGCGAAACCCGACCCACGACCGACAGGCAGGCCCCGCCCGCATGTGACAGCTGGCGAACGGCACGGGGAGGAGGGGCGGCGGTGTCCCGGCGGGGGCGATCAAGCCTGCCGCGCACCCGACGGGACCACCGCCGCCCCTCCGACCCGCAGGGTCGGCCAGACCACGCCACGGATCGGCAGACCCTCGGACCGAGACCGCCAGGCCGACGACGCCACGAACCGCGAGACCGTCGGATCGGGACCGCCACGCAGACCGGGCCTGGAACCGTGAATGTCCAGAAACGACGGGTCTATTGAACGAAGGGAACCTTCATCCCGACCAGGGCGGGTCAGAACTGGGCGCGGACGTCCCAGAGGTCGGGGAACAGCGGGGTGAACAGGGTGCTGGCGAGGTAGGCGGCGCCGCTGCTGCCGCCCGTGCCCTGCTTGTGCCCGATGGTGCGCTCGACCATCTTCACGTGGCGGTAGCGCCACTCCTGCAGGCCTTCGTCGAGGTCGACGAGGCGCTCGGCGATGAGCGCCGCCGCGTCGTCGCCCCGGTAGACCGTCACCAGCGCGTGCCGGACGCCCTCGTCGGGCTCGTAGGGCAGGAACGGGTCCTGGTCGAGGACGGACTGCGGCACGGCGTGGCCGCGGCCGGCCAGGAAGCGCAGGTAGGAGCCCCAGACGGACGGGCGCTGCACCGCGGCCCGGACGCGGTCCCAGATGGGGTCGCCGGGGACGGCAGTGGTGAGCAGCCGCGGGTCGCGGCGGCCGAGGACGGCCTCGAGCTCGCGGAACTGCCCGGACTGGAAGCCGCTGGCCGACTCCAGCCGGGCGCGGAAGGAGTTGAACTGCAGCGGCGTCATGGTCTCCAGGACGTCGACCTGTGCGACGAGCGTCTTCAGGATCGTCAGCACGCGGCCCAGCAGCGACATCGCGGCGTAGGCGTCGTCGTCGGCGAGCGCGCCCTGGACGCCGCCCTCGCCGGGCCGCGACTCGTCGCCGCGCAGCTCGTGGAGGATCTGCTTGAACCAGAGCTCGTAGACCTGGTGGATGGTGATGAAGAGGAGCTCGTCGTGCTCGGGCAGGCCGTCGGCCTGCCGGCTCCGGGGGTGCTGCAGGCCGAGGAGCCCGGGCACCTCCAGGTAGGAGGCGTAGGTGACTGCGGCCGACGTGGCGGCCGCGCCCTGCTCGGAGGCGCTCGACTGTTCGCTCACGAGCCCGCACCCTAAGCGCCCGCGAGCCTCCGTCGCAGCGCCCTCGGACGGACACGCGGGCACCACCCGGCCGCGGGCCGCCCCGACGCCGCGGACGCCGCTGGCCGGGCGAGGGGCCGTCGGCCTCGAGCAGGCGCAGCTCAGATCCGGCGGGTCCTCACGGGTCGACGTCGAGGGCGGCGCGGCGGGCGAACTCGTCGGCAACCTCGCGGGTCACGGGCCCTACCGCGAGCTCGCGGTCGTCGATGCGGTCGACGGGGTGCACGTCGCGGGTGGACGAGGTGATGAAGACCTCGTCGGCCGCCATGAGGACGCCCATCGGCAGGTCGGCCTCGCGCACCGGGACGACGGCGGGCGCCCACTCGAGGACGAGCTCGCGGGTGACGCCGGCGAGCGCTCCGCAGCGCAGGTGCGGGGTGAGCAGCTCGCCGTCGACGACGACGAACACGTTGCTGCCGGTGCCCTCGCAGAGCCGGCCCTGCGTGTCGGCCAGGACCGCCTCGGACGCACCGCGCCGATGAGCCTCGGCCAGGGCGATGGCGTTCTCGGCGTACGACGTGGTCTTCAGGCCCGCGACGGCCGAGCGCTCGTTGCGCACCCAGGGCACGGTGGCCAGCGACGACGTGGCGGCCCAGGCCTTCGCCGGCGTCAGAGTCACGACGAGCGTCGCCTCCGCGTCGCCGCGCTCGCTGCCGAGCGGCCCGGGGCCTGAGGTCACGGTGATCCGCAGCCGCGCTCGCGAGGCCGCCTCGCCGGCGTCGTCGACGACGGCGGCCACCGCCTCGCGCACCCGCGCCTCGTCCGGCCCCACGATGCCGAGGCCCGCGCACGACCGCTCGAGCCGACGCAGGTGCCGGGTGAGGGCGAACGGCGAGCCGTCGCGGACGAGCAGCGTCTCGAAGACGCCGTCGCCCACGGTGAGCCCGTGATCGAGCACCGATACGACGGCCTCGGCGCGGTCGACGAGGCCGTGGCCGACCCAGAAGCGGTTCGCAGGGCTCACGGGCGTCCAGCCTGCCACGCTCCGGCCGCCCTCCCCGGGACCGCCCCGCCCGGCTCCGGGGTCAGCCCGGCCAGGTGCCGGACGCCACGCGCAGCAGCGTGGCGGCCTTGAGCTCGGTCTCGTCCCACTCGCGGGCCGCGTCGCTCCCCCACGTGATGCCGGCGCCCGTGCCGAACCGCACGGTGCCGCCGTCGAGCCAGAAGGTGCGGATGGCCACCGCCAGCTCGGCCGTGCCGGCGTCGGCGTCGATCCAGCCGACTGCGCCGCAGTACGGCCCGCGCGACGCGATCTCCACCTCGGCGATGATCCGCAGCGCCGACGACTTCGGCGCCCCCGTGACCGACCCGGGCGGGAACGACGCCGCCAGGATCTGCCCCCAGGTGGTGCCGGGCCGCAGCGTGCCGCGCACGGTCGACACCAGGTGCACGAGGCCGGGGTGCTCCTCCACCTCGAGCAGCCGCGGCACGGTGACGCTCCCTGTCTCGCACACGGCGCCGAGGTCGTTGCGCACCAGGTCGACGATCATCACGTTCTCGGCGGTGTCCTTGGGCACGAGGTCGTCGGCCGTGGCGCCGGTGCCCTTGATCGGGCCGCTCTCCACGACGTCGCCCTCGCGCCTCAGGAACAGCTCCGGCGACGCGGTCGCCACGTGCACGCCGTGGTCCGGGAGCCGCACGAAGCCGGCGTACGGGGCCGGGTTGCCCGCGCGCAGGAGGGCCGAGAGGCCGCCGACGTCGGCGCTCGCCGTATCGGGCAGCGGCGCGGACAGCACCCGGCACACGTTGGCCTGGTAGACATCGCCGGCCGCGATCCGGGAGCGCACCTCCTCGACCGCACGCAGATAGCCGCCGCGCGAGGCCGACGACGTCCAGCTGCCGCGGTCCGGGCCCGTCCAGGCGCCGGCGGGTGCCGGCCCAGCATCGACGTGGGCGAAGCGGGCGAGCACCGGCGGCCCGTCGTAGGGCAGCACCACGGCCCACCAGCCGCCACCCTCGAGAGCGGCGAGGTCCGACCTCACCTCGAGCAGGCCGGTCGCCGTGCGGCCGCCCAGATGCGCGACTGCGCTCTCGGCGTCGCGCGGCTGCTCGGGCACGGCCCCGGACGCTACGCCATGCCGGGCGACCCGGCCCGTGCTCCGGCTACGGTCGGCCCGTGGGGACGTCGCGGCGACTGCTGGCCGCCGGTGCCGCGTGCGCGGCGCTGGCGCTGGCCGCGTCGCCCGCCGCTGCGATGACAGCGCCCGAGCCGCCCGGGGGCGCGCCCGCTCCACGGGCATCCGCGCACCCGCAGCCCGGCGGCCCGGTGACGATCTCGTTCGCCGGCGACGTCCACTTCGAGGGCCGGCTCGCGTCGCGCCTGTCCCCCACCGGCCTCGCGTCGTTGCGCCCCTGGGTCGGCGCGGCCGACGTCACCATGGTCAACCTCGAGACGGCGATCACCAGCCGTGGCACCGAGGCGCCCAAGCACTACCACTTCCGCACCACGCCGATGGCCTTGCAGGCCCTCAAGGGTGCCGGCGTCGACGTCGTGACGATGGCCAACAACCACGCCGTCGACTACGGCGGCGTCGGGCTCGCCGACACGCTGCGCGCGGTCGATCGGTCGCCCATCGGCGTCGTGGGGATTGGCCGCGATGCTGCGCAGGCGTTCGCGCCCTACGTCGTCGACGTCCGCGGCACGCGCATCGCGTTCTTCGGCGCGACCGATGTGCCCGACTGGACGACGTCGGCGTTCTCGGCGACGTCGACGCATCCGGGCATCGCCTCGGCGGTCGGCTACCGCGACCGGCTCGAGCGCGCGGTCCGCACGTGGTCGGCACGCGCCGACGTCGTCGTGGTGTACCTGCACGGCGGCATCGAGCGGCAGGTCTGCCCCACGGGCCGCCAGGTGTCGACGGCGTCCGTGCTCGCGCGGGCCGGTGCGGACATCGTCGTCACGTCGCACGCCCACGTGCTGCTCGGACAGGGGTGGCGGGGCCGCACGTTCGTCAGCCACGGGCTCGGCAACTTCGTCTGGTACTCCGCCAACAGCGTGCGCGAGGGGCGCTCGGGCCTGCTCACCGTGAACGTGCAGGGCGGGCGCGCCGTGTCGTCGTCGTTCGCACCGTCGGCGCACAGCCGCGTCGACTGGCTGCCGCACCGGCTGTCCGGCAGCGCGGCCCGGGCCGTGCTCGCCGACGTCGCCTCGCTGCACGGCTGCACCGGGCTGGCCTCGCGGCCGTCCTGAGTCAGGCGCGCGCCGCGAGACCGGCCGCGGCCTCGAGCACGCAGAGCGCGGCGAGCCGCACGGTGCGCTGGTCCGGCGCGTCGGCTGTCGCATCGACCTCGGCCAGGTCGAGCGAGGCAACCCGCGGGTCGCGCGCCAGCAGGTACGCCGCCCGTCGCAGCTCGTGGGCCGACAGACCGCCCGGCGCCGATGCCGGGCACCCGGGCACGACGGCGCGGTCGCACACATCGACGTCAAGGTCGACGTGCACAGGGCCGCCGGCCGCCCCCGCGATCTCCAGCGCTTCGGCGACGACGGCGGCGATGCCGCGCTCGGCGACGTCGTCGCGGCTGACGACCGTGATGCCGGCGCCGCGGGCCCGGTCGGCGTACACGCGGGAGTTGGCGAAGTCGGCGATCCCGATCTGCACGACACGCGAGCCGTCGAGGCCGGCCTCGAGCAGGCGCCGCACCGGCGACCCGTTGCTGATTCCGTCGCGCAGGTCGTAGTGCGCGTCGAGGGTCACCAGTCCGGCGGTCGCGAGCTGCTCGCCCCAGACGGCGCGGGCCACGGCATAGGTGATCGAGTTGTCGCCGCCGACCGCCACCACGAGCCTCGCGCGGGCTGCGGCGTCGGACACGAGCGCTGCTGTGCGGGCCTCGCCCTCGGGGCCGTCGGGCTCGTCGACGTCGCCGAGATCGGCGGCCACGAGCGCGTCGAGGTCGAGCCCGTGGCCGTGGGTGGAGTAGCGCAGCAGGGCCTGCCGCACGGCGGCCGGGGTCGCGTGGGCACCGGTCGGCGACAGCGACGTGCGCCAGGCCGGCACCCCCAGCAGGGCGACGTCGAGCGACGGGTCGCCGGCGTGGTCGGCCGTCTCGCGGCCCAGCCACGACCCGGCCCGCGGCCACGACGGGTCGTAGGGCAGGCCGGGGGCGTACGGGTCCGGGTGGGCCTCGGCGCCGTTCCCGCTGGGGCTCAGGGGTTCGCTCACGACGGGCATCCTGACGGATCGCCGCGCGCCGGGGCCCGCTTTGGAGAGTGCCGCGACCATGGGTTATGGTTTCGTCCCGCAAGCGAGGGGGCGACCCCGAGCCTGCAACGCGGACGTAGCGCAGTTGGTAGCGCATCACCTTGCCAAGGTGAGGGTCGCGGGTTCGAGTCCCGTCGTCCGCTCGGAAGACCTCGCACGAGGTCTGCTCGGTGGAGTGGCCGAGAGGCGAGGCAACGGCCTGCAAAGCCGTGTACACGGGTTCAAATCCCGTCTCCACCTCGGTCGCTCCGAGGAGCATCAAGGGCGATTGGCGCAGGGGCTAGCGCGCTTCCTTGACACGGAAGAGGTCACAGGTTCGATTCCTGTATCGCCCACCATCGACAGGCCCCGTCCCGCAGGGACGGGGCCTTCGTCGTCCCCCTGGCCCGGACGGGCGGGCCCGTCCGGGCTGTTGACCCGGCGCCCGCGCAGGCGTAGCCAGTCCCACACGACGGGGGGCTGGAGGTGGCGCATGTACGGGACCGTGATGACCGGACGGCTGGCCGTCCCGTTCGAGCAGGTCGAGGCCGTGGTCGCCGACTGGGAGTCCCAGCGCGGCGCCTCGCTCCCCGGGTACGTCGGGCAGTCGGTGCTGCGCTCCGACGACGGGACGACCGTCGTCGCCGCGATCCGCTTCCGCGACCGCGAGAGCTACGCGGCGCTGTCCGACGACCCGGCGCAGGCGGAGTGGTGGGCGACGCGGATGCAGCCCTGCTTCGACGGCGAGGTGTCGTGGACCGACGGCGAGTGGACGCGGTGAGCGGCAGCCCCGCGTGGTGACAGCCCGGCTCGGCGCGTTCCGATGACGACGGCCCGCCGCGGTCCTACTGTCGCGCCATGAGCGACGGGATCGGCGACGGGGCGCTGCGCGGACGGTCGTCGGCCTGGCCCTGGGCGGTCGGGATCGCAGGTGGCGTGGCAGGGGCCGCGTGGCTCGTGCGCGAGCTGGCGCCGGGGCCCGGCGCACGTGTGATCCGCGAGCTGTTCGACCGCGACGCCGCCCGCACCGCGGCCGAGGCCGAGTCGCTGCGCCCGAGCGACGTCGTCGTGGTCGAGGGCGTGCAGTACCGCAAGGGCGACGAGGGCGCGCTGCTCGACGTGCACCGCCCGGCCACGGCCGAGGGGCCGCTGCCGACGATCGTGTGGGTGCACGGCGGCGGCTTCGTATCGGGCAGCCGGCACGACGTCTCGGTGTTCTGCTCGCTGCTCGCCCGGCGCGGCTTCGCCGTGGTGTCGCTGGACTACCGGCTCGCCCCGCGTGCGGCATACCCGGCCCCCGTCGTCGACGTGACGGCGGCGCTCGCGCACCTGGTCGCCAACGCCGACCAGCTCGGCGTCGACCCGCACCGGCTCGTCCTCGCCGGCGACAGCGCCGGCGCCCAGGTGGCCAGCCAGATCGCCACCATCGTCACCAGCCCGGAGTACGCGGCCCTCGTCGGCGTCGCGCCCGTGGTCGCGCCGGAGTCGCTGCGCGCCGTCGTGCTGTTCTGCGGCTTCTACGACCTCGCCGAGTTCGCCGAGCGCGGGCGGGTCGCGCCGATCCGGTTCCTGCGGTGGGGCGTCGGCACGATCCTGCACGCCTACACCGGCGTGCGGTCGCCGTCGCGCGAGCAGCTCGACCTCATGTCGGCCGCCGTGCACGCCACCGCGGCCTTCCCCCCGACGTTCGTGTCCGGGGGCGACGACGACCCGCTCACCGACGTCCACTCGCGCACGTTCGCCGCGCACCTCGCCGGGCTCGGCGTCCCCGTCACCACCCTGTTCTTCCCCGAGGGCACGGGCCTCGGCCACGAGTACCAGCGCGACCTCTCGCGCGAGGAGGCGCGTCGCGCCCTCGACGAGGTGGCCGCGTTCGTGGCGGCGCGCACGGCCTGACGCCGCCGTCAGGCCCGGGACCGCCCGGCGATGCCGCCCGACCGCTCGGCGACGCGCTGCCGCGACCTGCTCGGAGCACCGGCACCGTCCGACGAACCTACGGTAACGTAACCGACGGTTAGCCGGCCGGACCCCAGGAGCCACCATGACCAGCGCGACCCTCCCCCACGTCATCCAGGGCGGCATGGGCGTCGCCGTGTCCTCGTGGCGACTGGCCAACCGCGTCGCCGGCGCCGGCGGCCTCGGCGTCGTGAGCGGCACGGCCCTCGACATCGTCGTCGCCCGCCGGCTGCAGGACGGCGACCCCGACGGCGACGTGCGTCGCGCACTCGCCGCCTTCCCGCTGCCCGGGATCGCCGACGAGGTTCTCGAGCGCTACTACATCGAGGGCGGCAAGGCACCGGACGCCCCCTACAAGCCGACCTCGCGGCCCGCGCTCGACCCCAGCGTGCGCGCGCAGCGGCTGATCGTCGTCGGCAACTTCGTCGAGGTGTGGCTGGCGCGCGAGGGCCACGACGGCAAGGTCGGCATCAACTACCTCGAGAAGATCCAGCTCACCACCCCCGCCGCGGCGTACGGCGCGATGCTGGCCGGCGTCGACGCCGTGCTCATGGGCGCGGGCATCCCGGCCCACATCCCGGCGATGCTCGACGACCTCGCCGCCGGCCGCCCCACCTCCCTGCCGGTCGACGTCGCCGACGCCGGCGAGGAATCGTTCGCCATCGCCTTCGACCCCGAAGCCGTCCTCGGCGCGCAGCTGCCCGCACCCGCGCGCCCGACGTTCCTCGCGATCGTGTCCAGCCACGTCCTCGCGTCGTACCTCGCCCGCTCGGAGGCCACCCGCCCCGACGGGTTCGTCATCGAGGCGCCCACGGCCGGCGGCCACAACGCACCGCCTCGGGGCAAGCTGGTCCTCGACGACCTCGGGCAGCCGGTCTACGGCCCCCGCGACGCCGTCGACACCGCAGCGCTGGTGAACCTGGGCCTGCCGTTCTGGATGGCGGGCTCCTTCGGCACCCCCGAGAAGCTGCAGGAGGCCCTCGCCCTGGGCGCCTCCGGCATCCAGGTGGGCACGCTGTTCGCGCTGTCGCGCGACTCGGGCTTCACCGACGAGCTGCGCGACGCCCTGCTCGACCAGATCGACGACGGCACGCTGCAGACGCGCACCGACGCCCACGCCTCACCCACCGGCTTCCCGTTCAAGGTGGCGCAGCTCGAGGGGACGCTGTCGGACATCCCGCTGCGATCCCGGCGCACGGCGGTCTGCGACCTCGGCCACCTGCGGCAGCCGTTCCTCGGCGAGGACGGCGAGGTCGACTACCGCTGCCCGGCCGAGCCGATCGCCATGTACGTGCGCAAGGGCGGCGACGCCGCCGATGCCGAGGGCCGCGTGTGCCTGTGCAATGCGCTCTGCGCCAGCGTGGGCATCGGGCAGGTGCGCAAGGGCGCCGAGGAGCTGCCTCTCGTGACCCTCGGCGACGACCTCGAGGGCGCACGCGTCCTGCTGGCCGCGCACCCCGACGGGTGGACCGCCGACGCCGCCGTGCGGTGGCTGGAGGGGCAGGGCGCCACCGCCTGACGCCGGGTCTAGGGTCGCTCGTCATGGCCGACTTCGACATCACCGACCCTGCCGTCATCGCCGACCCGTACCCCGCCTTCGAGCGCATGCGCGCGCTGGGGCGCCCGGTCTGGGACGACGGCCTCGGCATGTGGCTGGCCTTCCGGCACGAGGACGCCAACGCCGTGCTGCGCGACCGGGCGCTCGGGCGCATCTGGCGCGCACGCGTGCCCGAGGACGCCTGGGAGACGTTCAACTGGCTGCACGCCGACGCGCTGCTGGAGAACGAGCCGCCCAAGCACACGCGCCTGCGCCGCCTGGTGGCGGCGGCGTTCGCACGAGGCAACATCGAGTCGCGGCGCGGGCGCATCCAGGAGCTGTGCGCCGCCTTGCTCGACGACTGCCAGGCCAAGCTCGACAGCACCGGCTCGTTCGACGCGATCGCCGACTACGCCGAGCCGCTGCCGGTCCTCGTGATCGCCGACCTGCTCGGCGTGCCGGACGACGAGATCGGCCCGCTGCGCCCCTGGTCGCAGGCGATCGTGAAGATGTACGAGTACGACCGCACGCCCGAGGACGACGCCGCTGCCGAGGTCGCGTGCCGCGAGTTCGCCGCCTACGTCGACGAGCTCGTCGAGCGCCGTCGCACCGAGCCGGGCGACGACCTCGTCACGCACCTGGCCCAGGTGGAGGCCGAGGGCGACCGCCTCACCGCGCACGAGCTGGCCGCCACCGTCGTCCTGCTGCTCAACGCCGGGCACGAGGCGACGGTGAACGGGTTCGGCAACGGCCTCGTGGCACTCCTGCAGCACCGCGACCAGTGGGACCGCGTGGTGGCCGACCCCTGGGGGCTGGCCACCACCGCGGTCGAGGAGATGCTGCGCTACGACACGCCGTCGGCGCTGTTCGAGCGCACGGCGCTCGCCGACGTCGAGGTCGGCGGCGTCACGATCGCGGAGGGCCAGAAGGTCGCTGCCCTGCTCGGCTCCGCCAACCGCGACGGCGCGGTGTTCGCCGATCCCGACTCGTTCGACGTCGGCCGCGACCCCAACCCGCACATCGCGTTCGGCGCCGGCATCCACTTCTGCCTGGGCGGCCCGCTCGCCCGGCTCGAGATGCAGCAGTCGCTGCCGATGCTCGCCGAGCGCTTCCCGTCGCTGCACGAGGCCGGGCCCGCACAGCAGCGCGGCACGTTCGTGCTGCGCGGCTACGACACCGTGCCGGTCACGGTCTGACCCCGATACCCGGTCGAACGGGTCCGCCCCCGTCGGGCAGGATCGGGGGATGCAGCCTGCGCCGCCCGAGCACGAGCCGTTCCACGTCGACGCCGAAGCGCTCGCCGCCGGCCTCGACGACGTCCGGAAGTCGCCGTCCGACGGCGGCACGGTCGAGCTGATCGTCCTGCGGCCCGCGGTCGACGAGCGCGAGCTGCACGACGAGGTGGCGGCGGACCTCTCGCTCGGCCTCGTGGGCGACACCTGGGTGGAGCGCGGGAGCAGCCGCACGCCCGACGGCGGCCCGAACCCGGACGCCCAGGTGACGGTGATGAACATCCGCGCGGCCCGGCTCGTCGCCGCCGCCGACGACCGCGTACCGCTCGCGGGCGACCAGGTCTACGTCGACCTCGACCTCAGCACGGAGAACCTGCCCACGGGCACGGTGCTCGACTTCGGCGACGCGGCGCTCGAGGTCACGGCTGCTCCGCACACCGGCTGCGCGAAGTTCTCCGCGCGCTTCGGCGTCGACGCGCTGCGCCTCACCGCGACGCCGGAGGGCCGGTTCCTACGGCTGCGCGGGATCAACACCCGCGTCGTGCGGGCCGGCGCGATCCGCCGGGGCGACGTCGTCCGCGTGACCCGGCCGGAGCAGGCGCCGTAGCCGGTCCGACAGCACGGGGTGCCCGGGCACCTCGCGCCACTCCTCGAGCACGCGGTTGAGCAGCGCTCCGAGCAGCACGACGTACGAGGTCAGGTAGCCCCACAGCATGATCGCGATGGGCGCCCCCACGATGCCGTAGAGCGACCCGCGCTCGAACGACGTCTGCAGGTAGATGCGCAGCCCCAGCGAGCCCAGCACCCAGCCGCCCACCGCCAGCGCGGCGCCGGGCAGGGTCTGCCGCACGGTGCGGCGCGGCGTGATCGCCGACTGGTAGAGCGCCACCACCACAGCCATGATCATCGCCAGCGACAGCACCCAGGTGATGACCGCGCCCGCTCCGCCGAACAGACCGGCGAACAGGGCCGGGCCCACCAGCACCACGACGGTGATGGGCACGAGCAGCAGCAGGCCGACGCCGTAGATCAGCAGCGAGCGGGCCCGCGTGCGGGCGTAGCCGGCGTAGCGCTCGCCGCTGACGATCACGATGCCCTGCACCGCCGTGGCGACCAGCCGCGACCCGGCCCAGAGCGCCACGAGGAACGACAGCAGCGACAGCCCGGTGGACCCGTAGTCGAAGAGCTCGTTGACGAGCGGCTCGACGAAGTCGGTGACGACCTCCGCGGTCAGCACCCGCGACGCCGTCTCGAGGATGAGCTGCTGAAGCTGCTCGAGGACGTCGAGGCCGAGCTGGGCCTGCACCCACGCGAAGCCCGCGACCGCGCCGAGCAGCACCCACGGCAACGCGAAGATCCCCCAGAAGGCCATCTCGGCGGCGAGGCCGGTGAGCCTGGTCGAGATGGCGACGCGCGCGCCGAGCCCGACGCCCTCGGCGAGGGAGGAGATGCGCCTGCTCTGCTCCGGCGTCCAGGACTCGGTCGCGGCATCGACCTTGCGCCACAGGGCGTCCTCGAGCGAGCGGCGGCGGCCCGGCTCCTCGCTCATCCCCCCAACCTAGCGACGGCCTACTCGAGCGCTGCGACGGCGCGGCGCTGCTCGGCGACGTCGAAGTCGGCCGCCGGGTAGCGAGGCGCCATGTCGCGCAGCGCGTCGACGAGCAGGTTGGCCACCACCCAGTCGCGGTACCACTTGCGGTCGCCGGGCACCACGTACCACGGCGCCGATGTCGTCGAGCAGCGCGTGAGCGCATCCTGGTAGGCGGCCTGGTAGTCGTCCCAGAACGCCCGCTCCTTGAGGTCGCCGACGTTGTACTTCCAGTGCTTGGTCGGGTCCTCGAGTCGCTCGGCGAGCCGCTGCTTCTGCTCCGCCTTGGAGATGTGCAGCATCACCTTGACGAGGTGGACGCCCGTGTCGACGACCCGTCGCTCGAACTCGTTGATGGTGTCGTACCGCGTCGACCACTCGGCCTCGGGCACGAGGTTGTGCACCCGGACCACCAGCACGTCCTCGTACTGCGAGCGGTTGAAGACCACCACCTCGCCCGCCTGGGGCAGCTGCTTGTCGATGCGCCAGAGGAAGTCGTGCTGCAGCTCCTCCGGCGTGGGCTTCTTGAACGACACGATGCGGACGCCCGCAGGGTTCATGGCGCCGACGACGCGGCGCACCGTGCCGTCCTTGCCCGAGGTGTCCATCCCCTGCAGCAGCAGGAGGACCGACCGGTGACCGCCGCCGACGCCCTCGGCGTAGAGCGCCTCCTGCAGCTGCGCGAGCTCCTCCACGAGCGCGGAGGTCGCGGCCTCGGTGGCCTCACGGTCGCCGGGCGCGGTCGACGTGTCGCGGGTGTCGCGGTCGGCGAGCAGGTCGCCGGGCCGGAACGCGACGGCGTCCGCCACCTGGGCGGGGGTCGGAGCAGCTGCCTTGCGGGACCCGTGGTTGTCGCCCATGCGCGGCCTCCCGTGCGTCAGGATGACGCCATGGAAATCGGCGGCATCATCTCCGGAATCTTCGTCGGGCTCATCATCGGGGCTCTGGCGCGCATCGTGGTGCGGAACAACGAACCCGTGGGCTGCCTGCTCACCATGCTCATCGGCATCGTCGGCGCGGGCCTCGGGCTCGCGCTCGGCTCCTGGGCCGGCTGGGGCTTCTGGGCCACCTTCGCCGCCCAGGTCGTGATCGCCGCCATCATCGTCATGATCTTCACCGCGCTGGCCCGCCCCCGCGCGTAGCGGCATGCCCGCGCTCGCGGCAGGATCGACCGCGTGCGCATGCTGCTGCCCGACCTCCGCGACGACCTGACCGACCTCGACCTCGACGGCGCCTACGCGTGGCCCGGCTGGCCCGCGCCGGCGCCCTGGCTGCGCGCGAACATGGTGTCGACCGTCGACGGCGCCGCCGCCGGGCGGGAGGGTCTGTCGAAGTCGATCGGCTCGCCCGCCGACCGCCGCGTGTTCGGCCGGCTCCGCGGGCTCGCCGACGTCGTGCTGGCTGGCGCCGGGACGGTCCGCGAGGAGGACTACAAGCCCGCGCGGCCCAAGCCCGACTTCGCCGAGCGACGAGCCGCCGCGGGCCAGGCGCCCGTGCCGCCGCTGGCCATCGTGAGCCGCTCGATGCGCCTCGATCTGGACTCCCCCCGCTTCACCGACACCGCGGCCCGGCCCCTCGTCATCACCTGCGAGTCGTCCGACACCGCGCTGCGCGACGCGGCCGCCGAGGTGGCCGACGTGATCGTCGCCGGGGGCCACGACGTCGACCTCCGCGACGCCGTCGCGCAGCTGCACGCACGGGGGCTCGTGCGGATCCATGCCGAGGGCGGCCCGAGCCTGCTGGCCGACCTCGCGGCCCACGACCTGCTCGACGAGCTGCTGCTCACGGTCTCGCCGTTCCTCGCCGGCGGCAGCTACCTCGGCGAGGACGACGTGCCACGCATCCTCGAGGGCGCCTCGCTGCCGGACTCCCCGCGGCCGATGCGCCTCGCCCACCTGCTCGAGGACGACGGCTCCCTCTTCCTGCGCTACGTCCGCCCCTAGCGGGTTCGCGAGCAACAGTGCGGATGTCCGGCTTCGAGACCACGACACCGAGCAGCCGCACTGCTACTCGAGCCCTCCCCTGAGCCGGCCGCGGACGACCCGGAGGCGCTCGGGTTCGGTGTTGTCGACGACGACGTCGGCGCGGGAGGCGGGGTCGCACGCCGCGACGTAGAGGCGGTGCGCGCCGAGGTAGCGGGCGTTGGCGGGATCGTCCGGATCGTCGGGGGTGCCGTCGCGCGACGCCATCCGCGCGAACCGCGAGGCATCGCTCGCCTCGATGAAGACCGAGAGGTCCCAGAGGCCGGCCAGCCCGTCGCGGTGCAGGAACAGCCCGTCCAGCACCAGGACCGCGCCGTCGGGCGCCTGCCGCCACGGCGGGTCGAGCAGCTCATCCGAGGCCAGGTCATGCGCACGGTCGCGGTAGCGGCCGTCGCCGCCGGGCCCGAACGGCGACAGGACGTCGCTGCGCAGGCGCGCGTAGTCGAACGAGTCGAGCCAGAACCCCTCGGGCGACTGCCGGCCGCGGCGGTACCGCTCGGCCCGCGGGCGGTGGAAGTCGTCGACCCCCACGCGCACCACCGGTCGGCCGAGCGCGCGAAGGGCCTCACCGAGCTCGTCGGCGAGCCAGGTCTTGCCGGCCCCGTCACCGCCGTCGACGGCGACCCGCACGTGCCACTCTCTTACGGGCACGAGCGAGGCGATCCACCCCACGACGTCGGCGCGCATCCCCCGACTCTGCCGGGCTCAGGCGGTCGCGTCGACCGCCTGGGCCAGCACGACGTCGGCGCTCGGCAGCTCGGCCTCGAGATCGTCGGCGTCGAGGGAGTGCCTCATGGCCCACACGATGAGCGAGCCGACAACGACCACGAGGGAGCCGACCGCCAGCACCGACCACGCGCCCGGAAGGGCGGTGAGGTGCTGGACGCCGAAGGCGAGGGCCACGGTGACGGGCAGCGTCACGGCCCAGGCGACGACCATCTCGCCGAGCACCCGCAGCTGCACCCCCGCCCCGGACGAGAGACCGGATCCCGCCACCGATGACGCGGCGGCCTGCGTCGTGGAGATCGGAGCGCCCACCCCGGTGGCGCCGAAGATCGCCGTGAGCGCGCCGATATTGGCCGCCACCGCCGACTGCGGCCGCAGCCGGGTGATGCGCAGGCCCATCGTCTCGATGATCTTCCAGCCGCCCCACACGGTGCCGGCCGCGATCGAGACGTAGGCCGCCGCCTCCACCCAGAACGGGACATCGATGCTGCCGCTCCCGTTCACAGCGAGGTGCCCCGTCCCGACCAGCAGCGCGGCGACGACCCCCATCGTCTTCTGCGCGTCGTTGGCCCCATGGCCGAAGGACACCGCGGCAGCGGACCCGAGCTGGATCCAGCGCAGCGCCGGGCTCGCGTCGTCCAGCCTCGTCCGGCGATGCAGCGCGTCGACTGCGCGCATCGCGACGAACGCGATCCCGAACGCGACCAGCGGGCTGACGACGATCGCCAGCGCCGCCTTCTCGACGCTTCCCCAGGTGATCGCGTCGAGGCCGCCTGCGGCGAGGCCGGCGCCGACCAGCCCGCCGATCAACGCGTGGCTGGACGACGACGGCATGCCGATCCACCATGTCGCGTAGTTCCAGGAGATCGCCGCGACGAGGGCCGAGAACACCACCGCGACACCCGCGACGCCGGGCTTCACCGTCGTCGCCACGGTGCTCGCGACGGCGGTGCCGACGACGAAGAGGGCGAGCACGTTGAACAGGGCCGAGAACCACACGGCCCAGCGCGCCGGCAGCGCCCGGGTGGCGACCACGGTCGACACCGAGTTCGCCGCGTCGTGGAAGCCGTTGGTGAAGTCGAACAGGAAGGCGAGTGCCACGACCGCCACGGCCGCGAGGAGCCCGAGGTCCACGACCCATCCCCAGTCGGCGCGCCCGCCCGGTGGCGGGCGCTCACGGGCCCTACTCTCCGCCGATCCGGAGCCGGGTCAACCGCGTGGAGGGACGCCCGGCGCGGCGCGGCCGATCGGACCGGCAGGTGGAGGCGGCGTCCCACATCCCGCGCGGCCGCCCTGGTGAGCCTCGCCTGTGCCAGGCTCGGGGCATGCAGCTGCCCGTCATGCCGCCGGTGAAGCCGATGCTCGCGAAGCCGGTGCCCGGTGTCCCCGCGCCGGACTCGGTGGCGGGCGGCCTCGTCTACGAGCCCAAGTGGGACGGCTTCCGCTGCATCGTGTTCCGCGACGGCGACGACGTCGTGCTCGGCAGCCGCAACGAGCGGCCGCTGACCCGGTACTTCCCGGAGCTGGTCGAGGCGCTCAAGGAGCAGCTCCCGCCGCGCTGCGTCGTCGACGGCGAGGTCGTGGTGGTGCAGGACGACCGTCTGTCGTGGCCGGGCCTGCAGAACCGCATCCACCCGGCGGAGAGCCGGGTGCGGATGCTGGCCGAGGAGACGCCGGCGTCGTTCGTCGCGTTCGACCTGCTGGCTCTCGGCGACGACGACCTCATGGGCCGGCCGTTCTCCGAGCGGCGCGCGCTGCTCGAGCGCGAGCTCGGCGGCGTCGGCGGGACGGTGCACCTCACGCGCGTCAGCGACGACGCCGACGAGGGGCGCCGCTGGTTCGAGGCCTTCGAGGGAGCGGGCCTCGACGGGCTGGTGTGCAAGCCGCTCTCGATGCCCTACTCCCCCGACAAGCGCGTGATGCTCAAGGTGAAGCACGCGCGCACGGCCGACTGCGTCGTGGCGGGATGGCGCTCCCACAAGCAGAAGGGTCCCCAGGGGCAGGAACTGCTGGGCTCGCTCATGCTGGGCCTGTACGACGACGCCGGCGTCCTGCAGTCGGTGGGTGTCTGCGCGTCGTTCACCATGGCCAGGCGGGCCGAGCTCGTCGAGCAGCTCTCCGTCCTGGCGGTCGGCGAGGACGACGAGCACCCGTGGGCCGCCTGGGCCGATGCGGCCGCGCACGAGTCGCAGCGGCTGCCCGGGGCGGTGTCGCGGTGGAGCGCCGGCAAGACCCTCGACTGGCACCCGCTGCGGCCCGAGCTGGTCGTCGAGGTGGGCTACGACGCGATGGAGGGCAACCGGTTCAGGCACACCACGCAGTTCAAGCGGTGGCGCCCGGACCGCGAGCCGGGGTCGTGCACGTACGAGCAGCTCGAGCGGCCGGTGCGGTACGACCTCGCCGACGTCCTCCAGCGCTGACGCACCGCCGGGGCGCGGCGGATCAGCGGTGGTGGTTGCGGCCCTTGATGGTGCGGTAGCCGACGACGCCGAGCACGGCGATGAGCACGAAGAAGATCACGACGAGGGTGAAGACCATGCGCGCAGGCTAACGGGTCCGGCGGCCGGCCCCGCTCACCCGGTCGGCACGAGACGCGCTCGAGCCAGGTCAGGCCTGGTGCGGGCGCCCCATCCACCAGGTGGGCGGGCCCCCGGGGATCGGCGCCTCGACCTCCTGGACGAAGCCGAGCCCCTGGTAGAAGCGCTTGTTGCGCACCTTCGAGGTCTCCAGCCAGCAGTCCCAGCCGTCCTCGGCCGCGCGCTCGACCGCGGGCCGCACCACGGCGGTCGCCAGCCCGCGGCCCTGGTGGTCCGGATGCGTGGCCAGCACGCCGAGGTACCAGTACGGCCGGGCCGGTGCCACGGCCTTCACAGCCGCGTCATAGGCCTCCACGCGGGCCGCGACCTCGGGGCCCACCGTCGCCGCGAACGCCTCCCACCAGCCGCTCATGTCGCGACGCGGGCCGTCGTCGGCGCGGTCCCACATCGCCACGGCCAGGCCATCCTCGGCGACCCACGCCGTGCCGAGCTCGAGCCGGGGCACGAGCAGGGTGTGCGCGAACTCCAGCGAGAGGTCGTAGCGGTCCGGGCCGAGCATGAACTCCCAGGCGGGGTCGCCCACG
Source organism: Actinomycetota bacterium (assembly GCA_020161245.1). Classification (GTDB taxonomy): domain Bacteria; phylum Actinomycetota; class Actinomycetes; order S36-B12; family CAIYMF01; genus Longivirga. Next base: position 4,683 of record JAIUOK010000018.1, on the reverse strand, counting down.
AACGCGCGGGCGACGGTGTCGACCACGACGTCGTGGTCGTCCGGGACTGCGGGGCGGACGTCGGTCACGCCGACGACGCTACTGGACGTCGGCCCCGCGTCCCCGCACGAACGTGGAGGGACGGCCGCGGGCAGGCGGCCGTCCCTCCACGTGCTCGTGTCAGCCGTGCTGCAGCGCGGCCATCTGACGGCGGAAGTCCGCCTTGAGCCGGTCGGCCAGCGCCGCACGGCTGCTGGCCGCCTTGAACGCCGTCGCCGTCGCGGTCGGGCCCGGGGTGGGCGGGACCGGCTGCGGCAGCGCCTGGCAGTACACGTCCGCCCGCTTGTTGCCCGGCTTGCGCGCCGGCACGGTGCCGTCGGCGAGGTAGGCGTTGATGCGGTCGTCGGTGCACGGGTTGCCCGACGGCGACAGCGCGTGGCTGGCTCCGCCCAGGGTCTCGATGAGCACCGCGGACGGGAACCGCTTGCGCACCTCGAAGCTGCCCGAGATGGGCGTCGGTCCGTCGAACTGCTCGCCGAGCAGCAGGAACGCCGGCAGCTTCTTGGCCTTGTCGCCGACCTTCTGCGGAGTGCTCGCCTTCACCGGCCAGAACGCGCAGGGGGCGTTGAACCACATGTTGCCCCAGGTGACGAACGGGGCCTTGCGGGCGGTACGGGTGTTCTCCTGCATCCAGGTCTTCCAGCTGCGGGACCACTTCGCGTCGACGCACTGGACGCCGAGGTACATCGCGTAGCTGTTGTCGCCCACGCCGTCGCCGTAGAAGTCGATGAGGCCCGCCGGGTCCTTCCCGTTGACCCACGCCGACCAGGCTGCCGCGACGTCGGTCCAGAGGAACTCGGCGTACCCGGCGTTGAGGATGACGTCGTTGAACTCGGCCGGCCCGATCTGGCCGCCGGCCGGCGAGCCCTTGAGCTCGCGCTGGGTGCGGTAGTAGCGGTGCTCCACCTTCGCCGGCGTGCGGCCGAGGTGGTAGACGCTGTCGTACTTGGCGACCCAGGCCCAGAACTTGCTCATCGTCGTCTCGAAGGCGACGTTCTGGTCGAGGTTGCCCTGCTCCCACACGTAGCGCGGATCGACGTTGCTGTCGAGGATCATCCGGCGCACGCGCTCGGGGTAGCGGGAGGCGTACACCTGGCCGAGGTACGTGCCGTAGGAGTAGCCGTAGTAGTTGAGCTTGTCGACGCCGAAGGCCTCACGGATCGACTCCATGTCGTCCGCGGTGTCGATCGTGCGGAGGTGCTTGAGGAACTCGGGGCTGGCAGCGGCGCCGCAGTCCTTGGCGTAGCCGGTGACGCGCTTGAGCCAGGCCTTCTCGATCCACGCGCGGGTCGGGTCGTACGGCGGGCGCACCGGCACGGCGTAGTCGTTGTCGCACGACAGCGCAGGGCTGCTGTTGCCGACGCCGCGCGGGTCGAAGCCGACCCAGTCGTACTGCGCGGCGACCGCGGGGTCGACGAAGAGGCTGATGATCGGCATGACCGTGCCGCTGCCGCCGGGGCCGCCGGGGTTGAGGACGATGACGCCCTGGTAGTTGGCCGTGTCCGTGTGCTCGATGCGCGAGACCGCGATCGAGATCTTCGAGCCGCCGGGCTTGGTGTGGTCAAGCGGCACCTCGAGCGTGCCGCACTTCATGCCGTAGTTGGCCTCGAGCACCTCGTCGGTGGTGCCGGGCTCGCACGAGCCCCAGACCACTCCGGCCGCCGTCCGGGCGGCTGCTGCCGCCGGGGTGGTGGGTGCTGCTGACGAGGGTGCGGCGCCGATGACGAGGGCGAGCGCTGCGGCAGCGGCGCCTCCAGTCACAAGCAGCTGCGGCGTTCGGACGCGTGCTCCCATGGGTTCCTCCTCCGCCGGGTCCCGGCGATCAGGCACGGTACGCACGCGGCGGGTCCCCCGCGGACGCACCTCCGGGAACCACCCGGTTGTGCCACGCGGGTGAGCATCCCTCACCGCCCCGCCTGGGTGACGGCGAACGCTGTCCCCTCCTCGAGGCGGGACCGGCGGCGCCGCTCAGGAGCCGTCGGCGTCCTGCTTGCGGTCGCGGTCGCGGCTGGGCTGCACGCGCTTGGGCTCGCCTGCCATCTTCGGGGTGTCGGAGGCGGGAGCGCTGTGCAGTCCCGCACTGCAAGCGCAGATCCCCCAAGCGAATCCGGGCAGGTAGTCCGGGGAGTGAAGGGAACCGTCTGACATGTCCGAGGAGACCAACGTGTGGATGCACGTCGACAACGAGGTCGAGGGCTGGAACGAGGTGCAGGTCGTCACCACGGCGTGGAACGTCGAGATCTGGACCACGCACACCACGGCGGGGCGCGTGGTCGCGACCGTGAGCCCGGAGGACGCCTACCGGCTCGCTGACCAGCTGGTGACGGCGGTGTACCGCTACGACGCGATGAAGCTCGAGCGCGGCGAGGTCGTCGTGGAGCCCGACCCGGAGTCCGGCGTCCTCACGGCCTCCCTGGGGTGGTGCCGGCTCCGCCGCGCGATCCCCGGCGAGCCGTTCGGCGAAGGGTCCCCGTCGAAGAGCGCACGGGGTGGGCTGACCCGGTTCGTCGCCCCCCGGGTGCCGGAACGCGACTGGCACGAGGCCCGCATCGACCACTGGATCATCTGGCAGCGAGAGGGCTACCTGCGGCTGCTCGACGCGCTGGTCGAGGCCGAGCGGGCGCGGACGGCCGCCATCGCCTGAGCCAGCGCACGACAGAGGCGCCCGTCCCCGGAGTTAGCGGGGACGGGCGCCTCTGTCATTGTGCTCGGGCCGTCGGGGGTCGTCCTGGTGTGGTCGGCGCCCGTCGGTTTCCGTAGCGCCCGCGGGCGTGGTCGGCGGGCGACGTCGCTTGACCTGAGCAAGGGTCACCCACCCGGAGCATGGTCTACTCGGTGGAAGCGGCAGGTGCCGACTTGTCCCTGCGGGCCGTCACCCGGGCGATCAGGGTCCTCAGGTTTTCCTCCGGCTCATCAGCGTCGGGGTCCAACTGCCCGCGCAAGTAGATGCGCTCAGCCATGCCCTCGAGTACAGCCGCCTGAACCTCGGGGTCCTGGTTGGCCAGGAACGTCTCCGCCGTCTTCAATCGGATCTCGGCTCGCTTGGAGATGCGGCTCTCCTGGTGATTGTCGCGGCCTCGGCGGAAGCAGAGTGTCGCGAGACCGACAGCCGCCACTGAGATCGCCAGGCGCGTAATCCCCACCGGTACCGAGTCGTTGCTGCTGGCGCTCGGCTGGAAGAAATGCCACAGAAGGATCGCCAGTGCAACGCCACCGACGAGAAACCCGAGAACATCCCACACCCAGCCGCTAACGGCCTTGTTGCGCGCATTTCGACCGTAGTCCTCCGCGATCGCCCAGCGGGAGAAGGCCGAGGAGGTCTTCTGCGAGCTGATCTTGAGAATGTCGATCAGCTTGGCGTCCTCTCGCGCCTGTCGCAGCGTCGCCCGCATGTCCTCGCGCGTCGGCTCAGTAATGTCGGCGTTGTCCTGCACCAGCCTGTCTGCGGCCGCCCTGATCTCCTCCGCAGCGCCGTCGGTCAGTTGCTTGGTGAGGTCTTCGACGCTCTTGGACTGGGCATCGGTGCTGGCCTTGAGAGTCGCAACCTCGGCCTCCGCCTGCGTAACGCGCTCCCTCAGGGATTCGACTGCGACGGCAACGGACTCGTCGTAGCGGCGGACGGCCTCCGCGGCCGCCAGAGCCGCGCCGCCCTCGGCGGCCGGGTCAGGCCATAGCGCAAGCGGCTCGAGTACAAGATCTATGGACGTTGCCGCGCTGTTGAGTGACGCGCCGTTCACGCCCGGGTCAGCCGCGAACTGTCGAAGCTCCGGCATTACGTACGTCTGCAGCGGGCTGTAGACGTTGTCAATCATCGCCGAGGTGAAGAGCACGCCATCGGAATCACGATGTGCATTGATCGTTGACGACAGCAGGATGAGGCGCCTGATCGCGGCCTTGCCTTCCGTCTCGTCCGGCACCGGCAAAGCGGCGATGATCGAGTCGATCTCCGCCTGCAAAGTCCAGATTGGATGCTGCTCGAATCGGTCTTCCCAGGAACTCCCCACCCGGCCGATGCTGCCAGGGGGAAGCGCCGCGTCGAGGGATTTCGGCCGAGCAATCTCCGGACGGTCTTGCCGTGGGGCCCCGTCCGCGCAGCAGCACCGCCCCCGCGTGCCTCGTACACACGGGGGCGGTGCTGGTCTGTGTGCCAGACCCGCGCGCGGAGCGGCTGAGGAGCAGGGCACGCGCGCGGGCCTGGCGGTGGGGATCCCCGGGGAGTCCACTCCCGTCGATCCCCCTGGCACCTCCTGCGGGTCACAACTCCGCGCCCGGTGCGAGGGCCGGCGTCCGGGGAAGGGGGGGGCCCGGAACGCCGCGGTCAGTGGGCCGCTACAGCGCCGGGACGATCAGGCCCGTGCCGGAGACGACGGAGATGGCGGACGGCTGGCGGCCGGACGCGAAGGCGGAGTAGCCGTAGGCGAGCAGGCGCACGCCGAGGGTGGACGACAGCGGGGCGTCGAACCGGATCTGCGCGGGGCCGGCGTCGGTCTCCTCCATGAGGAAGGCGTCCCGGAAGTCGGCGACGATGATGCGCGTCTCGTTGGTGCCCGCGCCCAGGTTGTTGGGCACGTTGCCGGAGACGAACACGGGCAGGCCGAGGATGTTGCCGACCTGGCCGCCGTACTGCTGGCTGGTGACGGTGCC
>JAIUOK010000017.1 GCA_020161245.1 Actinomycetota bacterium | reverse complement strand
GCGGCGATCGGCGGCGTCCTCGCTGCGGGCGGGGCGGTGGCGATCCTGCTGTCCGCGCTGCGGCCCGCGACGGGAGCGCGGCCGACCCGGCACCGTCCCGCGAGCCGCAGGAGGCACGGTCCTAGTCGACGTACGGGCTGGCGTGCAAGGAGTTGACATGCGCCCTGCGAGCCAGCCGCCATCACAAGGGCCCGACGGGGGTGGTGGATTCAAGGCACGGTCGCCACCGACTTGTGGTTCGGTCCCGTTCAGGCTCGCCGTGAGAACTTCGGCGGGGGTGTGGGAGCCGATGGTGTGCCGCTGGTTCTGCAGCGTCTAGATTCCTGGTTTCTGGTGTCTGACATCGGGAGGCAGGAGTGGGAAACGGGGGGTTACCTGCCGGAGTTTCGGCGCAAGGTGCTCGACCTGGTCGAGGCGGGCCGCAGCGTTGCCGATGTCGCGCATGACCTGGAGATCAGCGCGCAGTCGATCTACACATCGCGACGCCAGGACCGCGTCGATCGGGGTGCCCCACCTACGGCTCCGCAGGGTCCACGCCGAGTTGCGGCTCGGCCACGGGATCGCGGTGAGCCACGGTTCGGTGGACAGGCTGATGAGGCGCGCCGGCATCGCCGGCGCGACCGGAGGGCCGAAGTGGAAGCGGATCAAGCCTGACTCAATCGCCGCCGAGCATGTCGATCGGCAGTTCAGCCGTTCGGGTCCCAATCAGTTGGGTCACGGACGTGACGGAACATCCGACGCGGGAAGGCAAGTTCGACTGCGCTGTCGTGCTCGACATCTACTCCCGCCGAGTCGTCGGCTGGGCGATCGACTCCTCACCCAATGCGGCGCTGGTGACCAACGCGCTCGGGACGGCAATCGATGCCCGCCGATCACCGTCAGGCACAGAGATCCACTCTGACCAAGGCACGGTCTTCGGTTCCTGGACCTTCACCACGCGCGCCAAGGAGTCCGGGCCGGTGGCGTCGATGGGCAGCGTCGGCGACTGGTACGACAACTCCATGATCGAGTCGTTCTGGTCGCGGATGCAGGTCGAGCTACGGGTCACCAAGCGGTGGAAGACACGAGTCGAACTGGCGAACGCGACCTTCGACGACCTCGAGATCTGGGACAACCGGCGCCGGCGACACAGCCGTCTCGGAATGCTCTCCCAATAGAGTTCGAACGAAGTCAATCGATCACCGTGGCATGAGAACCAAGGATCTCGACTCTGCGGAACCCGGCGCAGGCAAGGCGTCCGCCTGACTGGGGTCACTTCAATGTCGCCGTACGCGGGCTACCGTGGGTGTTTTGCTGCTGATGCCCGCGCCGCCCCGGGCGCAGCACCTTGATGGCCGCGCCGTTGTCGGGGCCGGCGCGCCCGGCGCTCTACGAGGCGCAGGTGGTGGCCTCGGCTCGGGCCGCCCAGGTTTCCCTCGCCCGGCCGGACGATTCCCGGCTGGAGGCGTTCCTCGCTCGCTGGGCCAACAGCCCTAAACGGACCCGGTGGCCAGCAATGCGGTGGGCTGGGCACGCCTGATCCGTCGACGGCACGGTCAGCTCGGCAGCCCTCCGTAGGAGTGCAGCCCGGTGAGGAAGATGTTGACCCCGAAGTAGTTGATGATGAACGCGGCGAACGCCACCAGCGCGATCACAGCCGCCTTTCGACCCTTCCAGCCTGCCGTCGCGCGGGCGTGCAGGTAGGCCGCGTATCCGACCCAGGTGATGAACGCCCACGTCTCCTTGGGATCCCAGCCCCAATAGCGGCCCCAGGCGTTCTCCGCCCAGATCGCCCCGGCCACGACGGCGAAGGTCCACAGCGGGAAGGCGAAGGTGTGGATGCGGTATGCCATGGCATCGAGCCGCTGCGCCGGGGGCAGCCGGCGGGCCAATCCCGACCCCCAGAACCTTGAGCCGCGTGAGACTCGGCGCTCGCTGGTGTCGGCGACGAGATAGGCGACCGTCAAGGCGGTCCCGACGCAGAAGGCCCCCGCGCAGATGATGGCTGCGGCGACGTGGATGATCAGCCAGTAAGAATTGAGGGCAGGGACCAGCTGGCCGGCTTCGGTGTAGAGCACCGTGACAGCCAGCCCGAGGGTGAGCAGGACCGGCACGACCACGAGCAGGCCCAGCCAGCGCAGGTCGCGCCGAAGGGAGAGGACGAGGAACGCGGCCGAGATTGCGAACGCGGATGCGACGGAGAACTCGTACATGTTCCCCCACGGCACCCGGCCCACCGACAGGCCTCGTGCGACCAGCCCGGCCCCCACCAGGAGCGTAGCCAGCCAGGTGAGCGACATCGCGATGTTGCCGCCGCGCCGGCCGGGGGCGGGTTGAACCACTGGGGACCGCGCCGGAACCGGGGCGTCGCGAACGGCGACGCCCACCCCGCCCTGTCGGCGGGACGTGCCCAGGGCGGGCTCCGCCAGGGGGCGGCGGCCCGGGGCCCGGGCCGCGAGCGATGCTGCGAACACGACCATGGCGATCGCGTAGGTGAGCATCGCGGCGTACACAAGGCCGTTGCTCAGGGAGGCCAGGGCGGTGTCGGTCACGGGGCAGCCTTTCCGTGGAGCGGGGGCGCAGCCGGAGTGGGGGAAGGTCGGGACGAGTGCAGGGCCGCCGCGAGTCGGTCGAGGTCGGAGGCGGCCGAGGCGTGCTCGCTGCGCGCGATCCCGGCGAGGACGATCCGCGACCCGCCCCCCGTTGCGGGTGAGGCGCGCATCCAGAGCCGGCGCCGGCGGACCGACAGTGAGAGCCCGAGGCCCGCCATCGCCACGAGGACGGCGGCGAGGGCCAGCTCCTTGCCCGGATCGCGGGCGACGGCGAACGCCGCGAAGCGAACGTACCCGTCGAAGCTGATGACAGATCCGTCCGGGAGCGTCCAGCGCTGGCCCGGCAGCAGCGCTTTGATCCCCACGCGGCGCATGGCGGCGGTGTCGAGCTTGTAGACCGACTGTGGCCGACCGGTGTCGAGCCCGAGGTCGCCTTCCCATGCGGCCAGGAACAGGGCCGGGTCGTCGGGGGCGGGGAATCGCGAGTAGGGACCACGAGACGGGTCGACGGTCGCGGTGGGTAGGAAGAAGCCGGTGAGCCCGAGTTGCGGGAAGGCGTCGGGCGCCTTGACGACGCAGGTGGAGGTGAACCCTGCGTCCTGGGGCAGGCACACCACGGAGTCGTGGAAGACGACGTCGCCGGCGCCGTCCCGGATCGTGACGGTGGGTGCGTACCCGTGCCCGACCAGGAACACCTTGACGCCGTCGACCTCGAGGGGCTCGTTCACCTCGATCGTCCGCTGCTGAGGTGACTGTCCCGGGCTGGCGATCAACGAGACGTCCGCGCGGAAAGCTCGAGGTGCACCGGCCTGCTGGCCGCCGCGCTGAAAATCGGCGGTGAACCGGTCGAGCGTGAAGCTGAAGGGCGGGAGCTCCGTCGTGGAGAAGAGCCGCCCGGGGCTGATCGAGTCGAACTGGGCAGAGCTCGCGGCGAAGGCGGTGCCTTCCCTGATCACCACGTTGCCCCGAAAGCCGCCCAGCGACCCGAGCGCGACCGCGGCGAGAAGCACAAGGAGAGCGAGATGGAACACTAGGTTGCCGATCTCGCGGCTGTACCCGGTCTCAGCGGAGAGCGTGCCCGATGTCGTGATCACCCGCCATCGCGCGGCGCGTAGGTGCTCAGCGCCCGCGGCAAGCGCCTGCTCCGGCGGTGACGGGGATACCAGCTCGCGATGGTCTGGGAGCCTGTCCAGGTGCTTGGGCGCGGCGGGAGGCCGGGAGCGGATGGCGCGCCAGTGCTGCCGTGTCCGGGGCAGCACGCAGCCCGCCAAGGAGATGAACAGAAGGAGGTAGATCGCTGCGAACCACGGCGAGCCGAACACGTCGAACATCCCCAGGCGGTCCAGGATCCGCGCCTTGGCCGGGTCGTCGGCCAGATACATGTTCACCGCGGCTGCGTTGGTCTGGCGCTGGGGGAAGATCGACCCGGGAACTGAAGCCAGAGCGAGCATGAACAGCAGCAGCAGCGCCGTGCGCATGCTGGTCAGGGTCCGCCACGCCCACCGGGCCCACATGGCGAGGGCATGGCGGTCCCGGGAAGGTGTCGGCTCTGGTGGCGCTGTCGACATGCCGAGGGCGCCGACGTGAACCGGGATGCGACGTTCGGTTGTCACAGCCACACCGCGAAACCGCTGGCCCAGGAGCGCAGCGAGATGGTCAGGGTGTCCCAGGTCCCCGTGATCAGCAGCAGCCCGATCATCACGAGCATCGCTCCACCGGCTCTCATGACCACCTGGTTGTGGAGCCGCAGCCATCCGACGGTACCCAGCGTGCGGCGGTAGAGCAGTCCCAGCACGACGAAGGGGACGCCCAGGCCGATGGAGTAGGTCGCGGACAGCAGCGCTCCCCGGGCTGCGCTCGCCTCGGTGAACGCCAGGGTCTGCACCGCAGCGAGGGTCGGGCCGATGCACGGCGTCCAGCCCAGCCCGAACACAACGCCGAGCACCGGGGCTCCCCACAGGCCCACCTCAGGCGTGCGACGGGAGCGCCACTGCCGCTGAAGGCCCGGCACCACGCCGAGGAAGGACAGGCCCATCAGGATCACGACGGCGCCGAGCACTCTGGAGAGCAGGCCTTGGTAACGAAAGAGCAGTTCCCCCAAGGCGCCGAAGAGAAGGCCGTAGGACACGAACACGGCGGAGAAGCCCGCCACGAACAGGAGTGAGCCAGCCAAAACCCGGGTGCGGACAAATCGGGGCTGCTCCGTCAGTACTTCGCCGGGCAGGTCCTCGCGCTGAGCGTCTCGGACCGGTTGCCCGGCGCTATCGGTCCGACCGGCGAGCTCCGCCCCGGTGAGGCCGGTGACGTACGAGAGATACCCGGGCACGAGAGGAAGGCAGCACGGCGAGAAGAACGACACCAGGCCCGCTAGCAGCGCCAGGGGGAGGGCGAGCAGCAGCGAGCCGTCGGCGATGGCACTGGTCACGGACATGTCGCCTCCCGTTCGAACGGGAGCGGCGCGTCTGTCTTGCGAGTCATAGGCCGTGGAAGTACCGACGTGGCGGGAATCATGGCTGCAGCAGGTTAGGCCCGGTGGGAGGGGCCTGACGGCTCCCGGCCATGAAGGTTTCGTCAAGGTCTGTGCCGGCCGTGGCGGGAGCCGGGTCCCAGCCGCGGCTGGGCGATTCGGTCAAGACTTCACCAGATGCATCTCCGCCGAGTTCGACCACGTTGAAAGCGGGGGCCCACATCCCCCGGGGCGAATCGCAGCGACTGCTGGGCAGAGCGTTTCCCGAGCGGTTCCATCCGGTCGGCAGCCGAGGGGGAAGGGTCCAACGTGGGCTCTCGCAGGTTGTGCGGCAGCAGCGACCACCGGCGAGCAGCCCTGCCGCACTGGCTCGACCACCACACGGACCGGCGCCCGCGGCTCCCTCGGCCACAGGGCACCGATCACCGCCGTGGCGGCGGCCTGACAGACGTCCTTGAACCACCTTCTAGCTTCTGACGGCCGCCGGTGCTCCGAGGCCGGCGTGAGCGGGCTTCCGGGTGACTGCGTGAATTGGCGTGGCTGCCACGCCCGCAGGACTGTCTCGATGATGCCGAGAAGCCGTGAGCGATGACTTCGCCGAGCGCTCGGTTGCGATGCGCCCCTGTCTGTCGAGCACGATGGTCGCGGGGATCGCCGACATCGGGAGTGACGAGCCGAACGCGGGGACGACGCTGTTGTCGCCGTCGTACAGCTACGGGTAGGACAGGTCTATTCGGCGCGCCAACGACGCGGCGTTGGAGACGGGTCGCTGCCGCGGGACACGATCCCCAGGAAGACACGCGGCTGCTGGTCTCGCGGGCGGCCTGTTCGAGCAGCGGCGCCTCGGCGCGACACCATGCGCACCAGGGAAGCCCACAAGTTCACGACCACCACCATCCCACCCAGGTCCTGAAGCGAGAGGTTGTCCCTTGTCAGCGTGGTCACCCTGAGCGCTGACAGGGGACGAGCGGTCAGCCGGGTCGACGATGGTCGTGCGTACATCACCCGCTTCGGCGCCTTGCCGGGTGTCGGCCGTCGTGCAGCCAACGAGCGCTAGTAGGACCACGGCAGGCAGCACACCTGGCCACCGGTGATGTCGTCCACGGGCAGGGCCGCCTGGGGTCTGCGCCGCTGCGACGTTCCGCGCATGAGCAGAACCGGCGGATGAGCGGGCCGGCATCCACCGCGTCGGAGTCCCCGCGGGACTGCCACTACTCGAAGTGGAGGTGGATTGCCCGGGAGCTCCCCGAGCCGCCCATGCGCCCGACAACCTGGCCCTTGCTGACTCGTTGCCCCGCAAGCACGAGGTCCTTGTCCATGTGCCGGTTGTAGAACTTCGAACCGCTGCCTCCCTGGAGCAGGATGCGAACCGCGAGATTCGCCGACCGGCCTGCACGGATCACGGTTGCGTCCTCGACGGCGAGGATGGCGCTGCCGCGTCGCCCCATCATGTCGACGCCCTGATGAGAGCGACCGCCGGGGCGGGGCCCGGCCCCAACCCCCTCCTACCACGCCAGTTGGGGCGGGGCAGGCTCGAGCGACACGCACCGCGTGCGCGACAGCCCCGTGCTGCGGCTCGGCAACGGGGTGTCTGAGCAGTTCGGCCCACGTGAACGGGCCGACCTACGCCTTGGCGCGCAGACCCTGGCGATTCTGGAAGGCGACCACGTCGCCGAAACGTCACGGGTGGTAGGCGCCGGTCGAAGAAGCCGGTCGGCGACGCGCCGAGTCGGCGCAGTAGAGCCTTCACGGCCCAGCCTCGGTCGCCACGCTCGAGCACCGGCATCGGGGAGGTGGTCAGCGCGGCCCGCCACGGCGGTGTCGAGGCCGACGCGGCTGGGGTGAGGGCTGAGGCCGTCCACGCGGCGGCGCCGACTACGACCGTGGCCATCGGAGTTGTGCGCCGGGCGCGCGAAGGCACGTGATTCTTCGCTGGCTCCGCCCATGCCTGCGGGGTTAGCTGTCGGGTTCGGCCGCAGAGTTCTGGCCGGCTCGATGCGGATCGAGCGTCACCCCGAGGCGCGTTCGCGCCGGAAGTGGGTTCCCCGTCCCCGCCCTCAGGGGGGTGTCGGGCTCCGACCGGCGGGGTTCGGCGATTCGGGGCCTGACCGCGCTTGCCGCGGCTGCAGCAGCGTGGCGTGCGGTGAGGCCTCGTCACGGTGTCATCGGCGTCTCAGGACCCTCTTTGACGGGACCTTCGTGTTTCGCGCCGGCCGCCGGGCGGCCAGGCCCCCGGCGGCGGCCGGTGGACAGGTCCGACAAGTAAGCGTTGTATAGACGCCGGTCGACGTCCCCCGTCTGGAGGGCCCGACGGTCCGCGCGCCTCGCGGCGCGGTCTTCTTGGCGGGCCCATTGAACCGCGAGCGTGATCGCCACGACCGCGAGTGGGAACTCGCCCATCGCCCATGCGGCCTGACCGCCGTTGACGGTGTCAGTCAGCAGGTCGTCGATCCACGGTGGCCGCACCAGGCCGAACCATTCGGGGGCCAAGGGCGCCCCACTCATCATGATCACGACGGCGAAGAAGCCGTGCAGCGCAGATGCGATCACCATGATCATGAAGCGGTACAGGTAGGGCAGCGGACGGGGGCGGGGGTCGACGCCTATCAGGATCCAGTAGAAGAGGAATCCCGACACCACGAAGTGCGCTTGCATGAACACGTGACCGGCGTGGCTGCTCATCAAGGTCGCGAAGGCACTGGTGAGGTACAGGCCGTAGAGTCCGGCGAAGTAGAGGACGAGCACGACTGCCGGATTGGTGAGCACCTGCAGGGGCCGTGAGGCCAGGAAACTCACGACCCATTCCCTGGCACCCCAGCGTGGGGTAGTGGAGGGGCTCAGGGCGCGCAGAGCAAGGGTCGCGGGGGCTCCCAGGACGAGCAGGATCGGGACGAGCATCGTGAGGACCATGTGCTGGATCATGTGGAACCCGGCGGCGACGTTCGCATACTGCGAGATGCCGAAGTTGGTGAGCCAAGCCAGCATCGCGACACCACCGAACCAGGAGATCGACCTTCCGGGTGGCCAGCGGTCCCCTCTCCGGTGAAGCCGTATCAGGCCCGACGCGTAAAGGGACGCCAGCAGCAGGCACACGGCCAGGAACAGCGCATCGGGCCGCAGTTCGACGACGACCTCGTGCCACGAGGGGGCCGGAGGGAAGGCGAACCCTGCTGCGCGCTCGCCCGCCGTGGGGAGGGGGACCGGGCGGCGGGGCGGTGCCGAGAGGGCCAGGACGGCGCCGACGCCCATGGTGGCGATCAGGGCGGCGGTCTCCGCGCCCGCTCGCAGCACCAGCGGGCCTCGGCCAGTCCCGCCTGCTCGCGCCAGCCGCGCTGCCAGGGTGAGGCCGAGGACCAGCGCGAGCGCCATCATGGCCGCCTTGACGAGGATCATCTGCCCGTAACGAGTCGAGATAAGGTCGTCGGGGGAGGACAGTTGCGCGGCTCCGTTGCCCACGCCGGACACCACGACCAGGGCTGCAGCCGCGGTGCTCACCCGCCGCTGGGCCAGCCACGATGCAGCGCTCGGGGCATGTGCGGAGCCCACCGCGAGCCATACAGCGGCGGTCATGCCCGTCCAGATCAGGGCAGATGCGGCGTGCACCGTCGTGGTGGGCAGCAGGAGAGCGTGCTGGGACGCGCCGCTGGCGTGGCCGCTCAGCGCCGGCTGCACCCCGGCCAGGAGCGCCAGGGCGAGGGCGGCTCCGGCGGCGGGCAGGCGTGAGGCGGACAAGCAGATCCACGCAGCCACCAAGGCGAGCACACCCACGATGAGTGGGCCCCGAACGGCAGCGCTGGCGAAAAGGGCGTCGTCGTACAGCGCCGAAGACGCAAGTGCGGGGGGCGGCAGAGCGAGCAGGTCCGATGCCGCCACCAGTGACTGAAGCGCGGCCACGACCGCCCACCCGGTGAACGCCGCGCCGGCGCCGCGCATGAGCCGTCGTGCGGGAGCCTCCAGCCTCCCGTCCCGGGTATGCGGGCGCAGGACCACCAGAAGCAGGAGAAGGGCTGTCGCCGCCGTGGCCGCACCTAGAGCGAGACCGCGCAACGTCGGCCCGGCGTGCCTCACCAGATCGCCAGCAGCCGGGAGGCCGGGGATGTCGTCACCGCCTGCGCCGGTCCAACCGGCGGCGGCGTACGTCACGAACAGCACCAGGCACGCCAAGGCCGCCGCGACGAGGGCGCGCTGTACGCGGCCACGCGCCGGAGCGGGCATGCCCATTTCAGGCGGCGGGCGCTGTCGGCGCCTGGCCGGACATCGCGGCGAGACGGGCGAGGACCACGTCCGCGGGTTCGAGCGCTGTGGCGGGGATCGACAGGACGCCGTACGGCCCCGTGAGCACGACGCCGCGCGGGGTCGCCCGCGCCGTTACGACGGACCACGCGTATCGGGTTGGCGCATCGGGTTGCGCGCTGTCGATCAGCTCCAGCCCGTCGCTGCTCGGCGTGGCGGTTGCTGGGCGTGGGGGAGCGGGGACCGAACTGACTGGGACGAGCTCCCCGTGCACCGTCCAGGCGTCGTCGCCTCCGCCGCCCTCGGTCAGCGCCCAGCGGAGAAACGCGACCACTGCGCCCAGCACGCTGACGGTGATGATCAGGGAGAGGATCATGCGCTGATCAGCCCGAAGGCGACGACGACCGCGAGGAGGACCCCCCACACGAGAACTCCCACCGGAACCCAGCCGGCCAGCTGCGCGCGCCGACCGCCGACGGCTGCGGGCAGTCCTGCGCCTCGCACGAGGATCGACAGGGAGCAGCCCAGGATGGTCAAGGTGGATGCCCACACGACCATGCAGTACAGGCAGACCGCACGCAGGTCGTACGCCGTCTGCCAGGCAAGCCAGTGCACGAACACGGTGCCAGCGAGCGCGCCGGCCAACTGCCCGGCCCAGATCCAGCGGCGTGGCGAGGCGCCCGCCAAGGCGAGCACGGCGACTGTCACGACGACGGGGTAGGCCGCGACGCCTATGAGGGCGTTCGGGAAGCCGAACGCGGTGGACTGCCAGGACTGCACCACCGTCCCGCAGTCGACGACCTCCGATATCGAGCAGGACGGCAGGTATCCCGGGTTGCGGAGGATGCGGTACTTCTCGACCGAGAGCCACAGCGCCGCTGCCAGACCGGCGAGGCCGGAGACGACGAGGATCACGCAGGCGAGGCGGCCAGGAGCCTGGAGCGCCGTGTCCCGGCGTGCGGATGACGCCTGCTGCTGGTCCTGGAGCATCAGCCGGCTGCCGCCAACTGCGCGTCGATGGACGACGCGAAGTCCTCCGGTCCCACCGGTTGGATGCGTTGACCGTTGAGGAAGAAGGTGGGCGTCCCCTGGACCCCCAGGGCCGCCCCGTCGGCGACATCCTGCTCCACCCGGGCGAACGTCTCCTCCGAGGCGACGGCCGCGTCGTAGTCGGCCATGCCCAGGCCGAGCTGCTCGGCGAAGGATCGGAACAGCGCCGCCTTCGATTCCTGGCTCTCCCCCCATTCGCGCTGGGTCTCGAACAGCTTCTGGTACATCGCCTCGTATGCGCCCTGCTGCGCGGCTGCCTCCGCCGCGAGCGCGGCGTCCATCGCGTTGACGTGGCCAGGCAGCGGGAAGTATCGGTGCACGAACCTGACCTGGCCGTCGTACTGCTTGCGGAGCCTCTCGATCACGGGGTACCACGCGCCGCAGGCCTCGCACTCGAAGTCGAGGAACTCCACCACCACGACTGAGCCGTCGGCAGGATCGCCCAGGATGTGGCTGTCGTCGCGCACGACCAGAGCCCCGCCCGCGGATGCGGACGCCACCGGAGGCGCTGCGGGAGCGCTCGCCACGGGCGCGGCCTGGGAGCGTAGGAGCAGCAGCAGGATCGCGACGAGCCCGGCGCCGACGACGGCGGAGGCGATCGCGACACGGGCTGCAGGCCTGCTCATGAACGGGAGGATCACCCGGCGCTTCTGCGTCTGGCAACTCGCCCTCACGGCCGCTCCACGTCTGTGTTTCGACCGCTTCCGCCACCGGAAATGGTTCGGGCTCACGCCATATCGGCTGTGGCCGGGTAGCGGGGCGCGCCGGGTCGCCGAGCAGAGTCACCGGGGTTCTTGATGCAATCCATATGGAGCGGGGCGTGCTCCGGCGCTGGGCGCCCCGGTCGCCGCTCCAGTAGCGTCTCCTCAATCCCTTCGCCCGCCGTCCAGAGGAGGTCTGGTGTCCGCCGCCCGGGTCCTCGTTGTGGAGGACGAGGTTCGGCTCGCCCAGATCGTGGGGCGCTACCTGGAACATGACGGCTTCACGGTCCGGCTGGTGCACGACGGGGCCCAAGCGCTTATGGACGCCGCTACATTCCGGCCCGACGTCGTTGTGCTCGACGTGATGCTCCCAGGAGCGGACGGCTTCGAGGTGTGCCGCGCCCTCAGGCAGACGAGCGACTGCTACATCGTGATGCTCACGGCGCGCGAGGCGGAGCGCGACAAGCTGGCTGCCCTGGCGCTGGGAGCCGATGACTATGTAGTGAAGCCCTGCTCGCCACGGGAGATCCTCGCTCGTGTCCGGGCCATGCTTCGACGACCGCGCATTGAGACGCCGGGGCCGGTTTGGCCTGCCGTCGCGATCGGTCCGCTTTGGATCGATGTGGAGGCGCGCAGGGTGGAAGTCAATGGTCAAGCGCTGGATCTCACCCGCACCGAGTTCGACTTGCTGCACGCTTTGGCCGCCCGGCCTGCCGCGGCGTTGACCCGATCGGAGCTGATCCGGGCGGTGTGGGGTCCCGGTTGGTTCGGCGATGAGCATGTGGTCGATGTGCACGTGGCTAACCTGCGCCGCAAGCTCTCTGCCACACCGGCAGGAGCAGGACTCATCCGCACCGTCCGCGGCATCGGCTACGGACTGGAGGACGCTTCATGAGCCGACGAACGAGCCTGCTTCGGCAACTGGTCTCCGGCCATCTGATCGTCGCGGCGGCCGGTCTGGCTGCCTTCATTGTGCTCGCGGCGGTCGCCACCCCCATGCTGTTCACCACCCATCTCGAACGGGCGGGCGAGACGGACCCTGCCGTCCAACAGCACGCACGGGAGGCGCTCCTGACGGCGTTTCTGGCGGCGGGAGTGGCGGCCCTTGCGGTGGCCGTGGCCGTTGCCTCAGTCATCGCCGTCGTCAACGCGCGCCGGGTGGCGCGACCGCTCGAGGTGCTGTCGGCCGCGGCGGCGCGTATCGACTCGGGCGGGATGGACGGCGTCGACGACACGGACTTCACCGTCGAGATCGAGTCGCTCTACCTGACCCTTGAACGCATGGCAGCGCGGCTCGCGCACTCCGCCTCGGTCCGCAACCAGTTGCTGGCCGACCTCTCCCATGAGCTGAGGACGCCGCTGGCGACGCTGGAGGCGCATGTCGACGGCCTCGAGGATCGGTTGATTCAACCCGGCGCGGAGACCTTCGACGCGATGCGTGACGAGCTCAGCCGGCTACGGCGGCTCGCCTCGGATGTGCGAACCGCGGCGGCTGCCCAGGAGCACGCGCTCAACCTCCAGTTGTCGCCGCACGATCTGCGCCGACTCGCGAGCTCGGCCGGGGCGGCGGCCGCACCCAGGTTCGTCGCAAAGGGTCTGGTGCTAAACGTGGGCGAGTCGGGCTCGCCGCTCCCAATCCTCTGCGACGGAGAGCGAATCCAGCAGGTGCTGGCGAACCTGCTCGACAACGCGCTGCGGCATACAGCCCCGGGCGGCCACGTCACGGTGAGCACGGCCCGACGAAGGGACTGCGCAGTGGTAACCGTGTCCGACGACGGTGACGGGATGTCACCAGAGCAGATGTCGCAGATCTTCGAACGCTTCTACCGTGCGGACTCGGCCCGTGGCGCCTTTGACGGGGCAGGGAGCGGGCTCGGCCTCACTATCGCGCTGGCGATTGCCAGAGACCATGGGGGAGAACTGAGCGCGGCCAGCGACGGTTGCGGTCGTGGCTCCGCCTTTACGTTGGTCCTGCCTCTGGCTCCGGGTGAGCACGCTTCAGCAGAGGGAGGCATGACAGGCTCTGTCATCCAGGTCAGTTCCAGGTAACGCGGACGGAGCCGAAGGAGTTGTTCGCCTTCAGCGCTCATCCCGTCGTGGGCGACACCGCTGGCCCAAGAGCGCAGCGAGGTAGTCAGGGGTGTCGGGGTCCCTGAGAGCGACAGCCCGATGCGCGAGCGCATCGCTGCCCCGGTTCTCAGCATAGCCTCGCATCGGAACCTCAGCTGTCCCCGGCGCAACGTGAGCAATCCCGGGCCGAGCGCATAGGTCGCGGACGGCAGTGCTGCGCGGCGAAGAGGACTTGGTCAGCCCTGCCCCGGGTGACAAGGGAAGCGCGAGCAGTCGAGAGCCGTCCGCGATGGTAGCGGTCACGGAACAGACGGGCGTGGACGTCTGTCCGAGGCGAAACCGCCGGTTATAGGCCGGGCCGCCCGTCGTTGCTGATGGCGACGGGCGGCCCGGTTCATGCCCGTGCCAGGCTAGGTCCATGCCCCCCCGTGGCCCGAGCGTGGTCATGAAGGTTTGATGAAGGTCCGGCCAGGCCAGGGCGCAGCGACAGATTGGCCGCCCGACGGTCGGTAAAGTGACGCGACAGCTACGCATCACCGCCGAGTCCGACGCACGTCGGAGCCGGGGACCCAGGTCCTCCGGGGCGAATCGCGGCCGGAGCGCCGCGTAGGGCTTTCCCAGCCCGAGCCCGTCAGCTAACCCGGTAGGCGGCCTTAGGGAGGGTTCCTTCGTGAGCATTGGCACGCTGCGCCGTGCAACCGGTGCCGTCGTTCTGGCGCTGGTCGCATCTCTGGCCGTCAGTGGGCCCGGATCTGCCGAGCCAAGCAAGAGCCTCGCCCAGGCACAGGCCGAGCTCGAAGCGCTGGAGATCGAGGCCGAGACCGCGTCGGAGAAGTTCAACGAGGCCGAGGTGAAGCTCGCCGAGGTCACGCGCATGGTGCAGCGAGCACGCGCGCGCACCGATGCAGCGCGCGCAGAGCTCGCGACCTTGACCGACGTCACGGATCAGATGGCCGCGGATGCCTATATGGGCGGATCGGGCGTGGACCCCGCCCTGGCGCTCCTGCTCGCCGCTGACGCGTCCGAGTACCTCGAGCAGGCCGGCGCCGTCGAGCAGGTCGCCCGATCCCAGAACTCCGCCTTGCGACGGGTGCAATCCCGACGCCTGGCACTCGCCCAGGCTGAGGCCGGGTTGGCGCAGCAGGAGGCGGCCGCGAAGGCGGTGGCGGCGCAGATGGCGGCGCATCGGCAGCAGATCAACGATGCACTCGCCAGATCCGAGCGCGTGGTCGCTCAGTTGCGGGAGGAGGACAGGGAGCGGCTGGCGGCGCTCGCCGAGCAGCAGCGCAGCGCGGCCGCCGCCGCGGCTCGTGAGGCGCGGGACGCGGTGGCCCAGCGACCGTCCCGCGACCGCCCCTCCTCGAGCGGCGGTACAGGCAACAGCGGCGGTCAGTCACCGGGCTCGTCCAGGGCAGCGATTGCGGTCCGGTACGCCCTCGCGCAGGTTGGGGAGCCGTACAGCTACAACGCGCAGCCGCCGAACAGCTGGGACTGCTCGAAGCTGACCACCGCTGCTTGGGCCGCCGCAGGCGTCTCGCTGACGCCGTACTCGCTGGCGCAGGCGCAGCAGGTCCGGCGCATCAGCGTCAGCGAGCTGCAGCCGGGAGACCTTTTGTTCTACTTCAACGGCGCCCGCCACGTGGCGATGTACATCGGCGGTGGCAAGCTGGTGGAGGCCGCCAGTCCGGAGAACGGCGTGCAGGTCCAGGACGCGTGGAACTCCTGGAGCAAGGCGCGCTTCAGCTTCGCTGGGCGCCCTGTGGGCTGACCGTGATGGTCGCCCAGCCCAGGGCGTGATCCGCCCCGCACCGGGACCTTCGTCGTTCCTTGATCGTTGTTCCATGGCCCGTTCACGAGGCGCTGCCAGCACCTCCTGAAGCACGGTGCCCGGGCGCCCGCTGCCCGGCGGCACCGAGGAGGCAGGTCACGATGGCGCCCGATCTACGGCTGCTGTCCCGAACGCTGGTCGCACGTGCAGTGCTGGAGCGCCACGACAGGTGGGACCGGCGCACCCTCCGCGACCACCAGGCGCGAGCACTTGCCAGGCTTAGGTCGCACGCCCTCGCCGCCTCGCCGTACTACCGACGGACTCGCGCCGGTCTGGAGAACGCGCCACTCAGCGAGCTGCCGGTGCTCACCAAGGACGAGTTGATGGCGAACTGGGACGACGTATGCACCGACAAGTCTCTGAGGCTTGCCGACGCCGAAGGACGCCTGCTCCAGGCCGAGCGCTCGATGCTCGATCCCGGGCGCCCGTGGCGCGGGCGTTGGTGGGTGGCTGCCACCGGTGGCACCACCGGCAGACGGGCGGTGCTCGCGTGGAATCGAATCGAGTGGGCCCAGGTTCTCGCCTCCTACGCTCGGGTGAACGACTGGGCTGGGGTCGGCGTCGACCTGCGCAACCCCGTCCGAACCGCCATCGTCAGCTCGCTGAACCCCACTCACCAGTCCGCCGTGGTCGGTGCGAGCATCAACTCACGGCTGGTACCGACCCTGCGCCTGGACGCCAGGACCCCCGTGAAGAGCCTCGTCAGCGCCTTGAACGACTTCCAGCCCCGGCTGCTCGTGTCCTACGCGTCGATGCTGGGGACACTGGCGGGCGCGCAGCTGGCAGGCGACCTGCACCTATCGCCGGCGAAGGTCATCGCAGCCTCCGAGGTGCTTCCGGCCGACGGACGTGCGGCCGCGCAGCGGGCGTGGGGGCGCGACGTGGTGGTGGACACGTACGCCGCCACGGAGACTGCCGGGATCGCCTCGACCTGCGAGCAGGGCCGTTGGCACCTCTACGAGGATCTCGTCATTGTCGAGGCGGTGGACGACGACTGCCAGGCGGTCCCTGTCGGCGCCAGCGGGACTCGGCTGCTGGTCACGCCGCTGTTCACCCGGACGTTCCCGCTGATCCGCTACGAGCTCACCGACGCCGTCCGGCTCGAACCCGGCAGTTGTCCGTGCGGCCGGCCCTTCGCACTGCTGGGCGCTGTGGAGGGCCGCACCGAGGACACGCTGACGCTGCCGGGAGCCGCCGGCGGGGTCCGCGTGCACCCGGTCGTCTTCCACACTGCGCTGGAGTCCCTGTCACCGGACGGCTGGCAGGTCGAGCAGACCGACACCGGCCTCGTCGTGCGCCTCGCCGGCCGGGCGACACAGGACCACCTCGCCCGAGCGCGCGTCCTGGACGCGCTGACCGAGCTGGGCGTGACCGGGCTCCAGGTGGACGTCCGCCTCGTCCCCTCGATCGAGCGCACCCCACTGGGGAAGGCGCCCCTGGTGAAGGCGCCGCCAGCGTCTTAGCGCGCCCGACCACTGGATCTGCCGACCCGGGATCAGAGCCCGGCAGACCAGGGGCGCCCGTCAGCGGCGGTCTGCTTCACCAGATCTTCATCACCGATCCGACCACGCCCGGGCATACCCCCATAGGGTATCGCGTTAGGGGTGGTAGTCGTCGGGCTAGGTGAAGGAGTGCGTCATGGCCACACAGACAGTGGTGCTGGAGGTCGGCGGTCTGCACTGGGCGACCAGCCAGGACGTGGTCGAGCGCGCGCTGCGGGACAGGCCCGGCGTCCACGACGTGTCGGCGAACGCCGTCAACCAGACGGCCCTGGTGACCTACGACGCCGACCTCACGTCTGTAAACGAGCTGGCCGCCTGGGTGCGCGACTGCGGATACCACTGCTCCGGGCGGTCGGTGCCCGACCACGTGTGCAGCCCCATGGAGGAGCCGGCGTCGCCCACGCCGCAGGACGAGCACCCCGGCAAGGGCGACCAACGTGCCGAGCAGGCCGAGGCGGTCGAGGCACGGCACGAGGGGCATGCCGGACACAGCCAGCACGCCGGGCACGCCGCGAGTGGCGCCAAGACTCCCACCGCGGCTGGCTCCGAGGCCGCTCACGCCGGTCACGCACCGGCGGCGAGCCCCCATGAGGCGATGGGCCACGGCGGCCACGGCGCCATGTCCATGGCCGACATGGTGGCCGACATGCGCCGCCGGTTCCTGGTGGCCGCGGCACTGTCTGTGCCGATCCTGCTGTGGTCGCCCATCGGCCGGGAGGTGCTGGGCTTCGAGGTCCCGGCACCGTTCGGCTTGAGGGACGACGTCTTCACCCTTCTGCTCAGCGTGCCCGTGGTGTTCTGGGCCGGCTGGATCTTCTTCGACGGGGCGGCCCGCGCGCTGCGCCGCCGCACGCTGGACATGATGGTGCTGGTCGCGGTCGCGATCGGTGCGGGCTGGCTGTACAGCTTCGCGGTCACGCTGTTCGGCGGTGGCGAGGTGTTCTACGAGGCCGCCGCCGTGCTGACCACGTTCGTGCTGCTCGGGCACTGGTTCGAGATGCGCGCCCGCGGCGGCGCGAACGAGGCCGTCCGCAGCCTGCTCGAGCTCGCGCCGGCCAAGGCGCTGGTGCAGCGCGGGGACGAGTGGGTCGAGGTCGACACGGCTGACGTCCAGGTCGGGGACCTGCTGCAGGTCCGACCGGGCGCGAAGGTGCCGGTCGACGGCATCGTGGAGGACGGCACGTCCGAGGTCGACGAGTCCACCGTCACCGGCGAGAGCGTCCCCGTGCTCAAGACACCCGGGGCGGCCGTCATCGGAGCGACGGTGAACACGACCGGATCGCTGCGTGTCCGCGCCACCAAGGTGGGTCAGGACACCGCACTGGCGCAGATCGTGGCCCTGGTCCAGCAGGCCCAGAACTCCAAGGCGCCGGGCCAGAGACTCGCGGACCGGGCCGCCTTCTGGCTCGTCTTCGTCGCTCTCCTCGGTGGCCTGGGCACCTTCCTGGTGTGGCTGGCGCTGGGCCGGCCCGCGAACGAGGCGCTCCTGTTCGCCATCACCGTGGTCGTCATCACCTGCCCAGACGCCCTCGGGCTCGCCACACCGACAGCGGTCATGGTCGGCACCGGTATGGGCGCCAAGCGAGGAGTCCTGATCAAGACCGCTACCGCGCTCGAGGCGTCCGCGGGCATCGACACCGTCGTCATGGACAAGACGGGGACCCTGACCCGGGGCGAGCCCGAGGTGACCGACGTGGTGCCCGCCGATGGCGTGGAACTGCCGCAGTTGCTGACCTGGGCGGCCGCCGTGGAGCGGGAGTCCGAGCACCCGCTTGCTGCAGCCGTGGTGCGGTACGCCGTGTCGCACGACGCGCCGCAGGGCACGGCGACGGGTTTCCGCAACGTGCCGGGGCGCGGTGCTGTGGCCGACGTTGACGGCGAGCGGGTGGCGGTCGGCTCGGCCACCCTCCTGGCAGAGGCCGGCATGACGGTGCCCGGGACGCTGGCACGGCGCCGCGAGGAGCTTGCGGCGTCCGGTCGCACCGCGGTTCTGGTCGGTCGGGGCAGCACGGCGGTCGGTGTGCTCGCGATGGCCGACGCGCCGCGGGATACGGCCCCCGCGGCGGTGGCGGCCCTGCACGAGCTCGGCGTCGAGGTGGTCATGCTGACCGGCGACAACGAGGCGACCGCACGACGGATCGCCACGGAGCTCGGTATCGACACCGTGATCGCGGGAGTGCTTCCGGACGGCAAGGCCGATCACATCCGTCGGCTCCAGCAGCAGGGACGGAAGGTCGCCATGGTGGGCGACGGCGTGAACGACGCCCCGGCGCTCGCGGCAGCCGACCTGGGCATCGCGATCGGCGCCGGCACCGACGTCGCGATCGAGACCGCCGATGTCGTCCTCATGCGATCGGACCCGCTCGACGTCCCCGTCGCCTTGCGCATCGGCCGGGGAACCGTGCGCAAGATGCGGCAGAACCTGGGCTGGGCCGTGGGCTACAACGCCATCGCCCTGCCGATCGCCGCCGGCGTGTTCGAACCGGCGTTCGGGCTCATGCTGCGCCCAGAGATCGCTGCACTGACGATGTCGGGCTCGTCCGCGATCGTGGCCATCAACGCCGTCATGCTGCGGCGGCTGCGGCTACCCGGGGACGGCCCAGCGGGCTCGCAGCCCGGAGCCGGACCGAACGTCGTCGCTACCGTCGCTTCGCACCAGACATCCGCCTCGCCCGGGCGGCAGGAGGCTAGCCATGACCACCACTGACAACCCGGCACGCACCGTCGACCTGAAGATCGGCGGCATGACCTGCTCCTCCTGCGCGGCGCGCGTGGAGAAGAAGCTCAACCGCCTGCCTGGCGTGACCGCCGAGGTCAACTTCGCCACGGAGATCGCCCACGTCCAGGCGGCCGCCGACGTCGAGGTCGCCGACCTCGTCGCGGCCGTCGAGGCGACCGGGTACACGGCCGCACCACCGCCGGTCGCGACACCTGGTGCCAACGACGGGACGGACGAGGGGGCAGAGGAGCGGGAGCCGGCCGAGGTCACGAGCCTGCGCCAGCGCGTGACAGTGTCGGCGGTGCTGACGGTCCCCGTCGTTCTCATGGCGATGATCCCCGCGCTGCAGTTCCCGAACTGGCAGTGGCTGTCGCTGACATTGGCCTCCCCTGTCGTGGTGTGGGGTGCCTGGCCGTTCCACAAGGCGGCCTGGACGAACCTGCGCCACGGCGCCGCCACGATGGACACCCTCATCAGCATCGGAGTGTCAGCGGCCTATCTCTGGAGCCTCTACGCGCTGTTCGTCGGCGAGGCCGGCATGACAGGGATGACGATGGGCTTCGAGCTTATCCCCAGCCGTGAGACCGCGTCGGCGCACATCTACCTCGAGGTCGCCGCCGCGGTGACCACGCTGATCCTCCTGGGCCGGTTCCTCGAGGCCCGGGCCAAGTCCCGCTCCGGCGCCGCGCTGCGCGCCCTGCTGGGCATGGGCGCCAAGGAGGTGTCCCTGCTGCGTGAGGGCGTCGAGGTCCGCCGACCTGTCAGCGAGATCGCCGTCGGCGACCGGTTCGTGGTGCGCCCAGGGGAGAAGATCGCGACCGATGGGGTCGTCGTCGAGGGCGCTTCCGCGGTCGACACGAGCATGTTGACCGGCGAGCCGGTCCCGGTCGAGGTCGGCCCTGACAACCCCGTCGTAGGAGCCACCCTCAACGAGGGCGGACGGCTGGTCGTCCGCGCCACCCGCATCGGCTCAGACACGCAGCTCGCGCAGATGGCTAAGCTCGTCGCCGAGGCCCAGAACGGCAAGGCACCTGTGCAGCGGCTCGCCGACCGAGTGTCCGCGGTGTTCGTGCCCGTCGTGCTGGTCATCGCGCTTCTGACGCTCGTCGGGTGGCTGATCGCTGGCGCCGGGGTCGAGTTCGCGTTCACCGCCGCCGTCGCCGTCCTCATCATCGCCTGCCCGTGCGCCCTCGGTCTGGCCACGCCGACGGCACTCCTCGTGGGCACCGGCCGCGCGGCCCAGCTCGGCATCCTCATCAAGGGCCCGCAGGTGCTCGAGTCCACCCGCCGCGTCGACACCGTCGTGCTCGACAAGACCGGCACCGTCACGACCGGCGCGATGAGCCTGGTCGAGGTCATCCCGGCCGACGGCACCGGCCGCGACGAGCTGCTGCGCCTCGGCGGAGCGCTCGAGGACGCCTCCGAGCACCCGATCGCCCGCGCCATCGCCGACGCCGCCCGCACCACCGTGAGCCAGCTGCCCGCGGTCGAGTCGTTCGCCTCGACCCAGGGCCGAGGCGTCGCCGGAGCCGTCGACGGGCACGCCGTCGTCGCCGGCCGCACCGCCTGGCTGCGCGACGACTGGTCCCTCGCCGTCCCCGACGGCCTCGCCGACGCGCAGGCCGCCGCGGAGGCGCTGGGCCGCACGGTCATCGCGATCGGATGGGACGGGCAGCTGCGCGGCCTCGCCGTCGTCGCCGACACCGTCAAGCCGACCAGCGCCCAGGCCATCGCCGAGCTGCGCGAGCTCGGCCTGACCCCGGTGCTGCTGACCGGCGACAACGAGCGCGCCGCCCGCGCGGTCGCCGCCGAGGTCGGCATCGACGAGGTCATCGCCGAGGTCCTGCCCTGGGACAAGGTCGACGTCGTCAAGCGGCTGCAGGCCGACGGCCGGGTCGTGGCGATGGTCGGCGACGGCGTCAACGACGCCGCAGCACTGGCCCAGTCTGACCTGGGAATCGCGATGGGCACCGGCACCGACGTCGCCATCGAGGCCAGCGACCTCACCCTCGTCACCGGCGACCTCCGCGCCGCCGCGGACGCCGTCCGCCTCTCGCGGCGCACGCTGCGCACCATCAAGGGCAACCTGTTCTGGGCTTTCGCCTACAACGTCGCCGCGATCCCCCTCGCGGTGCTCGGACTGCTCAACCCGATCGTCGCCGGCGCCGCCATGGCGTTCTCGTCGGTCTTCGTCGTCACCAACAGCCTGCGCCTGCGCCGGTTCACCGGCCGCACCGCCGCCTGACCCACCCAACCGGAAGGAACCACTGCCATGAGCACCACCACCGCCTACCCCGTGGCCGGCATGACCTGCGGCCACTGCGTCACCGCCGTCACCGAGGAGGTCAGCGCCCTGCCCGGCGTCACGGGCGTCGACATCGACCTCGTCCCCGGCGGCACCTCGCAGGTCACCGTCACCAGCGACCAGCCGCTGGACCGCGACGCCGTCGCCGCCGCCGTCGACGAGGCCGGCTACCAGCTCACCGACGCCTGACCCGCTATCCAGCCGCGCCCGACCGCCTCCCCCTCCGGCCGGGCGCGGCTTCATGCGATTGGCTGTGTCAACCTGAATTGGCCCCGCGGGGACGGCTTCATTTGGCCCCACCTGCTGACGGTGGATCGGCGCACCACAGGCACCCCGCAGTCGGGACGCCCTACCTCACCGGACCCCGTACGCCAGTGTGGTGAGCGGTGTTCGTGGCCGGGTGACGCCGGCGGCGGAGCAGGGACACGGCGAGGGCGATGAGCAGGAGTACGGCGGCGCTGATGGCGATGGCCGCAGAGTGCGACTGGACCCAGGTCGCGGCGGGCGCGGCGAGGCTACTGACTGTGCCGCGGCCGGCCGTGGTGCCGCTGCCTGTGGCGGCGGGGTACCAGTACCAGGTGAGGTAGGCACCGGTGAGGCCCAGGATGAGAGCGGTGAGCTGATTGCCATGGCGGGCCAGTCGTGCGGCTGGCTTGCTGAGGCCGGCCCCGAGGACTGCGGTGGCCGCGGCGAGAAGGAGCAGCACGGTCGCTGCGCCCGCGGCGTAGACGGCGAAAACCAGGAGCTGTCCCACCCAGGTGGCTGTGCTTTGGGCCTGGGCGATCACGGCGAGCAGGACTCCGAAGGTGCAGGACAGGGATGCGGCGGCGAACCCGATTCCGTAGGCGAGGGAGTGGACCCCCGACCGGTTGCGGCCGGCCGAGAGTCGCTGCGGAAGCCTCAGTTTCAGGTTCCGGCCGGCGAGGCTGAACACGGCGAGGGCGAGGAGGAGGACACCGGTGGCGAGCCCGATCTGGGGCGCTGCGCTGACGATCGCCCGGGCGCCCGCGCTCACGACCAGCCCGACCCCCACCAGCGTGCCGACGAAGCCGACGGTCAGCCCGGCGGCTGACCGGGAGACCGCCAGGACCCGCCTCCCCCGTGGCGTGGTCGCTGTGTCGCCGGCGGTGAGGGCCATCCAGCCAGGGAGCAGCGCGAATCCGCAGGGGTTGACGGGCGCCACCATACCCGCGGCGAACGCGAGCGCGAGCAGGGCGTTCATCGCGTCGCCTTGGCGAGCTCGGCGCGGATCGTGTCGGCGTCGGGTTCGACACCGCGGTACGTCACCTGGCCGTCGGGGGTGACGATGGCGACCGTGGAGAGCTGGGTGATGCCATACGCCTTGGTCAGCGCGCCGTTCTTGTCGATGGCCCAGCCCAAGCCGGTGGCGTCGTTGTCGGCGATGAACTGCTCGATGTCGGCGGGGGTTTCGTAGCCGGCGACATCGACGAGGGCGTAGTCGGCGGCTGCGGGGTCGGCGGCCCGCGCATCGGCGAGGGCGTTGGCGGTGGGGCCGCAGCCGCCGCACTCGACGGTGAAGAACAGCAGGACGGCGGGCTTGTCGGCGGGAATGCTGGTCGTCCCGGCGCCCGTATGGGCGGTGAAGGTGTACTGGCCTGTGGCCGTACTGCCCTTGCTTGCGGCCCCTGTATCGGTGCCTCTTTGGTGAGGGCACCGCAGCCAGCCAGGAGCGCGAGGGCCAGTGTGGCTGCGGAAAGGGCGACGGCGCGACGGCCGGTTCCGGGTCGGGAGCGGCGGGTCGCGTGGTGGTGGGTCATCAGTGTTCGTCCTTGGGGTTCGGGGTTTGCGGGCGGTTGAGCGTGGGCGGGCAGCAGTGCGGGCGGCTCTGGTCCGACGGTGTGCCGGCGCCGTCGCGCAGTCGGCCCAGTGCGAGGGCTGCGAGTACGAGGCCGGCCAGGGCGACGGCGCCGACAATGACCCAGGGGCTGCCGACCCAGGCACCGATTCCGGCGAGGGTGCCGCTGGCGATCAGGACCGGGCCTGCGCAGCAAATGATCATCAACAGTCCAGCGCCGCCCGCCAGGCCAATCCCGCCGAGGCCGGTCCGATCCTCGCGGCGCTCGTCCGTCTGGTTGGTGTTGTTCATGTGGTTTGTTTCTCTCCTCAGGTGGTCAGCAGCAGCAGTCGGTCGGGCCGCAGGCGTTGCCGGGCACGTTCGCTGGTTCCGCGGCGAAGGTGGACGCGAGCGATCGACCCAGGGCGTAGGCCTCGGTGACCGGGAGGGCCTGCCCGGCGGGGTGCTCGGCCAACCAGTCGCGGGAGTCCTCGGGGTCGGTGAAGAAGTGGACCTGGTTGCAGAACGAGGAGCGGATCGATCCCGGCTCCTCGGGGTTGAGGACCGTGACGACCGCGGTGGCGGGCTCCAGGCCAGTCACGCCGTTGGCGGGGTCCATGCGGAGCCGGATCGGGGCACCGTTGCCGGCCGAGACCGACTCGACCCGAGATGATCCGGCGCGTCCGCGCGGGCCCGGAGGGCGGCGACGGTCGCGAGCCGCCAGGCGAGCGGCCAGAGCCGGCCGACAGCGGGCGAGCGCGCAGCGCGAGACCTGGGCCCGCCGGAGGCGACGTCCGCGCAGGCGTACCGGCCGGAGGGCGCAAGGCCGAGCGAGCCGCCAGGCGAGCTCGTCCGCAGCGACCGACTGCGAGCGCCAGCGAGCCTGGCCGGGTCGCCGGAGCGGGGGCCGACGCGGAGGCCGAGGAACGAGGCCTCCGCTTGGAGGCCCATCAACTACGCGCAGTTGACCCATTCGTCGGTGCCGTCGGCGAAGACCTGGTGCTTCCAGACGGGCAGGCGCTCCTTGATGACGTCGACGAGGTCGGCGCAGGCGTCGAACGCCTCGCGGCGGTGGGCAGCTGCGACGGCGGCGACGAGGGCGGAGTCGCCGATCTCGAGCGGGCCGACGCGGTGCACCGCGGCCACGGCGATGACGTCGTGCTTCGCGGCGATCTCGGCGGCGCACTCGGCGAGCACGGCGGCTGCGGTGGGGTGGCCCTCGTACTCGAGCCGCGCGACGTGCCTGCCGTGGTCGTGGTCGCGGACGTCGCCGCTGAACGTCACCACGGCACCGGCGGAGCTGCCGGTGACCAGCGCGGCGACGTCGCGCACGTGGATGGGATCGGTGACGACGTCGGCGAGCAGGACAGCGGCCATGGGGGCCATGATGGGCCACGACGGCGCCGTCCGCGGACCCGAGCGGGCTCGCCGTCGTCCGCGTCCCGGACCCAGCCGGGCCGCCGTCGTCCGAGGAGCCGCCGTGCGCGAGGTCCTGCCCGCACTCATGGCCGCGCGCGAGCGCGGCGAGCCCGTCGCGATGGCGACGGTCGTCCGTACCTGGCGCTCGGCGCCCAGACCCGCTGGCGCGTCCATGCTCGTCACCGCGAGCGGCGAGGCCGTGGGCTCGGTGTCGGGCGGGTGCGTCGAGGGGGCGCTCTACGAGCTCGGCACCGACGTGCTCGGCGACGGCGAGAGCCGGTACGAGACCTACGGGATCAGCGACGGCGACGCGTTCGCCGTCGGGCTCACCTGCGGCGGCATCCTCGAGGTGTTCGTCGAGAAGGTCGACGACGTCACGTGGCCCGAGCTCGCGGGCATCGCGGCATCGATCGACGCCGGCGAGCCGGTGGCTGTGGCCACGATCGTCCAGGGCCCCGAGCACGTCGGGCGCCACCTCGTCGTCCGTGAGTCCGGCCGCGAGGGGTCGCTGGGGACGCCTCGGCTCGACGACACGGTCGGCTCGGATGTGCTGGGGCTGCTGGAGTCCGGCACCACCGGCTTCCTGCGCTACGGCCCGGACGGCGAGCGGCTCGGCGAGGGCCTCGAGGTGTTCGTGGCGTCGTTCTCGCCGCCGCCGCGCATGGTCATCTTCGGCGCCGTCGACTTCTCTGCCGCGCTGGCCCGGGCCGGCAAGCTGCTGGGCTTCCACGTCACCGTGGTCGATGCGCGCGAGGTGTTCGCGACGAAGAAGCGCTTCCCCGACGCCGACGAGGTCGTCTGCGACTGGCCGCACCGCTGGCTGGCGTCGCAGGAGGTCGACGCCCGCACGGTGATCTGCGTGCTGACGCACGACCCGAAGTTCGACGTGCCCGCGCTCAAGGAGGCCGTGCGCACCCGCGCCGCCTACATCGGCGCGATGGGCTCTCGGCGCACCCACGAGGACCGGCTCGTGCGCCTCAAGGAGGCCGGGCTCACCGACGAGGAGATCGAGCGCGTCCACTCGCCGATCGGCCTCGACCTCGGTGCCCGCACGCCCGAGGAGACCGCGATCTCCATCGCCGCCGAGATCGTGCAGCAGAGGTGGGGCGGTAGCGGCCGCAAGCTGGGCCTGACCGATGGCCCCATCCACGCCGGCGCCCCGCGCTGACCCCGTGAGCCCGTCCGGTGTCGTCGGCGTCGTCCTCGCCGCCGGCGAGGGCGCGCGCTTCGGCGGGCCCAAGGCGCCGTTCGTGCTCGACGGCGAGCGGCTCGTCGACCGGGCCGTGCGCGTCCTGCGCGAGGGCGGGTGCGACCGGGTGCTCGTCGTCCTCGGCGCGTGGCTCGGCGATGTGCCCGGCGCCGACGTCGTCGTGAACGACGGCTGGGCCGAGGGCATGGGCTCGTCGCTGCGCGCCGCGCTGGAGCACCTCGGCGCCGACACGTACGCCGACGCCGCTCTGGTGACCCTCGTCGACCTGCCGGGCCTGACAACCGAGGCTGTGCGCCGGGTCGTCGGGAGCGGGTCCGACCTCGCGGTCGCGACCTACGACGGCGTCCGCGGCCACCCGGTGCTGATCGGCCGGGCCCACTGGGCCGGCGTCGCCGCCTCCGCCCGGGGCGACCGGGGCGCCCGTGACTACCTCGCTGCGCATCCGCCGTCGGAGGTCGAGGTGGGCGATGCCGCGGACGGTGCTGATCTCGACGTGCGGCCCTGACCGGGCGTCCGGCCCTGATCTCCGGACGAACACCTCGCGCGAAGCCGCATCTGCGGATACGGTCGCGTCCCATGACCCAGCTCCGCATCGCCGAGGTGGCCGCCCTGCTCGCCGTGTCCGACGACACCGTGCGCCGCTGGGCCGACGCCGGCCGTCTCGCCACCTCCACCGATGCGGCGGGCCGCGCGGTCGTCGACGGCCTCGAGGTCGCGCGTTTCATGGCCGAGCGGGCGCCGGGCGACGCCACCACCGAGAGCCCGGTCGTGAGCGCGTCCGCCCGCAACCGCCTCGCGGGCATCGTGACGCGCGTCGTCCGCGACACCGTCATGGCGCAGGTGGAGGTGCAGGTAGGCCCGCACCGGGTCGTCTCGCTCATGAGCCGCGAGGCGGCCGACGAGCTCGGCCTCGAGCCCGGCGTCCTCGCCGTCGCCACGGTGAAGGCCACCAACGTCGGCATCGAGATCCCCGACCACCGCTGACAGCAGCACGACCCGCCCGCCCGTTACCCAGGAGGTCCCGTGCGCTCACGTCTTGCCACCGCGGCCCTGCTCGCCGCTGCAGCCCTCGGTCTCGCCGCCTGCGGCGGGTCGACGTCCGGAGCACCGACGACCTCGGCCCCTGCCGGCCCGACGGGGACGATCACCGTGTTCGCAGCCGCGTCCCTGACCGAGTCGTTCACCGAGATCGGCCAGCAGTTCGAGGCGGCCAACCCCGGCACGAAGGTGGTCTTCAGCTTCGGGCCGAGCAGCGGCCTGGCGACCCAGATCACCGAGAAGGCGCCGGCGGACGTGTTCGCATCCGCCAGCACGAAGACGATGCAGACCGTGGTCGACGCCGGGGATGCCGCCGGCCCCAGCACGTTCGCCGTCAACACGATGATCATCGCGACGCCGGCCGAGCCGTCCGAGGCCGTGACCTCGCTGCAGGACCTCACCAACCCCGACGTGAAGACGGCGGTATGCGCGGCCGACGTGCCGTGCGGTGTGGCCGCCGATGCGCTCTTCGAGAAGAACAAGCTCGCGGTGACGCCCGTGACGCGCGAGGTCGACGTCAAGGCCGTGCTCTCCAAGGTGCAGCTCGGCGAAGTCGATGCCGGCATCGTCTACGTGACGGACGTGAAGGGCTCCGGCGGCGCCGTGAACGGCATCGAGATCCCGGCCGACGAGAACGTCACGACCGACTACCCGATCGCCACGCTGACGGGCAGCGCGAACTCCGTGACCGCCCAGGCGTTCGTCGACTTCGTCCTCTCGGCGGCGGGTCAGAAGGTGCTCGCGGACGCGGGCTTCAGCGCGCCGTGAGCCGTGCCCGCGGGCGCGCGACGACGGCGCCGCCGTGGCCCGTCGCCGTACCGGCGACGCTCGCGGTTCTGTTCCTCGCGCTGCCGCTCGTGGGCCTGCTCGTGCGTGCGCCCTGGGGCCGGCTGTGGGAGGTGCTCACGTCGCCGACGTCGCTGTCGGCGCTCCGCCTGTCGCTGGTGACAGGTGCGGCGTCGACGGCGATCGCGCTCGTCCTCGGCGTGCCTCTCGCCTGGTGGATGGCGCGGTCCGCGATGCGCGGGCGGTCGTTCCTGCGGGCGCTGGTGACGGTGCCGCTCGTGCTGCCGCCGGTGGTCGGCGGCATCGCGCTGCTGCTCGCCTTCGGGCGCCGCGGGGTGGTCGGCCAGTACCTCTGGGACTGGTTCGGGGTGCAGCTGCCCTTCAGCACTCCAGGCGTCGTCGTGGCCCAGGTGTTCGTGGCCATGCCGTTCCTCATCATCACGGTCGAGGGAGCGCTGCGCGGGCTCGACGGCCGGCTGGAGGAGGCGGCGTCCACGCTCGGCGCGGGGCGGCTGCAGGTGTTCCGGCAGGTCACCTTGCCGCTGGTGGCGCCGTCGCTCATCGCCGGCACGGTGCTGACCTTCGCCCGTGCCCTCGGCGAGTTCGGCGCCACGATCACGTTCGCGGGCAACCTCGAGGGAGTCACGCAGACGCTGCCCCTCGCGGTCTACACCGGGCTCGAGGGCGACCCCGCCGAGGCGGTCGTGCTGAGCCTGCTGCTGCTCGCCGTGTCGGTGCTCGTGCTGGTGGCGCTGCGCGACCGCTGGCTGCGCACAGGGGCGTCGGCGTGAGCGGGCTGCACGGGCGCGCGGTGGTCGAGCGCGGGGCGTTCGTGCTCGACGTCGAGATCGCCGTCGACCCCGGCGAGGTCGTCGCTGTGCTCGGCCCGAACGGCGCAGGCAAGTCGACGCTGCTGCGGGCTGCGTGCGGACTCACGCCGCTCACCGGAGGGCGACTCGAGCTCGACGGCCGGATCGTCGACGACCCCGAGGCCGATGTGCTCGTGCCCGCGACGGATCGGCACGTCGGCGTGGTGTTCCAGGACTACCGGCTGTTCCCGCACATGTCGGTGGTCGACAACATCGCCTTCGGGCCTCGCTCCACCGGCGCTGGGCGCGGCGAGGCCAGACGCCGTGCGGCCGAATGGGTCGCGCGCCTCGGGCTCGACGGGCTGGGCGACCGCAGGCCGTCGACCCTGTCCGGCGGCCAGGCCCAGCGGGTGGCGCTCGGCCGCGCGCTCGCCGCCGACCCGGCCCTGCTGCTTCTGGACGAGCCCCTCGCGGCGCTCGACGCCGAGACGCGCCTCGACGTCCGCAGCGGGCTGCGCGAGCACCTGCGGTCCTTCGCCGGTCCCACCCTGCTCGTCACCCACGATCCGCTCGACGCCGTCGTGCTCGCCGACCGCGTCGTCGTGCTCGAGGACGGCCGGATCACGCAGCAGGGCGACCCGTGGGACGTCGCCCGGAGGCCTGCGACCCGCTACGTCGCACGGCTTCTCGGGCTCACGCTCCTCGGCGGCCAGGCGTCGGACGGCGAGGTCGCGCTCGACGGCGGCGGTGTCCTGCACGTGCCCTCGGAAGAGATCGCCGACGGCGACGTGCTGGTCGCAGTTCGGCCGAGCGCCGTCAGCCTGCATGCGGAACGGCCCGAGGGCAGCGCGCGCAACGTGTGGAACGGCGTCGTCGACGGCGTCGAGCCCATCGGCGACCGCGTGCGCGTCGCGGTGCGCGGAGCTCCCACGGTGATGGTCGACGTGACACCGGGCGCCGTCGCCGACCTGCAGCTCGCGCAGGGCCGCGAGGTCTGGC
This sequence comes from Actinomycetota bacterium, assembly GCA_020161245.1. Lineage (GTDB taxonomy): Bacteria > Actinomycetota > Actinomycetes > S36-B12 > CAIYMF01 > Longivirga. Next base: position 47,346 of record JAIUOK010000017.1, on the reverse strand, counting down.
TGTCGGTCAAGGCCACCGAGCTCGAGGTCTACCCGGCCTAGGACGTGCGACGGCCCCCTGCCGGGAGGGACAGGGGGCCGTCGGTGCTGCGGGCGGCTAGATGCCGGCCGCCTTCGCGACCGCACGGGCCGTCAGCACGCGGGCGAGGTGCTCGCGGAAGTCGGCCTGAGCGTGGGTGTCGCTGGTGGGAGAGGTGCCGTCGGCCGCGCTCTGCGCCGCCGCCGAGATCGCCTCCTGGGTGGCCGGGCCGCCGACGAGCGCGGACTCGACCGACGACGCACGCACGGGCGACGGGCCCATGTTGGTCAGCGCCACGCGCGCGCCGGTGATGGTGCCGCCCTCGACCTTCACGGCCGCCGCCACGCCGACGATGGCCCACGCCTGGGCGGTGCGGTGGAACTTCTCGTAGTGCGCGCCCCAGCCGTCGAGCTTGGGTACGCGCACGGCCACGAGCACCTCGTCGGGCTGCACCGCGGTGGTGAAGTAGTCGACGAAGAACCCCGAGGCACCGACCGTCCGCCGTCCGCCGGGCCCGGCGATGACGAACTCGGCGTCGAGTGCCCGCGCCACCGTGGGCAGGTCGCCCGCCGGGTCGGCGTGGGCGCACGAGCCGCCGAACGTCCCGCGGTGGCGGATTGCCGGGTCGGCCACGAGTCCCGCAGCCTGCGCGAGCAGCGGCACCGAGGCCTTGATCGCGTCGTGGTGCATGACCTCGTAGGTGGTGACGGCCGCCCCGATGAGCAACGATCCGCCCTCGTCGGCGACCGTGCGCATCTCGTCGACGCCGGAGACGTCGACGATCACCGTCGGCGCGTTGAGCCGCAGCCGGAGCACCGGCAGCAGCGACTGCCCGCCGCCGAGCACCTTGGCGTCGTCTCCCGCCTCCGCGAGAGCGGCGACGGCCTCGTCGACCGAGCCGGCCTTGACGTAGTCGAAGGTCGAGGGGATCACGCGGCACCTCCCTGGGCGGCCTGGATGGCGCGCCACACGTTCTGCGGGCTGGCCGGCATGAAGACGTCGTTGACGCCCAGGGGGCGCAGCGCGTCGACGATGCCGTTGATGATCGCGGGGGTCGACGCGATCGCGCCGGCCTCGCCGATCCCCTTGGTGCCCAACGGATGCGTCGTGGACGGCGTGACCGTCCGGTCGGTGATGAACGACGGCAGGTCGGCCGCGCTCGGGAGCAGGTAGTCGCCCATGGACCCGGTCAGCAGGTTGCCGTCCGCGTCGTAGAGAGCGCCCTCGTAGAGGGCCTGAGCGATGCCCTGGGCGAGGCCGCCGTGCACCTGGCCCTCGACGATGAGCGGGTTGACCTGCACGCCGCAGTCGTCGACGGCCACGTACTTGCGCAGCGTCACCTTGCCGGTCTCGGTGTCGACCTCCATGGCCGCGAGGTGCGTGCCGTGGGGGTAGGAGAAGTCCTGCGGATCGACCGTGGCCTCGCCCGACAGCGTGGGCTCGACGCCGTCCGGGACGTTGTGCGCGGCGAACGCCGCCCACGAGATCTCCCCGAGCGTCTTGTGCTTCTCGGGGTCGCCCTTGACGGAGTAGACGCCCTCCTTGAACTCGATGTCGTCCGGGCTGACCTCGAGCTGGTGGGCGGCGATGAGCTTGGCCTTCTCGACGAGCCGTTCGCCGGCCACCTTGATGGCCTGGCCGCCGACGGCCAGCGAGCGCGAGCCGTAGGTGTCCATGCCGAGCGGCGCCCGGCCGGTGTCGCCGTGGACGACCTCGATGTCCTCCACCGGCACGCCGATGATGTCGCTGGCGATCTGGCTCCAGGCCGTCTCGTGCCCCTGGCCGTGCGGCGAGGTACCGGTGATCAGCTCGATCTTCCCGGTGGGCAGCGCGCGGATCGTGCAGTGCTCCCAGCCGCCCGCGGCGTACTTGAGGGCGCCGAGGGTCCGCGAAGGGGCGAGGCCGCACATCTCGGTGAACGTCGAGATGCCGAGTCCGAGCTGGACCTTGTCGCCGGACTCGCGGCGGGCCTTCTGCTCGGCCCGCAGCTCGTCGTAGCCGAAGAGCTCCATGGCGCGCGCGGTGGCGGCCTCGTAGTTGCCGGTGTCGTAGGTGAGGCCGGCGATCTGCGTGTAGGGGAACTCCTCGTGCTTGATCCAGTTCTTCTTGCGCAGCTCCATCGGCTCCATACCGAGCTCGGCGGCGAGCTCGTCGACGATGCGCTCGATGGCGAACGTCGCCTCCGGGCGCCCGGCGCCGCGGTACGCGTCGGTCGGCGTCTTGTTGGTGTAGACGCCGGTGCACTCGAAGTTGAGCGCCTCCATCTTGTAGATGCCCGAGTACATGAACATGCCGAGCAGGGGCGTGCCGGGCGTGATGATCTGCAGGTAGGCGCCCATGTCGGCCAGCAGCTTCACGTCGACGCCGAGGATCGTGCCGTCGCTCGTGGCGGCGATCTCGATGTCCTGGATCTGGTCGCGGCCGTGGTGCGAGGCGACCATGTGCTCGCTGCGCGTCTCGACCCACTTCACCGGACGGCCGAGCTTCTTGGCGAGCAGGAGCCCGAGCACCTCCTCGCGGTAGATCTGCAGCTTGACGCCGAAACCGCCGCCGACGTCGGGGGCGATGACGCGGATGTTGTTCTCGGGGACTCCGGTGAGCAGGGCGAGCACCACGCGCAGGACGTGGGGGATCTGGGTCGAGGTCCAGACCGCGATCTCGTCGGCCATGCCCACGCTCGGCGCCGCCACGACTGCGCGGGGCTCCATCGTGTTGGGGATCAGGCGCTGGTTGATGAAGCGGCGCTTGACCACGACGTCGGCCTTGGCCTTGGCCGCCGCGTAGTCGCCGCACGGCATCGTCGCGGTGTAGCAGTGGTTGGTGCCGAAGCCCTCGTGGACGAGCGGGGCGCCGTCCTTGAGCGCCTCCTCCATGTCGACGACGGCCGGCAGCGGCTCGAGGTCGACGTCGACGAGGTCGCCGGCGTCGGCGGCCAGGTACTTGTCGGTCGCGACCACGACGGCCACGACGTCGCCCGCGTAGAGCACCTTGTCCGTGCAGATCGCGGGGTAGTGGCTCATCTTGATGTCGTCGGTGACGGGCCAGACGCAGGTCGAGCCGGCCTGCTCCGGGAAGTCGGCGCCGGTGTAGACCGCGACGACGCCGTCGGCAGCCTTCGCCGCGGTGGTGTCGACGCGCACGATGCGCGCGTGCGCCACGGAGCTGCGGACGTAGTGGACGTAGAGGGTGCCCGGCAGCTGGATGTTGTCGACCCAGTTGGTCTTGCCAGTGAGGAGGCGGGCGTCCTCCTTGCGCTTGATGGGCCGGCCGATGGCGCCGGTCTGGGGCTCGATCGTGGCGGTCATGCCGACGCCCCCTTCATCTCCGCGGCGGCCGTCGCGACCGCCTTGACGATGTTGTGGTAGCCCGTGCAGCGGCAGAGGTTGCCCTCGAGCCCGTTGCGGATCTCCTCCTCCGTCGGGTCGGGGTTCTCCGACAGCAGGTCGACCGAGGCCATCACCATGCCGGGCGTGCAGTAGCCGCACTGCAGGCCGTGGCACTCCTTGAAGGCCTTCTGGACCGGGTGCCACTCGTCGCCGTCGGCCAGGCCCTGGATCGTGGTGATCTCGTGGCCGTCCGCCTGGACGGCGAGCATGTTGCAGGACTTCACGCTGCGGCCGTCGACCAGGACCGTGCAGGCCCCGCAGTTCGAGGTGTCGCAGCCGACCGTCGTGCCGACGAGGCCGAGGTCCTCCCGCAGCCAGTGGACGAGCAGACGTCGGGGCTCGACGTCGCCGTGCCTGGTAATCCCGTCGACCGTCACGTCGATATGGGTCATCGAGTACTCCTCCTGGGTTGGAGCGTGATGCGGCGCCGGCGGCCTCCCGGACGGCCGTCGCCTGTGCGCGGGAACGTAGCCCGGAGCGGATGTGACGTGCGGCACTTCGAGGGACTCGTGAGCATGCGTTGGGGGGACAGGCGCAGATGCGGACGCAGAGGGCGGGTCGAGCCGTTCATGCGGACGCTGCCTGCCCGCTGTGCGGGACGCGTGGCCCCGGACTACGCCGAGCGGGCGTGCCGGCCGGACGGCGCGGCCTCGGCTGCCAGGCGGCGGGCCCGGCGCCCTCCCAGGCCTTCGGGCACCGCACCTGGGACGACGCCCAGCACGTGCGCGGAGGCCGCGGGCGGGATCGTCACCAGCTCGTGAGGCGCTGGGGGCACGGTGACGAGGTCGGCCCCGCTAGGGCCCAGCGCGACCGCCGGGCCAGACGGGGGCGGGAAGCACAGCCATGCGGGCGCAGAGCCCGGCTCGTGCCGGCCCATCGCGCACCTCCTCCGCGGCTCACCCACATGCGTCTCTCCAGGACGTCGGCGCCACGTCCGACGCCGTCGCTGCTCCGTCCGGGTGACGCGCCAGCCCGGCGGCACCGGACGTACGCCGGACGTTCGCACGACGTTCGGCTGGCGCTCCCGGCGTGCACGACGTCGTCGCGCACCGTCGGAGCATGACCACGAGGTGGATCGCGATCGAGGGCCTGCACAACGCCCGCGATCTGGGGGGCGTGCCGGTCCGCGACGGCGTCACGGCGCGCGGCGTGGTGCTGCGGGGCGAGACGGTCGTGCACCTGACGCTGGAGGGCGGCCATCAGCTGAGGGCGCTCGGCGTCCGCCATGTGCTCGACCTGCGCGAGCCGGACGAGCGCGCGCTCGATGGCGACGGCGTCCTCGCCCAGGCCTACCAGCGCAACGACGTGCTGCACGAGCAGGTGCCGCTCGCCGGGTCCGACATCGCCGCCGATCCGGTGGGGCGCGACCGCGACGTGCTGCGGCTGTCCGACCGGTACTCCGAGTACCTCGACAACGGGTCGTTCCGGCTCGCCGACGCGCTGGCCCGCACCGCCTGGTCGACGTCGGCCCTCTATGTGCACTGCGCCGTGGGCAAGGACCGCACCGGGGTGGTGAGCGCGCTGCTGCTCAAGCTGGCCGGCGCCGACGACGAGCAGGTGGTGGCCGACCACATGCTGACCGTCGACCGGATGCGGCCGGTGATCGAGCAGCTGGGCCGGCGCCCTGCCTATGCGCACCTGGCCGAGCCCGACTGGGACGCGCAGGTGCCCTCCGCCGACGCCATGCGCCTCTTCCTCGACCGCCTGCGCGCCCGGGGCGGCGCCCGCCACTGGCTGCTCGACCACGGCGCCGACTCGGAGACCGTGTCCCTGCTGGCCGCCCGGCTGCGCGGCGAGGACGCGCTGCGGGCGTCGCGGCTGGAGCGCGCCGGATGACCGGCTCGCCGTGCCCGGGCACTTCCAGCCCGGGTCGTTCGTCGTTGACCGGTACGGAGGGTGCCCGGGGAGTCCCGGCGCCCCGCCGGGGCAGCAGCACCGCAGCACGACCGCAGAGACCCATCCAGGCACGACCAACGAGAACGACGGGGTGATCGCATGTCTGTCGACTACGACGTCCGCCGTGACGTCGAGGCAGTCAAGGAGGAGCAGGAGCAGCTCGTCCGCACGCTGGTGGCGGTGCCCGCCCCGCGTCCGACCGACGAGACGGAGCTCCTGAGCGACCTCGAGCTGCCCGGCGCCGACCTCTCCGACGAGATCCTCAGCGTCGCGGTGCTGCCTCAGCAGGCCGACGAGTTCCGGTGCACGCGCTGCTACCTGGTGCTCCACCAGCGGCTGCGCGTGGAGGACGACGTCTGCCGCGACTGCGCCTGACGCCGTCCGGGGGCCCGCCGCGGCTAGAAGTGGGTCTGCTCGCTGACGGCGAGCGCGCCGCAGCAGCGGCATTCGCGGACGACGAGCTCGCGGACCGTCGCGGTGACGGTCCAGCGGTGGGTTGCGCAGTGCTCGGGCGCAGGCTCGAGCTGCACGCCGCCGTGGGGGGTCGGTGACGCCATACGCCGCAACCTAGGGCCACCGTGCCTCCCGCGACCAGAGGCGCGGGCTCACGAGCGGGTGAACAGACGGTGTCGCCGCGCTGAGCGCCTCACCGCCTGCGGGCGGCCCGCAGGGCTGCCTGGGCGACACGCAGCTGGCTGGCGAGCGTCGTACCCGGCCCGAGCCGGTGGATCCGCGACCACACCAGGCCGCTGCTCGTGGCGGCATCCTGCAGGGCCGGCCTAGCACCGGCACGGAAGCCGCCGAGGCGCGTCGCCGCCCGCGCGGTGCCGGCGACGGCCCTCGACGGCGGCGGGGGAGGCCCGGCACCGAGGACGTAGAGGTACGACTCGATGAGCGGCACGCCCATCTCCTGGTGCGAGAGCCACGTCCCGAACACCCGGAGGTTGACGTCGATGAGCAGGGGCGCCCCGTCGTCGTCGCGGACGAAGTTGAGGCAGAAGATCCCGGTGTAGCCGAGGTCCTCGACGAGCAGCCGCGCGGCCTCGATGCACCGGCGGTCGTCGATGATCGCGACGCCGACCGGCGGCCCCAGCGGATCTCCCGCGCTGTCGGCGCGCTCGTACGCCACCGCTGTGACCACCTCGCCGCCCCGGGCCACGCCGGCCGTGCCCAGCGACGTGCCGCCGTGGAAATCCTCGAGGTACAGGCCCGCCGCCGGACCGCCGAGCTCCTCGACGGACCGCGCCAGCGCTTCGGGGCTGTCGGCGATCCGGACCTGGGAACCCCCTGAACCGAGCCGGCCCTTCACCACGACGGGGAAGGCCGTCGGCGCGGCGAGGTCGAGCGTCGCCCCCGGCACAGCCACCCCCGCGGCCGCCGCTGCCTGCCCCACGGCGTACTTGTCGCACGCCAGCGGCAGCGGCCGGTCGGGTGCGGTCTTCGCCGCCAGCACGGCGTTGGCGCGCCACTGCGGCAGGTCGGCGAGCACGGCCAGCACGGGCTCGGGCGCGTGGACGTCGACCGTGGGCGCGGCGAGCAGGCGCCCGATCTGGCGGTCTGCGGCGGGGGAGCCGATCGGCCCCTGGAGGATCTCGGTGGGCCCGGCGAGCCGGTCGAGGGCCCGGGCGGCTCGGCCGGCCGACACGTAGGCGGGGCGCAGGTGGACGACGTCGATGCCGCGCCGGCGCAGGACCGACGCGAGCTCGCGGAAGTTGTCGAACCGGTCGACGTCGACGATCACCACGCGTGGCTCGCGCGGACTGCTGCTGGTGCTCATGTCCTCCGTCCCGGTGGGCCGGAGGACGACGCTAGAGCAGCGGGGTAAGCGGGCTGCGACCGGCCGCCGTCAGCGGCGCGGCGCCGTCGCGCGCGGGGCTCGGGGCGCCGTGGAGCACCTGGCCGCAGTGGCGGCAGGAGCCGGCGCGCAGCGCGACCGTCCCCCGGCACGCGGGGCACCAGGTGAGGCTCGCGCGGAACTGGCGCCGCAGCGAGACGCCCGCCCAGATGACGAGCGCGAGGCCTGCAGCCGCGGCCGCGATGTCGAGCAGTCCCGCGGGCAGCGGGAGCGCGAGGGCGAGGAGCCCGGTGCCGGCCGCAGCCGCCGCGGGCGCCCTGAGGTCGGTGATCCATCCGAGCCGGGCCATGGCCTCAGGCTGTCCCTGCCGGGTGGCCCGTCGGCAGCATCCGGGCGAACGCCCGGTGAACGTCCTCAGCCCGGCAGCGGCACCTGCAGGCTCAGGGTGCCGCGCAGGTCGAGGACGCCGCCCGTCGAGGTGCGGGCGTAGCGCAGCACGGGGTCCTGGCAGCCGGGACAGCGGGCGACGTAGCCCTCGCCCACGACGTACACGTGCAGCTGGGCGACCACCGACCGCCTGCCGCAGCCGATGCACGACGTCGACGCCGCGGTGATGTCGACGGCGAACACATCGGCCAGCGGCCCGGCCAGCCGGTTGCCGTCGACGTACTCGTGCTGAGTGGTCACGGCCGTCCTCCTCCGCCGAAGCGCTCGGTCCTGATGCGTGCCTCGTCGTACCCGAGGGTGACGAGCATGGTGGCGGCCGACTCGACGAAGCCGGTCGGGCCGCAGACGTACACGTCGACCGGCCCGCGCGGCCGGCCGAGGTCGTCGAGCCGCAGCCGCCCTGCCGGCCGCCCGGACGGCGACTCCTCCCGCGTGAGCACGAGGTCGACGCCGACGCCCTCCGGCGCGGCCGCGAGCTCGTCGGCATGCAGGACGTCGGCGAGGGTGCGCGCGGAGTAGATGAGCCGGAAGCGCGCCGTGCTGCCGGTGGCGATGCGCGCGCGCAGCATCGCGATCAGCGGCACGGAGCCCGAGCCGCCGGCCACGAGCAGCACCGGGATCCGGGACGACGGCTCCCACACGAACCACCCGCCGACCGGGCCGCGCAGCTCGAGCCGGTCGCCGACGGAGACGCCGTCGACGAGGTACGGCGACACCTCGCCGTCGGGCAGGCGCTGCACCGTGATCGCGACGCGGTCGCCGTCGGACGGCGTCGCGATCGAGTAGCTACGCATCGCGCGGTAGCCGTCCTCGGCCGTGAGCCGCACGTCGATGTGCTGGCCGGCCAGGTGCCCCGGCCATCCCGGCACCTCGAGCACGAGAGTCCGGGCGGTGGTGGTCTCGTGCCGTGCCTCGACGACGCGGCCGGCGAGCCAGGCGAGACGGCGGACCATCAGTCGCCGGCGTAGCGCTGCTCGCGCCACGGGTCGCCGTACTCGTGGTAGCCGAGGGTCTCCCAGAAGCCCGGCTCGTCCTGCAGCAGCAACTGGATCCCGCGGACCCACTTGGCCGACTTCCAGAAGTACAGGTGCGGCACCAGCAGCCGCGCAGGGCCGCCGTGCTCGGGAGCCAGCGGCCCGCCCTCGTAGCCGAACACGACCCACGCCTGGCCTTCGAGCAGGTCGTCGAGCGGAAGGTTCGTCGTGTAGCCGCCGTAGCTGTGCACCAGCGCGTAGTCGGCGGCCGTCTCGACGTCCTCGAGCAGGACGTCGAGGCTGACGCCCTCCCAGCTCGTGTCGAGCTTCGACCACGTCGTCACGCAGTGGATGTCGACGGTCGGCGTCTCGTGCGGGAGCGCCTGCAGCTCGTCCCACGACCACGTGTGCTCGACGCCGGCCTCGGTGGTGATGGTGAACGCCCAGCGATCGAGGTGGATGTTCGGCGTGGGGCCGGCCGACAGGACCGGGAACTCCTCGGTGGCGTACTGCCCGGGCGGGATGCGGTCGGACGGGCCGCGCCGGCGCCCGAAGAAGCCGGGGTTCACGATCGACATGGAGCCAGCCTGGCCCCCGCGCGCCCTGCTGTCCGCAAGTCCGGGTTACGACTTCCTGACGTCCTTATGGCGACCGCATGTCCTGCTACGGCGGCACGTGCGCCCGGAGGGAGTCGAACCCCCAACCAGCCGGGTAGAAACCGGATGCTCTGTCCATTGAGCTACGGGCGCCTGGCCCGAGGGCCGCGCCTATTGTGCCGTGGCCGCCGGAGGCGCTGTCCCCAAGCGGACTGCGACGCGCCCTGTCCACAGCGGCAGGCCCCGCATCGGCGCCGTGCGGGGGAGGCGGCGCGGAGGGTCAGGGCTGTCGGGCCGCGACGGGCGGCCCCGGATCGAGGAGGCCGTCGTGCGCTCCACCCTCACCCTCTCGGGCAACCTCACCGGCGATGTCACCCTGCGGCAGACTGCGACCGGCTCGGTGGCCAAGTTCCGGATGGCCGTCGACGACGCCTGGTTCGACAAGGCCGCCGGCCAATGGCGCAGCAAGACCGTCTACCTCTGGGTCTCGGCCTGGCGGCAGCTGGGCGAGAACGTCGCGGCGTCTCTGGCGCTCGGCCAGCCGGTCATCGTGGTGGGCAAGCTGCGCCAGAGCACCTACGAGAAGGACGGCGTCACCATTACCTCCCTCGAGGTGGAGGCCGAGTCGGTCGGCCACGACCTCGCTCGCGGCACTGCAGCCTTCGTCCGGACGCCGCGCGGCCCGCAGACCGCCGACCTCGCAGCCGAGCGCGAGACCGTCGTCGTCGAGCGCAGCGGGGTGGCGGCCTGACGCGGCGATCGGCCTCGCCGGCACCCGGTCGGGCCCTAGCCTCGCGATGTGGGGCAGACCGCGGCGACGGGGTGCGCCCGCTGCGGCCGCGCCGCAGCGGACGACGCCCGCTTCTGCTCGGAGTGCGGCGCGCCGCTGGGCGAGTCGGTCCTGTCGAACGAGGCTCGCGACCAGCGCGTCGGCGATGTGCTGCGAGCGTTCGTCAGCGGCCCGGTGGCCGACCGGCTGGTCGAGGACGCGCTGGTCGAGGACCGCCGTACCGTCACCGCCGTCTTCGCCGACCTCTCGGGCTTCACCGCGCTCGCGGGGTCGCTCGAGCCGGTGGAGCTGGCGCGGGTCATCGACCCCGTGGTCGCCGGCCTGACGCGGATCGTCGACCGCTACGGCGGGGCCGTGGAGAAGTTCGCGGGCGACGCGATCCTCGCGTTCTTCGGTGCGCCGATCGCGCACGAGGACGACGCCGAGCGCGCGGTGATGGCGGCGCTGGAGATGCACGAGCAGCTGCCGCTGCTCTCGTCGCACCCTGCGGCGCAGACGCTCTCGCTGCATGTAGGCATCAACACCGGCGAGGTGTACGCCCGCATGGTCGGCTCGCAGGCGCGCCTCGACTACGCCGTGCTCGGCGAGGCCGTCGTCCTGGCGCAGCGCCTCGAGTCGCTCGCACCCACCGGCACGACGTACGTGGGGGCCGAGACCGCCCGGATGGTCCGCGACGGGCTGTTCGTCTTCGAGGACCTCGGTGCGCTCGCCGTGAAGGGGCGCGCCGAGCCCGTCCCGGCGGTGCGCCTCGTCGGACGCGTGCCGGCCGCGCGTGCCGAGGTGGGCGGCGGCAGGGCGATCGTGGCGCGGGCCGCCGAGCGGGCGGCGCTCGAGCAGGTGCTCGACGGCGGCTGCGCCGTCCTCGTCGGGGATGCCGGCGGCGGTAAGAGCACGCTGGCGCGCTGGGTCGAGGAGCAGGCACGGGCGCGCGGCCTCGGCGTCGTACGGCTCGCTGCTGCGTCGTACGGCGCGGGGGCCCCGTACCTGCCCTTCGTGCGGCTGCTCTCCGACGTCGACGGGCTCGCCGACCCGCTGCTGCAGGCGCTGGTGGAGCCGACCGAGGGCGACCCGCTGTCGGGCCTCGAGCCGGAGGCCGCGCGCTCCGCCGTGTCGCGCTCGCTCGTGGCGTGGATGCGCTCGCACGCCGCCGACGGCCGGCTGCTGGTCGTCGTCGAGGACCTGCACTGGACCGACGACGCGACCCTCGGTGTCGTCGTCGATCTCGTGCGCACGCCCGGGGCCGCGCCGGCGGTGATCGCGACGTCGCGGCCGGGGGCGCCGGGCATCGAGACGCTCGTCGGCGCGGGCGCCGACGCGGTGCCGCTCGGGCCGCTCGACGAGGCAGGCATCCAGGAGCTGCTCGCGGGCGAGCTCGGCGGCGAGCCCGACGCCCGGGTGGTCTCGCTCGTGCTCGACCGCACGGAGGGCAACCCGCTGTTCGCCGTCGAGCTCGTGGCGCGGCTGGTCGACGACGGCGCCGTGGTGCCGCGCGACGGCCGATGGCGGCTGTCCGCGACCGCGGCGGACGCCGACCTGCCGCGTAATGTGTCGGTGCTGTTCGGCGCCCGCGTCGACGAGCTGCCGCCGCTGCTCGCCGACACGCTCGCGGCCGCCGCGATGTCGGGCTCCCACCCGTCCACCGGCGTCGTGGCGCGCGTGCTCGAGCTCGACGCCGAGACGGCGGCGGAGCGGCTCGACCGGCTCGTGCGGATGCGTCTGCTCGTCGACGACGCCGGCCGGCGCCAGTTCCGGCACGCGCTGCTGCGCGACGCCGTCCTCGAGCGGCTCTCGCCTGCGAGGTCGCGCGACCTGCATCTGCGCTCGGCCGAGGCCACGGCCTGCGAGCTCCCGCCCGGCCCCGAGGCGAGCGCGGCCATCGGCGCCCACCTCTACGAGGGCGGGGCCCTGCGGCTGGCGCTGCCCTACCTCGTGAGCGCGGCGGACGACGCCCGCGCCGTCTACGCCCACGCCGAGGCGGCCGAGTCCCTCCGCCGGGCGGCGCGGTCGGCCGGGGAGCAGCCCAAGGACCCGCGGCTGGCCGCGATCCTGCAGGACCTGGGCGACAGCCTCGAGGCGCTCGGCGACTACGAGGGCGCCGTGCACGCCTTCACCACAGCTTCGGAGGAGGCCGAGGCCGCGGCAGACCTGGACCTGCTGGTCTCGTCGCGGGAGCACCTGGTCGCGGTGAAGCGCCGGACCGGCGCATACGACGATGCCCTCGCCGCCGTCGACGACGCCCTCGCGTCGCTCCCTGACGGCGCCGATCCTCGGCGGCTCCTGCTCGAGCGCGCCCGCACGCTGTACCTGCTCGGTCGGATGGAGCACGCCGCGGCCGCGGTCGCAGCGGGGCTGGGCCGAGGCGGCGGCGATGCGACCTTCGCCCGCCTGCTCACGGAGCGCGGGTGGCAGAGCGCGCGGGTAGGCAGCCTCGACGCGGCGGCCGACGACCTCGACGCCGCCATCCCGCTGCTGGATTCGGCCGAAGATCTCAGCGGGCTCGTCACGGCACTGATGTTCCGCGGCGAGGTGCACGAGCGCTCAGGCCAGCTCGAGCCGGCGAGGGCCACCTACCGCAGGGCGCTCGAGAGGGCCGGCCGCCTCGGCCGGGTCGAGGAGCGGGCGGCCGTGCTCAACAACCTGGGCTTCCTGGCACTCGCAGTCGAGGACTGGGCCGAGGCCGAGCGCGTGTTCGCGGCGGCGGCCGAGGAGTTCGCCATGGTGGGACACCGCGCCGGCGTCGCCATGGCGTCGGGCAACCGCGGATACGCCCTGATGCACCTCGGAGATCTGGACGAGGCGGCCCGGCTCGCCGAGTCTGCCGCCACCTCTGCCGCCGAGGTCGGCCTGGTCTCGGTGGAGGCGGACACGCTGACGACCCGGGCGATGGTCGCGCAGCGCCAGGGCGACGAGGACGGGGCGCGAATCTGGGCCGAGCGCGCGTGCGAGACGGCCGAGCGCTCGGGCGACCCGGACATCATCGCCGCCGCCCAGCAGGTCAGAGACTCGCTGGGCGGCGGCTGAGCCGCGTGCTCACGCTTGCAGGCAACGAGCCTCAGAACCCGGACCGCACGGGGCAGATGATGCCGATGCGCGGCTGGACGACAAAGCCGTCCGAGATCAGGAAGCCATCGTCGGCGCCGAGCTCGAACGAGCTGGACGCGATGTTCGACAGGCCGTCGCTCGTTCGAGCTGCCCACAGGTCGGTCGACCTGGTGCTGTCCGGGACCTGTGTGCCGTCGGCGCTAGCCTCGACCTTGGAGAATTTCTCGGGCGAGACGGCTTGGATCTCGGCGACCCCGTCGACGACGGCATAGGTCGTCCATCGAGGCTCGCCGCAGCGAGCCAGGCCGAACTCGATATCCCCGGTGTACTCCGTGTCGACCGTTCCGTCGGGCTTGAGCACGGTCAGAGTGACCGACCGGGTGTACGGATCGTCAGGATGCTTGTCGCCGTAGACGATGTCGACGGATCGCGAAGGCGCCTGAGCCGGTCCGAACGCCGCGGAACGGCTCAGTTGGCTTGCCTGCAGGCCGACCTCGGTGCTCTCGCTGAGCACGGAGTCGAAGGTGAAGGACGTGCCCTCCGCCACCGGGCCAGCGGTGCGGTAGAGATCGAGCGTGATCGTGCCGCCGGCCGCACACACCATGCCGGTCACCTGCACGCGTGAGCGCTGGCCCACCAGGCCGACGGTGGGCTTGTTCGGCAGCACGCAAGTTCCGCCGGAAGCCGTCGGGACCCAGCTGCCGAACCCGGTCGGCAGCAGCACGTCCAGCTGCTGGTCAGCGGATCCCGTCGCAGACGGGACCGCGCGGGGGCTTGTCCACACGATGCGGATCGACTGAACGCCCGAACCAGCCAGGAACGGGGCGCCGTCCCTCGCGCTGCCGATGTCGGCACCGGTGAACAGCTCGCCGCGGGAGAGCACGGCCAGGGACCCGGTCGCGGTCGACGAGTACGTGGCGCTGCCGGTCACGAGCCCGGCCGTGGCACGGATCGTGCGATCTCCGGCATCGCCTGAGACCCGGAACCTGGTCGTGTACGTGCCGTCCTGGTTGTCGAGCAGCGGCTGCAGGCCGGTGCTGCCGGGGTCGTCCTGGGTCACGGAGATGGCCCCGGAGCGGCCCGCCAGCGGGCGGCCCTGCACGTCCCGAGCTGTCACTACGACCGTGATGACGGAGCCGGCGTCAGCGAGAAGTGGATCCGGCTTGGTCAGCGCGACAGACAGCGAGGCGATGGCTGCGGGAGTCAGAGCCACAGTCGCGGGCGGCGACGTGACGACAGTGCTCCCAGCGGTTGCCGTGACGGAACCGGTCCAGCTCCCATCGGCGGTGCCGGCCGACAGGATCGCCGAGGTGCCCGTGAACGCCGAGACGACTGGCTCAGTACCAGGCTGGTTCGAGAACGACCCAGCGGTGAACGTCGCACTCGCCAGCGCGACGGTCGCCGCCACCGGGTTGCCGAACGCGTCGGTCGGGGTGGCGGTCAGGTTCGCTGTCGCGTAGCCGTCCGCCGGGATCGACGTCGGTGCAGCCGAGAGGCCCACCTTCGCCAGCGCGGCCGCGACAACCCGCGGGCCGGAGAGGCTGCCGGTGATGGCGGGCGACGCGCCCTTGGCGACCTGCCAGGCGAACGACGTGGTTCCGGCCTTGGACAGGGCCGTGGCGAACGACGTCGTGAAGGTCGTGGTGGTCCGCGTGCAGGCGAGCGCGACCGAGATGGTCCATCGGCCGGAGGTGTCGGTGCCGACGACGGGCGACGCCGCCTTGCAGCCGACGAGCAGCGACGTCGCTACCTTCGTCGGGCGCGTGGCGCCGGCCGGGAGCGTCACCACGTAGCGGTCGGGCGCGAGCGCGCTCGTGGTGAACGTGGCCAGGTAGGTCCCCGGGCTGGTCGCGCTCGCGACCAGCGGCCCGGCAGGCCTGGCCCAGACCGCCACGCCCGCCTTCGGGACGGCGGTGGCCGCACCGGCCGGGGCGACGACCCCGAAAACGGCTGCAGCGGCGGCGAGGACGACGATCGCGCGGCGACGGAACACTCCAGGAACCCTTCCCCGGGCCCGGCGCTGCTCGCCAGGCTCCCCGTCCGCCGCCCGCGGACGCCGCGAGTGTGCCCCAGCACCGCAACCGCCGTCAGCACTTCGGCCAGGCTGGGACACGATCGAGCACTCGCGGGCTCAGGCCGATGACCAGCGGTGATGGTCCCCGTGCGGACGGTGGGCGCCTCCGGCTCCCGTAGGGTGTCGGGCTATGGCGGAGTTCATCTACACCCTGCGCAAGGCCCGCAAGGCCCACGGCGACAAGGTCGTCCTCGACGACGTGACCCTCTCGTTCCTCCCGGGCGCCAAGATCGGCGTCGTCGGCCCGAACGGAGCGGGCAAGTCGTCGCTGCTCAAGATCATGGCCGGGGTCGACCACCTGTCCAACGGCGACGCCATGCTGTCGCCCGGCTACACCGTGGGCATGCTCGCGCAGGAGCCTGGCCTCGACGAGACCAAGACGGTCTGGGAGAACGTGCAGGACGGCGTCGCGGCCACCAAGGCCAAGATCGACCGCTTCAACGAGATCTCCGCCGAGCTCGCCGACCCCGACGCCGACTACGACACCCTGCTGGCCGAGATGGGCACCTTGCAGGAGGAGATCGACCACCTCGGCGCGTGGGACCTCGACACCCAGCTCGAGCAGGCGATGGACGCGCTGCGCTGCCCGCCGCCCGACGCCGACGTCTCGGTGCTCTCCGGCGGCGAGAAGCGCCGCGTCGCGCTCTGCAAGCTGCTGCTCCAGGCGCCCGACCTGCTGCTGCTCGACGAGCCGACCAACCACCTCGACGCCGAGTCGGTGCAGTGGCTCGAGCAGCACCTCGAGAAGTACCCCGGCACCATCGTCGCGATCACCCACGACCGGTACTTCCTCGACAACGTCGCGCAGTGGATCCTCGAGCTCGACCGCGGCCGCGCCTACCCCTACGAGGGCAACTACTCCACCTACCTGGAGAAGAAGCAGGAGCGCCTCAAGGTCGAAGGGGCCAAGGACGCCAAGCTCAAGAAGCGCCTCTCCGACGAGCTCGAGTGGGTCCGCTCCAACGCCAAGGCGCGCCAGACCAAGAGCCGCAGCCGTCTCGAGCGCTACGAGGAGATGGCCGCCGAGGCCGAGAAGACGCGCAAGCTCGACTTCGAGGAGATCCAGATCCCGCCGGGCCCGCGCCTGGGCAACGTCGTCGTCGAGGCCACCGGCCTCACCAAGGGCTTCGACGACAAGCTGCTCATGGACGACCTGTCGTTCACGCTGCCCCGCAACGGCATCGTCGGCGTCATCGGCCCCAACGGCGTCGGCAAGACCACGCTGTTCAAGATGATCGTGGCTGAGGCCGAGGGCGGCAGCGACGACAAGGACGTGCTGCCCGACTCCGGCTCGCTGCGCATCGGCGAGACGGTGAAGCTGAGCTACGTCGACCAGAACCGTTCCGGCATCGAGCCCGAGAAGAACGTGTGGGAGGTCGTCTCCGACGGCCTCGACTGGATCAAGGTCGGCCAGGTCGAGATGCCCAGCCGCGCCTATGTCTCCGCGTTCGGCTTCAAGGGCCCGGACCAGCAGAAGAAGGCCGGCGTCCTGTCGGGCGGCGAGCGCAACCGGCTCAACCTGGCGCTCACGCTCAAGCAGGGCGGCAACCTGATCCTGCTCGACGAGCCCACCAACGACCTCGACGTCGAGACGCTGGGCTCGCTGGAGAACGCGCTGCTCGAGTTCCCCGGCTGCGCCGTGATCACCTCGCACGACCGGTGGTTCCTCGACCGCATCGCGACGCACATCCTCGCCTACGAGGGCGACTCGCAGTGGTTCTGGTTCGAGGGCAACTTCGAGTCCTACGAGAAGAACAAGATCGAGCGGCTCGGCGCGGAGGCGGCCCGTCCGCACCGTGCGACCTACCGCAAGCTCAAGCGCGACTGAGGTGGCCCGCCACCGGTTTCTGCTGCAGACGCGGACGGCCGACCTCGACTGGCTGGGGCACATCAACAACGTGGTCTTCGGCGCGTACCTCCAGGAGGCGCGCATGGAGATCATCATGCGGTGGCGCGGCGGCCTGCGGCACGAGTCGCAGGACACCGTCGTGGCCCGGGTGGAGATCGACTACCGCGAGGTGCTCTACCACCGCCCCGAGCCGGTCGCCGTCGACACGTGGCTCGAGCGGATCGGCCGCACGTCGTACGTCTTCGCCCACGAGGTGCGCGAGCCCGAGCTCGGCGTCGTGTACGCCACGGGCCGGTCGGTGCTCGTCCAGGTCGACCGCGAGTCGCTCGCGCCCACGCCCGTCGACGACACGCTGCGCAGCTACCTCGAGCAGTTCGCCGACGACGGCGCGCCGCCGGTGACAGGCTGACGGGTGTGAGCACCGTGACCGCCCTGCGCTTGGCCAAGGACGAGGTGGCCTATCTGGCGGCGTACCTCAGCCGCGTGACGTCGTGGGACGAGCGCAGCGCCGTGCGCGTGCAGGCCCGCGGCTCGGTCGTCGGCGTGTACGCGCCGAGCCCGATGGACGTGCTGGTGCTCATCGCGCTCCCGCTGGCCGAGGAGGTCGCGGAGCCGCTCGACACCACGGTCTCTGCCGGCCGGCTGCGCGACGTCATCGGCGACGTGGCGCGCATGGGCCCGCACCTCGACGTCCCGCTGCCCGACCCCATCACCGGGTCGCCGTCGCTCGCCGTGCTGCCGCCGCGCACCCCGTGGAGCCCGGGGGAGAAGGGCATCGCCGGCGATGTCACCCCGCGCGTCGACACCGCGGTGGCGGCGTTCCGCGCGTCCGTGCCGGCCACCGGCTCGGTGAACGCCGAGCTGCTGGCCGAGGCCGCGTGGGACGCGCCCGGCTGGGGCGGGGTGCCGATGCGCGCGCTTCACGCCGCCCGGCTGCTCGGGTTCCTGTCGCACCCGGGTGCCCGCATCGAGACGGGCACGACGAGCGGCTGGAAGCGGCTGACGACGCCGGCGGGCCAGGTCTTCGTCCGGGCCACCGCCGGCCCTGTGCGGCTCAGCGTCGTCCGCTGATCCCGCCCGGTCTCAGCGCGCGGGCCTGGCGGTGCTCGCGCGCACGACCAGCTGAGGCGAGACCTTCCCCAGCCGCGGGCTGCCGCCCTCGATGAGCGACAGCAGCGCCGCGGCGGCGCGCCGGCCCTGCTGGCGCAGGTCCTGCGCGACGGTGGTGAGCGGCGGGCGGCTGTAGGCGCCCTCGTCGATGCCGTCGAAGCCGACCACCGACAGGTCGCCCGGCACGTGCAGGTCGGCGTCGGCCGCAGCGCCGAGGACGCCGAGGGCCAGGGCGTCGCTCACGGCGAATACGGCGGTGGGCCGGCGGCGTCCGGTCATCAGCGGCCGGGCCGCCTCGGCGCCGGCGTCGGTGGAGTTGGTCCAGGCCTCGACGACGGCGACGTCCTCGACGCCGGCCCGGCCTGCGGCCGCGATGAAGCCTTCGACGCGGTGCGCGAAGCCCCGTCGTGACACGACGACCGGGCCCTCGGGCTCGAGCGCCATCACCGGGGGGACCCCGACGACGGCGAGCCTGCGGTGGCCGAGGCCGACCAGGTGCTCCGCGGCGAGAGCGGCGGCCGAGGTGTTGTCGACGCCGATCCACGGATGGCCCTTGATCCGTGGGTTCCCGATCGTGACGAACGGCAGGCCGCGCGACTTGATCGCGGACACGGCGTCGTCGTCGTCGGGCAGCGAGCAGATGAGGAACGCGTCGACGATCGCGTCGCGTACGACGGACGCCGACTGGTCGGTGCCCGACATCGGCGCGAGCAGCATCGCCCGCCCGGCGGGGGTGAGCTCGTCGGCCACACCGCGCAGCATCGAGACGAGGCCCGGGTCGGTGAACGCGTACGAGAGGCTCTCGGTGATGACGACGCCGATCGTGCCGGTGCGGCCCCGCCGCAGGGAGCGGCCGGCCGGGTCGGGCCCGGAGTAGCCGAGCTCCGCTGCGACGGCGAGCACCCGTTCGCGGGTGGCGGCGGAGAGCTGGTCCGGACGGTTGTAGGCGTTCGAGACCGTCATGCGCGAGACCCCGGCGGCCTTGGCCACCGTGTCCAGCGTCGGGCGGTCGGTCCCCACCGCGGCCTCCGGGAATGGATGCGGGCTTTCCCGCGTTCGTGCTGTATCGTTCCAGACTGTATCGGTACAGAAGTAGGAAGCCAGCCCCATGCACCTCTCCGTCGACCTCCTCGCCTACCTCGGCTCCGCCCTCGGTGTGGCGATGGTCGTGCCGCAGATCCTGCGCATCGTCCGCAACCCCGGCATGGGGGGCGTCTCGCCGTGGACGTGGGCGATCGCCGCGATCTCGTGCACCTCGTGGATGTACTACGGGGTCCGCGCCCACTCGCTGCCGCAGATCCCCGGCAACGTCTTCCTGGTGTCCGGCGCCGTCGCCATCGTGCTGCTCGTGCCCGCTGCGTGGAGCCGCACCCGCCGGGCGGTGCTGCTCGGTGCCGTGACGGCGCTGTTCCTGGCGATCGGCTCGCGCCTCGAGCCCGAGCAGGTGGGCTTCCTGGCCTTCGCCATCGGCCTGTTCGGGATGTGGCCTCAGGTGTACGAGACCGTCTGGCTGCGCCGGGGCATGGGGCCGTCGGCGCTGTCGCTCACAACGCAGGTGCTCAAGGTGGTGTCGCAGTCGCTCTGGCTGAGCTTCGCCATCCTGGCGACCGACATCCCCGTGCTCGTCGCCGCGATCGTCACGCTCACGACCAACCTCGTCGTCACCGTGGTCGAGTACTCCCGCCGGCGCTTCGCGGCGCTGTCGGTCGGTGCGCCGGCCTTCGAGCGCGAGCTGGTCGCTGCGGAGGCCTGAGCTCAGGCCTCGGCGGGTGTGAGCTCGGGATCCGGGTCCGGCGTGCGCCCGGCCAGCTGGTCGCCCCTCGGAACGGCGTACGACGCCACCGCCGCCAGCAGGCACAGCACGCCGGCCGACCACCAGGCGAGGTCGTAGGTGCCCGTGGTGTCGCGCAGATAGCCCGCCACCCAGGCGCTGATGCCGGCGCCCACCATGTGCGAGGCGAACACCCAGCCGAAGACGACGCCGGCGCGCGAGGCGCCGAAGCAGTCGCGGCACAGCGCGACCGTGGGCGGCACGGTCGCGACCCAGTCGAGGCCGTAGAGCACCACGAAGAAGAACATGGGCGGCTGCACGGTCGGCGCCCAGAGCAGGTGGACCACCAGCAGCGACAGGCCGCGCCCGGCGTAGTACACGGCGAGCAGGATCCGCGGGTTGTAGCGGTCGGTCAGCCAGCCCGAGCCGATGGTGCCGACGAGGTCGAACACGCCGATGAGCGCCAGCAGCGATGCGGCCGTGGTCGGCGGCATGCCGTGGTCGTGGGCAGCCGGGATGAAGTGCAGGCCTACGAGGCCGTTGGTCGACCAGCCGCAGACGAAGAAGCCGAACATGAGCAGCCAGAAGGCCCGCGTGCGCGACGCCTCGCGCAGGCGCAGCAGTGCGATCGAGGCGGCGCCGCGGCCTCCGGTGTCGACGACCTCCTCGACGTAGCCGCGCGGCGCGCCGTAGGGGAGCGCGCCGACGTCGGACGGCCGGTCGCGCAGCAGGCCCAGCACGAGCGGCACGAGGGCGAGCGCCACGGCGGAGAGCAGCAGGGTGGCCGAGCGCGGTCCGCTGCTCTCGACCATCCGGGCCAGCGTCGGCAGGAAGATGAGCTGGCCGGTAGCGGATGCCGCGGAGAAGATGCCCATGACCAGGCCGCGGCGCTCGACGAACCAGCGCTGTGCGACGACCGCGCCGAACACCAGCGCCATCGCGCCGGCGCCGAACCCCATGAGCACGCCCCAGGCCAGCGCGAGCTGCCACGGCTGCGACACGAACGTGGTGAGAGCCATGCCGATCGCCAGCAGGCACAGGGCTGCGGCCACCACGCGCCGAATGCCCCACTTCTCCATGAGCGCGGCGGCGAAGGGCGCCACGAGCCCATAGAGCGCCAGGTTGATCGTGACGGCGGCAGAGACGACGGACCGCGACCAGTCGTTGGCCGACGACACCGGCTCGAGCAGGACGCCCGTCGACGAGCGGAACGCGGCCGCCGAGACGAGCGCGACGAACGTGACGCCGGCGACGGCCCAGGCGCGGTGCCGCCAGTCGATCCGTCCCCCGGCGCCCGGCGCCACCTCAGCCGATCCAGGCGGCGGAGGACGGCGGGAGCACGAGCACCCCGTCAGCCTGCCGCGCGACCCCGCCGCACTCCACCAGGATCTCGCCGTCGACCGCAACGATCCGGTCGGCGTCGGCCACGTTGAGCACGACCGTCACCGGCTCGTCGCCGGGTCGCTCGAAGGCAACGACGTCGTCGTCGCCGAGGTCGAGCCAGCGCATGAGCCCGTCGCCCATCGCCTCGCGGGCGCGGCGCACGGCCAGCGCCCGCTTGTAGACGTGGAACGTCGATGCCGGGTCGGCCTTCTGGGCCTCGACGGTGAGCGGCTCCCAGCCCTCGGGCATGGGCAGGTGCGGGGTGCCGGTGGTGAACCCGTACGGCGCGGACGAGCCGCTCCACGGGATGGGGATGCGGCAGCCGTCACGGCCCTTGTTCTCGCCCTGCGTGCGGAAGAATGTCGGGTCCTGGCGGTCGCCGTCGGCGATGTCGAGCACCTCGGGCAGCCCGAGCTCCTCGCCCTGGTACAGGTACGCCGATCCCGGCAGGCCCAGCGACACCAGCGAGAGCGCGAGCGCCCGGCGCCGGCCCTCGGCGAGGTCCAACGTGCCGTCGCGCAGGTGCGGTGCGAACCGGGTGACCGGCCGCCAGACGTCGTGGTTGGACAGCACCCACGTGCAGGGCGCGCCGACCGCCGCCGAGGCGAGCAGCGAGAGCCCGACCACCTCGCGGATGCGCTCGGCCGCCCACCAGGTCTTGAGGAAGTGGAAGTTGAACGTGGTGTGCAGCTCGTCGGGGCGCGTGTAGTCGGCCTGCCGCTCCGGCGTCGAGACCCAGGCCTCGCCGACGTAGGCGCGGTCGGGCGAGTAGCCGTCGGCGACGCGCCGCCACTCGCGCCAGATGTCGTGGACGCCCGGCTGGTCCCACATCGGCGAGTACTCCTGGGGTGCTCCCGCGAGCACCTCGTCGAAGCCCGGCGCGGTGCCGGCGTCCGGGTAGCCCGGCTCTTTCACCAGGCCGTGGGCGACGTCGATGCGGAAGCCGTCGACGCCCATGTCGAACCAGAACCGCAGCGTCTTCTCGTAGTCGGCGTGGATCTCGGGGTTGTCCCAGTTCACGTCGGGCTGGGACGCGTCGAAGATGTGCAGGTACCACCAGCCCGGGTGGCCCTCGATGGGCGACCAGGCCGGACCGCCGAACGCGCTCTGCCAGTCGTTCGGCGGCTCGGTGCCGTCGGCCCCCTTGCCGCGCACGGCGTGGAAGCGCGACCACTCCGGAGATCCCGGCGCCGTGGCCTTGGCCGCCTGGAACCACTCGTGGTCCCACGAGAAGTGGTTGGGCACGATGTCGACGAAGATCTTCAGGCCGAGGCGGTGGCAGTCCTCGGTGAGGCCGCGCAGCTCGTCGACCGTGCCGAGGCGGGGGTCGACGTCGCGCGGGTCGGCCACGTCGTAGCCGCCGTCGAGCAGCGGCGAGGGGTAGAACGGCGAGAGCCACACGGCGTCGACGCCGAGGTCGACGAGGTGGGCGAGCCGGTCGCGGATGCCGCGGATGTCGCCGAGCCCGTCGCCGTCGCTGTCCGAGAACGACCGCGGGTAGACCTGGTAGACGACGGCGTCGCGCCACCAGGGCCGCTCGCCGCGCGGCGCCAGGCCCGCGTTGCCCTCCACCGTCGGGAGGTCGTGCTCGGCGGGCTCGACGTGCGTCATCGGGGCGGCTCCTGTGCGTCCTGGACGGGGATGCCCGGCTGCTCGGGCGGCATCTGGTTGACCATGGCGATGGCGGCGCCCACGAGGTAGCGCCACAGCTCCTGCTCCCACGCGGGGTCGAGGCCCTGCTCGACGATGGTGCGGTCGAGCGCCCTCCGCATCGAGCGCAGCCAGGCGTCGCGGGCCTCGTCGTCGATCACGTAGGGGTTGTGCCGCATCCGCAGCCGCGGGTGGCCGCGCTCCTCGGAGTAGGTGCCAGGGCCTCCCCAGTACTGCTCGAGGAACATCCGGAGCCGGCGCTCCGCCGGGCCGAGATCCTCTTCGGGGTACATGGTGCGGAGGAGGTCGTCCTCGGCCACGCCCTCGTAGAAGTGGTGCACCAGCGTCTCGAAGAAGGCGGCGCCGCCCATGGCCTCGTACGGCGTCGTCGGCTGGTCCTGCGTCACCCGCACATCATGCCGTGGCGCCCGCGGCGCACGTGCACCGGACCGGGCGGCTCCGGCGGGCTACGACGCGCTCAGCTCGGGCAGCGTGCCTGTGCGCTCGAGGGTCTCCGCGTTCTCCCTGACGTTCCTGAGCATCGAGCCGAAGATGATGCCGTGGAACGGCAGCATCGCCTTCCAGTACGCCTCGCCGGGCATGCCCTTGGGGTGGAAGAGGGCGCGCTGCGTGTAGACGGTGATGGGGTGGCCGTCCGGGTCGTGGTCCTCGCGGATGCCGAGCTCGAGCCACGCCAACCCCGGCATCCGGAACTCCCCGCGCAGGCGCAGGAGCTTGAGCGGCACGCGCTCCTCGACCCGCCAGAAGTCCAGCGGGTCGCCGACGCGCAGCGTCTCGGGGTTGCGCCGTCCGCGGGCGAGCCCGACGCCGCCCACCGCGCGGTCCATCCAGCCGCGCACCTCCCAGGCGAGGGGGAAGGAGTAGTAGCCGCGGTCGCCGCCGAGGCCCTCGATCACACGCCAGAGCGATGCCGGTGTCGCATCGACCCGCGTCTCCCGGGCGTCGGTGTAGAGGGCGCCGCCGGCCCAGTCCGGGTCGCTGGGCAGCGGGTCGCTCGGCGCACCGGGGACGCTCGAGCCCGACCACGAAGTGCGCACGTCGGCGTACTGGATGCGCATGAGCGCGAGCTCGACGGCGCGCTCGTACGGCGTGAGGCCGTCGACGGGGTCCGGGATGTAGTGCTGGATGTCGTGCTCGGCGCACACCGACGGCGCCGACAGGCTCTCGACGAGCGGGCGGGCCATCGTGCTCGGCACCGGCGTCACCAGGCCGACCCACCGGCTCGACAGCCGCGGAGTGAGCACGGGCGCGCCGACGACGACGCGGCGCCGGAGCCCGGCGACCTTCGCGTAGCCGTGGATCATGCCCTCGTACGTCGTGACGTCGGGGCCCCCGATGTCGAAGTGGCGGTTGACGTCCGGCGGCAGGTCGGCGCACTGGACGAGGTAGTAGAGGACGTCGCGGACGGCGATCGGCTGCGTCGGCATGCGCAGCCACTTCGGCGTCACCATGAACGGCAGCCGCTCGGTGAGGTAGCGGATCATCTCGAAGCTGGCGCTGCCGCTGCCGATGATCACGGCCGCCCGCAGCTCCGCCGTCGGGACGCCGGAGCGCCGGAGGATCTCGCCGACCTCGCGACGGCTGGCCATGTGCTCGGAGAGGCTGCCGGGCGCCTTCTCCGGATGGAGGCCGCCGAGGTAGACGATCCGCTTCACGCCCTGGTCGCGGGCGGTGGTGCCGAAGATGCGGGCGAGCAGCACCTCGACGTCGTGGAAGCCGTCGCCCGCCATGAGCGAGTGCATGAGGTAGTAGGCGACGTCGATGCCCTCGAGGGCGGAGCGGACGGCGTCGGGGTCGCCGGCGTCGCCGCTGACCACCTGGACGTCGTTGACCCAGGTGCGGTCGGCGAGGCGCTCGGGGTGGCGGGCGAGCACGCGCACCTCGTGGCCGGCGGCGAGCAGCTCGGGCACGAGCCTGCCGCCGATATATCCCGTGGCACCGGTGACGAGGACCCGCATGCCCGCATCCTCGCGGCCGCGCCAGGCCCCCGCACCCCGAAGGGCCCCGCTCTGGATGGGTGAGCGACCCCTACAGGCGTCGCTCACCCATCCAGAGCGAGCAGGTCAGGGGGTGGGGGCGGGCGGGCCGCCGGGCTGCGGGCTCGCCGGGGGCAGGTTGTTGCGGACGAGCACGGGCACGCGGATGCCGGCCTCGTCGAAGGCGACCTTGAGCCGCTCTCGGATCGCGCGCGCCGCGGTCATCTGCTGGTCGGGCGCGGCCTTGGCGGTCACGCGCACGAACACGGCGTCGCCGCTGACGCTCTCGACGCCGGCGTAGGTGGGTGTGCCGAACAGGATGCCGTCGTACTCGGGGTCGTTGTCCATGGCGACGCCGACGCGGTCGACGATCCGGCGCACGCGGTCGAGGTCCTCGGTGTAGCCGATGGGGACGTCGACGACGGCCATCGTCCAGCCCTGGCTGCGGTTGCCGACGCGCAGGATCTCGCCGTTGCGCACGTACCAGACCACGCCGGACAGATCCCGGACGCGCGTGATCCGGAGCGTGACCTCCTCGACGACGCCGACGGCGGGGCCGAGATCGACGACGTCGCCGACGCCGAACTGGTCCTCGAGCACGAGGAAGAAGCCGGACAGGAAGTCCTTGACGAGGGTCTGCGCGCCGAAGCCGAGCGCGACGCCGACGACGCCGGCGCTGGCCAGGATCGGCGTGAGGTTGACGCCGGCCTGGGCCAGCACCACCAGCGACGCCAGGCTGAAGACAGTGAACGTGACGATGCTGCGCAGCAGCTGCCCGAGGGCCTCGGCACGCTGCTCGCGGCGCGCGGTCATGAGGACCGCCGTGAGCTCCTGCGTGTGCTCGGCAGCGCGCGCCTGGCCGGGGCGGTCCTGCCGCAGGCGGCGCTTGGCCGCCTCGGTGATGCGGCGGATGATCCGCAGGCAGATCCACCAGAACAGCAGCGCGACGGCGATCGTGAGCGCGATCGACAGCGCGTACTGCAGGAACCACTCCCACACGTTCGACAGGACCTGGACGAACGCGTTCTCCGCCTTGGTGCTCTTGGCGGTGCTGGCGATCAGAGAGCCGGTCACGCGCCAGAGCCTAGGCGCTCGGCAGCGCCTCGGGCTCCAGGCCGGTCCACCGCGCGAGGAACGCCAGCGTGTCGGCGGTCTCCTCCACGGACTTGCTGATCGACCGGGCGCCGTGGCCGACGTTGGCCTCGGTGCGCAGCACGATGGGCCGCTCGCCGGCCTGAGCGTGCTGCAGCGCCGCCACCAGCTTGCGGCCGTGCATCGGGTCTGTGCGCGAGTCGTTGTCGAACACCTGCATGAGCACGGCCGGGTAGTCGCGGCCCTCGACGACGTTGTGGTACGGCGAGTACGCCAGCAGCCACTGCAGCTCCTCGGGCACCTGCGGGTCGCCGTACTCCACGGTCCACGTCGGCCCGAGGAAGCTCGCGCCGTCCGGGACGACGACGTAGCGCACCATGTCGAGCAGCGGCGCGGCGCAGACGACGGTGCGGAACAGGTCCTGGCGCTGCACGAGCGCCGCGCCGACGAGCAGGCCGCCGTTGCTGCCGCCCATGACCGCCAGCTGCTCCGGCGTGGTCCAGCCCTCGTCGGCCAGGTACGCCGCTGCCGCGAGGAAGTCGTCGAAGACGTTCTGCTTCTCGCCGAGCATGCCGGCGCGGTGCCACTCTTCGCCCTCGTCGCCGCCGCCGCGGATGCACGCGACGGCGTAGACGCCGCCCGCCTCCACCCACGCGAGCGCCGAGGCGCTGTACCCCGGCTGCATGGGGATGCCGAAGCCGCCGTAGCCGTAGAGGAGCGCGGGCCGCGGGCGGTCGGGGCCGTCGGACGGCGACAGCACGAACATCCGGACCTGCGTGCCGTCCTTCGACGTGTAGGTCACCTGGCGGCTGAACACCTTCGGGACGTCGACCGTCCCGGGAGGCGACGCGAAGAGCTCGACGCGGCCGGTCCGGGCGTCGTAGGTGTAGACGTGCGGCTGGGTGGTGTAGTCGGTGTAGACGAACCACACGACCGGGCCGCCCTCGGGGCGCTCGACGATCCCGCCGAGGGTGCCGACGCCGGGCAGCTCGACGTCTCCGACCTTCGCGCCGGTGGTTCCGTCGTGCAGCGTCATCTCACCCACGTTGTGCCTCGACCACGCGACCAGGATCTGCGGTGCTTCGAGCTCGTCGCCGTCGAGGACGGCGAAGTCCTCGAGCACGGCGGACGGGTCCTCGGGGATGAGGTCGACCCAGTGCTCCGACGTCGGTGTCGAGGGGTCGACCACGCAGATGCGGGTGCGCGGCGCGTCGAGGTCGGTGCCGACGAAGCAGCGCCCGTCGCGGCCGAACGTCAGGCCGGTGCTGGCGTCGACGCCCTCCTGCACCACGACCAGCGCCGGCTCCTCGAGGGTCGACGACGCGAGGTCGGCGAGCCACAGGTCGTTGCGCGGCTCCGTGCCCTCCTGGCTCGAGATCTGCAGCCAGCGGCCGTCGCGGCTGACGCTCACGCCGTAGTAGTTGGTGATCGTGCGCCCGGCACCGAAGATCTCGACGTCGTCGGCGACGTCGGACCCCACGCGGTGCAGGTAGATGCGGCGGTGGAACGGCCGCTCGTTCTCCGGCACGAGCGACGGGTCGAGCCGGCGCACGTAGTAGTAGGCCTCGCCGCCGGGGAGCCAGGCGATGGGGGAGAAGCGCACCCGGTCGATCGGGCCCTCGATCTGCTCGCCGGTGGCGACGTGCATGACGAACAGGTCGGGCTCCTCGGTGCCGCCCACCGAGAGCTGGTAGGCCAGCAGGTGCCCCTCCTTGCTCGGCTGCCAGGCGTCGAGCGTGGTGTGGCCCTCCGGGTCGATGGCCATCGGGTCGAGCAGCACCCGCTCGGTGCCGCCGGGGTCGACGGTCCAGAGCGCGGCCATGTCGGCGCCGGGCTCGCGGCGCATGAAGAACCTGCGGTCGCCGCGATGGGCCGGCGGGCCGACGGTGCCGGCCGACAGCAGCGCCCCGACGCGGTCGCGCCAGCGGCCGCGCGTGGTCCAGCCGGCGCGCTCCTCCTCGAGGATCGCCGCCTGCTGGGCGGCCCACTCCTCGCGCAGGGCGACGTGCTCGTGATCCCCCGACTCGAGGTAGCGGTAGGGGTCGGGGACGAGGACGCCGCCGAGGTCGTCGGCGGCGTCGAGGCGCGGGGCGCTCGGGTACTGCGGCACCCCGACACCCTAGGCAGGGCGGGCCGCTGCGGCGCGCTGCGGCCGCGCACGGCGCGCCCTTGGCATGATCGGCCCGTGGAGCAGCAGGACGGCGCGGCCGAGCAGCCCGAGACGTGCGACGTCTGCGGCGGCCCCGTGCCCGCCGACACCCGGGTCGCCCTCGCGGCGCGCTACCTCGAGCCCGGCGGCGACGAGATGGACGTCGACGTCGTGCTCTGCAGCGACGAGCACGCCCGCCAGTGGGTCGCATCGCACCACCCCATCGAGGTCTCGCTCGACGACGAGCCGGGCTGGCGCACGGGGCCGGCGTCGACCGCCAAGGGCGCCGTCGGCTGCGTCGGCATCGTCCTGCTGGCGGTGGCGATCCTCGTCGGGGCGGCCTATCTCATCGGCCGCCTGCGCGCCGGGGGCTGAGACGGCGATCATCGGCGGATGACCGAGCTCCACGACCTCACCGCCCTCGAGCAGGCCCAGGCGATCCGTGACGGCGCGACGACCTCGGCCGAGCTCGTCGAGCACTACGCCCGCCGCAGCGACGCCCTCGACCCCGTCGTCGGCGCGTTTATCACCCGTACCGACGACCTGGCTCTCGAGGCGGCACGCAGGTACGACGACACCGTCGCAGCCGGCAGCGATCCCGTGTCGCCGCTGCAGGGCACCGTCGTCCCCGCGAAGGACCTCGTCTTCGTCGCCGGCGTGCGCTGCACCCTCGGCTCGGTCGCCTACGACATCACGCCGTTCGGCGACGACCACGTCGTCACGCGCATGCGCGAGGGCGGCCTGCTCATCACCGGCAAGACCAGCACGCCGGAGTTCGGCCTGCCCTGCTACACCGAGCCGGCCGTCGCGCCGCCGTCGCGCTCGCCCTGGGACCTCTCGCGGTCGGCGGGCGGCAGCAGCGGGGGAGCTGCAGCCGCGGTCGCCGCGGGTCTGGCGAGCGCCGCCCACGGCTCGGACGGCGGCGGCTCGATCCGCATCCCCGCCAGTGCGACGGGGCTGGTCGGCATCAAGCCGACCCGCGGGCGCATCAGCAACGGCCCGCTGCGCGACCCGGTCGGCGAGCTGCCCCACCAAGGCGTGCTCGCCCGCACGGTCGCCGACGCGGCCGCCCTGCTCGACGTCCTCGCCGGCCCGTTCCCCGACGACCCCTTCCCGACCCCGCCGGTCGAGCGCGGCGCCTTCCTCGCCGCGGCGTCCCGGGAGCCCGGCCGCCTGCGGATCGGCCGCTACGCGACGCCGGTGATCGCGGAGGCGGAGGTCGACCCGCACGTTCTGGCGGTCTGGGACGACGCCTGCCGCCTGCTCGAGTCGCTCGGGCACGTGGTCGAGGACGTCGCGCCGCCCTTCGGGCCCGAGCAGGTGGCGGGCTTCGAGGCGGTGTGGTCTGTGCTCGCACTGCTGACCCCGGTGCTGCCCGAGGACGAGGAGCGGCTGATGCCGCTGACCCGGTGGCTGCGCGAGCGCGGGCGCTCGGTGACCGGCATCCAGCTCGCCGGCGCCGTTTCCACGATGCGCCTGCTCACGAGGATGGTCGTCGGCGCGACGGCTGGGTACGACGTCGTCGTGACCCCCACCCTGGCCGCGCTGCCCTCGCCCGTCGGCGGCCTGCGCGACGACGACGACCCCGCGGCGGACTTCGAGGCCCAGAAGCGGTTCACGCCGTTCACCGCCCCGTACAACATCACCGGGCAGCCGGCGGTGTCCGTGCCCCTCGGGTGGCCGGTCGTCGACGGCGTCATGCTTCCTGTGGGCGTCCAGCTCGTCGGCCGGCACCGGGAGGAGGCGCTGCTGCTCTCGCTCGCGGCCCAGCTCGAGCAGGCTGCGCCGTGGGCGGGCCGCCGCCCCCCGGTGTGGTCGTAGGCCTAGCCCGCGCCCGCGGGGCCCGGTCGGCCCGACCGTGGCGAAAACGTTTGCATCGGCCGCTGGAAATCCGGCCGCGGACAGGGACAGGATGGGCCCGTGGACAACGACCTCGCCGCCCTCGCGGCCGCCTACGGAGTCGCGACGGAGTTCTGGGACCAGTCCGGCCAGCACCAGGTGGTGCCCGCCGAGACCGTCGTGGCCGTCCTGGCCGCGCTCGGCGTCGACGCGACGACGCACGCAGGCATCCAGGCGGCGCTGCACGAGCGCCGGATGCGCGACTGGCGCAGGGCTTTGCCGCCGGTGTACGTCCAGCGCCAGGGCGACGCCGCGCAGGTGTGGGTGCACCTGCCGCACGGCGACTCGGCCCGGCTCTGGATCGAGCTCGAGGACGGCGGCGCGCGCCACGACGTCGGCCAGGTCGACCGCTGGGTCGAGCCGGTCGAGGTCGACGGCGGCCTCGTCGGCGAGGCCACCTTCGCCCTTCCCGGCGACCTGCCGACCGGCTGGCACCGCTTGCACGCGGAGCTGCGCAGCCACGAGGGCGACGCCCGCTTCACCAGCACGGTCCTGGTCGTGACGCCCCGCCGGCTCGAGCTCCCGGAGGCCCTGCGCACCCGTCGCGGCTGGGGCTTCGGCGCCCAGCTGTACTCCGTCCGGTCGTCGCGCTCCTGGGGCCTCGGCGACCTGGGCGACCTGTCCGACCTCGTGGCCTGGAGCGGCCACGACCTCGGCGCGGACTTCCTGCTCATCAACCCGCTGCACGCGGCCTCGCCCGTGCCCCCGATGGCGCCGTCGCCGTACCTGCCGGTGACCCGCCGGTTCGCGAACCCGGTCTACATCCGGGTGGAGGACGTGCCGGAGTTCGCCTACCTCGGCGAGGCGGGCCGCAAGGCGGTCGAGATGCTCTCGGCCGACGTCAAGGCCACCAACGCCACGGCCGACCTCCTCGAGCGCGACCCGGTCTGGAAGGCCAAGCGCTCCGCGCTGGAGTTCGTCCACGCCGTGCCCCTCTCGCCCGGACGCCGTGCCCGCTACGCGGCCTTCCGCGAGCGCGAGGGCTCCGGCCTGGAGGACTTCGCGCTGTGGTGCGCGCTCGCCGACACCTACGGCCAGCCGGCCGACTGGCCCGAGGAGCTCGCCGACCCGAAGGGCGAGGCCGCCGAGAAGGCCCGCACCGAGCTCGCCGACCTCGTCGAGTTCCACGTGTGGCTGCAGTGGGTGCTCGACGAGCAGCTCGAGGCCGCCCAGGAGGCGGCGACGGACGCGGGCATGGCGATCGGGGTCATGCACGACCTCGCCGTCGGCGTGCACCCCGAGGGCGCCGACGCCTGGGCGCTGCGCGACGTGCTCGCCAAGGACGTCGCCGTCGGCGCGCCGCCGGACATGTACAACCAGATGGGCCAGGACTGGTCGCAGCCGCCGTGGCGCCCCGACGCCCTGGCCGAGGCCGCGTTCATCCCCTACCGCGACATGCTGCGCACGGTGCTCAAGCACGCGGGCGGCATCCGGATCGACCACGTCCTGGGCCTGTTCCGGCTGTGGTGGATCCCGCGCGGCATGCCCGCCAAGGACGGCACGTACGTCCGCTACGACCACGACGCGCTCGTCGGCATCCTGGCGCTCGAGGCGCAGCGCGCCGGCGCCGTCGTCATCGGCGAGGACCTCGGCACCGTCGAGGCGTGGGTGCAGGACACGCTGCGCGACCGCGGCATCCTCGGCACCTCGATCCTGTGGTTCGAGGCCGACGAGGGCGGTGCGCCGCTCGCGCCCGAGCACTGGCGCGAGCTCGCGCTCACCAGTGTGACGACGCACGACCTGCCGCCGACGTGGGGCTTCATCCAGGGCGAGCACGTGCGCCTGCGCCACGAGCTCGGCCTGCTCGCCAAGCCCTACGAGGAGGAGCTCGCCGAGGCCGGGCAGTCGCTCGACGCCTGGCGCCGCCTGCTGCAGGACCGCGGGCTGCTGCGGCCGGACGCCGGCTCCGAGGAGTTCGTCGAGGCGCTGCACCGGCTCATCGCCCAGTCGCCCGCCCGGCTGCTGTGCGTGTCGCTGGCCGACGCCGTCGGCGACCGGCGCGCCCAGAACCAGCCGGGCACCGACCAGGAGTACCCGAACTGGCGCGTGCCGCTCACCGACGCGGCTACCCGGCCGGTGCTCGTGGAGGACCTGCCGGAGGACGCGCTGCTGCGGCGCATCGTCGCCACCGTCACGTCGTGACCGGGCCGACCCGGCCCGCCGCGGCAGCCCGACGACCGTAGGATCCCGCCATGGCCACCTCGCTCCGCGCCCGCACCCGCGCCGCTCTCGTCGTCGGCACCACCGCCGTGCTCGTCACCGGCATGGCCTCCCCGGCCCTGGCGATGACCGGCAACGGCTGGGGCTCGACCTACGACGACGGCGAGGAGCGCGGCACGCCCATGTCGGGCGCCCAGGTCGTGCTCGTGTTCGTGATCCTGCCGCTGGCCGTCGTCGGCCTGATCTGGCTGCTGGCCCGCGCGGGCAGCTGGACCAGCAGCGGTCGCATCGGCGCGGACGACGCCTGGACCGAGCAGCCCGTGGCTGTGGGCGCCGTGGGCGCGGCCGGCGCCGAGTCGTCCGACCGCCCGGGCCTGGTCGAGAGCGGCCAGGCCCCGGCCGTCGGTGCCGCGCCCGACGACGACCAGGCCCCTTCGACCGGCGGCACGAGTGCCGGCTTCTAGCCGGCTGTCGCCGCAGCAGCAGGCGAGCGTCGAGGCGGCCGTCGCGGACGCCGAGCGCGTGTCCGGCTATCCCTTCGCCGTCCACGTAGGGCCGCTCGAGGACGGCCGCATCACCGCCGAGCGCCTGCACGCGGGCTGCCCCGACCGCGAGCGCACCGTGCTCGTCGCCGTCGATCCCACGGCGCGGCTCATCGAGATCGTCACCGGCCCCGAGGCGGCCCGGCGTCTCAGCGACCGCACCTGCGGCCTGGCCGCGCTGGCGATGGCGTCGTCCTTCCAGGCCGGCGACCTCGTCCGCGGCCTCCGCGACGGCCTGCGCCTGCTCGCCGACCACGCGGTTTCTCCGTAGGCCTCCAAGCGGACAGCCTCCTTCGTCGGCGGTCCGCGTCGGCCCCGCTCCGGTCGGCGGCCCAGGCTCGCTGCGCTCGCGGTCGGCCCGTTCGACGGGGCCTCGCTGCGCATCGGCCCCGTCTCCGGTCCTCCGGGCCGCCGTCCTGCGCGGTCGTCGCCTCCGGCGGGCCCAGGTCTCGCTTCGCTCGCCCAGGGTCGGTCGCTGCGGACAGCTCGCCTGGCGGCTCGCCGGCCTTGCGCCCTCCGGGCCCCGCGCGGACGCGCCGGATCATCGGTGGCCGGTTCGGTCTGGGCCGTCGCCGGCGTTCGCGTGGTCTGGCTGTCGCCCTCGGGTCGGGCTGGTCGGGCGCGCTACGCCGTTGTCACGGACGCGACCACCGACCGCTGCGGGTGGGCGGGCCCGGAGGACGGGAGCCGGGCCGAGCGCAGCGAGGTCCCGCGAACCGGCCGACCGCGAGCGCAGCGAGCCTGGGCCCGGCCGCACGCCCCGTAAGACCGACCCGACCACCGACGCGGCGGAGCGGAGCGCAGCGGAGCGGAGACCGCCGGACTGCTCGCCCGCGCGCGAAGCGCGCCGCACTCGTCCGCCCCGGAGGACCGGAGGCTCGGGGCCGCTGCGCAGCGAGGCCCCGGGCCGAACGGGCCGACTCCTGCGAGCGCAGCGAGCGGGGCGGACGTCCTGGCGAGCGGTGCCCCGACGCCCGCCGACGGAGGAGGCGGGCTTGGAGGGGCTTACGAAGCCGCTGCGTCGCTCGCCTGGGCGCGGAGGCTGCGCTCGAGGCCGTCGCGGCCCTCGTCGACGAGGCGGCGGGCACCGGCCGGGATGTCGTCGCGCTGGAGGAACTCCTTCGTCGCGGCGAGGATCTCCGGCTCGACGATCTGCGCCGGGAAGAAGCCGAGCACGATGGTCTGCGCGGTCTCGTTGGTGCGCGTGGCCCAGACGCCGGGGATGGCGTCGAAGTAGCGCGGCAGGAACTGCCGGTGCAGCTCCTTGGAGTCGGCCGAGCCGAAGCCCATGACGGTGGCGTTGAGCAGCGCGTTGGGCAGGTCGTCGGTGTCGACGCACGCGGAGAAGGCGGCGTCCTTGGCCTCGAAGGTCGGGATCAGCGCGCGCGCCGTGGCCGCCTGGCGCTGGCCGGTCGCGGTGGAGTCGCGCTCGAGCTCGGCGTCGATCTCGGCAGGGTCGGCCGCGCCGAGCGCGATGAGGCGCTGCAGGAGGGTCCAGCGCAGATCCGTGTCGACCGACAGGCCCTCGGGCGCCGTGCCGCGGTCGAGCCAGCCGCGCAGCACGGCGGTGTGCTCGTCGGTGCGCGAGGTCGCGGCGAACGCGCGCGCGAACGCCAGCTGCAGGTCGCTTCCCGGCTCGACGTCCTCGAGCAGGCGCAGGAGCAGCGCCGCCCAGCGGTCGCGGTAGCCGTCGCGCCGGCCCGGTGCGGAGAACTGCTCGATCGCAGCCTTGGTCTGGCTCAGCAGCGTGGTGACGATCGAGATGTCGCGCTCGGTGCCCAGGCCCGACTCGAGCATGCCGAGCCAGTCGCGCAGCGGCATCTCGGCGTCGCGCAGCATGTCCCACGCGGCGGCCCAGAGCAGCGCGCGCGGCATCGGCTCGGAGAGGAGGGCGAAGCGGTCGACCGCGGTCCGCAGCGAGCGCTCGTCGAGACGGATCTTGGTGAAGGTGAGGTCGTCGTCGTTGAGGAGCAGGAGGTCGGGCTGGGCGACGCCGCGCAGCTCCTCGATCTCGGTGCGAGCGCCGACGACATCGACCTCGACACGGCGCACCCGCTCGAGGCCGCCGGGCGTGATGTCGTAGAGGCCGATGGCGATGCGGTGCGGGCGCAGCACCGGCTCGAGGCCGGGCGGGCTCGACGGCGGCTCCTGCAGGACGGCCACCGACGCGAAGCTGCCGTCGTCGGCAACCTCGACCTCGGGGCGCAGCAGGTTGACGCCGGCGGTCTCCAGCCAGGCGGTGGTCCACTGCGACAGGTCGCGGCCGGACGCCGCCTCGAGCTCGGCCAGCAGGTCGGCGAGGCGGGTGTTGCCCCACGCGTGCTTGGCGAAGTAGGACGTGAGCCCCTCGAGGAACTCCTTCTCGCCCACCCAGGCGACGAGCTGGCGCAGCGAGGCCGCGCCCTGGGCGTAGGTGATGCCGTCGAAGTTCACCTCGACCGCCTCGAGGTCGACCATGTCGGCGGCGATCGGGTGCGTCGACGACAGCTGGGCCTGGCGGTAGGCCCAGCCCTTGCGCTGGATGAGGAAGGTGGTCCAGGCGTCGCGGTAGCGCGTGGCGCCGACGTTGGCCCAGTGGGCAGCCCACTCCGCGAACGACTCGTTGAGCCAGAGGTCGTCCCACCACGTCATGGTCACGAGGTCGCCGAACCACATGTGGGCGAGCTCGTGCAGGATCGTGTTGGAGCGCTGCTCGAAGTAGTAGTCCGTGACGCGCGACCGGAAGATGTAGTCCTCGAGGATCGTCACGCAGCCGGCGTTCTCCATCGCCCCGGCGTTGAACTCCGGGACGAAGAGCTGGTCGTACTTCTCGAACGGGTACGGCGTGCGGAAGTGCGACTCGAAGAACTCGAAGCCCTGCTTGGTCTCGAGCAGGATGCGGTCGGCGTCGAGGTGCTCGGCCAGGCTCGCGCGGCAGAAGACGCCGAGCGGGTAGGTGCCGTGCGGACCGACGTACTCGTCGCGGACCACGTGGTACGGGCCGGCGACGAGCGCGGTGATGTAGGTGGAGATGCGCGGGGTGGCCTCGAACGACCAGCGCGAGACACCGTCGCCGAGCGGCACCGGTGCGGGCGTCGGCGAGTTGGAGACGACCTGCCATGCGTCCGGCGCGATCACGGTGAACGCGTAGGCCGCCTTGAGGTCGGGCTGGTCGAAGCAGGCGTACATGCGGCGGGCGTCGGCGACCTCGAACTGCGTATAGAGGTAGGCGGCGCCGTCGACCGGGTCGAAGAAGCGGTGGAGGCCCTCGCCGGTGCGCATGTACTGGCAGTCGGCCTCGACCACCAGGACGTGCTCGCCAGCCGCGACCTCGAGCGGCAGGCGGGTGCCGGTGAACGCGGAGACGTCGAGGTCGTCCCCGTCGAGGACCGCGCGGCGCACGCCGGAGGCGATGACGTCGATCCAGGTGCTGCCGGCCTCGCGGGCGGTGAAGCGCACCGTCGAGGTGCTGGGGAACGACGCGGACTCCGGCGACCCGGCGAGCCCGAGGTCGACGACGACGTCGTAGCCCGACACGGAGAGCAGAGCCGAGCGCTCCGCCGCCTCCGCGCGCGTGATGTTCGTGACCGTCAACGCGGTGCACCCTTTCCGGCACTGCGGTCGGGGACCGCCTTCAGGACAACCCCGACATCCTCGCACGCGACGAGGGGTGCGCCGTGAATCCCGCGGTCCCCGGACGGCGCAGCCGGAAACCCTCCTGCGGCAGCCGCAGGGGAGTGTGCACGGACCCTGGCTGGCCGTCGTCGGACCCGGGATCTACAGTCGTTGAATGAGCAACGACGCGCCGGTGACCGCCGACTTCTGGTTCGACCCCGTCTGCCCGTGGGCCTGGATGACCTCCCGCTGGATGCTCGAGGTGGAGAAGGTCCGCCCCGTCACCACCCGCTGGCACGTGATGTCGCTGGCCGTGCTCAACTCCGGGCGCGACCTCCCGCCGGAGTACGCCGACTTCCTGGTCAAGGCGTGGGGGCCGGTCCGGGTGGTGACCGCGGCCCGCCTCGCCCACGGCGAGGACGTCGTCCTCCCGCTCTACACCGCCCTCGGCACCCGCATCCACCTCGGCAAGCAGGAGCTCGACGAGGCCATCGCCGGGGCGCTCGAGGAGGTCGGCCTTCCCGCGGAGCTCGCGGCCGCTGCGACCAGCGAGGAGTACGACGAGGAGCTGCGGCGCTCCCACCACGAGGGCATGGACCCCGTCGGCATGGACGTCGGCACCCCGGTCATCCACGTCCCCGGCCCCGACGGCGGCCAGGTCGCGTTCTTCGGCCCGGTGGTCACCCCAGCGCCCAAGGGCGAGGTGGCGGGGCGCCTTTGGGACGGCACGCTCCTCGTCGCCAGCACGCCGGGCTTCTACGAGATCAAGCGCACGCGTACCGAGGGCCCGGTCTTCGACTGAGCCGCCCGGGCTGGCACGATCGGCCCATGCGCGTTCACCTCGGCAGCGACCACGCCGGTTTCGAGCTCAAGTCGGTCCTCGCTGACCACCTGCGCGAGCAGGGCCACGACGTCGTCGACCATGGCGCCAGCACCTACGACGCCCTCGACGACTACCCGCCGTTCTGCGTCGCGGCGGCGCAGGGCGTCGTCGACGACCCGGGCAGCCTCGGGATCGTCATCGGCGGCTCCGGCAACGGCGAGCAGATCGCGGCGAACAAGGTGAAGGGCGTGCGCGCCGCCCTGGTGTGGTCGGTCGAGATCGCCGAGCTCGCGCGCCAGCACAACGACGCCAACGTCATGGGCATCGGTGCGCGCCAGCACGACGAGGAGACCGCCAAGCGTCTCGTCGACGCGTTCCTCGCCACCCCGTTCAGCGGCGACGAGCGCCACGAGCGCCGGATCGCGCTCCTCGCGGGCTACGAGGAGACTGGGACCTTCTGACGCGGGCCGCCCGGCCCAGCGACGACGAGGAGGCGCAGGTGCCCGAAGGCCACAGCCTGCACCGACTCGCCCGCTCGATCGACCGCTCCTTCGCCGGCGACGCCGTGGAGTCGAGCAGCCCCCAGGGCCGGTTCGCGTCGTCCGCCGACATCCTCGACGGCCGGGTGCTCGAGTCCGCCGAGGCCTGGGGCAAGCACCTGTTCGTCCGGTTCGAGGGCGACGAGGTCGTCCACGTGCATCTCGGCCTCTACGGCACCATGGTGCGCAGCCGGCCGCCGGCGCTCGAGCCGCGCGGGGCCGTGCGCTGGCGGATCGTCGGCCCGCGCTGGTACGCCGACCTGCGCGGCCCCACGGCCTGCGAGCTCGTCGGCGACGACGGCCGCGAGCGCATCCTCGCCCGGCTCGGGCCCGACCCGCTGCGCCGCGACTCGGAGCCGGGCAGGGCCTGGCAGCGGATCGCGTCGAGCCGGGCGCCCATGGGCACCCTGCTCATGGATCAATCGGTCATCGCCGGCATCGGAAACATCTACCGCGCCGAGCTGCTCTTCCGGCACGGCGTCTCGCCGTTCCTCGAGGGCCGGGAGCTGAAGCAGCCTGTCTTCGACGCGATGTGGACCGACCTGTCGGCACTCATGCGCGACGGCGTGAAGCGCGGCCGGATCGTCACCCTCGACGCCGCCGACGTCGACGCCATGGCCGCCCTCGACTCCGACCGGCCAGCCGCAGACGACCCCGAGCTCGACGGCGGCGAGGACACCCAGCAGATGCGGCGCCGTCGGCGCAGCACCGGCGTCTACGTCTACCGGCGGGAGGGCCGGCCGTGCCTGCGGTGCGGTTCGCTCGTCGCGGCCGCCGACCACCAGGGGCGCCGTCTCTACTGGTGCCCGACGTGCCAGCGGCTGCCGCGCCGCCGTCGTGCGTCATCGGCCGGCGCGGGCACGCGGCCCGCCACGCGCGCATAGGCAGGTCGGCGATGCCCCTCGTCCCCTACCGTGATCATGGGCAGGGCGGGCCCAGGCCCGTCGGCGGACGACGGCGCGGGATGGAGAGGGGTGCGGTGCGGTGACCGACCTGCGCCGCCATGTGCCCCGCATCGCCCTCGAGTGGGACGACGACGCTCCCGGATCGGCGTGGCAGCAGGTCGACTCCTCCCTCGTGTTCGCCGACATCTCCGGCTTCACCGCCCTGACCGAGCGGCTCGCGCGGCGGGGCCGCATCGGTGCCGAGGAGCTCATCGAGACGCTGAACCGGGTGTTCGGCGGCATGCTCGGCATGGCCGGAGCACGCGGCGGCGAGCTGCTGAAGTTCGGCGGCGACGCTCTGCTGTTCGCCTTCCGCGGCGACGACCACGCCTACCGAGCTTGCGCGGCGGCGGTCGACATGCGGATCGCCCTGCGCGAGGCGGCAGCCATCCCCACCTCGGTGGGGCGCCTGCGCCTGAAGATGTCGGTCGGCATCCACTCGGGCCCCGTCGACTACTTCCTCGTCGGCGCGCCCACCCGCGAGCTGCTCATCCTCGGGCCCGGGGCGACGGCGACCGCCGACGCCGAGAAGAGCGCCGAGGCGGGGCAGATCGTCGTCACGTCGTCGACCGCCGAGCGGCTGCCGCGCGGCTCGGTGCGTCCGCGCGACGACGGCGCACTGCTGCTGCGGTGGCGCTCCGTGCCCCCGCCCGGCACTGCTGCAGCACCTCCGCCGGACGTCCACGGCGACCGTCTGCGCTCGCTGTTCCCCTTCGAGCTCGGCAACTACCTCGCCGCCCGCGTGCCCGACCCTGAGCACAAGATCGCCACCATCGCCTTCGCCCGCTTCAGCGGCACCGATGCGCTGCTCGCCGGCCCCGGGCCGCTGGCGGTGGCCGAGGCCCTGCAGGGCACGGCCGAGGTGTTCATGGCGGCGATGAACGAGGAGGGCGTGACCCTGCTCGCGACCGACCTCGACAGCGACGGCGGCAAGTTCTTCATGGGGTCGGGTGTCCCGCAGTCGACCGAGGACGACGAGGGCCGGATGCTGCGCGCGATGCGCGCCGTCCTCGACGCCGGGACGCCGCTGCCCGTCCAGATCGGGGTCAACCGCGGCCATGTCTTCGCCGCCGAGGTGGGCGCGCTCGACCGCGCGGCCTACTCCGCGATGGGCGACACCACCAACACTGCCGCGCGCATCATGGCCAAGGCCCCCGCCGGGACGATGTACGCGCACCCCGCCGTCCTCGAGCGCTCGCGCACGCTGTTCGCGACCGAGCCCGCCGGCCCCTTCGCCATGAAGGGCAAGGCCGTGCCGCTGCTGGTGCACGCGGTAGGCGAGGAGCTCGGCAGCCGCGAGGCTGCGGGCGCCGGCCGGCTCCCCCTGCTCGGGCGCGAGGACGAGGTGGCCCGCATCCGGTCGTCGGTCGAGCGTGCCCTGTCCGGCGCCGGCGGCGTCGTGCTGGTGAGCGGCGGCACCGGCACCGGCAAGAGCCGGGTCGTGCAGGAGGCGCTGTCGGCCTTCCCCGACGTCCGCACGATCCTGGTGCGGGCCGAGCCGTACGGAGCGACCGCGCCGTACCGGGTGCTGCGCGACCCCGTGCGCGCGCTGCTCGGGGTCGAGCGCGGCACGCAGGACGAGATGGCCGACGCCGTCCGCGCCGGCGTCCGTCGCCTGGCCCCCGAGCTCATCACGATGGCGCCGCTGCTCGGCGACGTCGTCTCGGTGTCGATCCCCGAGACGCCGGAGACCCGTGCGATCGAGCCGCGGTTCCGCCCGGACCGCATCGCCGAGCTCGTCCTGCGGCTGGTGGAGCGCACCTTCGCCGGGCCGCTGCTCCTGCGGGTCGAGGAAGGGCACTGGGCCGACGCGGCGTCGAGCCAGGTGCTCGCCCGCTTCGCCGCCGAGACCGCGGGCAGGCCCTGGTCGATGCTGGTCACGAGGCGCGACGACGGCGGCTTCGCGCCGGAGGGCGACGTCGTCGAGCTCGGGCCGCTGCCGGACGACGTCGTGCGGCGGCTGGTCATCGAGGCCACCCGTGCCACGCCGATGCGCCCCCACGAGATCGACGAGGTGGTGCGCCGCGCCGGCGGCAACGTGCTGTTCGTCGAGGAGATCACCCGCGCCTTCCAGGAGCTCGGCTCGCTGGACTCCGTGCCCGACAACCTGCACGCCGCGCTCGACGCCCAGATCGACGCCCTCGACCCGCACTCCCGCCGGGTCCTGCGCTACGCGTCGGTGCTCGGTCGGTCCTTCCGCACCTCGGTGCTCGACGAGACGCTGCGCGGCGACGACCTCGTCGTCGATGCCGCGACGATCGCGCGCCTCGACGGCTTCCTCGAGCGCGACGGCCAGGGCCGGCTGCGCTTCCGCAACGGCATGATCCGCGACGCTGCCTACGAGGGCCTGGCCTACCGGATGCGGGCCCGCCTCCACGCAGCTGCCGGCCGCGCGGTGGAGAAGCTGTCCGAGGACCTCGAGGCGGACTCCGACACCCTGTCGCTGCACTTCTGGCGCGGCGGCGACGACCAGCGCACGTGGACCTACTCGCGGATGGCGGGGGAGCGCGCCGCCCGCGCCTACGCCAACGTCGACGCCGCGGTGCTCTACCAGCGCGCGCTCGACGCGGCCCGGGGCCTGCCCTCGGTCACGGCCGAGGAGCGGCTGCGGCTGCTCGTGGGCCTGGCCGAGGTGCGGGAGAACGCAGGTCTGTACGACGCCGCACTCGACGCGCTGCGCCAGGCGCTGGCCCTGGCGTCCGACGACCGTGAGCGCGCGGCCGCCCTGCTGCGCCAGCGGGCGCAGGTGCGCCAGCGCGCCGGCAGCTACACCGCCGCCCTGTCGGAGGTGCGCCGCGGCGAGAAGCTGCTCGACGGCGACAGCAGCGTCGAGGCGCGCCGCCTGCGCGTCCGGCTGGCCTCGGTCCGCGCCGGGATCCGCACCGAGCAGGAGCGGCTCGCCGACGCGAGATCGGTCGCCGAGGGCTACCTCGACGAGGCTCGCGCCGTGCAGGAGAACGAGGCCCTGGCCCAGGCCCTCGCGCTGCTCGACGTCACCGACAACCAACGCGGCGACATGACGGTGGGCGCCCGCACGCTCGAGGCGATCGAGCTGATGCAGGAGGCCGGCAACCTGCGCCGTGTGTACATCGGCTACATGAACCTCGGCGTGTTCCGCTTCTTCAGCGGCGACTGGGACGAGGCGCAGCAGCACTACCGGCGCAGCCAGGAGGCGGCGCTCGCAGTCGGCGACACCGTGGGCGCTGCCGTCGTCGCCACCAACCTCGCCGAGGTGCTCGTCTACCTCGGGCGCCTCGACGAGGCCGAGGAGGTCGTCGGCGACGCGGTGCGCGTGCTGCGCGTGTCCGGCGTCGCCGGCTACGCCGCCT
The DNA here is from genome assembly GCA_020161245.1 of Actinomycetota bacterium. Lineage (GTDB taxonomy): Bacteria > Actinomycetota > Actinomycetes > S36-B12 > CAIYMF01 > Longivirga. The sequence continues at coordinate 5,497 of JAIUOK010000017.1, read as the reverse complement.
ACGGGGGCCTGCAGCTCGCGCGCGCCGTGCTGGCGCGCGGCGACCTGCAGGAGGCTGAGCGGCTCGCCGAGGAGGTCGAGCAGGAGCTCGTGGCGCTCGGCCAGCGCGACTCCGCCGCCGAGGCTGCGCTGGTCCGCGCCGAGTCGCTCTCGCGCCAGGGCCGGCCCGACCGTGCGCTCGAGCTCGTCGAGGCCGCGGCGCCTGCGACGGTGGAGACCGTCACGCTGGCGCCGCGCCACCGCCTCGAGCGCGCGCGAGCAGCGGCGGCGCAGGGCCGGCACGCCGACGCCCTGGCCGACGTCGTCGAGGGGCTGGCGCTCGCCCGCGAGCACGAGCTGCCCTACGAGGAGCTGTGCCTGCTGCGGCTCGAGAGCGAGGTGCGCGAGGCGCTGGGCGAGGACCCGGCCGCCGCCGCAGCCGCCACGGAGGCCGACGCCATCCTGCGCCGGCTCGGCGCCCAGCGCTGACGCGTCCCTTCATGCCGAGGGGCGGCGTGCCCCTGGCACGCCGCCCCTCGTTGTCTGCTGCGGCCTAGAAGGCGCCGTACTTCGGGTCGCCGACCAGGTAGAAGCTGTCGACCTGCGTCAGGACGCCGTCGACCAGGGTCGGGTCGGAGTCGTAGAGGCAGGTGTACTGGACGCCGGGCTGCTGCGACGAGCCGTCAGAGCCCTCGGGGATGCCGGCGGCGTCGAAGTCGGTGAGCCCGCCGTTGCCCGACCCGGGGGAGTAGACGCTCTCCGGGCACCAGGGGATGTCCTGGGCGCCGGTGTCCGGGGTGTCGAGCCAGTTGATGCGCAGCGCCGGCACCGGGTTGGGCAGGTCGGTGTCGTAGACGCGCGTGATCTGCACGAGGAACTGCGCATCGATCGCGCTCGCCGGCTTGCGGAAGGTCACGCCCGTCGCGTCGCTATCGAGGGTGTAGACGACCGCCTGGCCGCACTCCTCGTTCGTGGCTCCGGCATCCGGCAGGCGCGTGACGGTCGACTGGTCGAACACGCTGTCGGACGACGTGTCGGCCGAGCCGCCGACGCAGAGCTCGCCGTCGGCGTCGACCACGAGGCTGAAGGTCGTGCGGTGGGTGTCGGCAGTGCCGACGCAGCCCCAGTCGCTGCCGCCCTCGAGCGAGAACGCGCCGCGCACCGCGGACAGCGTGATGGAGTCGAAGCTGACCCCGTTGATCGACCAGTAGCAGTTGTCGCGGTTGCTCGTGCTGGACGGCTGGTCGTACTTGCTCGACCCGCAGATGGTCGTGCCTGCAGGCACCTGCGTATAGGTCGACTTCCTGTACCAGTCGTCGTCCTTGAGGGCGAGGTAGAAGGTGCCGGTGATGGCGCCGTTCTTGCTCGTGACCGCCTTGACCAGCGCGCCGTCGCCCTTCATCTCGATGTCGAGGTTGGCGGCGTTGGCGTAGGCCTGGCCGAACGGGGTGTCGTACACGCCGCCCGCAGCGCGGTTCAGCGAGAGAGTGAGCGCCTCGGCCGGCCTGTTGTTGACGCGGTAGCACGAGGTGCCGGTCGACTGGGCGCTGGTGACGCCGACGGAGTCGGCCTTGAGGCCGGGCACGCCGCCGGAGGCGCCCCAGGTGAGCAGGTCGCCGGACGTGGGGGCGAGGTTGCAGCTGGTGGGGCTGGCGTTGCCGACCGCCTGCACGGCGTCGTCGTCGGTGGCGGCGGTGCCCTTGTCGTAGACGAGCTTGTCGGTCGTGCCCGTGATGAACGAGAGGGTCCCGGCCGGGACCTGCACGGGGGTGGTCGCATCGGCGACGGGGATGGCGACCCCCACCAGTCCGAGCGTCGCGACGAGGCTGGTCGAGGCGAGCGCCGCGACCCAGGTGCGCTTGTTCATGTGTGAGTTCCCCTTGGATCCCCTCCGGCCCCCAGGCGGACCGGCCCCCCGGTGCGCGCGCACTCGCTGCCGACGGGAGCGGGCCGTCGGCGTCCGCCCGAGGGAGCGCACCGGAAGCGGCCACCGTAGCCAGCGCGGTGTGCGGAGCGTGAGGGTTCCGCTGTCCCCGTTCGGCGGGCCGGGCGATAGTCATCACAACGGGTGATGGCTATAGCGGGGGAAAACCGGGCGAAACGGACGGATAGGTCGTCACCCGGTCACGGTGCTCTCAGGCGCGTTCCCAGTATGCGGACGGCGTGGGATGGTCCGGGCCCTTTCATGGGGGCCGGCCCCCGGCGCGGGCTCCGATGCAGCACAGCGCCAGGAGCGGATCCGATACGAGCAGGGCCGGCGGAGCCCCGCTCCGCCGGCCCTGGCCGCTGGTGCCGCCCTCCCTAGAAGGCGCCGTACTTCGGGTCGCCGACCAGGTAGAAGCGGTCGGTGACGTTCACGCTTCCGTCGCCCTGCAGCGTCTGCACCGAGCTGTACAGGCAGGTGTACTCGAGCGTGGAGGTGCTCGGCACCATGTCGGTGGCGGCCGCGGGGTTGAACGACGGCGTCGATGCCGGGTTGTAGACGGCGTCCGGGCACCAGCCGATGGGGTCGATCTCGGCCGGGTTGATCCAGTCGATGAGCAGTGCGTCCACCGGGTTGGTGGGAGCAGTGATGCTGCGGTCGACGGTGATGAGGAACTGGGCGAGCGGCGTGTCCGCAGGCTTGCGGAAGCTCACCGACGGCCCGTCGACGGTCAGGGTGTAGGGGATGCAGCCCGCGGTGTTGCCGTTGGTGTCGGGCAGGCGGGTCACCGACGAGGAGTCGATGAGCGGGTCGCCCGTGCCGGAGAACGTCGCGGTCTGGGTGGCGCCCACGCAGAACTCGCCGTCGGCCACGTCGACCATCGCGAACGTCGTGCGGTTCGTCGCGGCGGCCGTGCCGTAGTCGCCGCCGCCCTCGAGGTCGGCGGAGCCGACGGAGGGCGTGATGCGGATGCCCGACACCGGCGTGGTGAAGTCGATGATCCACCGGCAGTTGTCGTTGGCGCCGGAGTCGGGGCCGGAGTCGGACTGCGCCGTGCAGTTGCGGTCGGCGTTGGTGCTGTCGGACGCCAGCGGCCCGTTCGGGTTCTGCGCGGTGCTGCTGCCCGTGTAGAGCTTGTAGACCTGGCCGGTGATCGGCGCGCCTGCGGCGTCGAGGCCCTGCAGGACGACGAGCGCGTTGGACTTCACCTCGAGGTCGAGCGAGGCGCTCGTCGCCCGCAGCGTGGCGCCGAACGCGCCCGCCAGCGCCGTGCCGGTGAAGCGCAGCGCGAGCGACTCGCCGGCGTCCTGGTTGATCTGCGAGCAGGCAGTGCCGTTCGTCTTGTTGCCCGAGCTGACGCCGATCGAGTCGCCGTAGTAGCCGGGAGCGCCGTTCGCGGTGGACGTCGAGCTCCACGCGACGAGGCTGCCGCTCGCCGGCGAGAGCGCGCACTTGCCGCTGGTGCCCAGCGCCTGCGTCACGTTGGGCGTCGCCGCGACCCCGTCGTCGTAGACGATCGAGTCGGTCGTGCCCGTCGAGATCGTGACGGTGCCGGCCGCGACCTCGATCGGGGTGGTGGCGTTCGCGACGGTGGCGGTCCCGAGACCGACGACGCCGACGGTGGCCAGGAGCGTGGTGCCGGACAGGCCGACCAGCCAGGTGCGTGCCTTCATCTCGCGCGGGTCCCTTCCCCGTGTCGCGGCCCAGGGCAGGCCGGGACGGCGCACGTCCTGCGGTGGCCGGTGCTCTCGATCCGCCCGAGCGCCGGCGCCCGCCCAGGAAAGGGACGCGCTGAAGGCAGCAGCGTAGAGGCAGGCGTCCGCGCAGCGTGAGGCCCCGCACAGGGTTCACTCACCTGTTCGAGGGCATTCACCACGCAGAGTGAGTCACAAACCCCCATCAACCCAACCAAACCCGACACGTAGGCCTCACCCGATCAGTGGCCGACGCCCCCGGGTTCTTGGGGTGAAGGTGCCCCTGCTTGCGATAGAAGCAAGAAACGCGCCCCAGGCTGTCCACAGCGCCGGGGTGTCGCGGGTGTGGACCGAGGCGGACGTCGGGGGTCGTCCGCCCACGTCCTCGCACGCTGCACCGGGTCGGTACCGCCCGGCTCTACCGAGCCCGTGCTTCCTGGCGGGTGACGGGATCCGTCGTTGTGGGGCGAGGCCCTGAGGGGGCGGCCTTCGGCCGGGAGGTCAGCGCCTCGCGGCGCTCCTCCCGATTCCCGCCCCCCGCGAGCGGCGGAGCCCCCGGACCGGCCGGCTTCGCCGGCGGGGCGGGGGCTCCGTGTGCGAGCGGGTGACGGGATCCGTCGTTGTGGGGCAGGCCTCCTCGGGAGCGGCCTGCGGCCGGGGGGAGAAGGCCCGCGGGCGCTCCTCCCGATTCCCGACACCCGCAACGCGACGAGCCCTCCCGGCGGCGGCTACGCCGCGGAGGGAGGGCTCGAGCGGGAGCGGGTGACGGGAATCGAACCCGCATGACCAGCTTGGAAGGGCGCCTCCCGGACGAGCTGATCATGGCGGTTTCGTGCTCAGACGCCGACTCACGACGTCGATCCGCGCACCTCAGGGGAGAGAACGTGGAATAGCGGCTCGCGCCGCTGTTCCCTCGCTTCAGGAGGGTGCATGACGAACAGCAGCCAACCGGCAGGGGGACCCAAGCCTCGACGGCGCCGGCGACCCTTCGGCTCGGTCGAGAGGCTGCCATCGGGACGCTTTCGAGCGCGCGTCCTAGGGCTAGACGGACGCTATGTATCCGCGCCGATCACCTTCGCAACGAGGACGGACGCCGCGACCTGGCTCGACCTGCAGCACGCCGATCAGGTCCGGGGAGTGTGGAAGGCGCCGGCGAGGCCGAGCCAGTCTCCGACGGTGGAGGAGTATGTGACCAGGTGGATCAGAGAGCACCCGTCGGCGAAGTCCAGCACCAAGGAGATGTACTCCGGCCTGCTGCGCACCTGCATCGCTCCGACACTGGGTCAGGTGCGCCTCGCGCAGCTCACCCCGGACCAGGTGCGCCGGTGGCACTACGAGCTGGGCGAACGCCTTTCAGCGGACGCCGCGGCGCGCCGCGCGTCGCTGCAGGCTCGAGGCAGGGACGTCAGCCCCGTCTCGGTCTCCGATGGACGGTCCAGGCAAGCGCAGGCCTATCGCGTCCTGAGGGCCGCGATGGCAACGGCCGTGGATGACGAGCTCATCGACGCCCAGCCCTGCCGCGTCCGCGGCGGCGGAACCCCCAAACGAGTCCTGGGTCGGGTACCGGACATCGCCGAGCGCCTGCTGACCCCGGCCCAGGTCGCCGCGGTGGCCGACGCCATGCCGCCCAGGTATCGAGTCCTCGTGCTGGCTGCCGCTTGGTCGGGATTGCGGCAAGGGGAGCTCTTGGCCCTGAGGCGCTCCGACCTGCAACTTGACGCTGAACCGCCCCGACTGCACGTGAGGCGAGGGATGAGGCGGTCGGACGAGGGCGGGATGGTCGTGGACCTCCCCAAGACGCGGGCCTCCCTTCGAACGGTCAGCCTTCCGGCGCCGCTCGCCGCTGCCCTCGCCTCCCACCTCGACGAGTTCGTCGGCGACGGACCCAACGCCTGGGTGTT
>JAIUOK010000085.1 GCA_020161245.1 Actinomycetota bacterium | reverse complement strand
AGCGGATCCCCGTCGGCGGCCTCGGCGCCGACGAGGCGGTCTGCATCGCGGCGCTCCACGTCGGCTCGGCCGGCTGACCCCGGCCGAGGGGCACCCCGGTCGAAGGCGACTCGCCGGTAACTTCCGGGTCACAAAGCATCGCTCTGGACGTGAAGATCCGCTAACGTCCGCGCAACACACGTCAAAGGAGCCGTAATGAAGCGTGTCCTGGGCATCGTCCTGGTGGGTCTGGGTGCGTTCCTGCTCGTGCTCGCGGGCATGCTGAAGTTCTACGCCGTGCCCGCGCTCGCGAAGGCTCCGCTGGTCCCCGGCGAGAGCACCGGCGGCATCTCGACGACGGTGGCGGTCGGCACCGCCGAGCAGCTCTTCGACCCGAGCGCCCTGGCCTCCGGCGGCAACCCCAACCGCACCAACGTGCCGCTGACGTCCACGCGCACCACCCGCGGCGACGTCTCGGCGTCGCAGCAGGAGCCGGCGGTCTCCGAGGACCTCGCCATCTACGACTCGTTCTCCAACACCGTCGACGACAAGGGCACCACGATCTCGGCCGGCACCATCCGCGTCGCGTTCAACCGGGTCACCTCGGTCAACTCCAACTGCTGCGGCGCCAACGTCGACGGCGCTCAGGTGGACTGGACCGGCATCAACCCGCTGAAGTTCCCGTTCGACGTGCAGCAGCAGACCTACGACTACTTCGACACCACGCTCGCCAAGGCCGTGCCGATCGAGTTCACCGGCACCGAGGACCTCGACGGTCTCCAGGTGTACGTCTTCAAGCAGACGATCCCGGCGACGCAGATCGGCGAGCAGGAGGTTCCCGGCTCCCTGGTCGGGTCCACCGAGCCCAGCGTCAAGGCACCGCGCATGTACGAGAACGTGCGCACCCTGCAGGTCGACCCGGTCACCGGCTCGATCGTCGCCGGTGTCGAGGAGCAGAAGCAGTGGCTCGCCGGCGCCGACGGCTCGGAGAAGGTCACGCTGCTCAAGGCCACGGTCGGCACGGACGACGCCACGAAGCAGGCGGCCATCGACGACGCGAAGGCCAACGGCTCGCTGCTCAAGACGGCGGGCACGACGGTCCCGATCATCGCCCTGGTGCTCGGCCTGATCCTGCTGGGCCTCGGCTTCTTCCTCGTGACCCGCAAGGACGACGGCGCCTGAGCTGCGCGCTCAGGCCAGATCGACGTCGTAGAACGCCGGCCGGCTCGCTGATGCGTCGCGCATCAGCACGGCCAGGCTCGTCGACGTCCGGCTGACCGCGACGACTGCCCGCGTGCCCCCGCCCGCTGCTACCACGGTGGGCGAGTAGGTCGGCGACGTCCCGGTCGACGGCGACGAGAACAGCGTCCGCGTGCGCCAGGGGCCGTACGGCGTCTCGGAGGACATGACGACGACCTGGTCGTCGAAGACCTCCTGCGGCTTGGTCACGAGGCGGAAGCGCCCTGCGCTCCTGACCACCGAGGGCGTCGTCGACACGCCCTGCTCGGCGGGGACGACGGCCACGGCGTCCGCCGCGCGCCGGCTCCAGCCGGAGGCGGTGCGGTAGCTCCAGGTTCGGAAATCGGCGACCGTCCCGGTCGGGGCGCGGGCGACGAGGAGCTCGCGGCCCATCACCCATGTCCGCCGGACCTCGCGGGTCCCGTAGATGTAGGTGGTCGGACCGCTCACGGTCGACGCTGCCCCCCACAGGACGTCCGACGCCGGAAGGTCCCGAACCTCGCCCACCGACACGCCGCCGTGCGCGAGGACACGGAGCCGCACCTCCGCGGCACCCACGCGCGCGAAGCCCCAGGCGCCGCTCCCGGAGGTCCGCATGCGCTGCGCGAAGACGATGACGGTGGTCCCGGTGCGGTCGGCGGACTGCCGGACGACCGACGTGGGCCACAGCCACGTGGAGCCGCGCGCCGGCAGGGTGGCACGCCCCGGCGTGGCGGCCGCGACGCAGGTGCCGTCGGTGACGAGGACGCTGTTGCGCACGATGGTCGAGCCTGGCGCCCTGGACCCGTCGGGCCGGACATCGCCCACGAAGGAGTCGCCGAACGCCCAGAGCAGGCGCCCGTCGCCGAGGCGCACGCTCAGCGCCGCGTCGCCGCCGGCCCAGTCGCCGTCGAGGCGCGAGAACAGGGCCGACCACCCGGCTGCGTCGCGCGGCTCCGGCCCGCAGCGCTGGGGGACCGTGGCCGCGGCGGACGTGCGCGACGCCGGAGGGACCTCGCGCGCGCCGAGCGACCACGCCGCGGTGCCGCCGGTGACGAGCAGCGTCGACAGCGCGGCCAGCAGCGTCGCGGCCGCTGGGTTCCTCATACGGAGGGCGTCGACCGTGCGAGCACCCGGTTCTGAGTGTCCTTGCGCCGTGAGGGTGATCGGACGTCCGGGTGACCCTCGTTACAGCTCGTCCGCCGCGTTTCCCCTCAGGTCCGCTCGCAGACCCAGATGGCGGTCCCCGGCAGGATCCGGCCGCGCTCGGGCGACCACCCGCCCCACACGTCGGCGTTGCCCGGCGGCCACTCCGGCTCCACCAGGTCGACCACCCGGAGTCCCGCCCCCACCACCGCCCGCACCGTGTCGCCCAGCGTCCGGTGGTGCTCGACGTACGTGGCTGCTCCCTCGGAGTCCCGCTCGACGTAGGGCGTCCGGTCGAAGTAGGAGCGGTCGGCGACCAGCCCCTCGGGGCCGGGCGCGTCGGGGAAGGCCCAGCGCACGGGGTGGGTCACCGAGAACACCCAGCGTCCGCCTGGCCGCAGCACGCGGGCGACTTCCGCCATCACCGCCCCGGCGTCGGCCACGAACGGCACCGCCCCGTAGGCCGAGCAGGCGAGGTCGAACGTCGCGTCGCGGAAGGGCAGCGCCCCGGCGTCGGCCTGCACCAGCGGGACGGCGGGGGGGAAGGCCCGGGAGTGGGCCAGCATCGCGAGGCTGACGTCGAGGGCGACCGGCCTGGCGCCCTGCGCGGCCAACCACCTGGAGCCCTGCGCACCACCCGCGCCGACCTCGAGGACGTCGCGCCCGGACACCTCGCCGAGCAGGCCGAGCTGCTCCTCGGTCCAGCCCTCGGGGCCCCAGACCAGGGCCGAGCCGTCGCGGCCGTCGCCGAGGAACCGGCCGTGCTCGGCGGCGTAGTCGGCCGCCTCGGCGTCCCACCAGGCCCGCGAGGCCCTCACCGAGTCGCGTTTGCCCAGGTCAGAGCGCATGGGGGAGGAGGGAGGGCGGTTTGACCCCTGATCGCTCACGTCCGTATCCTGACCTGTGCGTCGCGGGCCTGCGCACGCCTCGGACCGAGCAGGCACGCGCATGTCGTTCGTCGTGACCACCGGATCGGCCCGCGCGGGCCCCTACATCTGGCCGCGCCGCAGGGACAGGGCCCGCCGTCGCATCCGTCACGATCCATCATCCACCGGAGCTCTTTCACTCCATGACGTCCACCATCGACACCCCGACCCAGATCGCCGTCAACGACATCGGCGACGCCGACGCGTTCGCCGCAGCGGTCGACGAGACCATCAAGTACTTCAACGACGGCGACATCGTCGAGGGCACGATCGTCAAGGTCGACCGCGACGAGGTCCTCCTCGACATCGGCTACAAGACCGAGGGTGTCATCCCCTCGCGCGAGCTCTCCATCAAGCACGACGTCGACCCCAACGAGGTCGTCTCCCTGGGCGACCAGGTCGAGGCGCTCGTCCTCCAGAAGGAGGACAAGGAGGGTCGCCTGATCCTGTCCAAGAAGCGCGCCCAGTACGAGCGCGCCTGGGGCACGATCGAGAAGGTCAAGGAGGAGGACGGCGTCGTCACCGGCACCGTCATCGAGGTCGTCAAGGGCGGCCTCATCCTCGACATCGGCCTGCGGGGCTTCCTCCCCGCCTCGCTCGTCGAGATGCGCCGTGTCCGCGACCTCCAGCCCTACGTCGGCAAGGAGCTCGAGGCCAAGATCATCGAGCTCGACAAGAACCGCAACAACGTGGTCCTGTCGCGCCGCGCCTGGCTCGAGCAGACGCAGTCCGAGGTCCGCCAGAACTTCCTCACGCAGCTGCAGAAGGGCCAGATCCGCTCCGGCGTCGTCTCGTCCATCGTCAACTTCGGCGCGTTCGTCGACCTCGGCGGCGTGGACGGCCTCGTCCACGTGTCCGAGCTGTCGTGGAAGCACATCGACCACCCGTCCGAGGTGGTCGAGGTCGGCACCGAGGTCACGGTCGAGGTCCTCGACGTCGACATGGACCGCGAGCGGGTCTCCCTGTCGCTCAAGGCGACGCAGGAGGACCCCTGGCAGCAGTTCGCCCGCACGCACCAGATCGGGCAGGTCGTCCCCGGCAAGGTCACCAAGCTCGTCCCGTTCGGCGCGTTCGTGCGCGTCGAGGAGGGCATCGAGGGCCTGGTGCACATCTCCGAGCTGGCCGAGCGCCACGTGGAGCTGCCGGAGCAGGTCGTCACCGTGGGCAGCGACATCTTCGTCAAGGTCATCGACATCGACCTCGACCGTCGCCGCATCTCGCTGTCGCTCAAGCAGGCGTCCGAGGGCATCTCGGGCATCGACGATGAGCACTTCGACCCGGCGCTCTACGGCATGGCCGCGACCTACGACGAGGCCGGCAACTACGTCTACCCGGACGGCTTCGACCCGGAGACCGGCGAGTGGCTCCCCGGCCACGAGGCGGCCCAGGCCGAGTGGGAGCGGCAGTACGCCGAGGCCCACGCCCGCTGGGAGGCGCACAAGAAGCAGGTCGACGAGCAGCGCAAGGCCGACGCCGAGGCCGGCGTCGAGGCCGGTGCCGAGGCCGCTCCGAGCACCTACACCTCGGCCGCGCCCGAGGCGTCCGGCACCCTCGCCACCGACGAGGCGCTGCAGGCCCTGCGCGACAAGCTGACCGGCGCCTGATCCCACGGATCGGCGCACCAGCGCAGCACGCACGTCGGAGCCCCCGGACCATGAGGTCCGGGGGCTCCGGCGCGTCCGGGGCCCCGCGTCCTGACCCGCCGCACAGGATCGCGGCGGGCCTGCGGCGAGGACGGGCACCCAGCGTCTACGGTGCTGCCCATGAAGGTCGCGCTCACCGGCGGCATCGGGGCCGGCAAGTCCACCGTGTCGGGCATGCTCGCCGACCGCGGCGCCTGCATCGTCGATGCCGACGCCATCAGCCGCGAGGTCGTCGCGCCCGGCACCCCCGGACTCGCCGACGTGCGCAACGAGTTCGGCGACGGCGTCATCGCCGCCGACGGCTCGCTCGACCGGCAGGCGCTGGCGGCCATCGTGTTCTCCGACCCCGAGCGCCGCGCTGCGCTCGAGTCGATCGTGCACCCGCTGGTGGCCCGACGCTCCCACGAGCTCATCGAGGCGGCGCTGGCGACCGATCCGGACTGCTGCGTCGTCCACGACGTCCCGCTGCTCGCCGAGCTGGTGTCCAAGGGCTCCCGCACCACCGAGGGCTACGACGCGGTGATCGTCGTGACCGCCCCGGTCGAGACCCGCATCGCCCGCCTGGTCGAGCGCGGGCTGCCCCGGTGGGACGCCGAGGCCCGGATCGCCTCGCAGGCCAGCGACGAGGAGCGCGAGGCGCTGGCCACCTACGTGATCGTCAACGACGGCACGCTCGACCACCTGCGCGAGCAGGTCGACCGCGTGGTCGACGCGCTCACGTGCCGCCCGCAGCAGTGACCCTGGCCGCCCCTACGGCCCCCTGACCTGCGGTTTCGCGCTGGGCGCAGCGCGGGCCGGTGCGGCTGTCGGACCCCCGTCGTAGCGTGGCGGCATGGCCCGTCCTGTCACCGACCTCCAGCGCAAGGTCTCGCCCTTCGAGGTCGTCAGCGACTTCCAGCCGTCCGGCGACCAGCCCGCGGCCATCGAGGAGCTCGCCCGGCGCATCGACCGGGGCGACAAGGACGTCGTCCTGCTCGGCGCCACAGGCACCGGCAAGTCGGCCACGACGGCCTGGCTGATCGAGAAGCTGCAGCGGCCCACCCTGGTGATGGCGCCGAACAAGACCCTGGCCGCCCAGCTCGCCAACGAGTTCCGCGAGCTGCTCCCCAACAACGCGGTCGAGTACTTCGTCAGCTACTACGACTACTACCAGCCCGAGGCCTACATCCCGCAGACGGACACCTACATCGAGAAGGACTCCTCGATCAACGAGGAGGTCGAGCGGCTGAGGCACTCGGCCACCAACTCGCTGCTGACCCGGCGCGACGTCGTCGTGGTCGCGTCGGTGTCGTGCATCTACGGCCTCGGCACGCCGCAGGAGTACGTCGACCGCATGGTCCGGCTGCGCGTGGGGGAGGAGTACGACCGCGACGAGCTGCTGCGCCGGCTGGTGTCGATCCAGTACACCCGCAACGACCTCGCCTTCACCCGGGGCACGTTCCGGGTGCGCGGCGACACGATCGAGGTGTTCCCCGTCTACGAGGAGCACCCGGTCCGCATCGAGATGTTCGGCGACGAGGTCGAGCGGCTCATGACGCTGCACCCCGTCACCGGCGAGGTTCTCACCGAGGACCCCGAGCTCTACATTTTCCCGGCCACGCACTACGTAGCCGGCCCCGAGCGCATGGAGCGCGCCATCGCCGGCATCGAGGCCGAGCTCGAGGCGCGCCTCGCCGAGCTCGAGCGGCAGGGCAACCTCCTCGAGGCCCAGCGGCTGACCGTGCTCGGAAACCAGCAGACCTTCGCCGCGGCCGGCCTCATCATCACGGGCTCGGTCCTCATCGCCTCTGCCCTCATCTGGCTTGTGGCTGAAGGCCTGTGGACCCGAGATTGGCTCAGCCCATGACCAGGTCTCGCGTGGCGGCGTTGCTCCTCGCGGTGATCGCTGTCGTCGGCAGCCCTTCGTGCAACTGCGGCGCGTACGACCGGCGCTACGAGGTGATCTGCGATGCCCTCTGCGATTGGCGCGACCCTGATTCGGGTGCACCTGGTGGCGGTGGCATCGCATCGACCGGAGGTGGAGCTGCCGGCGGAATCGCTGGTGGTGGCGTCGCGCGCGCCGGTGGGGCCGGCGGTGGCGTCGGAGTGCTCGATGGTGGCGTTGCCCGAGTAGACGCGGGCACCATTCTGGATGCGGGGTGTCTGGCTTCAAAGGCGGTCTGCACCCAGGGCGGCACGCCGTGCTGCGGGGGAGCGCTCTGTCTCAGCCTCTCTCCTGGAGTCGAGGACGCCATCTGCCGCGGAGCAGGAACGACCTGCTACGGCTTCGAAGGTGTCTCCTGCATCCTCGACTCG
>JAIUOK010000016.1 GCA_020161245.1 Actinomycetota bacterium | reverse complement strand
CGGCGGGAGGCGGAGCGCGGCATCGGCTGAGGGTCGGGCTGGCCGAGGGCGATGCTATTCGCCGAGCGGCCCCGGGTCCTCGCCCGCCTCGAGCCACCGCACGCCGGCGTAGCGCTTGAACCAGCTGACCTGCCGGCGCGCATAACGGCGCGTGAGCGCCTGGGTCTGCTCGACGGCCTGCCGCTCATCGATCTCGCCCCGCAGCTGCGCGAGCGCCTGCGCGTAGCCGATGGCGCGGCTCGCGGTCGGGCCGCGCTCGATGCCCGCCGGGATCAGTCTTCCGACCTCGGCGAGCAGACCGTCGGCCCACATCCGCTCGACCCGCGCATCGAGCCGGCGCACGAGCTCGGCGCGGTCGCAGCGCACGCCCAGGATGCGGGTGCGCTCGCACCAGAGCGTCGGCTGCTCGGGCAGCGAGACCTGCGCGTCGCCGCCGAGCATCGCGACCTCGAGCGCCACATCAACTGGGCCGAGCAAGCGATTCAGCGGACTCAGACTTTGCCCGAGGCGCTGACGCTCGCCCTCCATGCTAACGCCCACGATCTGTCGCAGGTCAGCGCGCCCGCCTCGAGCCACTATCTGGGCCGCGAAGTGCTGCAGATCGAGCCGTCTACACTGCGCCGCCTCAACATCATCGCCGACAATTTCGGCGGCGAATTCGTCGCCGATCTGGTGCTGGCGATCATCGCGGCAGAGGCGGGCATCGAGGTGGCGCTCCACGTCAAGCACCTGCCAATGTTCGTTTCCGACACCACCACCGACGACGTGGTGATCCTCTTCGACCGGCTGGCGTCCGGTTCCTCCTTCGCCCGCCGCCTCCAGGCCGAAGTGGGCCGCGGCAGCATCAGCGTAATGTCGAACGCCTTCTGGTCGGCGCCGCTGTTCCTGGATCAGGTGCCGCGCGAGGAGCTCGACGCGGGGGAGGGGGTGCTGACCGTCCTCAAGGGCGACCTCAACTTCCGCCGCGCCATCGGCGGCGTTCTTGTCGCCGCGGCCCACCCAGCGGGCGGCAGCCATGGCGGCGGCCTCGGTCACGCGGACCAGCTCGAGGGCCAGGTTGCGGTCGGGAGCCTCCGGGCTCCGCTGGATGTCCGACATGCGCTCGCTCCCCTGATCGCCGTGGTGACTCGACCCTAGCCGGGGCTGTACCGCGGAAGGCGGCCCGGTGCGACGCCGTCCCGCCTGGCGCAACGCCGCGCGCGACCCGTGCTGCGGCCTACAGTGCCGACCATGACGCAGTACCGGGTGAGCGAGGCGGCTGCGCTGCTCGGCGTCAGCGACGACACCGTCCGCCGGTGGATCGACGCCGGCCGCCTGCCCGCCGTCCGCGACCACGCCGGCCGCTGGCTCGTCGTCGGCCGCGACCTCGCCGCCATCGCCCAGCAGGACGCCGTCGCGCCGCAGGTCGAGGGCATGGGGGCGTCGTCGGACCGCAACCGGCTGCCCGGCCTGGTGACGCGGGTCGAGCGCGACGGCCTCGTCGCGCGGGTGGAGATCCAGGCCGGCCCGTTCCGCGTCGTCAGCCTCATGCCGTCGGACGCCGTCGACGAGCTCGGGCTCGAGCCGGGCGTGCTCGCCGTCGCCTCCGTCGCCGCGCACGCGGTGACGGTCGAGGCCCCGCGGCGCTGAGGACGGCCGCCGGCGGACGCGCCCGGCGACCTGCGGACGCGGCACCCTGCCGCGTGGCCGACAATGGTGCGGTGACCGAACCCGCCGCTCCCGACGCCGTCGAGGCAGGAGCCGGCGCCGACGAGCCCGCCTCGTCCGCCGGCGTCCCCGACGAGCAGGCGGCGGCGCCCACTGCGCCGCCGCGCCGCGAGATCGCCGACGACTGGGACGAGGTCGAGGCGCAGAAGGCCGAGCGGGAGAAGAAGCGCCTTCGTCAGACCGTGCGCGACATGGTGCTGTCGATGGCCGTCGTGTCGGTCGTGGTGCTCTTCCTCGTCGCGCCGTGGAACTGGAACCCGCCGGACCCGGTCAAGGTCGTCGACTGGCAGCCGGTGGTGACCGGAGCGCGCGAGGCCTATGACTGGCCGGTGCTCGCTCCGGCCGGCCTGGCCGCGGGCTGGCGGGCGACCAGCGCCCGGATCGAGACCGCGGGCGACGGGCAGCCGGTCGTCGTGGTCGGGTGGCTGACGCCGGACGAGGAGTTCCTCGGGATCCAGCAGTCCCTGACGAAGATGACCGACTTCGCCCGCACCGCCAGCGTCGAGGGCGCAGCGACGGGCCAGACCGTCGAGATCGGCGGCCGCACCTGGGAGCGCTGGCAGAACGACGACGAGACCCGGCGCTCGCTCGTCGCCCGGGACGGCGACGTCACCTACGTGGTCACCGGCATGGGCGACTGGGCGTCGATCGACGCGTTCGCCGTGAAGCTGCGCGCCGGCTGATCAGTCCTCGTCGTCGCCGGGCGACCGCGCGGCATCGAGCCGTGCGCGCGCGTTGTCGAGCCACTGCTGGCAGATGCCCGCGAGCTCCTCGCCCCGCTCCCACAGCGCGAGCGACTCCTCGAGCGTGGTGCCGCCCGCCTCGAGCCGCTCGACCACCTGCTGGAGCTCGGCGCGCGCCTGCTCGTACGACGGGATCGCGGCCGGCTCGGTCGCGGCTGACTCGGACATGGCGGCCAGCCTAGGGCCGCCGTGCGACGACGGCCGTCAGGCCTCGCGCCTGGCCTGCAGCTCGCCCTCGGCCACGCGGACGCGCAGCAGCGCGCCGGGCGCGACGGCGTCGGCCACGCGCACCACGGCGCCGGACTCGTCCTGCACGACCGCGTAGCCGCGCTCGAGCGTCGACAGCGGCGACAACGCACGGACCCGTGCTCTCACGTGCCCGACGTCGTCGGCCGCGCGGTCGAGGCGGTGGCCGAGCACCCGCCGGCTGCGGTCGAGCAGGGCGGCGACGTCGCTCTCACGGCGCTCGACGACGACGTGCGGGTGCGCGATGACCGAGCGCGTGCGGACGGCGTCGAGCCAGGTCTGGCCCGACGAGACCTGCTGCTGCACGCTGCGCCGGATCCGGTCGCGCGCCTGGGCGACGCCGCGCAGCTCCTCGGCCATGTCGGGCACGACCCGCTTGCCGGCATCGGTGGGCGTGGAAGCCCTCCAGTCGGCGACGAGGTCGAGGAGCGGGGAGTCCTTCTCGTGACCGATCGCCGAGACGACCGGCGTCCGGCAGGCGGCGACGGCGCGCACGAGGCCCTCGTCGGAGAAGGGCAGGAGGTCCTCCACCGACCCGCCGCCGCGCGTCACGACGATCACGTCGACCTCGGGCAGGGCGTCGAGCTCCTGGACCGCGGCGGTCACCTCGCTCACGGCGCGCACCCCTTGGACGGCGACCTCGCGGATCTCGAAGGCGACGGAGGGCCAGCGGCGGCGGGCGTTCTCGACGACGTCGCGCTCGGCGTCGCTGCTGCGCCCGCAGACGAGGCCGACCCGGCGCGGCAGGAACGGCAGCCGGCGCTTGCGCTGAGGGTCGAACAGCCCCTCGCTGGCGAGCAGCTGCTTGCGCATCTCGAGCTGGGCGAGCAGCTCCCCCAGCCCCACGGGCCTGATCTCGGTGGCGCGGAACGACAGGCTGCCGCGGGCCGGCCAGTACTCGGCCTTCGCGTGGACGACGACGCGCGCACCCTCCGACAGCGGCGGCACGCAGGCCTCGAGCACCCGGGCG
Organism: Actinomycetota bacterium; assembly: GCA_020161245.1. Classification (GTDB taxonomy): domain Bacteria; phylum Actinomycetota; class Actinomycetes; order S36-B12; family CAIYMF01; genus Longivirga. Next base: position 75,378 of record JAIUOK010000016.1, on the reverse strand, counting down.
GGGCAGGACACCGAGACCGACATGTCGGCCTGGGTGTCGCGCAGGGTGAGGTACGCCGTGCTGGCCCGTCGGCTCAGCTGCGCCACCTGGCCCTCGATCCACACGGCGCCGAGCCGCGCGACGTAGCCCTCGAGCTTGAGGGCGATCGTGCGCACCGGTGCCGGGTTCTCCGGGGAGGTGTCGAGGGCCACACGGGCACCCTAGGCGCTGCGGCCGACCGTCCGGCCGCCGGTCGCGCGGAGGCCGGGTCAGCGTCCCGCACCTACGATGGAGCGGTGACCGACTCCCCGAGCACCCCGCCCGCGTCCGCCAAGAAGGTCCTGGTGGCCGCTCCTCGCGGCTACTGCGCCGGCGTCGACCGTGCCGTCCTCACGGTCGAGAAGGCCCTCGACCTCTACGGCGCGCCGGTCTACGTGCGCAAGGAGATCGTCCACAACAAGCACGTCGTGCAGACGCTGCAGGAGCGCGGCGCGGTCTTCGTCGAGGAGACCGACGAGGTGCCCGAGGGGGCGATCGTGGTCTTCAGCGCCCACGGTGTCGCGCCGTCGGTGCACGAGGAGGCCGCCGCCCGCAACCTGCGCACCATCGACGCCACCTGCCCGCTGGTCACCAAGGTGCACCAGGAGGCCCGGCGGTTCGCCGACGAGGGCTACCGCATCGTGCTCATCGGCCACGAGGGCCATGAGGAGGTCGTGGGCACCACGGGCGAGGCGCCGGAGGCCATCACGCTGGTCGACGGCCCGTCGCATGCCGACGAGGTCGAGTTCGGCGACTCCGACAAGGTCGTGTGGCTCTCGCAGACGACGCTGTCGGTCGACGAGACCATCGAGACGGTCGACCGCCTGCGCGCCAGGCTCCCGCAGCTGATCGACCCGCCGAGCGACGACATCTGCTACGCCACCCAGAACCGCCAGTCGGCGGTGAAGGTCATCGCCCCGCGCTGCGACGTGCTCCTCGTCGTCGGCAGCGGCAACTCGTCGAACTCCGTGCGGCTGGTCGAGGTGGGTCTCGAGGCGGGCGCGAAGGCGGCCTACCGGGTCGACTTCGCCGCCGAGCTGCAGGACTCCTGGGTCGACGGCGCGACGACGGTCGGCGTGACCTCCGGCGCATCGGTGCCCGAGATCCTCGTGCGCGGGGTGCTCGACTGGCTGGCCGAGCGCGGCTACGCCGACGTCGAGGAAGTGCACGCGGCCGAGGAGCACCTGATGTTCGCGCTGCCGCCGGAGCTGCGCCGCGACCTCAAGACCGCCGGCAAGTCCTGACCTCGCCTCGCGCCGGACGCCGAGGCGTCAGGCGTGGCCGGCCGTGCGACGCCGCCGCACCAGCACGATCACCAGGCAGATCGCCGTCGTGCCGATGATCCACGGCGCGCCCTGCGCCAGGGTCTTGAGCAGCATGTAGCCCTCGCGCACCACCAGGGATCCGGCGCTGTCGAGGGTGAGCTGGCCGGCGGTGAGCGCCGCGGCCAGGAAGCCGAGCGGCGGCATGACCACCGCGGCCCAGATGTCGGCACGGCGCACCAGCAGCGCGCAGTAGACCGATGTGACAAGCAGCGCGATGCCGGTGAGGATGCCGAGGCTGTTGTTGATCACCGCGTCGGCGAACGCCACCAGCACGGTGCCCAGCACCACGACGACCGCGACCCCGCTCCAGGTCAGGCCGCTGCCGCCCTGCTTGCGCGGAGCCTTCTCCTTCGGCGCGGCCTTGGCCTCGGCCTTGCGCTGCGCCTCCTTGGCCGCGAGGTACTCGGGGTCGATCGCCGGGATCGCGTCGAGGGTCGACGGGCCCTCGGCTCCGGCCGAGCGGAACAGCCGGCCGGTCTGCACCGGGGGAGCCGGCTTGCTCGACACGGCAGCCGCGGCTGCAGCGGCCGCGACTGCGGGAGCGGCATCGAGCGAGGAGCTCGCCGGGAGCGAGTCGGGCTCGAAGAGAGCGGGCTCGTCGTCGAGGCCGGCACCTGCCAGCGGGGCTACGAACTCGGGACCGTCGGCATCCGACTCCTCGGGGCCGGTCTCAGCCGCCACAGCCGGGATCGCGTCGACGGCGGTGCGGTCGGCGGCGGCGGGCTCGACGTGCTCGTCGGATGCGGCCGCGGTCGCCGACCCGGCGGGGGCGACGGAGCCGGCGGAGCTGGCGGAGCCGGCAGCGCCGACAGAGTCGCCGAGGTCGCCAGGGGAGTCGGGCTCGTCGAAGAGGTCGCCGAAGGACGGGGCCTCCCCGCGCTTGCCCAGCTCGTCGCTCACGGTGTCCAACCGTACGGGACTCATCCGGCTGCTCCGACGCCACCGTGCCCGTGCGTCGTCCGCGCGTCGCCGGTGCCCAGCGCCGGGACGGCGGGGTCGGCTACGTCGTCGTCGGCCCCCAGCTGACCCACGTGGTCCTCGGCCCAGGCGAGCAGCTCGGGCGCGGTGACTGCGCGCGGCTGGTCGGCCACCAGGCGCGGCTGCGGCAGGGCTCCGTCGGCCGTGGCGACGGCGTCGTCGACCTCGGCCGCGGCGATCCGGCGTGCGGAGACCAGGACGCGGGTCTCGAGCGACCCCACCGCCTCGTTGTAGGCGCGCACCGCGGTGCTGAGCGCGGCGCCGAGCCGGTCGACGTGGCCGCCCATCGTGGCGAGGCGGCCGACCAGCTCGCGGGCCTGCGCGTGCAGCTCGCGGGCGTTGCGCGCCGCGGCCTCCTGCCGCCACGTGTGCGCCACGGTGCGCAGCAGGGCGAGCAGCGTCGAGGGCGTCGCGACGACGACGTCGCGCTCGAAGGCCCGCTCGAGCAGATCGGGCCGGTGGTCGAGCGCGGTCGTCAGCAGCTGCTCGGAGGGCAGGAACAGCACGACGAGCTCGGGGGAGTCGTAGCGGCGCCAGTACTGCTTCGACGACAGCGCGTCGACGTGCTTGGCCAGATCGGCGGCGTGGCGGGAGAGCAGCCGCTCGCGCTCGTCCTCGTCGTCGCAGTCGACGGCGTCGAGGTAGGCCGACATCGGCACCTTGGAGTCGACCACGACGCTGCGGCCGTCGGCGAGGTCGACGACCATGTCGGCGCGAAGCAGGGTTCCGTCGTCGTCGCGGGTGGAGTGCTGCTCGACGAAGTGCACGTGCGGCAGCAGCCCGGCCGACTCGACGAGCTTGCGCAGGGCCAGCTCGCCCCACCGGCCGCGGACGTCGGAGCGGCGCAGCGCGCTCGCGAGGCGGCCGGTCTCGCGACCGAGCGTCTCGGTGCCGCGGGCCGCAGCGGCGAGCTGGTGGCGCAGCTCGGCGTGCGACTCGATGCGGGCGCGCTCAGCCTCAGCCAGGCTCTGGGCGACCTGCGCCAGCGAGCGGTTGACGGGCTCGACCATCGCGGCGACGGCGGCCCGCTCGGACTGCAGCGTCGCGGCGCGGGCGGCCTCGAGCGCAGCGGTGCGGGAGGTGGCGGCGTCGTCGCGGGAGCGGACGACGGCGAGCGTGACGGCGGCGCCCAGCACGAGGCCGAGGACGAGACCGCCGAGCAGGGGAAGCAGCTCGGTCATGTCTGCGAGGGTGGCGGACCCCTCCGACAGCCGGGTTGACCTTGACGCAGCGTCAACCTCTACCGTCGTCGGCATGGCAGGGGAGACAGCGGAGGCAGCGCAGGCAACTCAGGTCTGGTCGATCGTCGAGGTGAGCCGGCACGCCGGGGTCTCGTCGCGGACGCTGCGCCACTACGACGACCTCGGCCTGCTGCGGCCGGCCTACGTCGGCGCGAACGGCTACCGCTACTACGGCCGCGAGCAGCTGCACCGCCTCCAGGAGGTGCTGGTGCTGCGCGAGCTGGGGCTCCCGCTCGACGCCGTCGGCCGCGTGCTCGACGGCACGGTCGACCGCGCGGCCGTCCTGCGGGAGCACCAGGCGGCGCTGCTCGCCGAGCGCGACCGGCTCGACCGGCTGGCCGCCACCGTGGCCCGCACCATCCGCGAGATCGAGGACGAGGAAGGAGGTGAACCCATGGGACCCGAGGAGCTCTTCGACGGCTTCGACGCCGAGAAGCAGAAGGAGTACGAGCGCGAGCTCGTCGAGCGGTACGGCCCGCAGGTGCAGGAGCGCATCGACGAGTCGTGGCGGCGCATCGGCACGTTCACGAAGGCCGACGTCGCCGCGGTGAACGACGAGTACGCCGAGATCGGACGGCGGCTCATCCCGCTCATCGACGCCGGCGTGGCGCCCGACGACCCGCAGGTGCTCGACGTTATGGCCGCGCACTACGCGATCGTCGCGCGCTTCTGGACGCCGGACGCCGAGTCCTACGCCGGGCTGGGCGACCTGTACGCCGACAGCCCGGACTTCCGGAAGCGCTACGACGCCGAGCACCCGCGCATGGCCGAGTACCTGCGCGACGCGATGGCGGCGTACGCGCTCGAGCGGCTGTAGACGGCGTCCGGGGGCTGCAGACCCCGGACGCCGTCACGGCAGCGCGTCCAGTGCGTCCAGTACCGCGAGCGTCTCCTCCGCCCACGCGAGCTGGGCGCGGGCGGTGTGCTCGCCGGCCGACAGCGTGATGAGCCGGTACGCCGCGCCGGCGTCGCCGGCGTCGACCTCGGCCTGCACCTCGACACGGATCCGTCCGAGGTGGGCGAGCGACTTCGCCGCGCGGTCGCGCGACCCCTGGACGATGCCCCGGCACTCGGCCGGCCCGAGCAGGCCGCCGAAGAACAGCCGCAGCAGCGTGCCGTTGCGCGGAGGGGCCGACGGGATCGGTTCCTGCAGCAGCGCTCGGAGCCGGCGGCGCCCCTTCGCGGTGAGCCGGTAGGTGCTGCCCGACGTCCGCCCCTCGCCGCTGGGCGCGACCAGGCCCTCGGCCTCCAGGCGCCCGAGCGTCGGGTAGATCTGGCCGAAGCTCTCGCTCCAGAAGTGGCCCAGCGTCTGCGCGATGGCCTGGCGCACGGCGTAGCCCGACATCGGCTCGACCGACAGAGCCCCCAGCACCGCGATCTCGGTCTGCGACTGCCTCGACATAGGGCGAACATATCTGCTAGATAGGTCGCATGACGACTGCGGCACGCGGCTGGACCGGTCCCTGGAGCATGGCCTTCGCGGCCTGGTCGTGCGGCCTCGCCGCCTTCCAGCTCGCCCTCGCCCTCGGCGCGCCGTGGGGCGCTGCGGCCTGGGGCGGGCAGAGCCCCGGCGTCCTGCCGGCCGGCCTGCGCGCGGCCAGCGCGGTCTCCGCCGTCGTCTGGCTCGGCGTCGCGGCCGTCGCCGCGGGAGCCGTGCTGGGGCCTGCCGGGCGGCGGCGCACGCTGCTGGCCGCCGCGGTCTACGCGAGCCTCGGCGTCGCCCTCAACGCGGCGTCGCCCTCGACCGTCGAGCGGGCCGTCTGGGTGCCGCTCACGGCGCTCGGCGCCGGCCTGGCCTGGATGGGCTGGCGGGAGGCGCGGGCCGCGCGGGAATGAACGCCGGGCCTTCTCAGTTGCATCGGTGACACTCGCGATATATCGTTAGTGCATCGACACAGACCTGAGGAGAACCCCCATGAAGTTCCGCAGCCCGCGCCACCCGGCGCAGATGCAGTTCCACCACCCCGGCCACGGCCACCACGACGGCGCCGAGGGCTTCCCCGGCGGCGCCGGCTTCCCGTTCCCGGGCCCGGGCTTCGGCCCCGGCTTCGGCCCGCGCGGCCCCCGAGGCGGAGGCCGCCGCGGCCCCGGCCGCGGGCGCGCCCCCCGCGGCGACGTCCGCGCTGCCGTCCTCGTGCTCCTCGCCGAGGAGCCCATGCACGGCTACCAGCTCATGCAGGCCATCGCCGACCGCAGCGGCGGCCGGTGGACGCCGAGCCCCGGCGCCATCTACCCCGCGATCGCGCAGCTCGAGGACGAGGGACTCGTCGTCGTCACCGCCGAGTCCGGCCGCAAGGTCGCCTCGCTCACCGACGCCGGCCGCGAGGCCGTCGCCGCGGCGGAGACGACCGACCCCTTCGGCTCCTTCGACGCCGAGCCCACGGGCCCGGACCTGCGCAGCCTCGTCGAGGGCATCGCCGGCGCTACCCGCCAGGTGGCCCGCACCGGCAGCTCCGCGCAGATCGAGGCCGCGGCCGCGATCCTGGCCGAGACCCGGCGCTCGCTCTACCTGCTGCTCGCCGACGGCCCCGAGGCCTCTCCGGCACCTGCGGGCACCGATGGCTGACGCGCTCACCGCATCGGCGTCGGTGGCCACCGACGCACCGGCGCGCTACGCCAAGCAGCTCGCCTCCCACCTCGGCCGCCGCGCGTCGGTGGTCGAGGAGAAGGCGGGCACCCGGATCGTGCTCCCGGTCGGCAGCTGCCTGCTGACGCCGGCCGAGGGATCCCTCGAGCTGCGCGCCGACGCCGCCGACGAGGAGGGCCTTGCCGTCGTCACCGACGTCGTCGGCCGCCACCTCGAGCGGTTCGGCCAGCGCAACGAGCTCACCGTCACCTGGACCCGCCCCTGACGGACCTGAGGTCCGCGTGTAACGCCAGCATGTGCGGCAAAGTCAGCCGACTTTGCCGCACATGCTGGTGTTACGTGCGTCCGGGGCCGGGCTGTGTGGTCGGGCGGGGCTCCGCGGGCACCTAGACTTGCCGCCCGTGGCTCTCACCATCGGAATCGTCGGGCTCCCCAACGTCGGAAAGTCGACGCTGTTCAACGCCCTGACCAAGAACGACGTGCTCGCGGCGAACTACCCGTTCGCGACGATCGAGCCCAACGTCGGCGTCGTCGGCGTCCCCGACCCGCGCCTGGCGGTGCTCGCGGGCATCTTCGGCTCGGAGCGGATCCTCCCGGCCACGGTGTCGTTCGTCGACATCGCGGGCATCGTCAAGGGTGCCAGCGAGGGCGCGGGCCTGGGCAACAAGTTCCTCGCCAACATCCGTGAGAGCGACGCCATCTGCCAGGTGATCCGCGTGTTCTCCGACCCCGACGTCGTCCACGTCGAGGGCCGAGTCGACCCGCGCGACGACATCGAGATCATCAACACCGAGCTGATCCTCGCCGACCTGCAGACGGTCGAGAAGGCGCTGCCGCGCCTGGAGAAGGAGGCGCGGCTCAACAAGGAGCGCGCCGGCATCCTCGAGGAGACCAAGCGCGCGTACGAGGCGCTGCAGCGCGGCACCACCATCTTCGCCGCCGGCCTCGACCGGGAGGTGCTGCGCGAGCTGTTCCTGCTCACCGCCAAGCCCTTCCTGTACGTCTTCAACGTCGACGCCGACGAGCTGGCCAACGACGCGCTCAAGGACGAGCTGCGCGCGCTCGTCGCCCCCGCCGAGGCGGTGTTCCTCGACGCGAAGACCGAGGCCGACCTCATCGAGCTCGACGACGACGAGGCGCTGGAGCTGCTGCAGTCGATCGGTCTCGAGGAGTCGGGCCTCACGACGCTCGCCCGCGTCGCCTTCGACACCCTCGGCCTGCAGACCTATCTGACCGCGGGGCCCAAGGAGTCGCGCGCCTGGACGATCCGCAAGGGCGACACCGCCCCGCAGGCCGCCGGCGTGATCCACACGGACTTCCAGAAGGGCTTCATCAAGGCGGAGGTCATCTCCTTCGCTGACCTCGTCGAGTGCGGCTCGGTCGCCGAGGCCCGTGCCAAGGGCAAGGCGCGCATGGAGGGCAAGGACTACGTCATGCAGGACGGCGACGTCGTGGAGTTCCGCTTCAACGTGTGACTCGGTAGCCTCCTCGAGTCTGCGCTTCCAGGCGGCTTCCGCCTGAATCATCGCGGAGGGGCCTGGTCCGCCAGGGCATGTCCGGATGGGGTGCTGCGCGTCAGCGCGCCGACTCCACGAGAAGGGACATGACCGATGTCGACCAAGGACGACCAGAACCTCCAGCAGGTCCTCGCTGCGATCGCCGCAAAGGACGAGCCGCTCCGCACGATCATGCAGCGCGTTCACGACGTCATCGTGGCGACGGCGCCGGATCTCAAGGCGCGCCTCTGGTACGGCATGCCGGGCTACGCCGCAGCCGCCAGCAGCCCCGTGCTGGTGTTCTTCCGCAGCGACGAGCGGCTCAGCCTCGGCCTCAGCGAGAAGGTCCCGTTCCGGCCCGAGGGCGGCGACGGCGGTCGGCTGATGCCGGCGGCGTGGTACTTCGACGACGTCGACGCCGCCACGGAGCGCCGCATCGCCGAGATCGTCCGCAGCGCCCTCGACTAGGCCAGCGTCGCGCCGGCAGTGCCGCCTCGGAGTCAGCCGACGCTGCGGTACTTGCGGTGCATGGTCTGACGCGTGACGCCGAGCAGCGTGCCGATCTCGGCCCACGACAGGCCCTGGTGCCGAGCCCGTCTGACGGCCACCTCCTCGCGGCGGGCGAGCTCGGTCTTGGCCTCGGCGATCGCGGCCAGTTCGCGCACCACGCCGCCGTCGTCGCCCGTCGTCGTCCTCATGACTGTCAGCATATGCTGACATCGCAGCCGCACGGTACCCCTGTACTGCGATCGGTCGGTGTCAGTGCTCGTTCGCGACAGCGAGGGTGTGGGCGATCTGCCACTGGCGGGTGAGGAAGGCGCGCTCGTCGAGCTTCTTGCGGCGCATCCACGACGTCAGCTCGGTGTTGCACTTGCTGGCGTTGCACGAACGGCAGGCAGGCACGACGTTGCCGACGGTGTAGCGGCCGCCGCGCGAGATCGGCAGCATGCAGTCCTTCTGAAGCCCCGTCGTCTCGGCCGATCCGCAGTAGGCGCAGCCGCCCCAGGCCTCCACCAGCGCGGCCCACTGCGCGTCGGTGAGGTCGTGCTCCTGGGCCGCCATCCGCCGCTTGCGTCGCCGCGCGTACACGGCGGTGCGCGAGCGTGAGGCCATGCCAGGACGGTACGGCTGCGCGCGATGCCGGTCGGGGAGGCGCGGCGTAAGCGCGAGGTGTTGCGGCGGCGAGCGGGTCCACCGGTCCCGTCTGCTGTCAAACCCAGTGAGTCTCGCCCTTACCGGCCGGTCGGCCGCAACGCCGCCCATCTCCCCGCGATCCCCGCGACCAAACGTCCAGGGGCGGGCGTCTTCCGGTCTGCCTACGATCGAGGTGTGCCGACGATCCGCCTCTCCACGATCGTCCCGGCGCCCCCGGAGCGATGCTTCGCCGAGAGCCTGTCGGTCGACGCCCACGTGGCGTCGATGAGCGGCTCTCGCGAGCGCGTCGTCGCGGGCGTGGCCTCGGGGTCGATGGCGCTGGGCGACACGGTCACCTGGCGGGCGGTGCACTTCGGCATCCCGTTCCGGATGACGTCGCGCATCACGGCGTACGACCCGCCGGGCAGGTTCGTCGACGAGCAGGTCTCGGGACCCTTCCACCACTGGCGCCACGAGCACCTGTTCGGGCCGGTCGAGGGTGGGACGCGCATGGACGACGTCATCGACTACGCGTCGCCGCTGGGCCCGCTGGGGCGTGCGGTCGATGCGCTCGTTCTCGAGCGGTACCTGACGCGACTGATCCGCACGCGCAACGCCTGGCTGGCCCGGGAGCTGTCGCATTAGCCGGCCGCGCGCGGAGGCAGCGCGCCTAGGATCGGGGCAGGACGTCGACGAAGGGGTTGAGGGGCGATGGGCAAGGGCATCAAGGCGCTGGTCGGGGTCGCGGTCGTGGCGGGCATCGCGGTGGGCGGCTACTACGTCGTCCGGCTCGTGCTCGACAAGAAGTCCGTCGTCGACGAGGCGGTGGCCTCGGTGCAGAGCCAGCTCGACGAGCTCGACCCCGTGAGCCGCGCCGCAGCTGTGGCGAAGCTGACCGCCGACGAGGCGAAGAGCCTGCGCCCGACCAAGGCGTAGCCCGGCAGCCGGAGGCCCGATGGAGCGCTACGAGTCGCCCGTCGACCGCGCCATCCGCGAGGCCGCGGAGCGCGGCGAGTTCGACGACCTGCCCGGTGCCGGCAAGCCGCTGCAGCTTCGTCGCAGCGGCGACCCGGACTGGTGGCTCAAGGATCTCGTCGAGCGCGAGGGCATCTCCGTCGGCGGCGCCGTCTCGCTGCGGCGCGAGGCCGACTCGTTCCCCGAGTCGCTCGCCGACCTGCCCACCGAGCAGGCGGTGCGCGCTGTGCTCGAGGACTTCAACCAGAGGGTCAAGGACGACTGGCGCAGGCCCGGCGTCGGCAAGGGCAGCCCGGTGGTGGCCCGGCTCGTCGACGTCGACGACGTGGTGCAGCAGTGGCACCGCATGCGTCGCGAGGGCCGCTCGCCCAGCTGACGCGGCGTCACCGGATCGCGTGCGCGGCGAGCGTGGCGGGTCGGCACATGATGCCGACGTGGCGCGCGTCCCTGTGCCACGGTGTGCCCCGTGGATTTCGTGCGCTCGTCGCTCATCGATCCGATCAGCACCATCCTCTGGAACTACGTGCTGGTCTACGTGCTCATCGGCGCCGGAATCTGGTTCACCGTGCGCACCAGGTTCGTCCAGGTGCGGCTGTTCCCGGAGATGGTCCGCACGATCATGGGATCGCGCGACGGTGCTGAGGGCGGCATCTCGTCGTTCCAGGCGTTCGCCGTCGGGCTGGCCTCGCGCGTGGGCACCGGCAACATCGCCGGTGTCGCGATCGCGCTGACGCTCGGCGGCCCCGGCGCGGTGTTCTGGATGTGGGTCGTCGCCGCGGTCGGCATGGCCACCGGCTTCGTCGAGGCGACGCTCGCCCAGCTCTACAAGGTGCGCTGGCCCGACGGCTCGTTCCGCGGCGGTCCGGCGTACTACATCCAGAACGGCCTCGGCTCGCGGCGGTGGGGCGCGGTCTTCGCCGTGCTGCTGGTCTTCACCTTCGGCGTCGCGTTCAACATGGTGCAGAGCAACACCATCGCCGACGTGCTCTCCAGCGCCCACACCGTCGACCAGCGCTGGAGCGCGCTGCTGCTGGCGGCGCTCACCGCGCCCGTGGTCTTCGGCGGCGTGCGGCGCATCGCGAAGGTGGCCGAGCTCGTCCTCCCGCTGTTCGCCTTGCTCTACGTCCTGCTCGCGCTCGTCATCGTGCTCACCAACATCACTGCGCTGCCGACGGTCTTCTCCGACATCATCAAGGGCGCCTTCGGTCTCGACCCTGCGCTGGCCGGAGTCGCGGGCGGCATCACCGCCGCCATGCTCAACGGCGCCAAGCGCGGCCTCTTCTCCAACGAGGCCGGCATGGGGTCGGCGCCCAACGCGGCGGCTACCGCGACGGTGTCGCACCCGGTGAAGCAGGGCCTCATCCAGTCGCTCGGCGTCTTCGTCGACACGATGATCATCTGCTCGGCGACAGCGTTCATCATCCTGGTGGCCGGCCCGGACGTGTACTCGCCCGGCGAGACCAGCGACTCCGCCGGCGCGAGCCTCACGCAGACGGCGGTCGCCGCCTCGCTGGGCGACTGGACCACCTGGCTGATGACCGTGCTGATCTTCGTGTTCGCTTTCTCCTCGGTTCTGGGCAACTACTCCTACGCCGAGGTGAACCTCGACTTCCTCGGCGCGAGGGAGCGCGGCCTCACGGTCTTCCGCGTCGTCGTCATCATCGCCGTCGCGTCCGGCGCGCTCGTCGCGCTGGAGTCCGTGTGGGCCCTGGCCGACGTCGCGATGGGGCTCATGGCGCTGGTCAACCTCACCGCGATCCTGCTCCTGGGCCGATGGGCGTTCGGCGCCCTGGCCGACTGGCAGCGCCTGCGCGGCGCGGGGGAGCCGCAGGTGTTCGTGTCGACGGGCAACGCGGCGATGCCCGGGGAGCTGCCGGGCGACGTCTGGTAGCGGCACTGCCCGGCATGGGACGGCTCAGGCGGTCGCGCCGTCCTCCTCCCGCAGCGACGGCACGGCGGCCTGCCGCGGCTTGGCGCCGTGCTTGTCGGCGTAGAACGCGCGGACGACGTCCATGTCGGCGCGGACGTCGCCGCTCGGGCGGAAGGCCGGGCCGAGCCCGCCCGTGCGCGTGGGCTTGTCGAGGTAGCCGAGGACGATCGGGACGTCGGCCTCCTGCGCGATGCGGTAGAAGCCCGACTTCCAGTGCCCCGTGCCGCCGAGCGTGCCCTCGGGAGCGATGACGAGGGCGAACGGCGTGCCCGTCCTCGCCCGTGCCGTGAGGTCGGCCACGAGCGTGCCTGGGTCCTTGCGGTCGACCGGGATGCCGCCGAGGCCTCGCAGCAGGCCGCCGAACGGCGCCCTGAAGATCTCCTTCTTCGCGAGGAAGCCGGGCGCGATCCCGTGCGACCACGCGATGCCGAGCATGAGCGGGAGGTCCAGCCACCACGACGTGTGCGGGTACGCGACGAAGACGCACACGGGGTCGGCCGGCGGCGGCTCGCCGGCCAGCCGGTAGCGCAGCGTGCCGAGGAGCAGCCGTCCCGCCGTCCTGCGCATTCCGCACCGGCCCCTCGTCGCACGGACGTCCTGTCCCGAACGTAGGGGGAACGGATCGCCGCGCGCAGCGGTTCCCGCACTGCCGCCCGCGCATGACTGAGGGGCGCGCGGGTGCCCAGTTCCCGCGCGCCCCCCATGCCGGTGGCGCGCCCGTCGTCGCCGGCGCGACGTCGGGACGTCGTGCGCGCAGCGGCGCGGCGCTGCTGCGGGCGCTGGTGCGCCAGCAGCCGATCAGGTCAGACGGCCTGCTTGGTGCGGGCCTCCGAGAGCAGCCGTGCGACCCACTCGAGCAGGTTGACGTGGTCGAACGGCTTGTTGAGGTAGAGGCTGGCGCCGGTGGTCCAGCCCGCCCACGTCGTGTCGTCGTCGCCGGCGGCGGTGAGCAGGACGACGGGGAGGTCGTGCAGGGCGACGTCGGAGCGCACCTGGGCAAGAACGTCGATGCCGCTCATGCCGGGCATCATGATGTCGAGCAGGACGAGGTCCGGGCGCTGCTGCCCCATGAGGGCCAGCGCCTCCGGGCCGTCCTCGGCCTCGACCACCTCGTAGCCCTCGATCTCGAGCACGTCGCGCAGGAGCATGCGCACGGTGAGCTCGTCGTCCACGATGAGGATCCTGGGCATGATCGTCACTTCCTTCAGGCGGTCCGCGCGAACGCGGCGTGGGGGGCGGGGGGCGTGCTGGTCTGCGCTGCCGCCTCGGTGCGCGGCAGGCGGAGGGTGAAGGTCGAGCCCTGGCCGGGCTGCGAGCGGACGGTGAGCGATCCGCCCATGGCCGACGCGAGCTCGCGGGCGATGTAGAGGCCGAGGCCGCTGCCGCTCGTCCGCATGGTCATCGAGTCCTCGACGCGGTAGAAGCGCTCGAACACGCGCTCGCGGTCGGCCTCCGACAGCCCGCAGCCCTGGTCGGCGACCTCGATGGCGACATGGGTGTCGCCGAGCTCGGGCGGGACGACGCGGAGCAGGATCGGCGACTCGCCGGGCGCGTACTTGCCGGCGTTCGAGAGCAGGTTGCTGAGGATCTGCACGCTGCGCGTGGAGTCGCACCACACCGCCAGCGGGCCGTCGGGCTGCTCCACGACCAGACGCGGCGCGAGCGACGGGAAGGACTCGACCGCGGTCGTCACCATCGTGCGCACGTCGTGCTGCTGCGGCGAGGTGGTGAGCCGCGAACCCAGCGTGCCGGAGGCGCGCGACGCCATGAGCAGGTCCTCGACCAGGCGTCCGAGGTGGTCGGCGCGGTCGGCGATGAGCTCGTAGGCGGCCCGACGGCGCTCGGGCGTCATCGCGTCGCCGCGCGCGAGCAGCAGCTGGGCGTAGCCCTTGATCGGCGTGATCGGAGTGCGCAGCTCGTGGGAGATGGTGGCCACGAAGTCGCTCTTGAGACGGTCGGCGCGGGCCTGCGCGGTGACGTCGTGGACGGTGAGGATCGCCACCGGCTCGCCGCCGGAGTTGGCGCGGACGACGGCGACCGACACGTCGCGGGTGTCGCCGTCGGCACGCACGATCGTGACCTCGCGCGCCAGCGACTCGGAGGGGCCGCGCCCGACGACGGGCTCGCCCGGGTCGGCGCACGCGACGATCGCGGCGACGGCCTGCGGCACGTCGGCCAGGTCGGGCAGCGCGGCGATGCTCGCGTCGACGCCGGTGATGCGCGCCATCGCGGGGCTCCAGAGGCGCACCCGGCCGCCGGCCGCGACGACCACGATGCCGTCGGAGGCGTTCTCCACGACGGCCTTGAGCTTGCTCGACTCCTCGACGAGCGCGGCGTGCCGCTCCGCGCTGCGGATGGCGCTCGACAGAGACGCGGCGACCGTGGTGATGACGGCCTCGTCGCTCGGGCGCGGTGCCCAGGCGCGCTTCGCGCCCAGCACGTCGCCGAGCAGCAGGACGCCGCGGCGGCCGTCGCCGAGCTCGAGGCCGACCGACACGCCGCAGCCCCAGCCCTCGGGCAGCCGGGTCACCGGCACCGGGACGACGCCCTCGGATGCGGGGAACGTGGTGATGAGGTCGCCGTCGCTGGGGAGCAGGATCTGCACCCGGCCGGCCCCGAACGCGGCGCGGACCGACTCCGCGGCGTCGACGAGGAGCTCGGCGAGCGGGCGCTCGTCGGTGAGGACACCGGACAGCGTGACGAGGTGGCGGTTGCGCTCGCGCTCCTCGGCGCGCGACGAGGACGACCGGTAGGCGTACCAGAGGGACATCGCCGGCATGACGGTGAAGGGCAGCAGCCACGGCGACACGGGCGCCACCGCGACGGCGACGGCGCCGACGCCGATGCTGCCGGCGGTCATGAGGACCGACAGGCCCCACACGTCGCGGACGAGCGCGGAGGGCCGCACGCCGTCGGCGGCGTAGAGCACCGCCGACAGCAGCAGGGTGTTGATGATGGTGAACAGCGACATCGCGACGACGAGTGCGGCGATGCCGCGGAACCCGAACGGCGACTCGCCGGCGACGAGGGCCACGTACACGACGACCGACGTGGCGGTAGCGACGGCGTAGGACCCGAGGTTGAACGCCGCCTTGACCGGCGGGATGCGCAGAGCGAGCTGCACGAGGAGCAGGCCGACGAGGGGCGCCACGACCGCCCACTCCGGGTCGAGCACGAGGATGCCCGCGACCGTGACGATCTCGAAGAACGTCAGGTCCTCCTTGTCGCCGCCGTGCATGAGGGGGACCGAGACCAGCTCGGACACGGCGGCGGCGAGGACGAACGCGGCCAGCACTGCCGGCGACTCGAACAGGTAGGCCCCGCTCGGCTCGGCCAGGTGCGGCAGGAGCAGCGCGGCGCCGAGGAGGGCGAGCAGGCCCAGTCCGAGCACGACGACCACGACCGCGCGCACGCTGACGCGGCGGTCGTGGAGCGTCGTCCCGGACATCTGGGCTGTGTCCTTCGTCGAGTGGGGGGCGGGGGGGGTGTGCGGATCAGGCGACGAAGTCACCGGACCAGCGGTGGGCGTCCCAGGCGTCGACCGACCAGCGGTGGGCGTCCCAGTCCGAGACCGACCAGCGGTGCGCGGACCAGCGGTGGGCGTCCCAGGCGAAGTCGCTCCAGCGGTGCGCCGACCAGCGGTGCGCCGACCAGATCTGCTCGTCCCAGGCGTCCGAGGCCCACGTGTCCGCCGACCAGCGGTGCGCGACCCACGCGAACGCCAGCCAGTCGTCCTGGCTCCAGCGGTGCGCGTCCCACGCGACGTCGGACCAGCGGTGCGCGTCGAAGACCTCGACCGACCAGCGGTGCGCCGACCAGTCGCTGTCGGACCAGCGGTGGGCGACCCACTCGGCGAACGACCAGCGGTGAGCGGCCCAGTCCGTGCCGGACCAGCGGTGGGCGACCCACGCGTCGTCGGCCCAGTCGCGGTTGGACCACGACTGCAGCGACCAGCGGTGCGCGAGCGCCTCGATGGCGGCGAACTCCTCGTCGGAAGTGCCGGCGTTCTGCGAGACCAGGGAGAGCGCGAAGGCCGTGGCGGCCCAGCGGCGGGTCTGCTCGGACAGCTGCGCCCAGGCGGCCGCGACGGCGTCGAGGTCGCCTGCTGCCCACGCCTGCGCGAACTGCGCCCAGACCTCGGCGTCCGCCGGGTCGGGGCCGTAGGCGTCGTCGGCGAGGGCTGCGATGCGCTTGCTGGCCTTGACGATCTTGGCCTTCGGCGCGGCCGCGGAGGCGGCGGCGAGGTCGAGCGCTCCGCGCCCGGCACCGTCGACCCGCTGGAGGTCGCGCGAGGTATAGGTCGTGGTGGTGAGCAGCTTCTTCACGGTGTCCGGGGTCAGCGCGGGGCGCTGGCCGAGAAGCACGGCTGCTGCGCCGGCGGTGATCGCCTCGGACATCGAGGTGCCGCTGCCGGTGAAGTAGTCGTTGAGGACGACCGACGCCGGGTTGGCGACATCGGCGTCGCTGCCGAGGGCGCGGGCCGAGACCACCGAGACGCCAGGGGCGACGAGGTCGGGCTTGGCCGAGCCGAAAGCGGTGCCGCGCGCCGAGAACGCCGCGACGGTGTCGTCCGCGCGGGACGACGTGCCGTGCTCGTCGAGCGCGCCCACCGTGATGAGCGTGGCGTCCGAGCCGGGCGAGGTGACGGTGCCCTGGTCGGGGCCGTCGTTGCCGGCCGACGTGACGACGGTCAGGCCGCGCGCCCAGAGGCGGTCGAGCGCCCGGGAGAGCGGGTCGGCCGACGGGGGCAGCGGGCTGCCGGTCGAGAGCGCGAGGCTGACGACGCGGACCGAGCTGTCGGCGCGGGCGGCGTCGGACACGGCCTGCAGGCCGGCGAGGACGCGCGACAGCGACGTCGTGCCGTCGGCGGTCGCGACCTGGACGTCGAGGATGCGCGCAGCCGGCGCGACGCCGACGTACGCTCCGGACGACGAGGTGCCGTCGCCTGCGACGAGACCGGCCATGAACGTGCCGTGGCCGAGGCCGTCGCCGGCGGCGCCGCCGCTGACGTTGACGTGGGTGACGCGGCCGGCGAGGTCGGCGACGTCGGAGACGCCGGTGTCGACGACGGCCACGGTGACGCCCGCACCTGCCAGGTCGGCAGGGGCGGCGATGGTGGCGCGGTAGGTCGCGCCCTTGACGTCGGCCGCCGCGGCCTGGAGGCCCGCAGCTCCGGTCACGTGGAGTGCGACGTCGGCGACGGCGACCACCCCGGCGGGCACGTCCTGCCCCGCGGGGAGGGTCACGAGCATCGCGTCGGCGACGTCGTAGACGGCGAGCACCTCGCCGCCGTGGGCGTCGACCCACGCGGCGGCAGAGGCAGTCGACAGCGGCGAGCCCTGCAGCGAGAGCAGGGTCGTCGTGCCGGGGACGGTCGCACCCGTCGCGGGCGCTCCGAGGGCGAACGCCGTCGCGAGCGCGGCGACCGAGGCGCCGAGCATCAGTCCGCCGCGGCGCCGGTGGCGCTCGGGACGGCGTGGCGGTGCGAGCGATCCGCTGGTGATCGTCACCCGCGTCGTGCTGGCCATGGCGGCCTCCAAGGACAGAAGAACCCGGTTGTGCATCGACACGCGGATCGCCGACTTTCATAGGCCGGCCGGGTGAAGTCGCCGGAGGGCCGCGTGCGTGCGCACGGGGGCCCTGGAAGAGGTGCCCTTGAGCGCCCCTTGAGCGGACTGCGCTGGTACGACCGGGTGACGGGCGCGGGCCACGGGCTGCACGGATGTCCGTTCCCCGAACCGCGGCCGGGCCTACCGTGATGGGCGGATGACGGCACCGCCGTCTGCAGCCGGGGCACCAGGGGGAGCCATGCGCACTGCGCTGACCTACCGCTTCACGATGTGGGCCGTCGTCTGTGCGGCGGCCGCGGTCCTGGGCCAGCTCGTCATGTGGTGGTGGGCGGGCGGCTCCTACATCGGCGGCGACGAGCGGAGCTTCCAGCAGATAGCGCTGCAGGCATGGTCGGCGGCCCTGCAGATCCTCATCTGGCTCACTGTCGTGTTCGCCGGCGGAGCCATCGCGACGCGGGTCGTGGCCGAGGCGCGCGGCTGGGGCGAGGCGGACGATGCCGAAGACGACCCCTACGGCGACGACCCGTTCGGGGGCGAGCCCGTCCTCGGCGACACGCGATGACGGCGACGGCGGCCGACGTCGCGACGTCGCGGGCCCGCTCCGGCCGCGGTCTGTTCGCGGCGGCCGTGGCGATGGCCCTGCTCGCGGCTCTCGGCGCCTACATGCTCTGGGCGGAGGGGCGCTCGCTGTCGTTCGGGTGGTTCGCCAACACGCCCCCCTCGTCCGCCGAACCCGCCTTCGACCTGGCTCCGACGTCGGCGTGGGCGGCCGTGCCGGTCGCCCTCGTGGTCCTCGCTTGCGTCCTGCTGCTGCGGTCTGCGTGGATCGCGGCGGCGCAGGCGCGACAGCCCGACGGCCCCGGGGGCCGTGCCGCGTGGCGCTACATCGCGCTGACGCTCGTCGTCGTCATTGGCTCGATGCTCGTGACAGCGGCTTTCACGGTCTGGGTCGACGGCTCGGTGGTGTGGACCGCGCTCACCGGGCCGGAGGTGGTGGTGAGCCCGTGGGAGCCGCCCGCCATCGAGATCCTCGATCGGATCCTCCTGACGATCGACGCCTTCGGAGGCCTGCAGGTGCTGGCGTGGTTCGGCGTCGCCGCGCTTGTCAGCGCGATCTGGGTCGCCCTCGCGGCCAGGAACAGCTCACCCCTCCTGCCGCCGGGGCAGCAGGAGGGGTGAGGGACGGCGTCAGGCCTTCGTAGGCGCGGCGTCGTCGGGCTCGACCGCCGGCTGGGCCTGCGGCAGCATCGCGGCGAGGTCGACGCCCGTGGTGGCCTTGAGCATCTCCTGCACCTGCGCGAACGTGCTCGTCACCTGACGGGTGAGGTGCCCGGCGCCCTCCGTGGACAGCACGGTGAGGTTGTCGATCGCGGCCATGGGCGACGCGATCTCCTTGGCGATCTGCGGCAGCGCCGCGACCACCATCTCGAGGACTGCCGCCTGGTTGTACTTGGCGTACGCGTCGGCCTTCTTCTGCATCGCCTCGGCCTCGGACGTGCCGACGGCGAGAGTGGCCGCGGCCTGGGCGTCGCCCTCCGCCTGCACGGCCTTGGCCACGGCCTCGCGCTGCGCGCGCTCGGCGGCGCCGCGCCGCTCGCCCTCGATGGCCTCGGCCTCGGCGAGCGCGGTACGGCGCAGCTTCTCGCCCTCGCCGGTGAGCCGGTCCTGCTCGGCCTTGGCCTCGGCCTGGGCGATCGTGCTGAACTTCTGGGCCTCCGCGCGCTTGGTGGCCGAGATGCGCTCGGCCTCGGCCTCCTGCTCAGCGCGGTAGCGCGCGGCGTCGGCCGGCTTGCGCACCTCGGTGTCGAGCGTGCGGTCGGTGAGCGCCGCCTGCTGGATCGCGACCTTCTCCTGGGCCATGAGGATCTGCTGGCGCTTGTCGGCCTCGGCGAGGGGCCCGGACGCCGCGGCGTTGGCCTGGGCGGCGTCGGTCTCGGCCTTGACGGCGGCCTGCTGCAGCGCGAACTCGCGGGTGGAGTTGAGGATCTCGCGCTCGGTCGCGAGCCGCGCCTGCTCGGCGGCCTGCCGCGCCTGCGCCTCGGCGATCGCCGCCTGCTGCTGGACCCGCGCGGCCTCGGGGCGTCCGAGGTCGTTGAGGTAGGTGCCGTTGTCCGACACGTCCTGGATCTGGAAGGTGTCGAGGACGAGCCCCTGCCCGGTGAGCGCCTGCTCGGTGAGCTCGGCGACCTGGGAGGCGAACTGCATGCGGTCCTTGATGATGTCCTCGACCGTCAGGTTGCCGACGATCGACCGCAGCGCGCCGGAGAGCACCTCGGTGGTCTGCGCCGCGATCTCGCCCTGCTGGGCGGTGAAGCGCTGGGCGGCGGCGCGGATCGCCTCGTCGGTCGAGCCGATCTTGACGATGGCGATGCCCTGGATCGACAGCTTGATGCCGTTCTTGGCGGGTGCGTCCCGCACCGTCACCTCGATGCGGCGGCTGGACAGGTCGAGGATCGACGCCTGCTGGATCACCGGGACGACGAAGAGTCCGCCGCCGATGACGACGCGCTGCATCGACAGGTCGCCGCCGGTCTTGCCGCGGCGCCCGGTGACGATGAGCGCTTGGTTCGGGCCCGCCACCTTGTAGCGCGACAGGACGAACGCCACCAGCGCCACGATCGTGACGATGAGTCCGATGACCGACCAGAAGGTCGTCGAGCCGAGCAGATCACCCATCGGGTTCCCCCTTCATCGGACCCGCCCCGGCGGGTGCCTCTGCAGCCCGCCGTCCCTCGGCGGGCTGTGGTCGTGCTGATCGGGATCCGCCGTCGTCAGATCTCGCGGACGAGGACGGCGTTGTCGGAGAGCAGCGTGAGCACGAGCACCTCCGTGCCGCGCGGGATGGCGTGGCCGTCCGAGCGCGCCGACAGCTTCGACGCCGTCCCGGCGAGCACGACCGACACCTCGCCGTACCCGTCGCGCGGGATGTCGGAGACGACCGCAGCGGTGCTGCCGACGAGCTGCTCGCGGGAGGTCGCGCCCTCCGTGCCGTCGTCGCGCAGGGCGCGCATGGCGCGGACCGCGACCCACGCCGCCGCGATCCCGGCCACGAGGCCGATCAGGACGGCCACCCCGGTGGCGAGCCCGGCGGAGATGGCGATGAGCGACGTGAACCCGAGGACGGCGCAGAAGCCGCCCAGGACGGGCAGGGAGAAGACCCCGCCGCCGTCGCCGCTCAGCGGACCGAGCTCGAGGACCCCGTCGAGCAGCAGCCCGGCGGCGAGGGCCACGAGCCCGCCCACCGCCAGGAACCACAGCACGGCCATGGCCGCGTCCCCCGTCCTCGATCAGCCCGGCACCGCGTGCCGGGACGGACACGGTAGCCCGAGCGGGCGTGCGGACCGTGCCGAATTCCCCCGTCGGGCCCGACAGGGTGACGCCGGGGACGCCGATGGGGGTCGGGGACGCCTCGTGGAGTGCGCGCCCCGACCCCCATCGGGTCGTCGGACTGTCAGGCGAGCTGCGGCAGCGTGGCCAGGCCGGCCGCGAAGCGCTCCTCGCTGACCTCCTCGTCGACCATGCGGCCGTTGAGGTAGTCGTCGTAGGCCGCGAGGTCGAAGTGCCCGTGGCCGCACAGCGCCGTGAGGATCACCTTCTCCTCGCCGGTCTCCTTGGCCTCGAGCGCCTCGCGGATCGCGATGGCGAGCGCGTGCGTCGGCTCGGGCGCGGGGACGATGCCCTCGGTCCGGGCGAACTGCACGGCGGCGCTGAAGCACTCGGTCTGCGGCACAGCGCGGGCCTCCATGAGGCCGAGCTCGTAGACGTGGGAGATCAGCGGCGCCATGCCGTGGTAGCGCAGACCGCCGGCGTGGATCGGGTCCGGGATGAACTCGTGGCCGAGGGTGTGCATCTTCATGAGCGGGGTCATGCCCGCGGTGTCGCCGAAGTCGTAGGCGTAGACGCCGTGGGTGAGCGACGGGCAGGACGCCGGCTCGGCCGCGATGATGCGCGGCGCGATGCGGCCCGCGAGCTTCTCCCTCAGGAACGGGAACGACAGGCCGCCGAAGTTGGAGCCGCCGCCGGTGCACCCGACGATGTGGGTGGGGGTGTCGCCGGCCTTCGCGAGCTGCAGCAGCGCCTCCTCGCCGATGATCGTCTGGTGCAGCAGCACGTGGTTGAGCACGCTGCCCAGCGCGTACCGGGTGTCGGGGTCGCCGGCCGCGACCTCGACCGCCTCGGAGATCGCGATGCCGAGCGAGCCGGTCCAGTTGCCGGGGTCCTCGAGGAACTTGCGTCCGGCGTTGGTGAGGTCGGAGGGCGACCGGTGGACCTTGCCGCCGAAGGCCTCGATCATGAGGCGGCGGTACGGCTTGCTGTCGTACGAGCCGCCGACCTGCCACACCTCGCACTCGAGGCCGTACAGGGCGCAGGCGAACGACAGCGCGGTGCCCCACTGCCCGGCGCCGGTCTCCGTCGTCAGCTTCCTCACGCCGGCCTTCTTGTTGTAGTAGGCCTGAGGCACGGCGGTGTTGGGCTTGTGGGAGCCCGCGGGGCTGACGCCCTCGTACTTGTAGTAGATGCGCGCCGGGGTGCCGAGCGCCTCCTCGAGGCGGTGCGCGCGGAACAGCGGCGACGGCCTCCACTGGCGGTAGACGTCGAGGACGCCGCCCGGGATCTCGACGTACCGGTCCTGCGTGACCTCCTGCAGGATCAGGTCCATCGGGAACAGCGGCGCGAAGTCCTCGGGACCGGCCGGCTGGAGCGTGCCCGGGTGCAGGGCGGGCGGGGGAGGCTCGGGGAGATCGGCGACGAGGTTGTACCAGGTCGTCGGCATCTCGTCCTCGTCGAGCGTGTACTTGTGCCGGCGCACCGCGTCGTCCATCGGTCCCTCGCGTTCCCTGGGGGAGGGCGGGACGCCGTCCGTCCCGCGTCAGGACGAACCTACTCAGAGCACGCCGTGCCGCACCCCGGAGTTGCGCAGGTCGGACCGGTCCGTGTCACCGGCCGCTGGGGCTCCTCGGCACGACGATGTGCGCGACCCCGGCCTCGAGGTCCACGCGGCTGCGCGGCGGTGCGGCGTCGCCGTCGTCGTCCTGCTTGATCTCCATGAACTCGTCGTGCTCGCGCTTATGGCGCATGCCCGGCTGGAACACCGTGCCGAGGACGTCGACGGCGACGCCGCCCATCTGCGCCTTGGCGCGCTCGTCACCGTTGCGCCGTGCCCGGCGGGTCCGCAGCAGGTCGAGGACACCGAGGAAGCACAGGAGCACCACCAGCGCCGGCAGCGTCATCGCGAACAGCGTGCCCATCACGTGCCGCCGAGAGCCGTCACTGCGTCGTGGATCTGGTGCGCCAGCTCGATGTCGAGCTGCGTCGTGCCGCCTTCGCTGTGCGTCGACAGCACGATGTGCAGGGTGCGCCAGCGGATGTCGAGGTCAGGGTGGTGGTCCATCTCCTCCGCGAGCACCGCGATCTCGTCGACGGCGCTGATGCAGGTCGGGAAGCTGAGGAAGGTGTAGCTGCGCCGGATCTCCGACGTGCTGCCCGTCCAGCCCGGCAGCGAGGCGAGCTGGCGGGCGGTCTCCTCGGCATCGAGCAGGCGGGCCATGCGTCCACGGTCGCACCGCGCGGCGCCCGAGTCCAGGCGCCGGTGGCCCCGAGCCGGTTCGAGCCTCCGCTGCGGGTCTGGCAGAGTCGTCGGCCATGAGCGAGCAGCCCACCCACGTGCGCCCGGACGGCCGCAGGGTCGTCGTCGCGGGCGCCGTCGAGTCGCGGGGCCGCCTGCTCTCCGCGCGCCGGTCGCGGCCGGCGTCCCTCGCCGGCGGCTGGGAGCTGCCCGGCGGCAAGGTCGAGCCGGGCGAGGACCCGGCGGCCGCGCTGGTGCGCGAGCTGCGCGAGGAGCTCGGTATCGATGTCGACGTCGTGGGACAGGTCCCCGGCCCGCTCGACGGCGACTGGCCCCTCGACGAGGCCTCGGTCCTGCGCGTGATGCGCTGCCGCATCGAGCGCGGGGAGCCCGCCGCCGGGATCGCCCATGACGACGTGCGCTGGCTCGCCCCCGGCAGCCTGGCCGACGTCGCCTGGCTCGAGCCCGACGTCGCCCCGGTGGCGGCCGCCGCCGACCGCCTCGGCACCTGGGTGTCGTTCCCGGCCGGCGAGGTCTCGGGCGAGGGCCGCGTCCTGCGGGCCGACCCCCTGGGCGACGGCCGGTGGGCCGTGGTCGTCGACCGCACCCCGTTCCATCCGCTCGACCACTCCTGGCCCGACCAGCCCGGCGACACCGGCTCGCTCGCGGGCCTCGCGGTCGTCGACTCGCTCACGGGCGCCGTCGACGACGAAGGATCGCTGCTCCTCGGCGACGCGGTCGGCGTCCGCAGAGGCGACCCGTCCCGCACCTGGGTCGTCGTCCACGTGGTCGACTCGCCCGAGCGGCCGGACCTCGTCGGCGACGTGGTCGGTCTCGAGGTCGACGCCGTCCGGCGCGCCGAGTACTCGCGAGGCCACTCGGCCTGCCACCTCGCGGCGCTCGCGCTCAACGAGGCGTCGGCCGGGTTCTGGTCCAAGGAGCCGCCTCGGCGTGACTCGCGCGGGTTCCCGTTCCTCGACCAGATCGCGATCCAGGTCTCGCGCATCGAGCCCGACGGCGCCTACGACGCCTACCGGTGCGGCAGGTCGCTGCGCAAGGCCGGCTTCGACTCGGCGGGCTTCCTCGCCGCGCTGGACGAGGTGACCGGGCAGGCGCACGCGCTGCTGGACTCCTGGGTCGCGTCGGGAGCGGCCAGCCGACTGGACACCGCAGGCGACCCGACGCTGCCGGCACGGCGCAGCTGGATCTGCGACGTCCCGGGCGGTCCGGCGGTGATCCCGTGCGGCGGGACCCACGTGCGCGAGCTCTCGGCGCTCGGCCAGGTGAGGGTGTCCTACGCCACCACCACCGACGGCTTCGAGCAGCGCACCACGGTCGTCCCGCCCTCCTGAGGACGCGAGCAACCGCCGAAACTGCTGCTTCCGGGCCGCCGGAAGCAACCACGTCGGCGGTTACTCGAGCACCGGGCAGGGTCGAGGCGGTCGGGGGAGACCGCTCGCGCCGGTAGGATCAGGCGATCCCCCGTTCTCGACCCCGAGGTCACCCATGTCTTCCCACGGCTCTGCCGTCCGCTCCGACCTGCGCAACGTCGCGATCATCGCGCACGTCGACCACGGCAAGACCACGCTCGTCGACGCCATGCTCTGGCAGTCGGGGGCCTTCACCGAGCACCAGGCGGAGGAGGGCTCGGTCCAGGAGCGGGTCATGGACTCCATGGACCTCGAGCGCGAGAAGGGCATCACGATCCTCGCCAAGAACACCACGGTCCGCTACGCCGGCCCGGGTGCTCCCGAGGGCGGCGTCCTCATCAACATCATCGACACCCCGGGCCACGCCGACTTCGGCGGCGAGGTCGAGCGAGGCCTCGAGATGGTCGACGCCGTGATCCTGCTGGTCGACGCCAGCGAGGGCCCGCTGCCGCAGACGCGCTTCGTGCTGCGCAAGGCGCTGCAGAAGCACCTGCCGGTGATCCTCGTCGTCAACAAGGTCGACCGGCCCGACGCGCGCATCGCCGAGGTCGTCGACGAGACCTACGAGCTGTTCTTCGACCTCGACGCCGACGAGACGCAGATCGACTTCCCCGTCGTCTACGCCTCGGCCAAGGCCGGCCGCGCGTCGCTCAACCGCCCCGACGACGGCGGGATGCCCGACAGCGAGAACCTGGTCCCGCTGTTCAGCACCATCCTCGAGACGGTCCCCGCGCCGCGGTACGACCCCGAGATGCCGCTGCAGGCCCACGTCACCAACCTCGACTCGTCGCCGTACCTGGGGCGTCTTGCCCTGTGCCGTGTGCACAACGGCACGATCCGCAAGGGCCAGCAGGTCGCCTGGGCCCGCCAGGACGGCACGATCGAGCGCGCGAAGATCTCCGAGCTGCTCGTCACCCAGGCGCTCGAGCGCGTGCCGGCCGACTCCGCCGGTCCCGGCGAGATCGTCGCGATCGCCGGCATCGAGGACATCACCATCGGCGAGACCCTCACCGACCCCGAGGACCCCCGGCCGCTGCCGCTCATCACGGTGGACGAGCCGTCGATCTCGATGACCATCGGCATCAACACCTCGCCGCTGGCCGGCCAGAGCGGCACGAAGCTCACCGCGCGGCTGGTGAAGAACCGCCTCGACGCCGAGCTCATCGGCAACGTGTCGATCCGCGTGAAGAGCACCGAGCGGCCCGACACCTGGGAGGTGCAGGGCCGCGGCGAGCTCCAGCTCGCGATCCTCGTCGAGATCATGCGCCGCGAGGGCTTCGAGCTCACGGTGGGCAAGCCGCAGGTCGTGACCAAGGTCGTGGACGGCAAGGTCCACGAGCCCATGGAGCACCTGACGGTCGACATCCCCGAGGACTACCTCGGCGTCGTCACCCAGCTCATGGCGCTGCGCAAGGGCCGCATGGAGCAGATGGTCAACCACGGCACCGGCTGGGTGCGCATGGAGTACGTCGTGCCCGCACGCGGCCTGATCGGCTTCCGCACCGAGTTCCTCACCGAGACCCGCGGCACGGGCCTGCTCCACCACGTGTTCCACAAGTACGAGCCGTGGCACGGCGAGCTGCGCACGCGCCCGACCGGGTCGCTCGTGGCCGACCGGCGCGGTCCGACCACCGGCTTCGCCCTGGCCAACCTCCAGGAGCGCGGCACCCTGTTCGTGGGCCCGGGCACCGAGGTCTACGAGGGCATGATCATCGGCGAGAACTCGCGGTCGGACGACATGGACGTCAACCCGACCAAGGAGAAGAAGCTCACCAACATGCGCCAGTCGTCCGGCGACGTCCTGGTGCCGCTCATCCCGCACAAGCAGATGTCGATGGAGCAGGCGCTCGAGTTCTGCCGCGAGGACGAGTGCATGGAAGTGACGCCCGCCACAGTGCGCATCCGCAAGGTCGTGCTCGACCAGACCGAGCGCGGCCGCGCCGCGTCCCGCGCCAAGAAGCAGGGCTGATCCCGAACCACCGCAGCGCCGCCGGTCCACGACCGGCGGCGCTGCCGCGTCCGGTGCCCTGACCAGCCACGACGCCGGTCCTGCCCGCGTGACGGGGGACACATCCAGGAGGGGGGACTACAGGACGGCAACAGGCGCGTCACGGCAGGATGCCGCCTGTATGTCGGAATGGTCCCGATCCGCCCCGATGCGGTCACGATCCGATCACGGGCCCGGTCGGGGGCTTGTCCACCCGATGGGATGACGTAGGTTTCCCGAGTCCCTGGGACGGGGGCGTCGGCGGTGATCCCGCCAACAACTCCGGCCCGTCGCTCGCGGGACGCCAGGTCTTCCCGGAACCAGACAGGAAGGCAGCAGGTTCTCCATGACCGCGCCTCTCGACACCGCGCCGCTCGACGACGCCCCGGCCGTTGCTGCGGCCGAGCCGCAGATCGCCGGCCGCTCGCTCGGCCAGATCGCGTGGGGCCGTCTGCGCCGCGACAAGGTCGCCCTCGTCGGCGCCGGGATGATCATCTTCTTCGTGCTCGTCGCGATCTTCGCGCCGCTGCTGTGCGCGATCTTCGACGTCGACCCGGAGACCAACTACACCGACCAGCTCGACGACCTCGGGTTCCCCGACGGCCCGTGGGCGAACGCCTCGTGGGACCACCCCTTCGGCGTCGAGCCCGGCCTCGGCCGCGACATCTTCGCCCGCACCGTCTACGGCGCGCGCTACTCGCTGACCATCGCCCTACTGGCCACGGTCCTCACGGTCGGCCTCGGCGTCGTCGCCGGCATCATCGCCGGCTTCCGCGGCGGCTGGATGGACACGCTCATCAGCCGCTCCATGGACATCCTGCTCGCGTTCCCCGTGCTGCTGTTCTCCATCGCCGCGCTCGTCATCGTCGGCCAGGCGCAGTGGTACAAGGAGAGCGTCCTCTACCAGATCTTGTTCATGACGTTCGTCATCGGGTTCTTCGGCTGGCCGTACATCGGCCGCATCATCCGAGGACAGGTGCTGTCCTTGCGGGAGAAGGAGTTCGTCGACGCGGCGCGCAGCCTGGGCGCCTCGACGAACCGCATCCTGTTCAAGGAGCTGCTCCCCAACCTGCTCCCGATCATCCTCGTGTACTCGACGCTGATCATCCCGACCAACATCCTGGCCGAGGCGGCGCTGTCGTTCCTCGGCGTCGGCCTCCAGCCGCCCACCCCCACGTGGGGCCAGATGCTGTCCGACTCGCGCGCGAGCCTGCAGCTGGTGCCGTCCTACGTCGCAGTGCCCGGCATGGCCATCTTCCTGTGCGTGCTCGCCTTCAACCTCTTCGGCGACGGCCTGCGCGACGCGTTCGACCCCAAGGGCACCCAGTGAGCACGCGGGCGTCCCTGGCCCCGGCGGTCTGACCGCCACCACGACTTCCCCGGCGGAGGCCGGGGGAACCGAGACCGTCACCCGGCGGTAGCGGTAACCACCCTGAGGAGAAGGTGGATCTGTTCATGGCGAACACTCGACGCGCGACTACGCTCGCGGCCGTCGGCGCTGTCGCTGCCCTCGCGCTCGCCGCTTGCGGCGGCGGCAGCGGGGACACGACGCCGAGCGCGTCCGCAGCGAGCGGCTACAACGCTGCCATCGACGGCATCGTCAACCCGTCCGACAAGACCGGCGGCACGCTGTCGCTCGGTGCCAGCGGCGACTGCGACTCGTACGACCCCGCGCGCACCTACTACGCGTACTGCTGGGACATCCAGCGCCTCTTCACCCGCTCGCTCATGGGCTTCGCCCCGCAGCCGGGCGTCAAGGGCACCGAGCTCGTCCCCGACCTCGCGACCGCGGCCGGCGAGTCCAACGCCGACAAGACCGAGTGGAAGTACACGCTCAAGGACGGCATCAAGTGGGAGGACGGCACTCCCATCAAGTCGGGCGACATCAAGTACGGCATCGAGCGCCTGTTCGCCACGGACGTCATCAACGGCGGCCCGTCCTCGTACTACACGAGCCTGCTCGACGACGGCACCTACAAGGGCCCGTACGCCGACCCCAACGGCGACCTGGCCTCGGTGACCACGCCGGACGACAAGACGATCGTCTTCAAGCTGAACAAGCCGTTCGCGGACTTCGACTACCTGATGGCGCTGCCGACCTCGTCGCCGGTGCTCAAGGCGAAGGACACGAAGGCTGACTACGGCCAGAAGCCGTTCGCCTCGGGCCCGTACAAGTTCGACTCGTTCGAGCCGGGCAAGTCCACCACGTGGTCGCGCAACACCAACTGGGACGCCGCGACCGACACGATCCGCAAGCCGATGGTCGACAAGGTCACGTACACCGTCGTGGGCGACACCGCCGACCTCGACAAGCGCGTGCTCGCCGGCGACATCGACCTGATCGCGGACGGCGGCATCCAGCCGGAGTCGCGCGCGATCGTGCTCGCCGACCCGACCAAGAAGGCCAACGCCGACAACCCGGTCACCGGCTTCACCCGCTACATCGCCGTGATGCAGACGGTCGAGCCCCTGACCAACAAGGCGTGCCGCGAGGCCGTGTTCTACGCCTTCAACAAGGCCGACTACCGCAAGATCCGCGGTGGCGACACGGGTGGCGACATCGCCAACACGATGACCCCGCCGCTGGTCCCGGGCTACACCCCGGACTTCAACCCGTACCCGGACGGCGCTGACAACACCGGCGACCTCGAGCAGGCCAAGGCCAAGCTGCAGGAGTGCGGCCAGCCCAACGGCTTCTCGATCAACCTGGCGTACGTCAACCAGGGTCTCGGCCCGGACCTGTTCGCCTCGGTGCAGCAGAACCTCGGCCGCGTCGGCATCAAGGTCGGCGGCGCCCCCTCCGACCAGGCCACGTACTACTCGACCTGGATCGGCTCGCCGAAGAACCTGATCGACCAGAAGATCGGTCTGGGTATCGCGGGCTGGGGTGCTGACTTCCCGACCGCCTACGGCTTCTGGCAGTCGATCGCCAACGGGAACGCCATCCTCCCCGAGGGCAACTCGAACTACCCGAGCCTGAACGACCCGAAGGTCAACGACCTCCTCGACCAGCTGACGAAGGAGGGCGACAAGGACAAGGCCAAGGCTCTGGCCGTGTCGCTCGACCAGCAGGTCATGGCGAACGCGGTGTACCTGCCGGTCCAGTTCGACAAGACCTTCTACTACCGCAACCCGCGCCTCACGAACGTCTACCTCAACGGCGGCGTGGGCAACTACTACGACTACGTCAACATCGGTACCTCCGACGGCAAGTGACGCAGCTCGTAGCTAGCTAACCGCTCGAATCGAACACGCGGGTGTGGCCGGCGGGAGACAATCCCGTCGGCCACACCCTGCGGAGGGCACATGTTCCGGTACATCGTCCGCCGGCTCCTCGGAGCCGTGGTCGTGGTGTTCATCGTCAGCCTGGTGACGTTCTTCCTGTTCGCCATCGGCCCGAAGATCACCGGCAGCAGCCCCGCGTACCTGTACGTGGGCAAGAACCCGACACCGGAGCTGGTGGCGGCGATCGAGAAGTCCTTCGGCCTCGACCAGCCGCTGGTCAAGCAGTACGCCGACTACATGAAGGGCATCGTCGCGGGGCGCACGTTCAGCGACGGCACGCCCGACGGCGTCCGTGAGTGCCCGGCGCCCTGCTTCGGCTACTCCTTCCGCTACAAGGAACCGGTCTGGACCCTGATCAAGGACAGGTTCCCGGTCACACTCTCCCTGGCCGTCGGCGCCGCCATCCTCTGGCTGGTGCTCGGCCTCTCGGTAGGGATCCTGTCCGCCCTGAAGAAGGGGACGGTCGTCGACAGAGCGGCGATGATCATCGCCCTGGCCGGCGTCTCGCTACCGGTCTACTTCACCGGACTGATACTCCTGTACGTCTTCGTGTACGGGCCGATCAGATTCCTGCCACCACCGACGTACAAACCGCTCACCGAGAACCCGGTGGCCTGGTTCCAGTCGCTGATCCTCGCCTGGATCGCGCTGGCGTTCCTGTACGCGGCCCTCTATGCCCGACTCACGCGCGCGAACATGCTCGACACCATGAGCGAGGACTACATCCGCACCGCGGTGTCCAAGGGCCTGACGCGTCGCAAGGTGATCAGCAAGCACGCGCTGCGCGCCGCGCTCACGCCGATCATCACCATCTTCGGCCTCGACCTCGGAGCCCTGCTCGGAGGCGCGATCCTGACCGAGAAGGTGTTCAGCCTGCCCGGGCTGGGGTACCTCTCGATCGACGCGATCGACAAGCAGGATCTGCCGGTCATCATGGGTGTCACGATCGTGGCGGCGCTGTTCATCGTGCTCGCCAACATCATCGTCGACGTCCTCTACGGCGTGGTCGACCCGCGCGTCCGCCTGAGCTGAGCCCGAAGGAACCGCTGTGACCTCCACCCTGGACTCCTCCTCCTCCGTGGTCTCGCCGCCGCCGAGCAGCTTCCTCGAGGTGCGCGACCTCAAGGTCGCCTGGCCCACCGACGACGGCCTGGTGAAGTCCGTCGACGGCCTGTCGTTCTCGGTCGAGCGCGGCAAGACCCTCGGCATCGTCGGCGAGTCCGGCTCGGGCAAGTCCGTGACCAGCCAGGCCATCCTCGGCCTGCAGAAGGGCACGCGCGCCCAGGTCAGCGGCGAGATCTGGCTCGACGGCGACGAGCTGGTGAGCAAGACGGCCGACGAGATGCGGGTCTACCGCGGCAACAAGGTCGCGATGATCTTCCAGGACCCGCTGTCGTCGCTGCACCCCTTCTACCGGGTGGGCGAGCAGATCGTCGAGGCGTACCGGGTGCACAACGACGTCTCCAAGGACGTCGCCCGCAAGCGCGCGATCGAGATGCTCGACCGGGTCGGGATCCCCAACCCCGACCGCCGTGTCGACGACTACCCGCACCAGTTCTCCGGCGGCATGCGCCAGCGCGCGATGATCGCGATGGCGCTGGTGAACGACCCCCAGCTGCTCATCGCCGACGAGCCCACCACCGCCCTCGACGTGACGGTGCAGGCGCAGATCCTCGACCTGATGCGGGACCTCCAGAAGGAGTTCCACTCCGCGATCATCCTCATCACCCACGACCTCGGCGTGGTCGCCGAGATCGCCGACGACGTCGTGGTGATGTACGGCGGCCGCTGCGTGGAGGCCGGCGCCGTGCGCGACGTGTTCTACAACCCGCAGATGCCCTACACGTGGGGGCTGCTCGGCTCGATGCCGCGCCTCGACCGCGACCGCAAGGGCCGCCTCGACCCCATCCCGGGCAACCCGCCGTCGCTGATCAACCTGCCGAAGGGCTGCGTGTTCGCGCCGCGCTGCGTGCAGAAGCACCGTGTGCCGGGCGACGCCTGCGCCACGGTCCGTCCCGACCTGCTCGAGGCCGATCCTGGTCACTCGGTCCGCTGCCACATCCCGGCGGACGAGCGCCGCAGGATCTGGGCCGAGGAGATCAAGCCCGTCCTCTAGCCCGACCGCACCGCCCGAGCACTCCGGACAGAACGCACCAAGGAGACACCGTGACCGTCGCCCCGAGCACCGAGCCGTCGGGCGCGCCCACGCTGCGCGACGACGCCCTGCTCCAGGTCAGGGACCTCAAGAAGCACTTCCCGATCACCCAGGGGATCCTGTTCCAGAAGCAGGTCGGCGCCGTGCAGGCGGTCGACGGCGTCACCTTCGACGTCGCCGAGCGCGAGACCCTCGGCCTCGTGGGCGAGTCCGGCTGCGGCAAGTCCACCGCAGGCCGCACGATCACCAAGCTCATCGAGCCGACCTCGGGATCGATCGTCTTCGACGGCAAGGAGATCTCGGGCTACTCGCGCAGCCAGATGCAGGCCCTGCGCAACGACATCCAAATCATCTTCCAGGACCCCTACTCCTCGCTGAACCCGCGCCACCCCATCGGCACCATCGTGGGCGCGCCGTTCCGCATCACCGACAGCTCGCTGACGGACAAGGAGATCAAGTCCAAGGTCCAGAGCCTGCTCGAGCGCGTCGGCCTCAACCCCGAGCACTACAACCGCTACCCGCACGAGTTCTCCGGCGGCCAGCGCCAGCGCATCGGCGTCGCCCGGGCTGTCGCGCTGCGGCCCAAGCTCATCGTCTGCGACGAGCCGGTGTCGGCCCTCGACGTCTCGATCCAGGCCCAGGTGGTCAACCTCCTCGAGGACCTCCAGGAGGAGTTCGGGATCGCCTACATCTTCGTGGCGCACGACCTGTCGGTGGTGCGGCACATCTCCGACCGCGTCGCGGTCATGTACCTCGGCAAGATCATGGAGCTCGCCGACCGCGACACGCTCTACAGCAAGCCGCTGCACCCCTACACCCACGCGCTGCTGTCGGCCGTGCCGATCCCCGACCCCGACAACCAGAACCGCCGCGAGCGCATCCTGCTCACCGGCGACCTGCCGTCGCCCATCAACCCGCCGTCGGGCTGCGTGTTCCACACCCGGTGCTTCAAGGCGCAGGAGCGCTGCAAGCTCGAGGTGCCGGCCTTCCGCGAGGTCGCCCCGGGCCACGCGATCGCCTGCCACTTCCCCGAGGAGCGCAAGCCGTTCGACCCGAACGCCGAGGGCCGCGTGATCCGCTCGACCATGTCGGCCGAGGAGCAGGACCAGCAGCTGCCCGTCGACGCGCACCCGGACCTCGTGCAGCAGGCGCACCAGGACGACCGCAGCCAGTTCCGCTGACGGGGCCGGCGCGCGGCGCCGCAGACGTGCCGAGGGCGCGGACAGGAGACCCTGTCCGCGCCCTCGCCGCGTCTTCCGAGGGCAGCTAGGCGACGCCGAGCGAGCGCCGGATGAAGTCGAGCTCGAGGAGGAGCTTGTTCTCCGCGACCTCCTCCTGCGGCGTCATGTGTGTGACGCCGGACAGCGGCAGCACCTGGTGCGGGCGGCCGTGCACCGTGAGCGCGCCCGACAACGCGAGCGTGTGGGCCACCACGACGTTGTCGTCGGTGAGCCCGTGGATGATCAGCAGCGGCCGGCGCAGCTGCGGCGCGAACGGGATGAGCGAGCAGGCGTCGTAGGGCGCCGCGTCGTCCGTGGGGATCCCGAGGTAGCGCTCGGTGTAGGCGGTGTCGTAGAGGCGCCACTCGGTGACAGGGGCGCCGGCGACGGCGGCGTGGAAGACGTCGGGCCGGGCGAGCACCGCGAGTGCGGCCAGGTAGCCACCGAACGACCAGCCCCTGATCGCGACGCGGTCGGTGTCGACGTCGTCGGGCCAGCGCTCGGCGACCGCCTGCAGCGCGGTCACCTGGTCGTCGAGCACGCCGGTGGCGAGGTCGTGCTTGATCCGGCGGTCCCACGACGGCCCGCGGCCGGGGGTGCCCCGCCCGTCGGCGACGACGACGCAGAAGCCCTGGTCGGCCAGCCACTGGTCCTCGCCGTACAGGCCTCCGGCCGCCAGCACCTCCTGGTGGTGCGGCCCGCCGTAGGGCGAGAGCACCACCGGCAGCCGTCGCGTGCCGGGCTCGTGCCCCGTCGGCCAGAGGACGGCGGTGAGGATCGCGTCCGGACCCGCCTCGATCACCTCGACGCGCGGCTCCACCACGGGCGTCTCGGCGAACGACTCCACCGCGTGCGCATCCGGACTGGAACGCACCTCGTAGGAGACAGCGGTCGACCCCAGACGCCGCTCGACGACCACGGACGTGCCACCGGCTGACAGGCCCGTGGCGTACCCGCCGTCGCCGGCGAGCGTCGACACCGAGCCGTCCCAGCGGATGCGGACGAGAGCGGACTGCATCGGGTGCGGGGCGGCAAGCGCCAGCACGCCGTCGTCGTCGGCTCCTGCGACCCCGCGCAGCTGCAGCCCGGCGGGGGAGAGCCAGCCGTCGCCGAGGTGCAGGCGGTAGGTGTCGGTGCCGCGGTCGGCCCGCAGCGTGAGCAGCTGCCCATCGGGCGACCAGCGCACCGAGCCCGGGAACACGTCGACCCACTGCGGGTCGGTCCACTCGGCCACCACGCGGGTCTGCGCCGTCGCAGGGTCGACCGCGAGGACGACGAAGCGCTTCTGCTCACGGCTGGCGAGCACGACGAGCGGGTCGCCTGCCTCGCCCCAGTGGACATCGACGAGGTAGGGCAGTGCCTCGGCGTCCCACTCGACCGGCAGGCTGGAGCCGTCGAGCCGGACGAGGTCGAGGGAGACCACGGCGTTGGGTGTGCCGGCCGAGGGGTAGCGGTGCGCGTAGGGCCGCGTCCCCGGGTGCACCGGGTCGGCGATCCACCACTCCTGCACGAGGCTCACGTCGAACCGCTCCACCAGGAGGGCGTCGGACGCCGGCGACCACCAGAACCCGCGCGAGCGCTCGAGCTCCTCGGCGGCGGCGAAGTCGACGAGGCCGCAGGTCTCGTGCTCGTGCGACGGCTCCACCAGGGCGCGGTCGCCGGTGCCGTCCGCCTCGACCAGACGCAGGGCGCCGTGCGCGTGATAGGCCACATGCCGGCCGTCGGGCGACAGGCGCGGGTCGATCACCGGCCCGGCCACCTCGAGCGCATGGACGGGCTCGGCCGAGGTCAGCGATGCGGCGTACAGGCCGCCGCTGAGGGCGAAGACCGCCCGGGTCGCGTCCTTGTCGGTGGCGTAGCCGACGACACCGGAGGCCTGCTCGCGCATGCGCTCGCGGCGTGCCTGCTCCTCGCGTGAGAGCTCCTCGGCGCCCTCGTGCAGCGCCGCAGGGTCGGCGACGAGCGTCTCCTGGCCCGTCGCGGCGTCGAGCACCCACAGGCGGCCGACCGTGTCCGTGCCTGACGTCGAGCGCACGAACACCACCCGGGCGCCGTCGGGGGCGATGGTGAACAGGCGGGGCGCCCCGCAGGAGAAGCCGCGGGTGCGGGCGCGCTGCCGGGGATAGGTCTGGTCGCTCACCGTCCGACCCTAGCCCCGCTCGACGGGGCCGCCGGTGCGGCGGGCAGCGGGCCCGGCCGCTTCCGCCGCGGGCGAACGCGCCCGGCAGCGGGGTGTCGTGGTGGGAGCGCGGACGTAGGCTCCACCGCGTGACCGACGCCGCCGCAGCAGCCCGCCGCCTCCTCCTCGTCCACGCCCACCCCGACGACGAGACGATCAACAACGGGGCCTCGATGGCCAAGTACGTCGACGAGGGGGCGCACGTCACGCTCGTCACCTGCACACTGGGCGAGGAGGGCGAGATCCTCGTCGACGAGCACGCGCACCGCGCGGCCGACCGCGACGACACCCTCGGCGAGCACCGCGCGATCGAGCTGGCCGAGGCGATGGCGGCTCTCGGCGTCGTCGACCACCGCCAGCTCGGCCACCCGGGCAAGTACCGCGACTCCGGGATGATGGGCACGCCGGACAACGACGACCCCGCCTGCTTCTGGCGCGCCGACCTCCTCGCCGCCGCGACGGACCTCGTGGCCGTGATCCGCGAGGTGCGGCCGCAGGTGCTCGTCACCTACGACGACTTCGGCGGCTACGGCCATCCCGACCACATCCAGGCGCACCGGGCCGCCACCTACGCGGTCGCCCTGGCCGCCGCGCCCGGCTTCAAGCCCGAGCTCGGCGAGGCGTGGGACGTCGCCAAGGTCTACTGGACGGCGTTCCCCAAGTCGGTGATGCGCGCGGGGATCCAGGCGCTGAAGGATCTCGGCGAGGAGAGCGAGTTCACCGCGATGGACCCCGACGACCTGCCGTTCGGGTGCGACGACGCGCTGGTGACCACCGCGGTCGACGCCGCTGCCTGGCTCGACCGCAAGATGGCGGCGATGGCGGCGCACAAGACCCAGATCAGCCTCGAGGACGGCTTCTTCGCGCTGTCGAACAAGGTGGGCTCGCAGGCCTTCGGCCACGAGTACTACCGGCTCGTGAAGGGCGCCCCGGCCGGGCCCCGCGACGCCGAGGGCCGCGAGACCGACCTGTTCGCCGGCGTCTGAGGCACGCGGCACCTGCTGCCCGGTCGCGGACGCGTCGCAGCGACGTCGCAGCTGTGTCGCCCCGCGTCGCAGCTGCGTCTCGCCGCTGTCCGGTGGCGCTGCGCGCCCGTAGCGTCGGTGGCGGCGAGGCTGACGCGATGACGCACCGGACCGCTGTCCGGGCCCGGATGGCCCGAGCAGCGCCTTCTGCGGCCCGCGCTCCTGCGGCGCGGCCCAGGGGAGCGCGGGCGATCGTCGCGCGCGCCGCTGCCTCGGCGGCAGCGGCGGCCACGGCCGGATGCTCGCTCGAGCACGACGGGACCCTCCCGGCGCATCCCTCCTCCTCCGGCGCCGGCCCGGCGGCCGTGGCCCTCGCCGGCCGCCTCGTCGACGTGTCGGGCTGCGTCGTCCTCGACGGGCCGGACGGCCGCGTGTCGCTGCTGTGGCCCGACGGGTGGCGCCGCGTCGGCGGGCCGGCCCAGCCGGAGGCGCCTGCGGCCCGTGCGCCCGGCCCGGCGTTCGCCGTCGTCGATACCGACGGGCGCACCGTCGCCCGCGCCGGGGCGCCGCTGCGGCTCGAGGGCCACTACGTGCGGCCGGACTCGCTGTCGCTGTGCGTCGACCCGTCCCGCGCGTTCGCCGTCCACGGGGTGCGCGAGCCGCAGCGGTAGCCGGCCGTCCGGCCGCCGGATCCGCGGCGTGACCGTCCGCTGGCCCGTTGCGCTCTCCGAGAGCGGGACGTCACGCTGGGTGGAGGTTGCGTCCGGTCGGGGTACTCCACGCGAGTGAGGTTGGCTGCTGCGATGAGGCAGCCGGACCCGCGGTCGCTCACGATGGGTGCACCGCCCGGCCCCCACCGGGCGGTACGTGCACCGGACGAGCAGCGAGAGACGGGTAGCGGCGATGGCGCGAGGCAAGCAGCAGGGCTCGGCGGACATGCTCAGCGACGCCAGCAGCGGTCGGCTGTCGATGGGCGGCGGCGACGTCGGCGCCTCGCGCGAGCGCTCGCGCCGCCGGCGGCTGTGGACCCTGTTCCTGCTGCTCCTGCTGCCCGCCGCCTACCTCTGGGGCCGCCTCGTCAGCGGCGACCCGCTCGACGTGTTCAACCTGACGCTGCCGTCGGTCGACCCGATGCTGCTCATCCCGGCCCTGTTCTTCCTCGCGCTCATCGGTGTCCTCGTGGGAAGCACGATCGGCGCCGGCCGCTCGCCGCACGTGACCTACCGCCCCGAGCAGATCGACGTGACCCTCGACGACGTCAAGGCGATCGACCCGGTCAAGGACGACGTCGTCCGCTCGCTCAACCTCTTCCTCGCGCACAAGGCGTTCTCCTCCGAGATGGGCGGCACGCCGCGCCGCGGCCTGCTGTTCGAGGGCGCCCCCGGCACCGGCAAGACGCACCTGGCCAAGGCGATGGCGCGCGAGGCCGGCGTCCCGTTCCTGTTCGTGTCGGCGACGTCCTTCCAGTCGATGTACTACGGCGCCACCGCCCGCAAGATCCGCTCGTACTTCAAGGCGCTGCGCAAGGCGGCCCGCCAGGAGGGCGGCGCGATCGGCTTCATCGAGGAGATCGACGCGATCGCCATGGCGCGGGGCGGCCTGTCGATGACGGCCCACCCGACCACCCAGAGCTCGTCGGTGATGTGCTGCGGGGGCCTGGAGGGGCTGCCGTCGCAGTACGCCGCGGCCGCGCCCGGCATCGTGGGGTCCGCGCAGTCCGGCGGGCTCATCCGCAACCTCGCAGGCATGACGTCGGAGGGCGTCGGCGGCGTCGTCAACGAGCTGCTCGTGCAGATGCAGTCCTTCGACGACCCGACCGGCTTCCAGAAGCTGCGCACATGGTTCGTCGACAAGCTCAACCTCTACCTGCCCGCGAACCGACAGCTCTCGCGCCCGGTCCCGCCGAGCACCAACGTCCTCGTCATCGCCGCGACCAACCGGGCCGACAATCTCGACCCGGCGCTGCTGCGGCCCGGTCGCTTCGACCGGCGCCTCACGTTCGAGCCGCCGACCAAGGCCGGCCGCCGCGAGCTCATCGACTTCTTCCTGGCCAAGAAGGCCCACCACCAGGAGCTCGACGCCGAGGAGCAGCGCGACAGCCTGGCCGCGGTGACCCAGGGCTACACGCCGGTGATGATCGAGCACCTCTTCGACGAGGGCCTCGTGAACGCGCTGCGCCGCGGCGACCAGGCGATGAACCGCCAGGACGTCGAGCGGGCCCGCCTCGTCGAGGAGGTCGGCCTCGGCCAGCCCGTGGCCTACACCGAGCACGAGAAGCGCCTCATCGCCACGCACGAGGCCGGCCACGCCGTCACCGCCTGGCTCGTGGCCCCGCAGCGCCGGCTCGAGGTGCTCACCATCATCAAGCGGCGCGATGCGCTCGGCCTGCTCGCGCACGGCGACGCCGAGGACGTGTTCACCCGCAGCCGCGACGAGATGACCGGCCTGATCCGCATCGCGATGGGCGGCCAGTCGGCCGAGGAGATCTTCTTCGGCGACGTGTCCACCGGGCCCTCGGGCGACCTGCTGTACGCGACGAACATCGCGGCGCAGATGGTCGGCGCGGCCGGCATGACCGACACGCTGATCTCGTACGCCGCGGTGCAGGGCTCGGCCCTGTCCGACACCAACCTCGTCGGGCGCGTGCTCAGCGACAAGGACGGCCGCGAGCGCGTGGAGCGCATCCTGCAGGAGCAGAAGGGCCACACCCGGGTCCTGCTGCACGAGAACCGCCACCTCGTCGAGGCGCTGCGCGACGCGCTCATGGAGCGCCACGAGCTCATCGGCCGCGAGATCACCGACGTGCTCGAGGAGGCGCAGACGCGCCACAGCGAGCTGCTGGTCGACGTGCGCACGGCAGCCGCGGAGGGCGCGACTACCCTCGGGGGGTGACCCCGAGCCCCCGACCGCGCGTCTCGGCGACCTCCGTGGTCGCGATGGCGGTGCTCGGCCTGATCCTGGGCCTGGTCGGGGCGGTGGTCTCCGCGGGCCGCACCACCATCGGCTCGGTCACTGTGCCGTGGGGCGTCGCGCTCATGCTGGTCGCTGTCGTAGTGCTCGTGCGCGCGATCGTGTGGCAGTCGGGCAGCAAGGCCACGGGCCTGGCGCTCATGGCCGGCTGGCTCGTGGCCACCGGGCTGGTGCTCGAGCTCGCGCCGGGCGGCGACGTGCTCATCCCCGACGTCACCCGCTCGTGGGTCTACGTCGTCGGCTGCACGGTGCTGGGGCTCGGCT
Source organism: Actinomycetota bacterium (assembly GCA_020161245.1). GTDB lineage: Bacteria > Actinomycetota > Actinomycetes > S36-B12 > CAIYMF01 > Longivirga. The sequence goes on along the minus strand of JAIUOK010000016.1, from coordinate 36,103 downwards.
CGGCCCTCTGGCCGCTGCCGCGCGGCCTGGCCGAGCTGGTGGCTGAGGAGCAGCAGGCCGACGCCGACCATGTGCCCGGCCCCGGCGACGTGCTCCCCGGCGGACCGGTCGTGCCCGACCCGGGCCCGGGGCCTTCAGGGGATCCCGCGCCCGGCCGATGACGCCAGGGTGAGCCTCGATCACGCCGACACCACCTGGTTCGACGACGACGTCGTCGAGCCGGAGGCCGACGGGCTCGACCACGTGGTCGTGCGGCTCGGCCCGGGGCGCTACGGCGTCGAGGCGGTCCGGGTCGTCGAGGTCGTGCCGGTGCCGGCGCTGACCCGCCTGCCCTCCGCCCCCGCCTGGGTGCGCGGCGTGTGCAACTGGCGCGGCCGGGTGCTGCCCGTCGTCGACCTAAGACCCCTCCTCGGCGTCGCGGCCACGCCGCTGGCGTCGTCGGCGCGGGTCGTGGTGCTGCGCAGCGCCGAGGTCGAGGTCGGGGTCGTCGCCGACGCCGTCCAGGGGCTGCTCGAGGTGCCTGACGACCACGAGCCGCCGCCCGTGACGCTCGCGGGCGACTCCGCCGAGCTCGTGCGCGGCCTCGCCGACGAGGCGTCGCCCTACGGGCCGGTCGCACTGCTCGATGCCGACGCCGTCCTGCGTCTCGGCCGCCGGGTGGCACGAGGCCGCTGACCTGCGGCGACGCCGTCCTCCGGGCAGGCGACAAAGGCTCGATTAACCCCTTCAGGTGACGGCTGGCGTGCCGACACATCTACGGGGACCCGTCCCGGGTCGTCCGTGCGTGCACGAGCGCGGGAGCAGTCGTGGAGTTCAGCAAGCGGATCGCCGTGATCGCCGGCATCGCCACCTGGGGGTGCGTGACGCTCGGCCTGCTCTCGGCGTACCTGACCGAGATCTTCGTGGCCGAGGCCGTGGTGGAGCTGCCCGCGGTGTGGGCGTGGACCGCCTTCGGGGCCCTGCTGGCCACCGTCACGACCGTCCTCGCCTTCCGGGCCCATCGCCAGGGGGTTGCGCTGCAGCAGACGCAGGCGATCCTCGTCGGCCGCATCGTGCTCGTGACCAACGTCGTGTACATCACCGGTCTCGCCGTCGCGAGCGGCGGCCTGCTCGGCTGCGCGTCGGTGATGCTCGCGGTCACCGTGCTCTTCGCCTCGCTGCTGTTCTCGGGCTGGTGGCTTGCCGGCTTCGCCGTCCTGCTGTCGGCGAGCGTCGGCTTCACCGGTACCGTCACCGCGACCTGGACCGGCTCGGCCCTCCCGCTCGGGCTCATCGCGCTCATCGCCCTGCCCGCCATGACCCTCATCGACGGGCAGCTCGCCGAGGCCGTCCTCGCCTACGAGAGCAAGTCGACCCGCGAGCGCCGCGAGCTCTCGGCCCGGGTCGACGCGCTCACCGAGCAGCTCGAGCGCGCCGCCGCCGGCGACCTGTCGACCCGCATCGACGTGGCCTCCGTGGCCGACGACGTCGAGGCCGAGGACGACGCAGTGGTCGTGCTCTCCCAGTCGGTCAACGAGGCCCTCGAGAGCCTGGTGACCCTCGTCGAGCAGGTGCGCGCCGGAGGCGAGCAGATCGCCGCCAGCGCGGGGGAGCTGCTGGCCACAGCCGAGGAGCACGCGGCGTCCGCCACCCAGCAGTCGTCGGCCGTCGCGGAGACGACGTCGACGATCGAGGAGCTCGCGGCGACGGCAGCCCAGATCGCCGACACGGCGGAGGCGGTCGCCCGCTACGCCGCCGAGACGCTGCGCCACGCCGAGGAGGGCCGCATGGCGGTCGCCGCGTCGGTGCGCTCGATGGACCAGATCGCCGACCGCGTCGACCAGATCGCCGCCCGCGCGCTGTCGCTCGGGGAGAAGGGGCAGGAGATCGGCCGCATCCTCGAGGTGATCGACGACCTCGCCGACCAGACCAACCTGCTCGCGCTCAACGCCGCGATCGAGGCCGCCCGCGCCGGCGAGCACGGCCGCGGGTTCGCCGTCGTCGCCGCCGAGGTGCGCAAGCTCGCCGAGCGGTCGCAGGAGTCGGCCGGGCAGATCCAGGCGATCGTGGCGCAGATCCAGACCGAGACCCACGCGACGATCCTGGCGACCGAGGAGGGCAGCAAGGAGGTCCACATGGGCGCCGGGCTCGCCCGCGAGGTCGTCGAGGCGCTCGAGCGGATCAGCGGCATGGTGGACGAGACCACGACAGCGGCCAAGGAGATCTCGATCGCGACGCAGCAGCAGCGCTCGGCGTCCGACCAGGTCGTGTCGGCGATGACGCAGGTGTCGGACGTGTCGCGCCAGTACGCCGTCGGGTCCAAGCAGTCGGCCGCCGCGGCCGCGCAGCTCAACGTCCTGTCGGCCGAGCTGCGCGAGTCGATCGCGCGCTTCCGGGTGGCCTGAGGCCGTCATGCCCGCCTGGTCGGAGAACCCCGAGCTCGCTGCGAGCTTCCGTCACGAGGCCGCCGAGCTCTCGGCCGCGCTGCGCGACGGCCTGCTCGTGCTCGAGCGCTCGGGGCAGCCGCGCCAGGCGGCCACCGACCTCCTGCGTCACGCCCACACCCTCAAGGGGTCGGCGACGATGTTCGGCGACGCTCCCGTCACCGAGCTCGCGCATCGCGCGGAGGACCTGCTCGGCAAGGTGCGCGACGGCCGCGTCCCGGTGACGCGCGAGGTCGTCGACGTCCTGCTCGAGACCACCGAGCTGCTCGCGCGCTGGGTCCCCGGCACGGACTGGGACGTCAGCGAGCAGGAGCGCACCGGCATGCTGGCCGCGCTCGATGCCCTCGGCGGCCGCGGCCATCTGCGCGACGACGTGCCCGCCGCAGCCCCTGCGCCCCGCCCCGCACCCGTCCCCACCACTGTGGTCGAGCGCGCGCCGATGCCGGAGCCGCAGGCGCCGGCCGCGGCGCCGGCCGCCGTGCCAGCGCGCACGTTCGGCGACCAGGTGCGCGTGCCGACCCGGCGCGTGCACGACCTGCTCGACGTCGTCGGCGAGGCCGAGCTCGACGTCCGCCGCATCGACCGCCACACCCGCGACCTCGGCTCCCTGCTCGACGAGCACCAGGCCCTGGTGCGCGGGCTGCGCGAGGCGCTGCTGTCGGGCAGCTCGCCCGGCGAGCTCGCCGACCGCGTGACCGGCCTCGTCGGCGTGACCGACCGGCTGCACGCGACCACGCGCGACCTGCGCTCGCGCACCGAGGACGCGTCCAACCGGGTCGCCCGCGTGCGCGACGGCGCCATGGGCCTGGCGATGGTGCCGGTGCGCCGCGTGGCCGCCGGCTTCGACGTCCTCGTGCGCGGAGTCGCCGCGAAGTCCGGCAAGGACGTCGTCCTGGTCGTGCAGGGCACCGACGTCGAGCTCGACGTGCGTGTGCTCGACGGCGTGGCCGATGCGCTGCGCCACCTCGTCACGAACGCCGTCGACCACGGCTGCGAGACGCCCGAGCAGCGCGCCGCTCGAGGCAAGACGCGGACCGCGACGGTCACGCTGTCGGCCCGGAGCGCGGGCTCGACCGTCGTGGTCGAGGTGTCCGACGACGGCGCCGGCATCGACGACGAGGTGCTGCGCGACGCGGCCGTCGCGCGCGGCCTGCTGCCCGAAGGGACGCAGGCGTCCGGCTCGGTCCTGCACCAGGTGATCTTCGAGCCCGGCTTCTCCACCCGGCAGGACGTCACGACGACGTCGGGCCGCGGCGTCGGCCTCGACGTCGTGCGGACCTCGGTCGAGGGCCTCGGCGGCGCGGTCGAGGTGATCAGCACTCCGGGCGAGGGCACGCGGTTCGTCCTCACGCTTCCGGTGACGCTCGGCGTCGCGCGGTGCCTGCTCGTCCGCCTCGGCGACGAGCGCTACGCCGTGCCGCTCGCGGGCGTGGTCGAGACGCTGTCGCTGCGCGATGCGGCCGTGCACGACGTCGCCGGCTCGCTCGTCCTGGCCCGCGAGGGCGCCGCCATCCCGCTCGCCGACCTCGGCGAGGTGCTCGGCGTCCCCGGCGCACGCAGCCCGCGAGCCGCCGTCGTCGCCCGTCTCACCGGCGAGCCCATCGCCTGGGCGGTCGACGCGGTGGAGACCGAGCGCGAGGTCGTGGTGAAGAGCCTCGGCGACTTCCTCGGCCGCGTGGCCGGCGCCTCCGGCGCGACCATCGACGACGACGGGTCCGTGGTGCTGCTCGTCGACCTGCGCGATCTCGCGTCCCGCTGGAGCGGCACCGCCGCCCTCGGCGCCGAGGCCGAGGCGGCCGACGAGGCCGACGGCGACGGGGCCGCGCGCCCGCGGGCGTCGTCCGGCGAGGGTCGTGCCCGCGTGCTCGTCGTGGAGGACTCGCTCGGTGTCCGGGAGTTGCAGCGCTCGATCCTCGAGAGCGCCGGCTACGACGTCGTCACGGCTGTCGACGGCCTCGACGGCGCGGCCCGCCTGCAGGGCGGCCCGGTCGACCTCGTGCTCTCCGACGTGGAGATGCCGGGCATGGACGGGTTCACGCTGACGCGGACCATCCGCAGGACGCGCGGCTGGGAGAACGTCCCAGTCGTGATCATGACCTCGCGCGGCGACGACGCAGACCGTCGTGCCGGGCTCGACGCAGGTGCGGACGCGTACCTGCTCAAGAGGGAGTTCGACCAGCGCGCGCTGGTCGACACCGTGCGTCGGCTGGTCGGCCGGTAAGGGGAGGGGACAACCATGAGCGAGCACAGGCCTGTGGCCGTGGTGGCGGACGACAGTGCGACGCTGCGACGGATCCTGACGACCGTCCTCGGCGAGGCCGGGTTCGAGGTCGTGACGGCAGACGACGGCGTCGAGGCGGTGCAGGCGGTGTTCCGCACCATGCCCGACGTCGTGATCCTCGACGTCCAGATGCCTCGCGTCTCCGGCTACGTCGCCGCGCGGGTCCTCAAGGACGACTGGATGACTGCGGACCTGCCGGTGCTGTTCCTCACCTCCCTCAACGCCGCCAGCGACCGCTACTGGGGCGCCCGTGCCGGCGGCGAGCGCTTCCTCACCAAGGACTTCGAGGCCTCGGAGCTCGTCGACACCGTGCGCGACGCGATCCTCGCCGCCGCACGCTCCCGCAACGGCCGCCCGGCGATGAAGGCCGAGCCGATCGAGCTGACCGACGACGACGTGCTGGCCCGCGTGACCGACCTGCTCGACCGCAAGCTCTTCGAGGCCTCCGTGACGCAGGACGTCACCGCGATCGCGGCGGACGTGCACGGGTTCGAGGAGACCGTCGCGGCCGTCCTGCGCGCGATGGAGAACATCGTCGACTGCGACCTCGCCGCCGTGCTGCTGCTCGACCCGTCGGGCAGCGCGCCCGAGGCGACCTATGTCTCCGTGTCGCGGCCCGTCACCGAGCAGCAGTACCTCGAGATGCTCGAGGGCCTCGCCGAGGCCTCGGAGCAGGCGACCGGCATCCCCACCGCCGCCCACCACCTCGCGCCGATGGTCGCCGACCCGCAGGGCGGGCTCGGCACGGCCGACGCCGACCTCGTCGACCACCCCGGCGTCGCGACGTTCCTGTCGATGCCGCTGCGGGCGGGCGGCCGGCTGCTCGGCGTCCTCGCGCTCTCGAGCGCGACGCCCAACGCGTTCGGCGAGTCGGCGCTGACGACGCTGCGCCTCGTCGCACCCCCGGCCGCAGTGGTGATCGACCACGCCCGCCTGTCCGGGGTGCGGGTATGAGCACGCGGGCGCTGACCGCCCTCGCAGTGCGACGCGCGATTAGGCTCACCTCATGAGTCAGGCAGAGGTCGGGCCCGAACGGGTCCTGGCCGCGGAGTTCCGCACGGTGATGGGCCGGTTCGCCACCGGCGTCACCGTCGTCACCGCCGTGCAGGACGACTTCGACCACGCCATGACCGCCAACTCCTTCACCTCGGTGTCGCTCGAGCCGCCGCTGGTGCTCGTCTGCGTCGAGGTCGACTCCCGCTTCCACGAGGCCGTGCTCGACGCCGGCGCGTGGAACGTCAACGTCCTCGACGAGGCCCAGCGCGGCCGGGCGTCGTGGTTCGCGACCAAGGGCCGGCCGCTCGTGGGCCAGTTCGACTCGACGCGGACCCATCGCTCGCCGCTCACGGGCGCGCTCCTGCTCGACGAGGCCCTGGTCACCCTCGAGTGCCGCACTCAGCAGATCATCCGCGCAGGCGACCACGACATCCTCATCGGCGAGGTCCTCGAGGTCGATCTGATCCGCCCGGAGGGCCGGCCGCTGCTGTGGTTCGGCAGCGCGTACTACCAGCTCGGCGCGGACATCCCGCGCCGCTGACCCGCGGGCTTCTTCGCGTCCCGTTCGTCCGGGTACGTCCTGTTATCGAGGGACGCGGTCGGATTCGCCGACCCGCTCGCCCGCCCTTACCGACCGGTCATCGGACGGAACCGTGACGCCTGCCGCCGCGTCGGACGTTTCGGATTCGGGGGAGGGGCCGTCCGGCGTCTACCCTGGTCAGAGACCCATCGTCGCGCCCGCGCGGCCCGCCCCGGCACCACGGACACCGTCGTCCTGCCGGGACCGGCCAGGGATGCGGACGCCGACTACCGACCTCCGGGACCTGCCAGCCGTGACCGCGACCGACACCACGTCCGACGAGATCACCCCCTCCCCGAGCCCGCGCTCCGTGTGGACGCGCGTGCTGCTGTGGGTGGGCATCGCCGTCCTCGCCCTCGGCGCCGCCTACGCGGCCCTCGTGGTCGCGAGCGGCGACGGCCTGCCCAACGGGGCGACCGTGCTCGGCGTCGAGGTGGGCGGCCAGTCGGAGGCGGAGGCCACCGCCACGCTCACCGAGCAGCTCGGCCCGCGTGCGGCGGCCGGCATGGACGTCGTCGTCGGCCAGCAGCACGTCACCCTGGTGCCTGCCGACGCCGGTCTGTCGTTCGACGCCGCGGCGACCGTCGAGGGCTACGGCGGCCGGGTCTGGAACCCGATCACGCTGATCTCGCAGTTCACCGGCGGGCCCTCGCTCGACCCCGTGATCGTCGTCGACCAGACCAAGCTCGCGGCCGCCGTCGCGACCGTCGCGACCGACACCGACACGCTGCCCGTCGAGCCGGCCATCACCATGGCGGGAACTCAGGCCACGCTGACACCGGGCACCAACGGATCGCAGATCGACCAGCCTGCCGCGGTCGAGGCGATCTCCGAGGCCTACCTGCGCACCGGCCAGTCCGTGCCGCTGCCTGTCGTCGAGACCACGCCGACCGTCAGCCAGGAGAAGGCCGAGGAGGCGCTCGCGACGGCGCAGGCCGCCGTCTCCGGCCCCGTGCAGGTGAAGGTCGCCAAGATCACCGCCGACATCCCGGTGTCGGCCATCTCGCGGGCGCTGGCCTTCACGCCCGAGAACGGCGCCCTCGTCGCGTCGCTCGACGGCGGCATCCTGCGCACCTCCATCGAGGACGAGCTCGCGCCGGTCGAGAAGCCCGGCCGCGACGCCAGCTGGAGCGTGAAGACCGGCAAGCCGGTGATCATCCCGTCGAAGACCGGCAGCGGCGTCAACCCCGACGACCTCGCCGTGTCCGTCGCCGCCGTCATGGTCGAGACCGACGCCGCCAAGCGCACGGTGTCGCCGACCCTGGGCACCATCGAGCCGAAGCTCACGACCGAGGACGCCGAGAAGCTCGGCGTCGTCGAGAAGCTGGGCTCGTTCAAGCAGAACTTCCCGTACGCCGCGTACCGCTTCCAGAACATCGGGACAGCGGCGAAGTACATGAACGGCACCCTGCTCAAGCCGGGCGAGACGTTCTCGCTGAACAAGGTCATCAAGGAGCGCACGGTCGCCAACGGCTACACCGTGGGCTTCGTGATCGGCCCGGGCGGCATCTTCAAGGAGGACCAGGGCGGCGGCGTCTCGGCGTCGGCGACCACCGCCTGGTCGGCGGCGTTCTACTCCGGCCTCGAGCGCGTCTACACCCAGGCGCACTCCATCTGGATCCCCCGCTACCAGCCGGGCCTCGAGGCCACGGTCGCCTGGGGCGCCTTCGACATGAAGTTCCGCAACAACACCAAGCACGGCGTCCTCATCACCACGGTGATGAAGCAGACCTCGCTGACCATCACGATGTGGGGCACCAAGGTCTACGACGACGTGAAGGCGGAGTTCGGCCCGAAGCGCAACATCGTGCCGTTCAAGACCGTCTACAGCCAGGACCCCGCCTGCCTCGCGCAGAGCGGCATGATCGGCTTCACCATCGATGTCGACCGCGTGTTCTACAAGGACGGCAAGGAGGTGAAGCGGGAGACCATCACCACCCGCTACCGCCCCTCGCCGACCGTCGTGTGCGGCCCCGACCCGTCGAAGAAGCCGACGAAGTCGCCGAGCCCCTCGCCGTCGGGCTCGAAGTCCGGCTCGGCGTCCACCTCGCCGAAGCCGACGAGCACGCCGAAACCCTCCAAGACCTGACCCCGACCCGCTTGGGACGGGTGAGGCGTCGGTATAGCGACGCCTCACCCATCCCAAGCGGGCTCTATGCGAGGGACGCGGCGAACCGCAGGCGCACGTTCCCCTACTGATCGCGCCGTCGTCCCTCCGGCCCGATCAGCGGGGGCCCACGACTACGCGAGGGCTGCGGTGAACCGCAGGCGGACGTAGTCGGCCCACCAGCCACCTGCTCCGTCGGGGCGGCGGTCGAGGCCGAGCTGCACGGCATGCGCGTCGACGGCGGCGTCGAAGGTGTCGCGTTCGCTGTCGGGGACGTCGGCCACGAGCGAGGCTCCGAACATCCGGGCCCAGCCCGACGTCGTGACGCCGTCCGCCAGCGGCGTCGGCCGGTCGATGAGCGCCAACGTACGCACGACGAAGCCGTGGCGCTCGAGGCGGGAGGCCTGCTCGCCGGGCGTGGGGAAGGTCCAGGGCAGCGGCACGTCGGCGTCGAGTCCGACCGCCGCGCGTCCGGCCCGGATCGCCTCGGCGTTGCGGGCCACGTTGCCGGCGCCCCCCATCTCGACGACGAGCCTGCCGCCGGGACGCAGCACGGCGGCGATGCCGGCGACCACGGCGTCCTGTTCGGGCATCCAGTGCAGCGCCGCGTTCGACAGCACGGCGTCCACCGGGCTCGCGCCTACGGCTGCGTGCAGCGCTGCGGCGTCCTGGGCGTCGGCGTGCACGAACCGCACCGCCGGGTGCTCCGAGCGGGCGAGCTCCAGCATCGCGGCATCGCTGTCGACGCCGACCACCTCCGCGCCCGCGGCCGCGATCACGGCGGCCTGGTGGCCGGTCCCGCAGCCGATGTCGAGCACCCGCTCGCCCGGCTGAGCGTCGAGCAGGCCGAGCAGCACGTCGCCGTACGCCGTCACGAACGAGAACTGCGCGTCGTAGCCCTGCGCATCCCACTGCTGGCCCACCAAGACCGACCTCCTCGGAGTAGGAGGCCAGCCTGCGCCGGTTTCACGATAAGAGACAGAATGATCCGAATAGTGAGACGCTAGTCGGGAAGGCGGTAGTGCAGCCGCGCGGGCACCTGACGGTCGAGCCAGGCGACGACCTGGTCGGCGCCGCGGAACTCGCGCGGGGTCACGTAGAACGTGCAGCCGGTGCGGCTGACCAGGTAGCGGGTCTCGTCGGCGGTGCCCATGCCCACGACGTCGCGCAGCGCGATGGTGTGCCACTCGCCCTCGTGGACCAGCGCGACGGCGTCGTCGTTGTAGACCAGGCGCGCCGAGCGTGGCACGCCGCGGCCGAGGCGGCGCGACAGTGCGCGGCCCTGGATCTCCGGCCCGGTGCACGGCGGCGCGATCGGCAGCTCGGCGCCTCCGGAGTCGGCCTCGGTGAGCGGCTCCGGTCCTGAGTGCGCCACGACCAGCGTGCGCAGGCCGCTGCGGACGGCGTCACGCACCTGCTCGCCGGTGAGCGCCCGCATCGCCGCAAGATGATCGTCGGACGACAGCCGGGGCTCGATGCCCTGCAGGTAGCCGAAGGCGGCGGCGAACAGCAGTGCCGATCCGAACTCGGGATCGGCCAGCAGCTCCTCGAAGGCGGCGATGTCGTGGTCGAGGTCGGCCTGGTCCGGGCCCTGGTCGGCGATGCGGCGCAGCTCCGCGAGCCCGGCAACGGCCACCTCGCGGTCGCGGCCGGGAGCGCAGTCGACGGCGAACACGGCGAAGGCGCGCGCATCGTCGAGCACCAGCGATTCGCTCTGCACCGAGTAGCTCGAGCCCAGACCCGTCCGCACGTGGCCGGTGAGGCGCTCGGTGATGATCCGCTCGAGGGCGCTCGACCCCGGGAAGCGCGGCAGCTCCATCCCGTAGAGCACCGCTGGCAGGTCGGTGACCACCTGCATCGGCGCCACCTCCCGGAGCAGCTCGGGCTCGGACCGGGTGTGCCTCGGGCCGTCGGGGAGCGTGGTGTCGACGCCCTCGGGCATCGGGCCGAGGACGGTGAGCGCCGCGTTGCCGCATACGAAGAAGCGGCGGACCCACGCGACGACCTCCTCGGGGGCGATCCCGTCGAGGGCCACCGGGCCGGAGGCCAGCAGGCCGGGGCCCGTGAGGCCGTAGCGCTCCACGTACGGGATGCCCAGCGGCGTGCCGCCCGAGTGCTCGGCCGACAGCACCCCGCGCTCGAGACGGAGGTGCTCGGCGTCGACCGACTCGTGCAGCGAGCGCACGGCGTCGAAGACCGCGGCGAGGTGCTCGGCCACGACCCGTGCGCTGCCGCGCACCCAGAACTCGGTGAACTCCGGGGTGACAGTGGCGTTGACGTTGGCGACCGTGCGCGGGGTCCGGTGCATGACGAGGTGCTCGACGAGGTGTGTGATGCCCGCGGTGACGTAGTCCTCGTCGATGAGCCCGACGTGGAACACGAGGCTCGCCGTGGTCATGCCCGACCCGTCGATCCGGAAGACGGCGAGGCCGTCCCGGTCGGTCTGCTCGATCTCCACGTCGTCCCCCTCCGCATGCCGGTGACGAGGGTGCCACACGCCCGCGGGCGATCCGCCGCTGTTTCGTCCGCGTCGACTGGTCGGCGCAGCCCGCGCACGCGCGGCCGGTCGCCTGCCGGCGTCCGGCTCGTGCTGGTGCATAGCGGGGACTCGTGCGTGATGCCCGGGCGGGCGTTGTGGCGGCGGGCCCTTCTTCAGGGCCGCGGTCGTCGTTCGGGCGGGGCGATGGTCCAGTAGTCGGCGCGGTGGGGGTCGGGGCCGGTCGCGGTGATGCGCCAGCCGCCTTCGTGGACGAGGTGGTGGTGGGCGTGGCAGAGCGGGACGAGGTTGTCGAGGTCGGTGCTGCCGCCGTCGGCCCAGTGCACGACGTGGTGGACGTGGCAGCGGGAGATCGGGACTCTGCAGCCGGCGAACGCGCAGTGGGGGTGCATGACGGCGAGGGCGGCGCGCTGGCGCGGGGTGACGGTGCGCTGCTCGCGGCCGACGTAGAGGACGGGGCGTGACACGGCGCGGAGCAGGCCCTGCTTGTCGACCGAGTCGCAGGCGGGGCCGCCGGTGACGATGGTGGTGAACGCGGCGTCGCACAGCAGCCGCCGCACGGTCGAGGGCGGGATCGGCTCGGGGGTCTCGGAGACCGGCGTGTGCAGGTGCCCGCCGAGGGTGTCGAGGGTGTCGAGGTCGACGGTGATCGCCGCGCGCGGGACGACGCCGTTGCGGGCACCGAGGGAGCCGGACTCGCAGGCGGTGCCGGCGAGGTGGACCAGGGCGCGGGCGCGCAGGTGCTCGGCGCGCAGGCGGCGGGCGCGCCGGGTGCGGGGGTCGGCTGCGTCAGCGTCGGCTCCCTCGGCGTCGGCGTCCTCGGCGGGCAGCTCGCCGCGGCGGAACCAGCCGTCGACGATCTGGTCGAGCGCGCCGGCGACGATCGCGGCGGACTCCTTGGACAGGTGCCCGCGGATCTCGACGGAGTCGCCGACGGCGACGAGCACGATCCGCTGGGCGGCGTCGGCGTCGAGGGTGTCCTGGTCGGTGCCGTCGGGGTCGAGGATGAACCGCAGCCGCTTCGCGGCGGCGGCGACCTCGTCGGGGGTGTGGTCGGCGGCGTGGTCGAGCAGGAGCTGCTCGCCCTGCGCGCGGTAGACCTCGCGCTGCCCGCCCTTCAGGGCGCGGATGGCGCGGTCGACGCCGAGGGTGATCGCGCGGGCGTGGTCGACGCTGATCCAGCCGGCCAGCACCGCGATCCGGGTGGCGTCGTAGTCGCCCTCCAGCGCCCGGCCGCGGGCGATGAGCGCCCCGGCGGAGGCCTTGGACTGGCCGGCGTCGGCCTGCAGCCACCGCGACACCGACACGTGCCCGTCGGGCAGCGCGGCGCCGCTGGCGTGGACCCGCCCGACCGCGCAGGACGCCGCGGCCTGCAACGGCTGCACCGCCCCGGACAGTGCGAGCACCAGCCCGGGCAGCGCGGCCTGCTCGAACCCGTCCAGCGCACCCCCGGCCACCAGCGACCCCAGCCGTGCGGACGCCGACGCGATGACGTCGGCGAGGTCGACGACCTCGCGCGCATCGGCGACGGCGGTGGGGTTCATGCAGCCGACACTACGACCCACCTCCGACAGTTGCTGATCCTCCGAAACCGTTGGGCTGCAACGGATCCGCCATCCACAGGACGCTGGTGACACAGCGTCGCAGCGGCTGCGGTGAGGGGTAGATCTGTACGGCTCTATTGGTCATGGGGACCCTTCACCACGAACCGACGACCACGCAGAGTCGCCGGTGGACGGTGAGGGTTCGGGGTGGGGGCGTCAGTTGAGGCGGGCGCGGGCCTGGTGGGCGACGCGGCGGGCGTGCTCGGCCTCGAGGGGCATGGGCCCGGCCACGGTGTCGGCGTACTGCTCGAGGACGGTCGAGGCCTCGCGGTAACGGCCGACGCTGATGAGCGCCTCGCCGTGCTCGCGGCGCAGGCCGAGGTCGTGGCGGGGGAGCAGGAGCCCGAGCTCGACCGCCCACAGCCGGTGCCACGCGCGCTCGGGCGTGGTGGCCCAGGCCCGGATGTTGGCCAGCACGCGGGCCAGGGTGTCGATGGGGTCGTGCGGGCGCAGATGCTCGGGCCGCAGCGAGCGGCCCGCGGCCTCGGCGATCGATCGGGCGCTGTCGTAGGGGAGCAGCCGGCCGCCTTCGAACGGGTCGACGAGCACCCGGTTGCCGTCGGGGTCGCCGACGCCGACGACGAAATGGCCCGGCAGCCCGACGCCGTACGCCGGCACCCCGGCCCGCCGTGCCACCTCGGTCCACACGCTCGAGAGCAGGATCGGCAGGCCACGACGGCGCCGCAGCACGTCGGCGAGCAGGCTCGACTCGAGGTGCTGGTAGTCGTCCGAGGCGCCGGCGAAGCCGCCGAGCACGGACCGGAGACGCTGGTCGTCGCGGCCCCCGTCGGGGACGTCGGACGCCAGGGCGTCGAGCTCGGCGAGCCCCTGCGCCACGAGGGCGTCGAGGGCCTCGCCGGAGATGTCGTCGGGGAGCGCCTCGGCGGAGATGAGCAGCAGGGCGAGGTCGAGCCGGACGTCGTCGGGATCGCCGGCCGCGCCGCCAGCGCGCACGACGTCGGCGAACCGCTCCCGCGAGGCTGCACTCACGGGTCGATCCTGACCCACGCCGCGACGGTCGGCAGCCCGGTGCGGCGACGTGTCGCCCCGCGATCGCCCGACGGATAGCCCGCGCTGGCGGCCGTCAGCGGTCGGAGATCGCGACGGGCGAGCGGTAGGCGTAGGCGTGGTGCAGCGCGAAGCCGAGCCGCTCGTAGAGGGCGATGGCGCCGGCGTTGCGGCTCATCACCTGCAGGTAGGTACGGGGGCAGCCAGCGTCGAGGGCCCACTGGCCCAGCGACGCCATCACCAGCCCGCCGAGGCCGCGGCGTCGCGCGTGCTCGGCGGTGGCCACGCTCGTGATCCCCGCCCAGCGGCCCACGGGCGACGCCGACACCGACGCGCGGCCGGCTGCCACGAGCGCCCCCGAGGCGTCGCGGACGCGGACGAAGGCCCGCTCGTCGGGCGCCGTCAGGATCGAGGCCAGGACGACGGGGTCGAGCGACGGCTCGACGAAGGCGAGCAGCTCGCTGTCGGTGTCCGCCGACAGCTCGACGACGTAGCGGTCGGCGTCCGGTGGCAGCAGAGCGGCGGCGCGGTCGACGAGGCCAGGCGTCCCGGCCGTGCGCATCGTCGTCACGCGCGCCGGCAGCCATCCGCGGGCGTCGAGCTCCTCGTCGTACCCGCTCGGCTGCGGCAGCTGCAGCACCGGCGGCAGGCCGCGCTCGCCGTACCAGGCGACGACGGCGTCGAGGGCCGCGTCGAGCGGCATGCCTGGGTCGCCCACCACCCGCACCGAGTTCGCCCGGCCGGTCACGCCGTGGGTGGCGCGCAGGACCCAGTCGCCGAGCTGCCCCGTCTCGGCCGGCGGCCAGCCGAGCTCGGCGACCTTCTGCATCGCGTCGGCGGACAGCTCCGGCGCGACCACCTTCGCGGCGACCACGTCGTACGCGCTCATCTGCACCTGCTCGCCGGACCGCTTCTCGACGACGAGCAGGCCCTCCGGCGACCACGACAGCAGGACGCCGACGGCGTCGGACAGCTGCCCGTCCTCCACCAGGCGGCGCACGGTCACCCGGCGTCCGACGTCGGCAGGCCCGCACCGGACAGCCAGCAGCGCCGCCGGCCGCGACGGGCCGCCCGGCTCGCGGGACATCATGCTGCGGACCCTCCGTCGACATGGTTCGGTGGGTCGGGATACTAGGCGGCGGCCCCCGCCACTACGCTCGCGTACCGGAGCAGCCGCCCCGCACCGGAAGGACAGACCGTGACCTACGTGATCGCGCAGCCCTGCGTCGACCTCAAGGACAAGGCGTGCGTCGAGGAGTGCCCTGTCGACTGCATCTACGAGGGCGAGCGGATGCTCTACATCCACCCCGACGAGTGCGTCGACTGCGGTGCCTGCGAGCCCGTGTGCCCCGTCGAGGCGATCTTCTACGAGGACGACGTGCCTGAGCAGTGGAAGGACTACACGGCGGCCAACGCCGAGTTCTTCGACGAGCTCGGCTCGCCCGGCGGCGCCGCCAAGCACGGCCTCATCGCCAAGGACGCCGCCGTGGTGTCGGCGCTCGCGCCGCAGGAGCACGAGGGCCACTGACGCGCATCCCGGTGCCCCCTGCGCACCGGGTCGCGTCCCGGACGTCCACCGACGCGCCGTCGCCCTGCCGGGTGGCGGCGCGTCGTCATGATCAGGAGACCCGCGCATGACCCGCCTGGCCGACCGGCTCCCCGACTTCCCGTGGGACCGGCTCGCGCCCTACGCCGCGATCGCGCGGGGCCACGCCGACGGCGTCGTCGACCTCTCGGTGGGGACCCCTGTCGACCCGGTGCCCGCCGTCGTGCAGGAGGCGCTCGCCCGCGCCGCCGACTGGCCCGGCTACCCGACGAACTGGGGCACCCCGGCGCTGCGCGATGCGATCGTCCGGTGGGCATCGCGCACGCTGCGGGCCGAGGGCCTCGAGCACCGCAACGTGCTGCCGACCGTCGGGTCCAAGGAGCTCGTGGCGCTGCTCCCGCTGCTGCTAGGCCTCGGGCCGCAGGACACCGTCGTCATCCCCGAGATCGCCTACCCGACCTACGACGTCGGCGCGCGCATCTCCGGCTCGCGCATCGTCGCCGCCGACTCGACGGTGGCGCTGGGCCCCGAGCGGGTGTCGCTGGTGTGGCTCAACAGCCCCAGCAACCCCACGGGCAAGGTGCTCGGCCTCGAGCACCTGCAGAAGGTCGTGGAGTGGGCCCGCCAGCGGGGCGCCGTCGTCGTCAGCGATGAGTGCTACTTCGAGCTGCCGTGGGAGGCCGAGACGGTCTCCGTGCTCGACCCGCGCGTCAACGGCGGCTCGCTCGAGGGCGTCCTCGCCGTGCACTCGCTGTCGAAGCGCTCGAACCTCGCCGGCTACCGCGAGGGGTTCGTGCTCGGCGACGGCGACCTGGTGTCGGCGCTGCTCGAGGCCCGGAAGCACATGGGGCTCATGGTGCCCGGGCCGGTGCAGGACGCCTCGATCGCGGCGCTCGACGACGACGCCCACGTGGCCGAGCAGCGCGCCCGCTACGGGGAGCGGCGCAAGCGGCTGCGGCGCGGGCTCGAGCGCGCCGGCTTCACGATCGACCACTCCGAGGCCGGCCTGTACCTCTGGTCGACGCGCGGCGAGCCCTGCTGGGACACCGTCGCCTGGCTGGCCGAGCGGGGCATCCTGGTAGCGCCCGGAGAGTTCTACGGCCCGGGCGGCGCGCAGCACGTCCGGGTAGCGCTCACGGCCACCGACGAGCGCGTGGACGCCGCGGTCGAGCGGCTCGCGGCCGGCTGAGCCCTACTCGCCGCCGGCCTCGGCCGCGGCGCGCATCGCCCCGACGACGAGGCGGGCGGCGAGCAGGCAGCAGCCCGCCACAGTCAGCAGGCCTCCCCACGCCAGCGCCCTGAGCAGCTCGCCGTCGCGCAACGGCGGGTCGTTGGTCCCGACGAAGATCCACACGAGCAGCGCGACCACCAGCACCGCCGTGGTCGCCCAGGTCAGCCGGGTGCCGTACCGCGCGTACGCGGCCTCCTTCGGGCCTGCCACCCGGTCGCGCTGGAACGCGTCGGTCGTGGTCATCGGCCGTCCTGCCGCGCGATGTCGCGCATCGCCGAGAGAACGATCGACGCACCGGCCGCGCCGGCGGCGAAAGCGGCAGCCCCGAACGACAGGCCCATCCAGAGCAGCGTCGCCGCGCCCACGCCGCGCTCGGGCCGCCCGGCGCTGATCAGGCCGAGGCAGAGCAGCACGGCCGCGGTCGCGCCGAGGGCGATCGACACCCACATCGCACCCTCGCGGGCCTCGTCGAGCCGCGTCGCCCGAGGGCCCGCGGCACTGCGCTGGAACTGCGTCGTGCCGGTCCGTTCCGTGACACCCATGGCCGTCCCCCTCCTGCCGACGTCCCCCGACGCCGCCGTGCCGCCAGGGTGGCAGACAGGACGGCGTCGAGGGGGCTGATCCGTGCTGCCGGCGTCCACGTGTGTCAAGGACGGCGTTCCGCCGATCGGGAGGACGGGCGGCGAGAGCACTGTCACGGGGGTCACAGCGACTCGGGGGGCCGGTCGTGGGTAGCGTTCACGCAACGGGTCGCGCCCACAAGGCGTGCTCCGCCGACCTCTCCCGACGTGCAGGAGGCCCCCGCCATGTCCGACGTGACCCTCTCGTACCCCGGGGGCGAGCTGCCGCTCACCCGGGTGCCCGCCACCGACGGCAACGACGGCCTCGACCTCTCGTCGCTGATGAAGGCGACCGGCTCCGTCGCGCTCGACAGCGGCTTCCTCAACACCGCCTCGTGCTCGTCGTCGATCACCTTCATCGATGGCGACGAGGGCATCCTGCGCTACCGCGGCTACCCCATCGAGCAGCTCGCGGCGCAGTCGACCTTCCTCGAGACGACGTACCTGCTCATCTACGGCCGCCTGCCCAGCGCCACCGAGCTCGAGGAGTTCGACAACCTGGTCAAGCGGCACACGATGCTGCACGAGGACCTGCGCCGGTTCTTCGACGGCTTCCCGCGGGACGCGCACCCGATGCCGGTGCTGTCGTCCGCGGTGTCGGCGCTGTCGACCTTCTACCAGGACTCGCTCGACCCGTTCGACAAGGAGCAGGTCGAGATCTCCACGATCCGCCTCCTGGCCAAGGTCCCCACCATCGCGGCGTACGCGTACAAGAAGTCGGTCGGCCAGCCCTTCCTGTACCCCGACAACTCGCTGAGCCTCAACGAGAACTTCCTGCGGATGACCTTCGGCGTCCCCGCCGAGGACTACGTGGCCGACCCCGTGCTGGTCCGCGCGCTCGACCTGCTGCTCATCCTGCACGCCGACCACGAGCAGAACTGCTCGACGTCGACCGTCCGCCTCGTCGGCTCGTCGCACGCCAACCTGTTCGCGTCGGTCTCCGCGGGCATCAACGCGCTGTTCGGCCCGCTGCACGGCGGCGCCAACCAGGCCGTGCTCGAGATGCTCGACAAGATCCACCGCAGCGGCGGCGGCGTGAACACCTTCATCCGCCAGGTGAAGAACCGCGAGGACGGCGTGAAGCTCATGGGCTTCGGCCACCGCGTCTACAAGAACTACGACCCGCGCGCGACCATCATCAAGAAGGCCGCGCACGACGTGTTCGACACCCTCGGCATCAGCGACCCGCTGCTCGACATCGCGCTGCGCCTCGAGGAGGTCGCGCTCGCCGACGACTTCTTCATCTCGCGCAAGCTCTACCCGAACGTCGACTTCTACACGGGCCTCATCTACAAGGCGATGGGCTTCCCGACCCGGATGTTCACCGTCATGTTCGCCCTCGGCCGGCTGCCCGGCTGGATCGCTCAGTGGCGCGAGATGATCGAGGACCCGACGACGAAGATCGGCCGCCCGCGCCAGGTCTACATCGGCGAGCCCCAGCGCGACTACGTCCCGCTCGAAGCCCGCTGATTCTGTAGCCCCTCCAAGCGTTCGTGGGGCCTCGTTCCTCGGCCCAACGAACGCGTCGGGGCACGGCTCGCCTTCGCGTCCGCCCCGCTCGCTTCGCTCGCGAGGGTCGGCCCGTTCGGCCGGGTCCTCGCTGCGCATCGGACCCGCCCTCCGGGCCTCCGGGGCGGACGAGGGGGCGCCGGCTTCGCCGGCGGGGCGAGCAGTCCGGCGGTCTCCGCTCCGCTGCGCTCCGCTCCGCCGCGTCGGTGGTCGCCTCGGTCTCGCCGGGCGGGCGGCCGGGCCCAGGCTCGCTGGCGCTCGCGCTCGGCCGTCTCGGCCGGGCCTCGCTGCGCATCGGCCCGCCCTCACGACCTCCGGGCCCGCCCGCCCGCTGCAGCCCGTGGTCGGTGCCGATGGGTTCTCGGTTGGGGGTCGGATCGCGTCGCTAAGAGCGTGTCTCGACCCCCAACGGCTCAGTCGTTCGCGTGCAGATGCTCGTTGAGGGAGCCCCAGGAGCCCTGGCGCTGGCGGGCCTCGAGGGCGCCGGTCACGGAGTTGCGCCAGAACTGAAGCCCGTGGGCGCCCGACAGCTCGCGGCCCTTGACCACGCTGCCGTCGGGGAGGGTGAGCTTCGAGCCACCGGTGATGTAGCAGCCGGCCTCGACGACGCAGTCGTCGCCGAGCGAGATGCCCACGCCGGCATTGGCGCCGATGAGGCAGCGCTCGCCGATGGTGATCACCTCGGTGCCGCCGCCGGACAGCGTGCCCATGATGGAGGCGCCGCCACCGACGTCGGAGCCGTCGCCGACGACGACACCCGCGGAGATACGGCCCTCGACCATCGACGTGCCGAGCGTGCCGGCGTTGAAGTTGACGAACCCCTCGTGCATCACGGTGGTGCCGCTCGCGAGGTGCGCGCCGAGACGGACGCGGTCGGCGTCGGCGACGCGTACGCCGGTGGGGACGACGTAGTCGACCATGCGCGGGAACTTGTCGACGCCGAAGACGGTGACGTGGCGGCCCTCCGTACGGGCTGCGACCAGGACCTCGGTGACGCGGTCGACGGGCACGGGGCCCACGGACGTCCACGCGACGTTGGTCAGGAGGCCGAAGACGCCGTCGAGCGAGACGGTGCGCGGTGCGACGAGCCGGTGCGAGAGCAGGTGCAGGCGCAGCCACGCGTCGGCGGCGTCGGCGGGAGCTGCCGACAGGTCGGCGATGCGCGTGGTGACGGTGACGGTGCGGACGCCGCGCACGTCGTCGGTGCGCTCCACCTCGCCGAGGCCGTCGACGGGCGCGGGCTCGGCCTCGAGCGCGGGCCTCGGGTACCAGACGTCGAGCAGGGCGTCGCCGGCGTAGGTCGCGAGGCCCACGGCGGCGGCGGGCGAGGTCAGCAGCGTCATACGCCCCAACCTACCGAGGGGTGCAGCAGGCGCCGGAGCCGCGCTGCCGTGGTCGTACCTCCGCAGGGGGCGCTCAGCCGGTGCGCAGGCGTCGCTGTCGCGGTGCCGGATAGGGTCGTCGGCTATGGGCGGAACCACGGACCTCGACCTGACGGCCCCGCTGCCGACCCTCCTGCAGCAGCTCATCGACATCCCGTCGGAGTCGCGCCACGAACAGGTCATCGCCGATGCCGTCCACGACGCGCTCCGCGGATGCGACCACCTGGTCCTCGACCGGATCGGTCACAACATCGTCGCGCGCACGCAGCTCGGCCGCGCCGAGCGCGTCGTCATCGGCGGCCACGTCGACACCGTGCCGGAGAACCGCAACATGCCCTCGTCGCGGGCGATCGTCGACGGCCAGGACCGCGTGATGGGGCTCGGCGCCTGCGATATGAAAGGCGGCGTCGCGGTGCTCCTGCAGCTCGCGGCGACCCTGCGCGAGCCGACCCGCGACGTCACGTGGGTGCTCTACGAGGCCGAGGAGATCGACGCCCGCTTCAACGGCCTGCGGCTGCTCGCCGAGCAGCGGCCCGAGCTCCTCGAGTCGTCGTTCGCGGTGCTCATGGAGCCGAGCAACGCGGTGGTGGAGGCGGGCTGCCAGGGGACGATGCGCGTCGAGGTGCGCACCACCGGCGTCCGCTCGCACAGCGCCCGGTCGTGGATGGGCCACAACGCCATCCACGACGCCGTCGACGTGCTGGCCCGGCTGCGCGACTACGAGCCGCGGCAGGTCGAGATCGACGGGCTGACCTACCGCGAGGGTCTCAACGCCGTTCGGATCCGCGGAGGTGTCGCGGGCAACGTGATCCCCGACGAGTGCGTCGTCGAGGTCAACTACCGCTTCGCGCCGAGCCGGTCCGGCGCCGAGGCCGAGGCGCATCTGCGCGAGGTCTTCGACGGCTTCGACGTCGTCGTGGCCGACCTGGCCGAGGGCGCCCTGCCGGGCCTGTCGCAGCCGGCGGCGCAGGCGTTCGTGGCGGCGGTGGGCGGGACGCCGAGCCCCAAGTTCGGGTGGACCGACGTCGCCCGCTTCAGCGCCCTGGGCATCCCGGCGGTGAACTACGGCCCCGGCGACCCGTCGCTGGCCCACACGCAGGCGGAGTACTGCCCCGTCGACGACCTCGATGCGGTCGAGCGCGGCCTGCGCGCCTGGCTCACGTCCTGACGCCGCGCCCCGGCCCCTGAGGGGCGCGGCGCCCGGCTCAGGGCTGCGGGTCGAACAGCGAGCTGTTCGCCGCCACGTTGGCCTGGTCGGTCCAGTAGCCGGCGTCGGTGGAGACGAGGCGCCAGCCGGGCTCCGGCGATGCCTGGGAGAGCGCCGGAAGGTAGGCGGCCATCGTGACGGCGGGGTCCTGCCCCTCGATCGCGCGCAGGTCGGCCGTGGTCCCCTGGAACGGCTGGTCCTGTGCGATCGGGGCGCCGAGTGCGCTGTCGGCGAGGTGGTAGTCGCTCACCCAGTAGTCGCGTCCGTCGTAGCGGACGATGACGCCGCTCTCGGTCGACGCGCCGTCGCCGAGGGCGCCGATCCGGCCGTCGAACCAGTGGGTCGCTACGCCTGCGCCGACGACGACGGCGACGACGACCGCCACCAGGGCGGCCACCGTCCACCAGGTCCGGCGCCGTGCTGGTGCGGTACTCGCGGTGCTGCTCGTGCCGGCCATGACGTGCCCCCTCGCTCGAGCCCCGTGGCAGTGTGACGCAGGTCTCCCGGCCCCGGTTCCGCCCAGGGCGCGGAATGCGGTGTCCCGCACCCGCGTGACAGGCTGGCACCCGTGAGCTTCTCCCGCCGCAACCCCGACGACCCGGTCCCTGCGCCGTGGAACTGGAAGCTGCTCGGGCTGTCGATCGTCTTCGGCGCCATCGCGTTCGGGCTCACCTTCGTGATCCCCTCGGTGCTCTTCGACCCGCTCACCCGCGGGCAGATCACGGCCGCCGCCCTGCTGCTGTCGCTGGCCTTCCTCGTGACGCTCACGCTGTGCCTGGTGCTCGGCTACCTCGCCGTCCACCAGCGCATCCGCGACCCCGAGGACGACTGAGCCCGCTCAGCCGGCCGGGGTCGCCAGTCGTCCGACGAAGCCGACGCTCTGGAACGAGATCTGCTGGCGGGCGTCCTGCTGGCTGATCGTCGGCGTCCCGTCGCCGGGCTGCGGCCCGTAGTCGCCGAAGTAGGAGTGGACCGCGCCGTCGATCTCCACGAACTGGGCAGACGCCGGCAGATCGGCCTTCGACGCGTCGATGTCGGCAGGCGTGGCCAGCCCGTCGTTGCTGGCGTAGATCGACAGCACGTCGGCGGTGAGGGTGGTGCTCATGTCGCTGGCCGGGTACGACGCGTAGAGCAGCAGGCCCGCCACGTCGCCGCCCGAGCCCGAGTCGTTGTCGTCGGCCTCGATCGCCGCGACGGTGCCGCCGAGGGAGTGGCCGCCCACGATCCATCGCGAGATGTCGGGGTGGGCCGACTGCGCCGACGACAGAGCGCCGAGGGAGAAGAACGCGATGCCCAGCGGCTGCTTGACGATGACGACGGTGTGGCCGGCCTCGGCCAGCGGCCGCAGCACTGCGGCGTAGGCGCGGGCCTCCACCTTGGCGCCCGGCTGGAACAGCACGGCCGTGCCGTCGCCGCCCTCGGTGGGCGCGAGCGTGACGTCGGTCCACGACTCCGTGACCGTCACCCGCGCATCTGACTGCATCGCGGCGATCGCAGGCTCGACGGCGCTGAACGGGCGCAGCCACCACACCGCCACGATCCACAGCGCCCACAGCACGATCGACACGGCTCCGCCGACGAGCCGCGCGGCGGAGCGCTCGCGGGGCGGGCGGCCGAGCCGCACGAGGCTGACGACGGCGAGCACGACCGTGACGACGAGCATCGCCGCGTACGCGGGGCTGCCGTGAACGACGGCGCCCCACGACGTCAGGCAGGCCCACGCCACGACTGCGAGCGCAGCGACCGACAGCGCCCGACCGATCCAGACCATGCCACGAGCTCCGTCCGCCCCTGCCGCCTCGGTCCCTCGCGGGCGGCCCTGCCGGGAAACCTAGCCCGGGCACGCCGCCGCGGCATGCGACGGCACCGTCAGGCGGCGAGGAGCCCGCGCTCGGCGGCGTCGAAGTAGGCCGTGGCCAAGCGCCGGAAATCGTTCTCGGTCAGGGAGATCGGGTCGCCCGGCTTGAGCCCCAGGACGCAGTCGTGCGGCGCGGGCAGCGCGTCGTCGTCGTGGAGGACGGCATCGTTGCCGACGATGGCGACAGCGAGCACGCGCACCTCGTCCAGCGCCGGGCATGCGGCGATGCCGGCGTCGCGCCGTGCGAAGCAGGTGTCGAGGACGACGACGAGGGAGTTGAACAGCAGCGGCTCGAGCGCCACGAGCGCGCCGTTCACGCGGGTGCGCGCACTGCCCTTGATGGCGGCCGCGGCCAGCGACAGGTCGGCATAGGCCGTGGTGCGCTCCGCGACCTGGGCGCGGCACGCCTCGAGGTACGCGCGGTCGTAGCTGGTCCCCGGCACGCGGCGACGGTAGCCGCCGGGAGCGCTTGCACACCGGGCGTCCGCCGACCCGGTACGCCGGAGGGGCGGCCCGCCGTAGCGAGCCGCCCCTCCTGCGGTACCTGCCGTCCGCTGACCGGTCGGTCGGCGGGGTGCGGGGTCAGGCCTGCGCGCCGGCCTTGAGGCGGGCGCCGATGGTCACCGCACGGGTGGCCAGGTGGTCGAGGGCCGCGAACTCCTCGTCGGCCGGCGGGTTGGCGCCGTTGAACGACACGTGCGAGACGCCGTAGGGGTTGCCGTCGTTGAACTTCACGGCCGGGTCGGTGTAGCCCGGGGGAACGATGATGCCGCCGAAGTGGTAGACGGAGTTGTAGAGCGCCAGCAGCGTGGTCTCCTGGCCGCCGCGCTTGGTGCCGGTCGAGGTGAAGCCGGCGTAGACCTTGTCGGCGAGCTTGCCCTGGGCCCACAGCGGGCCGAGCGTGTCGAGGTACTGCTTGAGCTGGGCGGCGATGTTGCCGTAGCGGGTGGGCGTGCCGAAGAGCACGACGTCGGCCCAGTCGATGTCGTCGCCGGTGGCGACCTCGACGCCGGCGGTCGCCGCGGCGTGGGCGGCCCAGGCCTGGTTCGAGGCGATCGCCTCGGCGGGGGCCAGCTCGGCGACGCGGCGCAGGCGGACCTCGGCGCCGGCCTTCTCGGCGGCGGCAGCGGCGCGCTCGGCCATGGTGTGCACGGAGCCGGTGGCGGAGTAGTAGATGACGGCGACCTTGACGGCGTCGGACACGGGTCCCTCCCAGGGGAGTCGATGTTGTTGAGCGTTCAACCTTATCTAGTTGAACACACAACTACATTCCTCGCAACCCGGGGCGGTGAGACGCAGGCCACGGCACGGCAGGCGGACGTGCGCCCCTGGATGCGCCTGCCCCGCGCTCGGTCGGCCCCGCAGTTCACCGCGGCGCCGCCTCGGGGGGTTAGCGTGCCCCGGTGAGCTCACCGACCGACGGCGTCGGCACGCCCGGGCACCGCCCCCGCGTCCCTACCCGAACCAAGGGCCCTGTCACGCTGCGCGGCCCCCTCGTCCCCACCACCACGACCGACCAGCGGCTGCTCGACACCCGCGGCTCGAGCGACTGGGTCCACACCGACCCGTGGCGCGTCATGCGCATCCAGTCCGAGTTCGTCGAGGGCTTCGGCGCGCTCGCCGGCCTCGGCCCGGCAGTGAGCATCTTCGGATCGGCGCGCACGTCGGCGGACGCACCGGAGTACGCCGCTGCCGTGCAGGTCGCGGCCAAGCTCGTCGGCGCCGGCTTCGCGATCATCACGGGCGGCGGCCCCGGCATCATGGAGGCGGCCAACAAGGGCGCCGCCGAGGCCGGCGGCGTCTCCGTGGGCCTCGGCATCGAGCTCCCGTTCGAGCAGGGCATGAACCAGTACGTCGACCTCGGCGTGCACTTCCGGTACTTCTTCGCCCGTAAGACGATGTTCGTGAAGTACGCGCAGGCGTTCGTCGTCTTCCCCGGCGGCTTCGGCACCCTCGACGAGCTGTTCGAGTCGCTGACACTGGTGCAGACCCGCAAGGTCACCTCGTTCCCCGTGGTGCTGGTGGGCACCGCCTACTGGGGCGGGCTCGTCGAGTGGCTGAGCGCCACCATGCTCGAGACCGGCCGGATCTCGCCGCAGGACATGGACCTCGTCCACCTCACCGACGACCTCGACGACGTCGTGCGGATCATCCTCGAGGCGCAGGAGCTGCACGCCGCCAGCGGCAACGGCTCGCACCACCCCACTCCTCCCGTGGAGGGCTGACGTGCCGTCCGTCGCGGTGTTCTGCGCGTCCAGCGAGGGGATCGACGAGCGCTACAAGGTGCTCGCCGCGGAGGTCGGCTTCGCGATGGCCCGTCGCGGCTGGACGCTCGTCAGCGGGGGCGGCTCGGTGAGCTGCATGGGGGCGGTCGCCCGGGCTGCGCGCGCCGGCGGCTCGCACACCATCGGCGTCATCCCCCGGGCGCTCGTCGAGATGGAGGTCGCCGACCACGGCGCCGACGAGCTCGTCGTCACCGACGACATGCGCGAGCGCAAGGGCGAGATGGACCGCCGCTCCGACGCGTTCCTCACGCTGCCGGGCGGCATCGGAACGCTCGAGGAGCTGCTCGAGATCTGGGTGTCGCGCTCGCTGGGCATGCACGACAAGCCGGTCGTGGTGCTCGACCCCTGGCGCGACCTGCACCCGCTGGCCGAGCTGGTGAGCGGGCTGGTGTCGGCCGGCTTCGTCCGCGACGTCGCGGCGGCGCAGCTGGTGTGGACGTCGTCGGTCGACGAGGCCATGGCCGCTATCGAGGAGGCGTGGGCCGACGCCGGCAGCGCCGTCCCCGTCCCGCCGACGCCCAACGAGATCCTCGAAGCGGAGCCGTGACCGGCGCCCGCGAGTAACTGGCGCTGTCATCGGTTCTGGGGCGTCGGAACCGATGACTACGCCAGTTACTCGCGACCGGTCAGCGCAGGTAGGGGAACAGCGCCCAGCGCACGCGCATGCGGTAGGCCCCGTACTCCGGGTAGGCGGCGTCGAGCCAGCGCTCCTCGACCTGCCGCTTGAGGTCGAGGACGACGGCGAGCAGCGCGAACGGGATGAGCACCCGCGGCGAGGTGAGCAGGCACCAGCCGAGCACGAGGAGCAGCAGGCTCGAGTAGATCGGGTGGCGCACCAGCCCGTAGACGCCGTCGGTGCGCAGCCGCCCGTTCTCGAGCGGCGCCGGCATCGGGGTCAGCGAGCTGCCGAGCCCCACGACGGCGAGCACAGCGACGACCACGCCCGCGGACACCAGGAGCACGCCCACCTGGCGCAGCGCTCCGGCGTAGGCCTCGCCCCAGCCCGACAGGTCCGTGGCGCCGAGGAGCAGCGCGAGCCCCAGCAGGGCGAACTGCAGCGCGACCCAGCCGCCGCCCCGGCCGCCGAGGTCCGGCGGTCCCTGCTTCTGCGCACTCATGTGGCGCAGTCTGCCGCCTCCGCTACGTCTCCTGCCCCCCTGGGTGCGGCTGGATCAGAGGCCGGACATCATGCCGGCGCCCGTGCCCTGGCTGCCTGCGCCCATGCCCGAGCCCATGCCCGAGCCCATGCCGCCTCGGGATGCTGCCCGGTCCTTCAGCTTCGTCAGCGCCTCGGGCGATACGGCGCGCACGACGTCGGCGGTGCCTGCCTGGGCGCGCACCACCGCGGTGTCGCCCTTCTGCAGCGCCGAGCCCGCCACGTCGGACCGGTCGCGACGGACCCGGGTGTCGGAGTCGATCCCGTAGGTCTTCTCGAAGCCGTCGCTGCTGCGCACGGTCACCGACGTGTCGGACGCGGACACCACCTCGCCGCGCTGCACCTGCACGACCGCGGTGCCGTCGCCGTCGGCGACGGTGATCTCACCGTGCAGCAGCGAGCGCAGGAGGCCGCGGCCGGGCCTGCGGTCCGTGGCGGCCGCCGACGGCGTCGACGCGGACGCCGAGCCTGCGGTCGGGGACGTGCCGGCGGCGGGCGCGGCGCCCACCGCTCCGGCGACACCGGTCAGCACGGTCGCTGCCAGCGCGCCGGCGGCCACGAAGGCGGCGGCGGACACGGCGGAGCGGGGGGTGATCGTCATGGCGGACTCCTGCTGGCGGGAGGACGGCGCGTCCTCGTGCTGTCCCAGCGTCCGCACACGGCGCGAAGCACCGGTCACGCGGACGTTCGGGTCGTGTAAGGACGGCTCCGACGGACGGCCGTGCGAGGATCGACCCCGTGACGATCGTGTTCCTCGTTCTCGGCGTCGTCGTGATCGCCGCCGTCGCGCTGCTCGCGGTCGGCCGCCTCGGCGAGCTGCCCGACGCCGAGCCCGACCGTTCCCCCGTGCTCCTGCCCGACGACCGGCTCGTGGAGAGCCGCGACGTCGACGACGTGCGGTTCGCGGTGGGGATGCGCGGCTACCGGATGGACGAGGTCGACGACGTGCTCGACCGGCTCGCCGCCGACATCGCCGAGCGCGACGCGCGGATCGCCGACCTCGAGCGCCATATCGCCGTCCGCAGCGACGCCCCGGCTCCCGCCGCCGACTTCGCGCAGGACGCCTTCGACGCCGGGGAGTCGGCGCCCTCCACGCCGCCGGTCGACGGCACCACGACCGCGTGAGCCCGGCCGCACGGGAGCTCGTGCGGGGCGACGACGGCCTCGCACGCTGCCCGTGGGGCACCTCGACCCCGGACTACGCCGCCTACCACGACGACGAGTGGGGCCGGCCGGTCCACGGCGACGTCGAGATCTTCGAGCGCATCACGCTCGAGGCGTTCCAGTCGGGCCTGTCCTGGCTGACGATCCTGCGCAAGCGCGAGGGGTTCCGGGACGCCTTCGCCGGCTTCGACATCGCGGCCGTGGCCGCCTTCGGCGACGCCGACCGCGCGCGCCTGCTCGCCGATGCGCGAATCGTGCGCAACCGCGCCAAGGTCGATGCCGCGGTGGTCAACGCCAGGGCGGCCGTGGCCCTGGTGGACGCCGACGGCCCGGGCGCGCTCGACCGGCTGGTGTGGTCGTTCGCCCCGGCCCGGCGCGGGCGTCCGCGGTCGCTGTCCGAGGTCCCGCCGAAGACGCCCGAGTCGCTGGCGCTGAGCAAGGATCTCAAGCGCCGGGGGTTCGTGTTCGTGGGGCCGACCACGATGTACGCCGCGATGCAGGCCATGGGGCTGGTCGACGACCACCTGCAGGGCTGCCACGTGCCGCCCGCCTCCGGCTGAGGGCCGGCCCGGACGTGCAGGAGCCCCGGTCCGCCGGACCGGGGCTCCTGGAGGTTGTGCTGTGCTGCGCTGCAGGTCAGCCGGCCACGCCGGTGAGCTGGGCGCCGAGGTCGCGGGCCTCGTCGGGCGTGAGCTCGACGACGAGACGGCCGCCGCCCTCGAGCGGGACGCGCATCACGATGCCGCGACCCTCCTTGGTGACCTCGAGCGGGCCATCGCCCGTTCGCGGCTTCATGGCGGCCATGCTGCACCCCTTCTGACGAACGTACGGATCGGTGCCGGAGCACCACGGTCCGGCCTCGTCGGCCGGACGACCGCGTCCATTATCCCTGATCACGCGGTGTGCTCGCGACAACTGGGGGTCGGCGCGGCCTCCGGGGCCCGGGCCGGCGCCAGGGGGCGGAGCAGCAGGTCAGACGGCGTCGGGGCGGCGCACCGCGGTGAGCAGGCCGTCGCCGACCGGCAGCAGCGCCACGGTCCAGCGCTCGTCGTCGCGCAGCGAGGTGACGACGCCGCGGATGGCGATGGTGTCGGGGTCGCGCTGGGCGGGGTCGGCCACCTTGTCGTGCCAGAGGCTGTTGTCGATCGCCATGACGCCGCCCGGGCGCAGCAGGCGGGCGGCCTGCTCGACGTACTCGCCGTACTCGGACTTGTCGCCGTCGACGAGGACGAGGTCGTAGGCGCCGTCGGCGAGCCGGGGCAGCACCTCCAGCGCGCGGCCGCTGATGAGGCGGGCGCGCGACGCCGCCACCCCCTCGGCGGCGAAGGCCTCGCGCGCGTGGCGCTGGTGCTCGGCCTCGACGTCGACCGAGGTCAGGACGCCGTCCGGGCGCATGCCGCGCAGCAGCCAGAGGCCGGACACGCCGGTGCCCGTGCCGATCTCGACCACGTGGCGGGCGTCGAGGAGCGCCGCCAGCAGTCGCAGGGCGGCGCCGCCGCCAGGGTGGATCGGGACGCAGCCGACCTCCTCGGCGCGCGCTCGGGCGTCGGCGAGGACGGAGTCCTCGGCGACATAGGCCTCGGCGTACTCCCAGCTGGCGCGGAAGGCGGCCAGCGCTCGGGCGTCGGTGTCCACGGCGCGAGGCTAGCGGTGCCGGGCCCGTCGCTGCGCGCGAACCCGGCCACCCCGCCCCCGGTCCGGGCCCGGGCCGACCCTGCCTGACCAGCGCGGGAACCGTCGGCCTCACGCATTCGTCCCTTCCTGCGACGGGCCGGGGGCCCGCCCCCGGCGACTGGGCCGTTCGGGCGCGCATGCCGCGCGCTCACAGCGAACTCTCAGCGTCGGCGGTTCGCGCAGGTGCTCGAGGGAGTGCACGATGGTGGCCACGGCCGAGTGGACGGGTGCGGCGGCCGCATCCCTCCCGCGGCCGGGGGAGGGCACCATGAGCGACATCCGGGAGCAGTCCGACGACGTCCTGGCCGGGCACGCGCCCGCCGACGCCGCTGCCGCCGTGCCCGCGCTCGAGGCCGAGCCGCCGGTGGCGCCCTCGTGGGACGACGTCGTCCGCGACCACGGCCCTCGCGTGTACCGCCTCGCCTACCGCCTCACGGGCAACCAGCACGACGCCGAGGACCTCACGCAGGAGGTCTTCGTCCGCGTCTTCCGCTCCCTCTCGCAGTACACGCCGGGGAGCATGGAGGGCTGGCTGCACCGCATCACCACCAACCTCTTCCTCGACCAGGTGCGCCGCAAGGCCCGGATCCGCTTCGACGGCCTGCCCGAGGACGCCGCCGACCGCCTCGCTACGCGCGAGCCCGGCCCGGCGCAGCTCATCGACGATCGCGCGTACGACGCCGACGTGCAGGAGGCGCTCGACGCCCTGCACCCGGACTTCCGCGTCGCCGTCGTGCTCTGCGACGTCGAGGGCATGACCTACGAGGAGATCTCCGACGTGCTGGGCATCAAGCTCGGCACGGTGCGCTCGCGCATCCACCGCGGCCGTGCGGCGCTGCGCGAGGCCCTGGCCCACCGCACCCCCCGCACCGCGGCCCGCCTGCCGCTGCGCGGATCCGCCGCCGGAGGCGCGGCGTGACCGTTCCCGGCTTCTCGCACTCCTCGGGCTGCCTCGGCGACCGTGTCGCCGATCTCGCCGACGGGCGGATGGCACCGGCCGAGGCCGAGAAGGCGTTCGCCCACGTGGCTGTGTGCGAGCGCTGCCGGGTCTCCCTCGACACCCAGCGTGCGGCGTCCGCCGCCCTGCGCGAGGACGTGCCCGGCATGCCCGCGGGCCTGCTCGGCCGCCTGCAGGCCATCCCGTTCTCCGAGTCCGAGCCCGGCCCCGCCGAGCCCGCCGCCGCCATCCCGGCGCAGGCCGTGGCGGGCAGCACCCGTCCGGCGGGTGCTGCCGGCGTCCGGCCCTCCGCCCCGACCGCTCCGGCCCGTCCCTCCGCCTCGCGCCGGCGCCGCACCCGCGCCGCCGTCGGCTCGGCGGTCGGCGCCGTGGCCGTGGCGGTCGCGTTCACCGTCACCGGCGCGCCCGCCGCGGTGTCCGGTCCGGCGCCCGCCCCGTCCCCGTCCATCGCCCCTGTCGTCGACGCCCTCACCGCCGAGCACTCCGCCTCCACCCGCCGGATGCCCTTCGCGGGCCCGCAGGTCGTGACCGCCGCGTTCGCCGGGGTGTCGTCCACGCAGTCCCCGTGAGCACCCCGACGTGAGCGCGCGGATGCTCGTCGCCCTCGGCGTCGCCGGGGCGGCGGCCCTCGGCCTGTGCGGCCTGTCCATGATCGGTGCCCCCACCTCGGGCACCGGCGACGGCTGGACCGGCTGGACCGGCCACGTCGACTCCGAGAGCGTGAGCGACAAGGCCGCGATGACTCCCGACGACGCCAGCGCCGTGCGCCTGCTCCAGCGGTCGGCCGACGCGTCGCGGACCGTCGCCTACACCGGCCGGGTGGTGGTGGAGGACGGCTCGCAGACCCAGGAGTCGACCCTGCTGCACGTGCCCGGCCTCGGCACGGTGTCGATGAGCGCCGGCGACGACGGCGTCCGCACGCCGATGTACGCCGCCGACGGGCGCTCCGGCTCCTTCGCCGACGCCGGCCGCCAGCTCGACCTGCTGGCCACCAACTACCGCGTCCTGCGCGAGGCCGCGCTCGACACCACCGTGGCCGGCCGTCCCGCCGAGGCCGTCGTGGCCGAGGAGGACGGCGTCGTCGCCGCGCGCTTCTGGCTCGACCAGGAGACGGGCCTCCTGCTCCGCAAGGAGCTGCTCGACGACAAGGGCGCCGTGCGCGACCGTGCCGGCTTCGAGACCCTGAGCACCCAGGTCGACAAGGGGCTGGTGCAGCAGGCGGCCGCGAAGGAGCAGGACGACGCGTGGGGCGAGGTCCTCTCGAGGGCTGCGCTCGAGAAGGCCCGCCAGGGCGGCTGCGACTGCCCGGAGTCGCTGCCCGGCGGCCTCACCCTCGTCGAGACCCGGCGTGCTGCGGCCGGCACCGTCGGGGCGGTCCCGGTCATCCACCAGCTGTTCTCCGACGGGCTGGAGACGGTGTCGCTGTTCTCGCTGTCCGGCCAGCTCTCGGAGCAGGACCTCGACGGGCTGCGCGCCCGCGGCTACGTGCTCACCGACATCGACGGCCTCAACGCCTGGGTCAGCGGCGGATCCTCGGCCGCGACCCGCACCGCCGCCGTGTGGCAGTGCGAGGACGAGGTGCTCACGCTCGTCACCGACGACGCCGCCCGGCCCATCGACGTCGTCGGCTCGGTGCTCTCGGCCCTGCCGCCGAGCATGCCCGCCGAGGACGCCTCGTTCTGGGGCCGCGTCGTGCGTGGCTGGGAGCGCGTGACGGGGCAGGACTCGTGAGGAAGGTCGTGACGGTGCTCGTCGGCATCGTCCTCGCGCTGCTCGCCATCGGCGTCGTCGTCGACCGCGGTGCTGTCGCCGTCGCCCAGAACCAGATCTCCGAGCAGGTGCAGAAGGAGCTGCCCGGCGCCACCTCCGTGCAGACCGACATCGACGGGTTCCCCGTGCTCACGCAGGTGGCCCGCGGCTCGCTCGACCAGGTGACCGTGCGGATGGAGGACGTGCCGACCGAGTCCGGCACGCTGGACTCCGTGACCGTGGTGCTCGACGACGTGACGACCTCCGAGCCGCGCACCGCCGCCCGCATGGAGGCGCGCGCGGTCGTGCCGCTCTCGACGCTGCAGTCGCAGCTCGGCGACAGCTGGGAGATCGCCGTCGACGGCGACGCGCTGCGGGTCTCGTTCACCGGCGCCGTGCAGGTCGAGGCCGCGGTGGTGCCGGTTGTCAAGGACGGCGCGATCACGGTGGATCTGAGGTCGGTGACGCTGCTCGGCGTCGAGATCCAGGGCGACAGCGTGCCGGGCTTCGTCACCGACGCGCTGCGCTCGCTGGTGGAGCCGCTCGGCGAGCTGCCCTTCGGGCTCACGCCGCAGTCGGTCGCCGTGACGCCGGCGGGGGTCGAGGTCGTGGCCACCGGCACCGACGTCGATCTCGACGCCGCCCGCTGAGGAGCCGTACGTGATCAGCGCCACCTCGGTCGCACCGTCGGCCGCGATCCGTTGCCCCGCAGCGGAAGTCGAGCCTCCGGTGAGCCGGCGCTCAGGTTCTCAGGGCCCTCACAGGTTCGTCGCAGCGCTCTCAACAGAGAGGAACCCATGATGGATCGCAACACGGAGACGTCCCACGAGGACGGCTCCCAGGGTTCCGTCCACACGACAGGAGATGCGATGAGCGACGAGCGCCCCCAGGACTTCGAGTCCCCGACCCAGTCGGGCGCGCTGGCCGTCGACGGGAGCGCAGACGCGCACGACACCGTCGTGACCGAGCGCCCCGGCACCGAGGCGTTCGCCGCCCCCGACGCCGCCGCGCGGGTCGACGGTCCGCCGGCCCCCGGTAGCGAGCGCGCCGGCTTCGAGCCGCCGCTGGCCACCGAGCCGCCGTTCGTCGCCCCCGAGCCGTCGTCGCCGTGGACCTCGCCGGTCGTGGCCGCCCCCGCCAAGAGGAGCGGCGCCGGAAAGGTCGTCGCCATCGCCGTCGCCTCCGGCCTGCTCGCCGGTGCCGTGGGCGGCGTGGGCGCCTACGCCATCGCCGAGCGCGCCGACGGCTCGCCCGCCTACACGTCGTCCGGCTCGGTGCTCCCGCAGACCGACGCCGCACTGTCGACCCGCCCCGAGGGCTCCATCGCCGCCGTCGCCGCCGCCGTGCTGCCGACCGTCGTGCAGATCGAGGAGCAGGGCCAGGGCGGCGGGGGCACGGGCTCGGGCTTCGTGATCCGCGAGGACGGCTACATCCTCACCAACAACCACGTCGTCGAGGGCGCCGCCAACGGCGGCTCGCTGACCGTGCGGTTCCAGGACGGCACATCGGTCCCCGCGACCATCGTCGGCCGCGACAGCTCCTACGACCTCGCCGTCATCAAGGTCGACAAGACGGGCCTGCCCACCGCGACGCTCGGCAACTCCGACGGCATCGTCGTCGGCGACGCCACCATCGCCGTCGGCTCGCCCCTCGGCCTCGAGGGCACCGTCACCTCCGGCATCGTGAGCGCTCTGAACCGCCCGGTCACCGCCGGCGGCTCGGGCGAGTCGAGCTTCATCAACGCGATCCAGACCGACGCCGCGATCAACCCCGGCAACTCCGGCGGCCCGCTGCTCGATGCCGAGGGCAAGGTCATCGGCGTGAACTCCGCGATCGCCTCGCTCGGCGCGTCCGAGGGTGCGCAGAGCGGCTCGATCGGCCTCGGCTTCTCGATCCCGATCAACCAGGCCAAGCGCGTGGCGGACGAGATCATCCAGACCGGGAAGTCGTCGCACCCGATCATCGGCGTCTCGGTGAACACCCAGTACACCGGCGAGGGCGCCCAGATCGCGCAGGTCACCGCCGACGGTCCCGCCGCCGCCGCTGGCCTCAAGGACGGCGACATCATCGTCAAGGTCGGCGACCGCCAGGTGGCCGACTCCACCGAGCTCATCGTCGCGATCCGCACCTACGCGCCGGGCGACAAGGTCGTCCTGACGCTGCAGGACGGCTCGACCGTCGAGGTGACGCTCGGGTCCGACAGCTCGGTCGGCTGAGCCCGGCCGCAGCGAAGCACGTACCCTGGGGGCGCCGGCACCGGCCGGCGCCCCCAGGGCTTTCCCGACGGATCTCTCGGCAGGGAGCAGCGGTGTTCGACATCGGCGCCGGCGAGTTCATCGCCATCGCGATCGTCGCCGTGCTCATCCTCGGCCCGGACAAGCTCCCCAAGGCCATCGCGACGGTGGTGAGCTGGACCCGCACCATCCGCGAGCAGGCCGCCAGCGCCCGCCGCGAGATCGTCGCCGCCGCAGAGATCGACCCCTCGGTCACCGAGGACTTCAAGTCGGCCGTGCGCGACATCGGCGAGCTGCACCCGCGGCGCCTCGCCGCCTCGATCCTCACCGACGACGCCGCCGGCACCCCGAAGCCGCCGGCCGCGCCCGGCCGCGGCGGCAGCAACGGCCTGCCCGACAAGCAGCAGGCGTCGATCTTCGACCCCGACGCCACCTGACCCGCCGGTCGGCGGCCGCGGATGCCCCCCCTTAGCCCGGCCGGGTGGGCGGTACGGCCCGTGATCGTCATCGCCAGCGCGCACTCCGCAGTGGGACGGTTCGGCCAGGGTCGGCAGCGGCCGATCGGCGCGGGATGTATCAGGGCGGTGCCCCGCGCCTCTTGAGGGACGAGGCCGCGCGCGTCGTCGGCCCCCGGCTGCCCGTCGCGCCCGCGACCGGAGCCGCGAGGCAAGGGGGTCCCTCATGACCGACTTCTGGCGCTCAGAGCGCCTCACCAGGATCACCGACCCGGCGTCGACCTCCCCCGTCGTCGTCGAGGACGGCGCCGGCGGCGGCTTCGCCTACCACCCGACCCGGTTCCTCATCTCGAACCTGGCCCTGCAGCGGATCGGCGCCCTTCTCGTAGCGCCCGACTTCCGCAACCTCGGCCATGAGTTCGGCTGGCTCCCGGAGCTCGGCCTGCACGCGTTCGAGCTGCTGACCGGTGAAGCCCTCTTGGACAAGCTGCCCGTGCTCGAGGCAGAGATCAGCGGGACGCTGCAGCCGGGGGACGATCCGGCCGAGGCCTTCGTGAGCGTGGACCACGCCCTGTTCGGCGCGCCGAAGTACCACGGTGATCCGGCGAGTGCGCCGATGCCGGCGGCACCGTGGGCGGTGATGCCGCCCATCACCGGGGCCGGCGCGGCAACGGCGGCGCTGCTCGATACCGGCGTCGACCTGAGTGCCGAGTTCCTCCTGGCCGGAGCTGTCCGCGACGCGGACGACGTCGACCAGCTGCGGCCAGTGGGAGCTGCGAACCAGAGCCTGGGGTCGCAAGCCGGCCACGGCACCTTCATCCTCGGCCTCCTGCAGCGGATGTCCGGGGGCGATCTGCGGGTCGACGTGGGACGCGTGCTGTCGCCGGACGGCGTGGGCTACGACTCGTTGGTGAGCAAGGAGATCAAGGAGCTCGCTGCCGCCGCCGTCCCGGTCGGCGTGGTGAACATGTCCATCGGCGGGTACACGGACAACGACCGCATGCCGGCGGCTCTCTCCGCAGCGCTCGGGCGGCTGCCTGCCACGACCGTGGTCGTTGCTGCGGCCGGCAACGGGGATGACACCTGCCCGGCCTCGGACCGTCCGATCTGGCCCGGCGCAGGCGACGGCGTCGTGGCCGTGGGGTCGGTCGTCGATGTGCCCGGCGGTCTCAGGCGCTCGGTGTTCAGCAACTTCGGTCCCTGGGTGGACGTGTGGACGCTGGGGGAGGACCTGCTCAGCACCTATGCGACCGGCGACTTCGTGGTCGACCCGAACGACGTCCGCACGTTCGACGGGTGGGCGACGTGGAGCGGCACCTCGTTCGCCGCAGGACTTGTCTCCGCTGAGATCGCACGGCGAATGAAGCAGGGGCTCACGGGCGCGGACGCGTGGGCGACGATGAAGGCGGGGCTCCCGTCAGCGGGCGATGCCCTTGTCGAGGCCGATACCGGTGTCACCGGCCTCCTGTTCGACCCCGTCAGCGCGGGTGTGGGTCTCGACCCCAGGTTGCGGTGATCAGGCTCCGAAGCACAGGAGGCCCGACCCCGGTCCCCAGGGATCGGACTGCACGGCGTGGAC
>JAIUOK010000015.1 GCA_020161245.1 Actinomycetota bacterium | reverse complement strand
TCGACGCCCACGACCTGCACGCCTGGACCCTCACCTCCGGCCTGCCGGTGATGTCCGTGCACGTCGTCGTGACCGACGACGCCCTCGCCGACGGCGGCGGCGCACGCGTCCTGGACCACCTCATGGACTGCCTCGCCGACCACTTCGACGTCGAGCACTGCACCTTCCAGCTCGAACCACCCAGCCATGCGGCTCACGAGTTCAGCACTCACGACTGACGTCGTCGGTGGGCCCGACGATCGAAGGGTAGCCGCCAACGAGGTTGCACGAGACCAGGCCATCTCCCGACCCCCTCGTGTTCCGGGGCTCGATCCAAGGGTGTGGACAGACCGGGCGCTACGTCGACGATCGCCCGAAAGGGCAGGACGCCGTCGCGCTGGTGCGTTCGGTACTCGACCTAACCGGCCTGGCAGGCGCCCCGGTCGAGCTCGAACTTGTAGTTGAGCTCAGAAACCACCGCCACGCGGGGTCCACAGCCTCGAGCACGGCGGGTTCTGGATGACCTACCATCCCAACCTGCCGAAGACCGGATCGCCGCCACCAAGGTGCGGTC
The DNA here is from genome assembly GCA_020161245.1 of Actinomycetota bacterium. GTDB lineage: Bacteria > Actinomycetota > Actinomycetes > S36-B12 > CAIYMF01 > Longivirga. The sequence continues at coordinate 84,644 of JAIUOK010000015.1, read as the reverse complement.
GCGGGGCGGGCCTACCCACTGGGTCCCCCTCCCCGGCCGCCCGGCTCAGGTCGAAGCGACGGCGTGGGGCGTCCAGTTCAAGTTCGGCTCCGCCACCGACTCGGGCCACCGCTTCAGCCCCGCGTACGCCGATGCCTCGAAGGCGCCAGAATCCCGAGGTGAGGAGCACTGGCGGGGCGGGTCCGCCGACCAGTTGGAACCGCTCTTTCGGCGCAGTTGGGCAGCCCCCTGAGGCCACGGATGTGAACCGAGAGCCACGCGTCACGACGGCGCGAGACTTGCCCGTCGTTCACTGACTCGCGCGCCCTGACCTGTCCAAACGCAATTGCTGGAGTCGGCGGAAATCGGTTTCGGCTGGGTTCTGATCCATGGATGCCACCGCTCAATCTCGATGGTCCCGACAACTGCGTTGCCGAAGGTGGGCCCATATGGCGGTGGGGGGAAGTGAGCGTGTGACTTCAGGTTGTGGCGTCAAGGACCGCAGCCATGGGGCTGGCTCGAGGCTCCGGTGCAAAAAAGCGGTCCAACTAGAGGTACCGGCAGACTTGACCAGCAGAACATGTCTCGGGCTCGATTGCCTCGGCCTGGTCGCGAAGCTGGGTGATGGCGGTGCGAAGTTCAGCCAACTGATTGATCTGTCGTTCGAGGTCGACCAAGCGTGCGTCTAGGAGCTCGCGGACATGCCCACAGGGCGCATTGCCGCGGTCGCGAATGTCCAGGATCTGCCTGATCTGCGCCAGTGTGAGGCCGGCGGCCTGGCCGCGGCGGATGAACAAGACCCTGCCCACCACGTCGGGGGTGTAGTCGCGGTACCCGCTAGTGGTCCGGTCGGCGGTCATGAGCAGGCCCTGCGCCTCGTAGAACCGCAAGGCCTTCGTGGTCATCGCCGTTGCGGCGGCCAGCTCCCCGATCCGCACGTGTCCTCCGATGTCCGACGCGGCTCTTGACCTTCCCCTATACGGGAACGTCCAGTATGACCGCATCGGAGAGGAATCCCAACAGGCAGCGGAGGACAGCATGGACCACCTCAAGGTCGACCTGGCGGTGATCGGGTCGGGCGGCGCCGCATTCGCAGCCGCCATCCACGCCACCGGTCTGGGGAAGCGCGTGCTGATGGTCGAGCGTGCGACGATCGGAGGCACCTGCGTGAACACCGGCTGCATCCCGTCCAAGGCCCTGATCGCCGCCGCTGAGGCGCGCCATGTGGCCGCCCACGCTGCCCGCTACCCGGGGATCACCGCCACTGCCGGACCGGTGGACATGCCGGCACTGACGGGCGGCAAGCAGGAATTGGTGGAATCGCTGCGCACGGACAAGTACGTCGATGTGGCCGAGTCCCACGGTTGGCCGATCATGCCGGGCGACGCAATCTTCGACGGCACTCCCGATGCTCCGTTACTGACGGTCGTGACTGACGGCGGCGGGATCGAGCTGGTCGAGGCCGCCCACTACCTGGTCGCCACCGGTGCCCGACCCTGGATCCCGCGCATCTCGGGGATCGACGCCATCGAGTATCTGACCAGTACCACAGCGATGGAACTGACTGAGGTGCCGGAGTCTCTGTTGGTGCTCGGCGGCGGCTATGTAGCGATGGAACAAGCTCAGCTGTTTGCCCGACTCGGGTCGAAAGTGACCATGCTGGTCCGCTCCCGGCTCGCGTCGAAGGAGGAGCCCGAGGTCGGCGACGCACTCCAGGAGGTGTTCGCCGAGGAGGGCATCCGGGTCGTCCGGCGGGCGCAGGTCACCAGGGTGGAGCGCGACGCCGGGACGGGCCTGGTCGTTGCCACGGCGTCGGTGGCAGGCGGCACCCAGGAGTTCCGAGCGGCTCGGATCCTCGTTGCGATGGGTCGTCGACCGGTCACTGACGGACTCAACCTGGCCGCGGTGGAGGTCAAGACCGGCGACGATGGCAGGGTCGTGGTCTCCGACCAACTCGCCTCATCCAACCCACGAGTCTGGGCAGCGGGCGACGTTACCGGGCACCCCGAGTTCGTGTACGTCGCGGCACATCACGGCGCGATGGTGGTCGACAACGCGTTCACCGGAGCGGCCAGGTCCGTGGACTACGCGCATCTGCCTCGGGTCACCTTCACGAGCCCCGCGGTAGGGGTTGTGGGGATGACCGAGGAGCAGGTGCTGGCCGCCGGGATCAGCTGTGACTGCCGAGTCCTGCCCCTGAAGTACGTGCCCAGGGCACTGGTCAATCGCGACACCCGCGGCTTCGTCAAGATCGTCGCCGATCGCGACAGCGGGCGCATCCTCGGCATTACCGCGGTCGCCCATGACGCGGGCGAGCTCGCTGCGGCCGGGGTGTGGATCCTCGACGCCGGGATGACGGTCGATCGGCTCGCCCACTCCTGGGCGCCGTACCTGACCATGGCCGAGGGCCTAAAGATCGCGGCTCAGTCGTTCACTACCGACATTTCCAAACTCTCCTGCTGCGCTTCTTGAGGTCGTAGCCATCTAAACCACCAACCAGAACGAGGACGATGATGACCAACACGACCACTCGTGACGTGATCGCGAGGCTCGCCCTCCCCGAGGAGTCCGGCCTGGATCTCGCCGTGCTGATTCCGCTTCTGCGGCTACTCGCCAGCGGGGACCCAGTCGACGTAGCCGCCCTGGCTCTTGCCTCGGCCCTGCCTCTGGACGAGGTCCGCAGACGCCTGGATTCAGTGCCCGACACCGAGTACGACGATGAGGGCCGGATCGTCGGCCAGGGCCTCACCCTGCGTCCGACGCCGCATCGGATGAACGTCGACGGCCAGGAGCTCTATACCTGGTGCGCCCTGGACACCCTGATCTTCCCGACTCTGCTCGACCGGGCCGCCCGGATCGAGTCCGCCTCACCGACCAGCGGCGAGCCGATACGGGTCACCGTCGAGCCGGCCGGTGTCACCGCCGTTGAACCCGCCACCGCGGTGGTGTCGCTGGTCAACCCCGGGGCCATGACCTCAATCCGTTCGTCGTTCTGCAACCAGGTGCACTACTTCACCTCCGCCGAGGATGCCCAGCCCTGGCTCGAGCAGCACCCCGGCGGTGAGGTGGTGCCCGTCGCGGACGCCTACCAGCTCGGAGCAGCCCTGACCACCACGACAGTCCCTGAGCCCGACACGCATGCGACACCTGGAGCAGTGGTCAGTGCCGACGGATGCTGCCACTGACCAGCGACCCTCCCTAGCCCTCACGCCCGGGAACGCCACACAAAGGACTCCCGACCACCGATGATCAACCAGCCACAACGCCCGCAGCACAACACCGGTGCCTCCCGATCCGGGCTCCGCTTTGGAGGGGGCGCCGCGCTGCTGATGATCCTGTGCTGTGCCGGACCCGCCCTGATCGCGTCCGGTGCCGCGGCCGGCGCACTGGCCGTCCTGGGCGGCTGGCTGGCCAACTCCTGGGGCATCGGCCTGGCCGCCGTGGCCGCACTCTTCGTGATCGTTGGGCTGGTCCGTCGCAACCGTTCCGGTCGCACCGACGACTGCTGCTCGCCGGCAGCCCCCAGCCTCGATGACTCCACCACACCGGGCCACACCCAAGAACAGGAGGGCTGAGCAATGCCGACCTCTCCCCGCAGCTCACCCACGATCTCCAGCCAGTCTCGTCGGCGGCGTCGCCGGTACGTGGCGCCGCTGGCGCTCGGTTCCCTCGCCCTCCTGCTCAGCGCCTGCGGCGGGCTCACCAAGGACACGGGCACCAGCGAGAGTGGCAACCCTCCCGCCGCCGGGGCCACCGCATCGACCTTCACCGCCCAAAGGATCGGCGGCGGCTCCATCCAACTGCCCGGCGCCCGGCCCAGCGTCGTGCTGTTCTTCTCCGTCGAGTGCGGCGGCTGCGGTCCCACCGCCAAGGCGCTGGCCGACGCCCAGGCCGCCGACCCTGCTGCGGCGGACTTCGCCGTCGTCGACGTCGCCGGCTACGAGACGGCCAACGACGTCGAGAGCTTCCTGCGGGCCAACAGTGCCACCAGCCTGGCCTACGCCCGCGACACCGAGGGCGACATCTTCACTGGCTACGGGGTTACCGCGTTGAGCACCGTGATCATCGTCGACACCGACCGCAGGGTCGCCTACCGGGCTGTGGAGCCCTCGGCCGACACCATCCGCACCGAACTGGACAAGCTGGCCAACTGATGTCCGGTCTGCTTGCCCTCGCCTTCGCCGCCGGGATGGTCGCCCCGGTCAACCCGTGCGGGTTCGCGCTGCTGCCCGCCTGGATCACCCTCAGTGCAGGGGACGCCCGGACCCACGCGCTGCAGGCGAGGCTGATCCGCGCCCTGAACGCCGGCCTGGCGTTGACCATCGGGTTCGCCGGCACCCTGGTCGTCGTCGGACTGGTCGTCAGCGCTGGCGCCCACGCGATCATCGACGCAGCGCCCGCGTTGGGACTGCTTGTTGGGGTGGTCCTCCTGCTAGTCAGCCTGGTCATGCTCACCGGCCACCCGCTGGGCCTCCGGCTACCCGGCCGGGTGGTCCGCCCGAGGGTCGGCGGCCACGGGATGGGCCGCTCGGTCGCCTACGGGGTCGGGTTTGCCGCAGCCTCGCTGTCGTGCACCTTCGGGGTGCTGCTCGCGGTGATCGCCCAGGCTCAGGCGACGGCCACCTACCTAGGCCTGGTCGTGGTCTTCGCGGTGTATGCCGCCGGGTCCGCCACGATCCTGCTGCTTCTCGCCATCGCCACCGCCTTTGCCGGCACCGCCCTCACCCGACGAACCGTAATCCTGGCCCGGTTCGGCCCTAGGATCACCGCCATCGTGCTGGTGCTCACCGGCGCCTACCTCGTCTGGTACTGGTACCCCCTCGCAGTGACCGGCAGCAGTTCCTCAACTGGTAACCCCATGTCCCGGTTCGCCGCGGCGGCGTCCACCTGGGTGCAGGCCCACGACGGGCTTATTGCCCTTGCCGCGGCCGGAGCCGTACTCGGTGCCCTCACCCTGCTCGTCGTCCACCACCGCAAGGCCCGGATTCGCCCTGCACACCCGGCGTGGACAAGCGGAGAGGCCTCGACCGCAACCGATGACTGCTGCGCCCCCGCAGTCACTATCTCGGACGCCTCCAGGCGGACAGGGCTCGTCGAGACCGGCGACGCGGGGCAGCCAGATGGGTGAGCGGGGTGGTCACCCCGCCCCTTCTGGGCGCGCTTGAGCGACGGCCGCGGGGGCATTGTGCAACTCCCTGACCGGTCTGAGCGCTCGCGTTCGCGGCCGCCCGCCTGGTGACGAACTTCAGCGGCCCGCTCGTACTGCGCGACGGCGCCCTCGAGAGCCTTAACGTGCGCGAGCCTAGCTCGCGATACTGGGCGAGCTGCTCGACTCGGTCGCCGTCATCGCCGGCGGACCGCGCCATGGCCTGACCCCAGGGGCGCCCCGTCAGCCGAGCCGACCATAGGGCGCGGTGGCAGGTCCCGCGCCCCGGTTCCGCAGCCAGCCGACGACCTCATCTGCCCCAGGCGTTCCCGCCGCAGCCGATCGCAGGGCAGCGTCGAGCGGGGTAAAGCCGTCCCAGTCAGCTGGCCGGACCCGATCGGCGCCAGCAGACAGCAGCAACTCGGCGGTGCCCCGCTCACCACCGTGACACGCGGCCCAGAACCAATCGTCGAGATCCCTCTGCGTGACGGTGCCGAAACCGAGTCGCTCGGCGAGAGAGTCGGTCAGCCCCAACACTGCCTCCTCCCAGCCGCCCGTTGACGCGCCCCGTTCGACCAAGCGGACGGCGGCGGCCCACTGCCCGAACACAGTCGCGTCAAACAGCGGCGTGCCCGTCCCGTCACCGACGGAGCCGCCAGGGGCGTCGATGTTCGCGCCGAAGTCGAGCAGAGCATCGATCGCGGCAACGTCGCCGCAGCTGGCAGCCCAATGCAGCGGCGTTTCAGCGTGCGCGCCGTGGAAGGCGGCGTTCACGTCTGCACCGGAAATCACGAGGACGTGGATAGTCGTGGCTACGTTCGGCGCGTGTCCGGGCCAGTCGGTGGCGACGTGCAGGAGGGTGCGTCCGGCGTCGGCATCACCGAGGCGAGTCACGGCAAGGTCCGGCTGCTGCTGCAACAATGCCTTGAGCGCGACCACATCACCTTCCCTCACCGCAGTGGCAGCGAGAACCGCGGAGTCGATCGTCACGAGGTCGAGGGTACGGGTCGATCCCGGCCCGCGTTCGGTGATCGCCGCACCTTCCCGAACGCCACTCTTGGCGCTGACGTAGTCCACAAGCAGATCGCCGGCTCGAAGGTCAGTCGGAGTTGCCGAGCCAGTGATGCGGACACTCCTCGCGACGCTTGTTGGCGTTGACCCGCGCCTGCGTGTTTCGCAGCACGGCGTCGCGATCGATCTTCGTCGGGTCCTTCTCGTCCACACAATCGGGGATGGCCTAGGCGTACTTGGCTTCGCGTTGAGCCACTGGGACAAGGAGTCCAGCATGCTGATCTTGGCCATCGTTCACGGCAAGGCTATGCAGATCCGCCGCGTCCGACGACGGCGACACCAGAGATGTCTCGCCCCAGACCGGCGGACCACGTGATACTCGTCTGGCTCCTACGGATGACAACGCGCGTTGTCGCGGACTGGCCCCGCCGCAGCGGCGTGCACAGGCGCAAGGCCAGACGATCGGCGCGCACGCGGAAGTCCGAGCAAGCGTTGAAGGACTACCGCGTCCCACCTTGTTACGCGCGACACCTCGAGAGGACCGATGAGTCGAGCTCCTGTTGGACGTCGCGCAAGGTCAGGAATGCTCTGACACTGACCAGCACGACCAAGTCATCGGGCCAACTCATCGCGTCGGCAAGCGCGATGACCAGATCTTCGATTTGCGATCGCAACGAGGCGACGGACTCGACGAGACAATCAGGGTCTCCGCACTCGTGCACACGCTGCTGATCGGTCATTCGACCAACCATTCGCTCTGCTCTTCGGGCGGAGAACGCGTGAGCTTGAGAGCTGTGGACGACGCGCAACATTCGACCCGGAGAATCGCCGATCCTTGGTGCCTACCGGACGCTGACGGACCAGGCGGACGGTCCTTGCGAGGCCTCTCCCCTGCGATGACCGGCTCGTGGTCGTCGGTGAGCCGACAGTGGCCGGCGACGGACGAGATGACGGACGGCACCGGCGACAACGCTGACGCCATTCCTTGGCTCGTCCAACACGGCGGACGAGATGACGGACTGTCTGCACCGCGCTCTGGGGTGGTCCAGGTCCGCCTCGACCCCGCGCTCCAGGCCGCCCCGCGCAGGCTCGCCGACACCGATCACTCCGCCTTCACCAACGTCATCCGTGACGCCACGCGGCCCGTCTTCGCACCGCCTGATCAGCTCCGCGAACGGCCAGAAACAGCAAGATCATTGGTGCCATTCTGGTTGCAATTGTCAGCAGTTCCGGCCGATTCGGGCTTGGTCGCCGACGTGCGCATATGCCGTCTGACCTGCGGAAATGCACTTTCGGGACCCCCGTCGAATGCCCTCCGAGCCCTCTCTTAATCCGCGGGTTGTAGGTTCAAGTCCTACGCGGCGTACGTGCGACGAGGCCCGGTCCACCAGGACCGGGCCTCGTCCGTTGTCCGAGCCGCGCGCTCAGCCTCGCGACCGGGCCCGCTGGGCCTCCATCTGGGCGTCGAACTCCTCCCGCCAGGTGTCGCTCACCGCGATCCCCTTGCGCCGGGCCTCCTCAGTGCTCAGCTCCACGGGGAAGCCGAAGGTGTCGTAGAGCACGAACAGCTCGACCCCCGTGACACCGGTCCGCGCATAGCCCCCCAGCTGCTTGATGCCCTTGCGCAGCGACCGCCGGAAGGCCTGCTCCTCCTTCGCGAGCACCGCCACCACCTCGTCGGTGCTGCTCGCCACCTCCGGGAAGTCGTGGGTGTAGATGCCGGCGATGGTCGGCACGATCTGGGGGAAGAAGTTGTCCTCCAGGCCGAGGTCGAAGGCGTAGCGGGCCGCCCTCCGGATCAGCCGCCGCATCACGTACCCCTGGGCCTTGTTGCTCGGCCTCACGCCGTCGACGGCGAGGAACGTCGCACCGCGCAGGTGGTCGGCGATGACGCGCATGGCCTCCTTCTCATCGTCGTAGCGGCGGCCAGACAGCTCCTCGAGCCGCTCGACGATCGGCCACAGCAGGCCGATCCGGAAGACGTCGCTGGTGTCCATGGCCGCCGCCGCTATGCGGGCCAGGCCGCCGCCGAAGTCGACGTTACGGCGCGGCAGCGGCTCGAAGCCGCTCTCGGTGCGCCGGTACTCCATGAACACGGAGTTGCCGATCTCGAGGAACCGGCCGCAGTCGCAGTTCTGGTGGCAGTGCGCGCCGAAAGCGGGGTCGTGCTCGACGTCGGGGAACAGGTAGAACACCTCGGTGTCGGGCCCGCCCGGCTCCCCCACCGGCATCTCGGCGGCCGTTCCGCCGCGGCACCACCAGTTCTTCTTGCCGTAGAAGACGATGCGGGCGCCGCCGGTGCCGTGGGCCGAGGCGTTCTCCTCCGTGTCGGCGTCGGCCTGGTCGGCCACGATGCCGGCGCCGGCGAACAGCGAGGTCCAGATGGCGGCCGACTCGGTGTCCTTGGGGATGCCGTTCTCCGGGTCGCCGATGAAGCAGGAGACGTAGATCCGCGCCGGGTCGAGCCCGACCCTCTCGGTGAGGAAGGTCCAGAACTGCGGGATCTGGACGTCCTTGAAGTAGTCGCCGAGGCTCCAGTTGCCGAGCATCTCGAAGAACGTCGTGTGCCGGCTGTCGCCGACCTCCTCGATGTCCTGCGCGCGCAGGCAGGTCTGGCTGTCGGCCAGCCGCGAGCCCTCGGGATGGTCCTGCCCGAGCAGGTACGGCAGGAGCGGCTGCATGCCGCTGCCGGTGAACAGCGTCGTCGGGTCGTCGCGGGGGATCAGCGGGGCCCGCGGGATCACCGCGTGGCCGCGCCCGGCCATGTACTCGAGGAACCTGCTGCGGATCTCGTCGGCGTCCATACGCCGATTCGACACCAGCAGCCGTGGGCAGCGGCGCGCATCGGCGGATCGTGGCGGCGTGCAACGGTAACGCGGCGGTTGATCGACCCTCCGACGCCGCCTACTGTCGGGACCACGAGGGGGATGCGCACGAGGGGCGCCTTGTCAGGTTCAACTCCTGAGTCCTCCACCGAGGGAGCACCGGCCGTCCGCGCAGGACGGCCGGTGCTCCTGCGTCCGGGCTCAGCCGCGCGGGAGCATCCCGTAGGCGTAGGTGGGCCGCAGACGCAGCACCAGGCGGCGGTCGGCCACCATCGCGCGCCGGTAGTCGTGCCAGTCGGGGTGCTCGCCCGACATCGACCGGTAGTAGTCGACCAGCTCATCGACGGTCGCGTCGTCGGGCTCCTCGGCCACGGGCGAGAGGTCGGCCTCGCCCTCGAGCACGACGTAGGACCAGAAGTCCTCCGCGACCACATGCAGCGACACCCGCGGATCGCGGCGCAGATTGCGGGTCTTGGCCCGTTCATCGGTCAGCGAGACGCGCACGACGCCGGCGTCGTCGGTCCACTGGGTGACATTGGAGCTCTGCGGGCGGCCGTCGGCCTTGAGCGTGATGAGCACGGCGCGTCGATGGTCGCGGGCGAAGGCGAGGGCGGCGTCGAGATCCATGCCCGCACGCTACGGGGCACAGGTTTCACCCGCCCGGGGTACGCCCGAGCCCGCGTTCTCAGGCTGCTCATAACTTCGTCGTGCATCCTCCGACTGGGCGCCCCTCGGCGCGCCCGCCCGCGACCCCACGAGGAGGCCCGCATGGACGGCAACGGCGACGAGCAGCAGCGGCCCGGCTTCACTCCGCCGCCCGGCCCCGAGCTCGGGCAGCAGGAGGTCGTCACCGACGGCGGCACCGGCCGCAGCCGGCGCATCGGCACCGGCGTCGCGGTGGCGGCCATCGGGATCGCCGCCCTCGGCGTCGCCGGGGCCACCTACGCGGCAGCGTCCGACCCGTCGCCCTCCCCCAGCGGCAGCGGTCCGGGCTACGGCATGCCGGGCCTGCCCGGCGGCGACCGGGACGGCGACGGGCCCCAGGGCTACGGCCAGCCCGGCCAGGGCATGCCCGGCGCCCCCGGCAAGGACGGCGGCCGCCACGGCGGCTTCGGTATGCGCGGCATGGGCATGGGCATCCACGGCTCGTTCGTGGTCAAGGACCCGAACGGCGACGGCTACGTCACCGTCCTCATGCAGCGGGGCGTCGTCACGGCGGTGTCGTCAACCTCGATCACCGTGAAGTCCGAGGACGGCTACAGCAAGACCTACGCCGTAGACGCGGACACGAAGGTCAACCGCGGCGGCGCCATCGCCGACATCAAGGCCGGCGCCGACGTCGTCGTCATGGCCAAGGAGTCCGGCTCGACGGCCACCGCCACCCGAATCGCGGACACCGCGGCCTTCGGCAAGGGCTTCGACCGCGACGGCGACGGCCCGGGCGGCAAGCCCTCGCAGTCGCCGAGCACCTCGGGAACCTCCGCCTGACGACGTTCGTCGTCACAGGTGGAACCCCTCCGAAACGCAGAGCCCTCGCGACGCCCCCGACCGCGGGGGCTCTGCACCGCCCGGGCCCCGGCCGCGCAAGCGACCGGGGCCCGTGGCGCGTCCGGGGCCGGCGGCGGCCTGGGGCTCTGACTAGGCGCGGACGTCGAGGGTCTGCAGCGCGCCGAGCACCGCGCGCACCTGCGGCACCTCGTGCGTGCGGATCACCCCGGTGCCGCCGAGCCGGGCCAGCACGGCGAACATCGGCTCGGCCGAGCGGAACTGGTCCTCGAACAGGTCGAACGCGTGGGGTACGGCGTGGCACACCGGCGCGCCGAGCTCGCGCAGCCGGAAGGTCTGCAGCAGCACGCGGGTCTGATGCTGCACGCGCACGCTCGGCGTCGTGAGGTTGCCGTAGAAGAAGCCGAGGCCCGGGTCGACGACGAGGTTGTCGACGCCGGACTCGCGGGCGGCGGCCACGCGCGGGCGGAAGTGGGCGAGCAGCTCGTCGAGCGCGTCGTCGCCCTCGACCACGTCGGTCACCTGGCGGACGTCGGAGCCGCGCACGTAGCAGAGCACCAGGGCGGCGCCTGACTCCGCTGCCAGGCGGAAGACCTCGTCCTGCTGGTCGGCGCCGGTGAAGTTGATGACGCCCGCGCCGGCCTTGATCGCGGCCTCGGCGATCTCGGCGTCGTAGGTCTCGGCCGACACGACGACGCCGTCGTCGGCCAGACGCTCGATCACCGGCACCAGCAGGTCGATCTGGCGGTCGATGTCGACGCGCGACGCCGACCCGTTGGTCGACTCGGCACCGATATCGACGATGTGGGCGCCCTGCGCGGCCATCGTGCGCCCGCGGCGCACGGCCGACTCGGTGCTGACGGCGATGCTGTCGCGGTAGGTCGAGTCGCGGGAGAGGTTGAGGCTGCCCATCACCACGGGCTCGGCGTCGGTGTCGATCGCACGGCCGTCGAGCACGACCGGGGCGACCGCGTGCGCGAGCGGGTCGCCATGGTCGCGGACGAGCTCCGCGAGGGCAGCGAGGGTGATCACGTCTACGAGGGTACGTTCGGCCTCAGGGGGCCGCCTCCCGGCGCCCCGCCCCGAGCTGGTCGACCGGCGCCAGCACGGCCCAGATCATGGGGATCTGCAGGGGCATCCGGGCCCAGGCCACGAGCCCCAGCGGCGACGTCGCGCCCTGCTCCTGCGTGACGCCGACGGCGAAGGCGAGGTTGGACGGCCACACCGCCAGCAGCAGCGCGGCGGACGCCGGGCCCGCCCAGGCGCGCCGGCGCACCAGCCCGTAGGCGCAGACGATCTCGGCGACGCCGGCCGCGGCGTTGACCGCGCGCTGAGCCGGGACGAAGTCGGGGATGAAGGCGTCGAAGGCCTCCGGCCGCACCAGGTGCAGCGCGCCCGACGCGACGAACAGCCCGGCCACCCCGAGCCGGATCCCCGCACGCACCCCGCTCATGACGGGTCTCCCGCCGGCCAGGTCTCGGGCAGGCCGTGCCCGCCGTCGACGACGAGCACCGCCCCGGTGATGAACGACGCCTCCTCCGAGGCCAGGAACGCGACCGCCGAGGCGACCTCGTCAGGCGTGGCGCTGCGCCCCGCCGGGCCCGCCGCCGCAGCCGCGGCCTCGAACTCCAGCTGCGAGCCGGTGGCGACGTAGCCGGGCGCGACGACGTTGGAGGTGATGCCGTCGCGCACGACCTCCAGCGCCAGTGCCTTCGCCAGCCCCACCTGCGCTGCCTTGGCGGCGGTGTAGGTGGCCTGGCCGGGCATCGCGTTGATCGTGCCCGTGGTGGACGCGACGGTGACGATGCGGCCGTAGCCCTGGGCCCGCATCGGCGCCACGGCGGCGCGCGATGCCAGGAACGCGGTGCCGAGATTGCGGCTGATGGCGGAGTCCCAGTCGGCGAGCGTGGTCGTGGCGACCTCGGCGTCGGTGTCCCAGCCGCCCGCCACCGATGTCATGCCGGCGTTGTTGACCAGGATGTCGAGGCGTCCCCACCGCTCGAGCGAGGCCGAGACCAGCTGGTCGGCAGCGCCGTCGACGGTGAGGTCCGCGACGACGCCGACGGCATCATCGGCGCCGAGCTCGGCGGCCCGGTCGTGCACGCGCTCGGACGTCGCCCCGAGCACGACGCGCCCGCCCTCGGCCACGATCCGCCGCGCCACCGCGAAGCCGATGCCCGACTCCGAGCCGGCGCCCGTCACGACGGCGACGCGGCCTGCGAAGCGCTGGGTCACAGGTACAGCCCGGGTGCGGCGTCGCCGCTGACGCGGTGGGCGGCGAGCGCGTGGATGTCGCGCTCGCGCAGCAGCACGTACTCGGCGGCCTGGATCTCCACCTCCGGGTGGGTCTCGGGGTCGAAGAGCACCTGGTCGCCCACCTCGATCGTGCGCACGTTGGGCCCGATCGCCACGACCTTGGCCCACACCAGCCGGCGGCCGACCTGCGCGGTGGCCGGGATGAGGATGCCGCCGCCGGAGCGGCGCTCGCCGTCCTCGTCGACGCGGACCAGGATCCGGTCGTGCAGCAGCTTGATCGGCACCGAGCCGTCGGGCCGCGGGGTCGTATCGGGTGCGCTCACGCCGCGAAGGCTACGGGGCGCAAGGGGCCTTGCGCCCGGCAGGCTCGCCGCCTCACGGCGTCCAGCGCCGGGTCTCCCACTGGTCGGACGCCGTCACGGTCCAGGTCATCGCCTTGGTCGGCGACACCTCGTAGACGAGCGTGCCCTCCATGCCCTCGGCGCCGGGCAGGTACTCGGCGTCGGTGGGCCAGGTGTACTTCGCGGAGTAGCGGCCCTCGAGGTCGGTGCGGTCCTCGAGCAGGCCGGTGGGCGCGGCTGTGCCGTGGACGATCATCGGCGTCTCGCCGTCCTCGAGGTGGAGCACGATCCGCGGGTCGGCCGCGAGGTTGCGCGACCGTACGGCCGACTCCTGGCCGTAGAAGGTCAGCACGCCGTCGACGACGACGCCCCACACCGGTACCGAGTGCGGACCCGCCGGGCCCGACGTCGCGACCCACCAGTTGCGAACGCCCTCGAACGCGTCGGCGACCTCCTGCCAGGACAGGTCGGCCATCAGCCCTCCGTCAGCGCGGCCACGCCCTGCAGCAGCGCGACGACATCGTCGGCCGTCGTGTAGCGGACGACGCCGGCGCGCACGACGCCGCCGGTCTCGCGCAGGCCCCACGCGTCGACGAGCTCCTGGGCGTAGTTGTCGCCGCTCCACACCGCGATGCGGCGCGACGCGAGGTGCGCGGCGACGGCGTCGGGATGGTGGCCCTCCACCGTGAACACCAGCGTGGGCGCGCGGTCCGGGGTGACCGATGGGCCGCGCACGGTGACCCCGCTGATGTCGGACAGGCCCTCCTGCAGCAGCGCCAGCAGGCGCGTCTCGCGCTCGGCCTCCTCGGCGATCGGCGTCTCGAGCATGAACTCCGCCGCGGCCGTGATGCCTGCGAGCAGCTCGATCTGCGCCGTGCCGGTCTCCCAGCGCGGCGGGCCGTCGTAGTCGGCCGGGCGCACGCGGTAGGGCTCGATCTCCTGCAGGAGCCCGTTGCGGACGATCAGGCAGCCGGCGTGCGGGCCGTACCACTTGTAGGGCGACGTCGACAGCACGTCGATGCCCAGCGCCTCGACGTCGGTGGGCAGGTGCGGCACCCGTGCGACGCCGTCGACGAGCACCCGGGCGCCGTACTGCTTCGCGATCTCGACCGCGCGCTTCAGGTCCGGCACGTGGCCGGTGAGGTTGCTGGCGCCGGAGATCGCCACCCAGCGCACCCGGCCGTCGGCGCAGAGCTTGGCGAGCGGCTCGACGTCGAGCGTGCCGTCGACGGGGTCGACCTCGAGCATCTCGACGGCGGCCCCGGCGTCGCGGGCGGCCTGCAGCCACGGGCTGACGTTGGAGTCGTGGTCGAGCTGCGTGCAGACGATGCGGTCGCCGGCCTCCCAGGTGCGCGCGAGCGCCCGGGTGAACGCGAACATCAGGTTCGTCGTGCTCGGCCCGAACACCACCTGCTCCGGCTGCGCGTTGACCATCCGAGCGACGGCCGCGCGAGCCTCGTCGACCACCGCGCCGGAGCGCTCGCTCGCCTCGAACACACCGCCCACGTTGGCCGGTGCGCTCGAGCGCATGTAGTCGGCGATCGCGTCGACGCACGTGTCGACCGGCAGCGTTCCCGCCGGCCCGTCGAAGCGCACCCAGCCATCGGAGAGCCCGGGGAACCGGGACCGCACATCGCTCATGCGGCGATCCAACCACCTGTGCCGTGCCGACCGCCTGCTGCGTCCGTCGCGCCGCGTCCTTGTCTGCCTGTCGGTCTGGCGCATGACGCTTGCGTCGGGGTGGGGTCCGGAGGGGGCGGGGGTGGTCCCGTCCGGTGCGCGGCAGGCTTGATCGCCCCGGCCGGGACACCCCCCGCCCCCTCCTCGGGCTTCTGGTTCCTCTTGGGAGGGCGGGATCCGTGGGGGTGAGGACTCTCGCGGACCCGGGCAGAGGGGCTGACGCCCCGCGCCCGGGTCCTTGGCTTCGCCGTCGGTGCCGATGAGGTGACGACGTCGCTTCACGTCGTCGGGGCGGGCTCCCGCGGAAGCAGCGAGGACCGGGGTTTCGCCCCGGTCCTCGCTCTGTCAGCTGCCTTGGGCTACGAGGGTTCGGATGGTGCGGAGGGCTACCGAGAGGGTGGCGAGGTCGAACTGCTCCATGCTGGCGATCTCGTCGAGGGTGGCCCGCGCTCGGGCGAGGCCCTCGGCCTGCTGCGACTCCCACTGCTCGACGCGCTCGATCGGGTCGGTCGTGCCGAACGTGGTGATGATGACGCGGCGGGTCATGTCGCGCAGGGCGCCGTAGAGGTCCGAGCGCAGAGCGGCACGGGCCAGCGCGCTCCAGCGGTCGTCGCGCGGCAGGTGCGTGATGCGGGTGAGCATCCGGTCGACCTCGTAGCGCTCGGAGAGCACGAAGTAGAGCCGCGCCACCTCCTCGGCGTCGGTCTCGGTCGCCTGCGCCACCTCGACGACGTCGAGCAGGCCGAACGCGTCGAGCAGCGCGCCCGCCTCGACCGCGATGTCCTCGGGCGCCCCGAGCGCGCGGAACTCCGCGGCGCGGGCCATGAGGCGGTCGTGCTCGATGCCGACGATCATCTCGGGCACGAGCGGGGTGAGCCGGCGAACCTCCTCGCGGAAGCGCTCGATCTCGGACTCGACGTCGACCCGGCCGCCGCGCGAGGTGAGCACCCAGCGCGTGGAGCGGTCGAGCAGACGGCGCGACTCGAGGAACAGCGCGCACTGCGCCGCGGTGGGCACCTGGTTGTCGAGGGCCTCGACCCGGCGCCAGAAGCTCGGCAGGTCGAAGACCTCGCGGGCCACCGAGTAGGCGCGGGTCACCTCCACCGGACCGGCGCCGGTCTCGTCGCCGGCGCGGTAGGCGAAGGTGATGCCGCCGCGGTTGACCATGTCGTTGACGACGACGGTGGTGATGATCTGGCGACGCAGCGGGTGCGTGTCGAGCAGGCCGCCGAAGCGCTCGACGATCGGCTGCGGGAAGTACTCGCGCAGCACCCGGCCGAAGAACGGCTCGTCGGCGATCGGCGTCTCGAGCAGGTCGTCGGTGAGCGTGATCTTCGAGTAGGCGACCAGGACGGCGAACTCCGGCGAGCTCAGGCCCTCCCCCGCGGAGCGGCGGGCGTCGATCTCGGAATCGGACGGCAGGAACTCCAGCGACCGGTCGAGCTCTCCGCGCGCCTCCAGCGACCGGATGAACCGCTGGTGCACCGGCAGCATCGAGTACGACTGCACGCGGGCGTTGCCGAGCAGGATGTTCTGCTCGTAGTTGTCGCGCAGCACGAGCGCGCCGACCTCGTCGGTCATCTCGGCCAGCAGCGAGTTGCGCTGCTTGGCGGTGAGGTCGCCGTCGCGCACCACCTGGTCGAGCAGGATCTTGATGTTGACCTCGTGGTCGGACGTGTCGACGCCGGCGGAGTTGTCGATCGCGTCGGTGTTGATGCGCACGCCGGAGCGCGACGCCTCGATGCGGCCGAGCTGGGTGAAGCCGAGGTTGCCGCCCTCGCCGACGACGCGGCAGCGCAGCGCGGCGCCGTCGACGCGGATCGAGTCGTTGGCCTTGTCGCCCACCTCGGCGTTGCTCTCGCGCGAGGACTTCACGTACGTGCCGATGCCGCCGTTCCACAGCAGGTCGACGGGCGCCTGCAGGATCGCCTTGAGCAGCTCGGCAGGGGTGAGCTTGTCGACGCCGGCCGGCAGGCCGAGCACCTCGCGCACCTGCGGGCTGACGGGGACGGACTTCGCCGAGCGCGGATAGACGCCGCCGCCCTCGCTGATGAGCGCCTGGTCGTAGTCGGCCCAGCTCGAGCGCGGCAGGTCGAAGAGGCGCCGGCGCTCGGCGTACGACGTCGCGGCGTCGGGCGACGGGTCGAGGAAGACGTGGCGGTGGTCGAACGCCGCGACGAGCCGGATGTGCTCGGAGAGCAGCATGCCGTTGCCGAACACGTCGCCGCTCATGTCGCCGACGCCGACGACGGTGAAGTCCTGCGTCTGCGTGTCGTGGCCGAGCTCGCGGAAGTGGCGCTTCACCGACTCCCACGCGCCGCGGGCGGTGATGCCCATGGCCTTGTGGTCGTAGCCGGCCGAGCCGCCCGAGGCGAACGCGTCGCCGAGCCAGAAGCCGTACTGCCCCGCGACGTCGTTGGCGATGTCGCTGAAGGTGGCCGTGCCCTTGTCGGCGGCGACGACGAGATAGGGGTCGTCGCCGTCGTGGCGGACGACGTCCGCGGGCGGGACGACCTCGCCGGCCACGAGGTTGTCGGTGACGTCGAGCAGAGCCGAGATGAAGGTGCGGTAGCAGGCGATGCCCTCGGCCAGCCACGCGTCGCGGTCGACCGAGGGATCCGGCGACACCTTGACGACGAAGCCGCCCTTGGCGCCCACGGGCACGATGACGGCGTTCTTCACCATCTGCGCCTTGACCAGCCCGAGGACCTCGGTGCGGAAGTCCTCGCGGCGGTCCGACCAGCGCAGCCCGCCGCGGGCGACGGAGCCGAAGCGCAGGTGCACGCCCTCGACGCGCGGGCTGTACACCCAGATCTCGAACTTCGGCCGGGGCGCAGGAAGGTCGGGCACCTGCGCCGGGTCGAGCTTGAAGCTGACGTAGCTCTTGGGCATGCCGTCGGCGTCGGACTGGAAGAAGTTGGTGCGCAGCGTGGCCATGATGACGGCGAGGAACGAGCGCAGGATGCGGTCCTGGTCGAGGCTGGTGACGCCGTCGAGCGCCGCGAGCACGTCGTCGCGCAGCTTCTCGGTGCGTGCCTGGCGGTCGCCCTCGAAGCCGGGCAGGAACCGGGCCTCGAACAGCTGCACGAGCAGCCGGGTGATGGCCACGTTGGAGACGAGGCACTGCTCGAGGTACTCCTGGCTGAACGCCGTTCCGGTCTGGCGCAGGTAGCGGGCGTAGGCGCGCAGCACCATCGCGTCGCGCCAGCCGAGCCCGGCTGCGACCACGAGCGCGTTGAAGCCGTCGGCCTCGGCCCGCCCGGTCCATGCCGCGAGGAACGCCTTCTGGAAGCGCGGCTTGAGGGTGGTGAGCTCGAAGGCCTGGCCGTCGAGGCGCAGGCCGAAGTCGTAGACCCACATCGTGGTGCCGGGCGTCTCGACCTCGTAGGGCCGCTCGTCCATGACCTCGACGCCCATGCGCTGCAGAACGGGGAGCACGGTCGACAGCGAGATGGCCTCGCCGCGGCGGTAGATCTTGAAGCGGCGCTCGCCCGGGCCGGCCGCGTGCGGCTCGTAGAGGTTGAGCGCGACGTCGCCGCTGTCGGCGAGGCCCTCGAGGTGGCGCAGGTCGATGACGCCGGTGCGCGCCGGGAAGTCCTCCTTGTAGGCCTCGGGGAACGCGTCGCCGTAGACCTTGAGCAGGCGCGCCGACTCCTCCTCGCCCACCTGGTCGACGAGCGCCGAGGCGAACTCGTCCTCCCACGAGCGGGTGGCCTGGGCGAGCCGCAGCTCGAGGCCGTCGTGCTCGACGACCGGCAGCGCCATGCCCGGCTTCATCCGGACGACGAAGTGCAGGCGCGCCAGCATCGACTCCGACACGCGCGCGGTGTAGTCGACGAGGTCGGTGCCGAACTCCTCCTTGAGGACGTCGGCGATACGCAGGCGGACGGCGGTGGTGTAGCGGTCGCGAGGCAGGTAGACCAGGCACGACACGAAGCGGCCGTAGCGGTCGCGACGCATGAACAGCCGCGTCTGGCGGCGCTCCTGCATGTTCATCACCGACAGGGCGATGTCGGTGAGCTCCTCGACCTCGGTCTGGAACAGCTCGTCGCGCGGGTAGGTCTCGAGGACCTGCAGGAGGTCCTTGTAGGAGTGGCCGTCGTAGCGGAAGCCGGAGCTCTCCAGGACCTGCTCGGCCTTGCGCCGCAGCACCGGGATGCTCTGCACCGACTGCGTGTAGGCGGTGGAGGTGTAGAGGCCGAGGAAGCGGCGCTCCCCCACGACCGCACCGGACTCGTCGAACACCTTGACGCCGACGTAGTCGAGGTAGGTCGAGCGGTGCACGGTCGACCGGCTGTTGGCCTTGGTGAGCACGAGCACCTTCGGCTCGCGGGCCCGGGCCCGCACCTCGGGCGAGAGCTTGGCGAAGCCCTGGCTCGCGGGGCGGTCCGAGCGCAGGAGGCCGAGCCCGGTTCCCGGGACCGGGTCGAGCGACTCGCCGTCGACCGACAGCACGTACTCGCGGTAGCCGAGGAACGTGAAGTGGTCGTCGACGAGCCAGCGGACGAGGTCGACCGACTCCGACGTCTCGCCCGCCTCCACCGTGGCCGGCGGGCGTGCCTCGAGCTCGTCGGCCACCTCGGTGGCGCGCGCGATCATCCGGGGCCAGTCCTCGACGGCCTCGCGGACGTCGCGCAGCACGGCGTCGAGCTCGCGCTCGATCAGGCGGAGGTCGCCCTCGTCGGTCTCGCGGTCGATCTCGACATGCATCCACGACTCGACCGTCGCGCCTGCAGGCACCTCGGTGTCGTCGTCGTCGACGTCGAGGATCTCCTCGAGCGCGCCGACGACATCGCGGCGCACGACCATCTGCGGGTGGATCACGAGGTGGATCGCGCGGCCCTGGCGCTGCAGCGACGCCGTCACCGAGTCGACGAGGAACGGCATGTCGTCGGTGATGATCTCGACGACGGAGTGGCCTGCCGACCAGCCGTGGCCCTCGACCGTCGGCGTGAACGCGTGCACGACGGCGGTGCCCTGCGGCCGGGAGACCGCGGCCCTGCGGTGCGAGACCACCGCGCCGAGCACGTCGACCGGGTCGCGGCCCACGAGGTCCTCGGGCGCGACGTGCCGGTAGTAGCGGGCGACGAGGTGCTCGAGGTCCGGCGTGTGGGCCGAGGTGGGAGCGGTGGCCGCTGCCCGCTCGAGCAGGTCCTGCTTGGCCTCCTCGAGCCGCCGGGCGGCGACGACAGGGGCGAGGCCCCCGGGCGGCGCCGCCGGGACGCCGGCGGAGAGGTCGTCGGTCAGCAGGGGGTCGACGTTGTCGGGCACGACGAAGTCCGTCCTCGCACTCATCGGCCGCACGCCGTTGTGCGGCCTCGCTCACAGTAGACCGGTCACGGGGCCCACGACGGCACCACGACCGTCCGATGCGGCATCCTGAGGTCTCCCCACCGTCCGAACCGGAGGATGACCGTGGCCACGAGCCTGTCCGTACGACTCGACCTGCCCGCCGGCCCCGAGACCGCCGGTGCGCTGCTCACCGACCCCGACTACGTGCAGGCGGTCGGCGAGGGCACCGGAGGCCAGGACGTCGAGGTCAGCGTGACCCCGAGCCCGGACGGCGGCGTCGTCGTCGAGTCCCGCCGCGCCCTTCCCGCGCAGGTGCCGTCCTATGCCAGGGCCCTCGTCGGCGACACGCTGCGCCTCGTGGAGACCCGCACGTTCGGCCCCGCCGCGCCGGACGGCTCGCGCGACGGCTCGGCGTCGGTGCGCTTCGAGGGCGCCCCCGTCTCGATCACCGGCCCGATGCGGCTGGAGGCGGGAGGCGCCGGGACGGTGCTCTCGCTCGAGCTGTCCGTGTCGGCGTCGGTGCCCTTCGTCGGCGGCAAGGTGGAGCGGTTCGCCGCCGAGCAGATCGAGCGGGCTGCGGCCAAGGAGGAGCAGATCGCCGCAGGGCGGCTGGCCTGACCGCGACCGGATCGTGACCGTCCGTCCCCCTTGCGGGGAGCGCTGCCGCAGGTCAGGACGCCGTCACCCGACCGGGCGACCGGCATAGGTGCCGTCGAGGACTGCCGTGTCCGATGACCGTCAGTCGGCCGTTCGGCCGATCCGTGGCGACGCTTCGTGACCGCACTCTCGTAGCGAAGTTGGCAGCCGGTGGTGGGGGACCTCCGGTGGCGGCTCTCGACCACTGTCACCATCTGGAGGGGTTCCACATGATCACGCGCATCCGCACCGCTCTTCGTCACGACGAGGGCGCCTCGGCCGTCGAGTACGGCCTGCTCGTCGCCGCCATCGCGGCCGTCATCGTCGCCGTCGTCTTCCTGCTCGGCCAGCGGGTCAGCACGACGTTCGACTCGACCAACAAGTGCATCAGCAAGCAGGGCGTCGGCTGCTGACGTAGCCCCGCGCACACGAAGGGCCGCCCCCTCGGGGGCGGCCCTTCGTGCGTGCACGGACGACCACGCTCCGCAGCGGTTGGGCGAGGCCGCGGCCGGGTAGTGACCCGCCCATCACCCGTACGGCCGATTCGTGGCCACGGGCTGTAACGGGACCCGGCCGGCTGCCGTTCCGTCGCCGTCACGGGGGGTTCCCGGGACGCAGACACCCTGGGAGGGACTCCGATGCTCCAGCGCATCCGCACCACGCTCCGCCACGACGAGGGCGCCTCGGCCGTCGAGTACGGCCTGCTCGTCGCCGCCATCGCCGCGATCATCGTCGCGGTGGTCTTCCTGCTCGGCCAGCGCGTCAGCACCGTGTTCGACTCGACGAACACCTGCATCTCGAACCAGGGCGCCAACTGCTGACCGACCGCTAGCCAATCCGCTGGGCCCGACCCGCCAGGGTCGGGCCCAGCGGCGTCCCGGACGGCCATGATGGGCCGGTGCGACTCCTCCTCGAGATCATCGGCTGGGCCGGCTCGGCCCTCGTGATCCTCTCCCTCGCCCAGGCGCGCGTGCTCCGCTTCCGCGTGCTCAACCTGGCCGGCGCTGTGCTCGCCGTCGTCTACAACGGCGTGCTGGGCATCTGGCCGTTCATGGCGATGAACGCCGTCATCACGGTCATCGACCTGTACTGGCTGCGCCGCCTGCTGCGCGAGCGCGACGACCCCGCGGCGTACTCCGTGGTGGAGGTGTCGGCGTCGGACGGCTACCTGCGCCACGTGCTCGGGGTGCACCTCGACGACATCCACCAGTTCCAGCCCGGCTACGCCGTCCCCACCACCGACGATGCACGGCGGTGGGCGTTCCTCGTGCAGCGCGAGGCTGAGACCGTGGGCGCGGTGGTCGTGCGCGACGAGGGAGCGGGCCAGGCCACCGTCGAGCTCGACTACGTCACCGAGCGGTTCCGCGACTGCTCGCCCGGGCAGTTCGTGTACGGCACGAGCGGAGTCTTCGGCGAGCACGGGCTCACCCGGCTGGTCGCCGACCCCGAGCTCGCGCGCTGGACCGACTACCTCGCGCGTGTGGGCTTCCACCGCGACGGCGACCTCTGGGTGCGGGAGGTCGCGGCCGCGTAGCCGTGGGCGCTCAGCCCATGTGGGGGTAGCGGTAGTCGGTGGGCGGGACCGCCGTCTCCTTGATCGAGCGCGACGACACCCAGCGCATGAGGTTCTGCGGCGCGCCGGCCTTGTCGTTGGTGCCCGAGGCGCGGGCCCCGCCGAAGGGCTGCTGGCCGACGACGGCGCCGGTGGGCTTGTCGTTGATGTAGAAGTTGCCGGCCGCGAACCGCAGGGCGTGGGTCGCGTGGGCGACCGCCGCACGGTCCTGGCTGATGATCGAGCCGGTGAGCGCGTACGGAGCCACCGACTCCATCTGGGCGAGCATCTCGTCGTATCGCGCGTCGTCGTACACGTGAACGCCGAGGAACGGGCCGAAGTACTCGTCGGTGAACCACTCAGCGGTCGGGTCGGACGACTCGACGACGGTGGGCCGGATGAACCAGCCGTCGCTGTCGTCGTAGGTGCCGCCGGCGATGATCGTGGCGTCGGGCGCGGCCTTGGCGCGGTCGATCGCGCCGGTGACGCGCGCGAACGCGCGGTCGTCGATCACGGCTCCCATGAAGTTCGAGAAGTCTGTGACCGGGCCCATCGACAGCCCGTCGACGGTCTCGGCCAGCTCGTCGCGCAGCGACGACCACAGCGAGCGTGGGACGTACGCGCGCGAGGCGGCGGAGCACTTCTGGCCCTGGTACTCGAACGCGCCGCGCACCAGCGCGGTGCGCAGGACGTCCATGTCGGCCGAGGGGTGCGCCACGACGAAGTCCTTGCCGCCGGTCTCGCCCACGATGCGCGGGTAGGAGCGGTAGCGGTCGATGTTCTCGCCGACCGTGCGCCACAGGTGCTGGAACACCCGCGTCGAGCCGGTGAAGTGGATCCCGGCGAGGTCGGGGTCGGACAGCACGACCTCGCTGGTCTCCACGCCGTGGCCGGTCACCATGTTGATCACGCCCGGGGGCAGGCCGGCGTCCTCGAGCAGCCGCATGAGCAGGTGCGCGGCGAGCTGCTGGGTGTGCGCCGGCTTCCAGACGACGACGTTGCCCATGAGCGCCGGCGCGGTCGGCAGGTTCCCGGCGATGGCGGTGAAGTTGAACGGCGTGATGGCGTACACGACGCCCTCGAGCGGGCGCTGGTCGGTGCGGTTCCACACACCCGGGGAGGACTGCGGCTGCTCCTCGAGGATGCGCCGGGCGAACGACACGTTGAAGCGCCAGAAGTCGATCAGCTCGCACGCGGAATCGATCTCGGCCTGGTAGCAGGTCTTGCTCTGGCCGAGCATGGTGGCGGCGTTGAGGGTGTCGCGCCACGGGCCGGCGAGCAGGTCGGCCGCCTTGAGGAAGATCGCGGCGCGGTCGTCGAAGGACAGGTCGTGCCACATCGGCGCGGCGGCGCGGGCGGCGTCCATCGCCGCGCGGGCGTCCTCGTGGGTGCTGCCCCGCAGGGTGCCGAGGACGTGGTGGCGCGCGTGCGGCTGCACGACGTCCATCTCCTCGCCGTGGCCGAAGCGCTGCTCCCCGCCGATGGTGCAGGTGAGCTCGTAGCGCGAGCCCGCGATTTCAGCGACCCGCTTCTCGAGCGACTGCCGCTCGGGCGACCCGGGCGCGTAGGAGCGGACGGGCTCGTTGACGGGTGCGGGGGTGCGCGTGACGGCGTCCATGGACCGGCCTCTCGTGCTCGTCGCGCGGATCCGGGTGCCGGCTCCGTCGCGGCTCCCATCCTGCCCCGAACCCGCGGCGGAGTCGTGGGACTCCGGGGACGCGTCAGGAGCCCGGACGTCAGCCGAGCAGGTCGCCGATCTCCTGGGTGGCGAACCAGAGCAGCTCGAGCTGCGAGAGCGACACGGCGGCGAGCGCCTGGCCGTCGCCGGCGGTCGCGTCCGGCAGGCGGCGCACTGCTTCGGCCACCTCGCCCTCGGTGTCGGCGTCGTCGACGTGGACCGCCTGGCAGCGGGCGAGCGGGATGTCGGCGGTCACGACGACCTCGGTGACGTCGTCGGTGGGCTCGATGGCGGCGTCGTCGACGTCAGCGGCCACGACGACGCGGCGCGGCGCGTCGCCGGTCGTGGCGATCCGCTCGAGCGAGGCGAACGCGGCCGCCATCAGTGCGGCGTACTCGAGCTCCTCGTCGTCGGCCCCCGTCCAGTCGGGGTCGGCGCGCAGCGACGACGTGACGGCATGGGCGCGCAGCGGCGGCGGGCCGATGCGGCCCGTGCGGTGCAGCTCGGTGAGGCCCTGGACGGTCAGCGGGAGGTAGACGCGCACGGGACAAGCATGCCGGTCAGGACGGGTCGGACCCGGCAGCGCGCCTCGACGGCGGGTCCGCAGGCCGGGCGACCAGCCCGCGCGACGGTGCCGAGCTGACCTGCGCGGGCCGGACGACGGAGCCGGCGTCGGGCGCTGCGACGGCGCGCTTGCGCGGCTTGCCGGCGGCCCGCTTCGCCGCCGGGGACTGGGGCGCGTCCTGGGGGCGCTTGGCCGCCGGCACCGTCGACAGCAGCTCGGCCAGCGCGCTCTCGAGGCACTCGGCGAGCACGTCGACGTCGGTCATCGCGTCGCGGTCGGCGTTGAGGCCGAAGTACACGCCGCCGTCGTAGGACGTGAGGCCGATGGCCACGGCCTGGCCCTTGGCCAGCGGCACGACGGGATGGGCCGCGAGCATCCGGGCCCCGCCGGCGTAGAGCGGGAACTGCGGGCCGGGCACGTTGGTGACGACGAGGTTGAACATGCGGCGCGACAGGCCGTTGGCGGCGCGGGCGCCGAGGGAGTGCAGGGTCGACGGCGCGAACCCGGCGATGCCGACCAGCGCCTGGGCGCCCACCATCTGGCCGGTGGACTTCAGCTGCTCCATCTCGTAGGAGATGCGGTGCAGGCGCACGACCGGCTGGGGCTCGCCCACGGGCAGGTCGACGAGGAACGCCGCGATGTGGTTGCCGGACGACTCCTCGCCGACACGCACCGACACCGGCACGAGCGCGCGGACCTGCGTGCGCGACGAGACCGACTCGCCGCGGGTCATCATCCACTCGCGCAGCGCGCCGGACACCACCGCGAGGACGACGTCGTTGACCGTGCCGCCGTGGTGGCGGCGGATCGCCTTGAACGCATCGAGCCGCGCGGCGGCCGTGCCGAAGCGACGCGCCTCGCCGATGGGCGCGTTGAGCGGGTTGCTCGACGGCGGCCGGGCCATCGTCATCGCGGCCGAGGCGAGCCCGGCGGCGCGGCGCAGCACGCGCTCGGTGGTCTCGCGGACGTCGACCGCGCCCGACCGCACGGCGTCGATAGCGGCGCCCGGGCTGCTCAGCACCTCGGTGACGGCGGAGGCCAGCAGGTCGACGTCGCTGGGCTCGGGCCGCGGCCGCCACTTCTCCGACGCCGGGCGCTGCGGCTCGGGCGTGACGTCGAGGATCACCTGCCCGATGTCGATGGCGCCGGCGCCGTCGACCATCGCGTGATGGGTCTTCGTGAGGATCGCGAAGCGGCCGCCGGACAGCCCTTCGACGAGGTACATCTCCCAGAGCGGGCGCTTGCGGTCGAGCGGCCGCGACATGATCCGGCCGACGAGGTCCTTGAGCTGGGCGTCGCTGCCCGGGCGGGGCAGGGCCGACCGGCGCACGTGGTAGGCGACGTCGAAGTCGACGTCGTCGACCCACACCGGGTTGGCGATGCGGCCGGGCACCCAGCGCACCTTCTGCCGGTAGCGGGGCACGAGGGCGATCCGCTCCTCGATGAGGCGCACGAGCTTGTCGAGGTCGAAGCCCTCCGGGGGCGCCTCGAAGATGGCGACGCCGCCCACATGCATCGGCGTCGTCGACTCCTCGAGGTAGAGGAACGACACGTCGAGCGGGCTGAGCCGGTCGGCCATCGTGCTCCCTCGAGGTCCCGCGCAGCCGCTGGGACGGCCGCCTGCGCCCATCGTGTCACGGCTGCCCGGGCGCCGCCGGGGTCCTGGTCAGCCCAGGGGGCGGCCGAACAGCGCCTCGAGCTCGAGCCGCGTCGCCTCGTACGACGTGTGCTGCACGCCGACCATGCCGACCTCGACCGCGGCCGCCACGTTGGGCGCGAGGTCGTCGACGAACACGCAGGCGGCGGCCGGCAGGCCGAGCAGCGCGAGGGTGTGCTCGAAGATCTCGGGCTCGGGCTTGCGCATGCCGACCTCGCCGGAGATGACGACGACGTCGAACATCTCGTCCCACCCGTCGCGCGGGTAGTCGTTGCCCCACGAGTTCGACAGCAGGCCCGTCCGCAGGCCGCTGCGCCGGGCGCGCCGCACGAGCGCGTTCATGTCGTGGGCCACCTCGAACTCGCCGATCATGCGGTCGAGCAGGCCGGCGGCGTCGACCGCCTGGCCGCTGCGCCGCTCCATCTCGGCGGCGAGCCTCGTCTCGAAGTCCGGCACCGTCATCTCGCCGCGCTCGAGGGCGTGCACCGGGTTCATGCGCGCCTCGAGCCCGACCGGCTCGCCGAACCAGTCGCGCATGATGGAGATGTAGGTGTCGACGTCGAAACCGCTGCCCGCGGCCCAGCGGTGGACGACGCCGCGCAGGTCTCCGGTGAGCACGCCTCCCCAGTCGACGACGAGGCCCTCGAGATCGGTCACGCCGCGAGGCTAGCCGTCAGGCCCCCTCGGCGAGGACGACGGGCCGCCGCAGGCCCAGGTCGCGCAGCAGCTCGACGGCCAGGCCGCGCAGCGCCTGCCGGGCGGGCGACGAGGGCGCCGTCTCGGCCAGCGTGCGGCCGCGGCGCAGGCACGCGTCGAGCGCCGACCGGTCGTCGGGGACCGCGCACAGCCGCTCGACCCCGGCATGGGTCCGCAGCGCCTCAGCCACGGCAGCCTCGCCGCGCCTTCCGAGGGCCTGCTCCCGCAGGCGCGTCGCCACGACGTAGGGCTCCGGGCCGCGGACGGCGTCGCGCAGCTCGGCGAGCGCGTGCACCAGGCGCGCGACGCCGAGCGGCTCGGCCGCCCCGACCGCGACGACCGCGTCGGCCTCCTCGAGCGCCACGAGGGCTGCAGCGTTTCGACGGGGCGCGGCGGTGTCGAAGACCAGCTCCTCGTCGGACTCGAGCGGAGCGGCGAGGTCGACCACCACGAGGGGAGCGAGGGCGCGGGCCGCGGCGAGCACGTCGGACAGCGCGGCCGCCCGTACCTCGCTCCAGCGGCCCGCCCGCGGGATGCCGGGGAGCAGCAGCAGGCCCGGCCGCACCTCGCGGACCAGAGCGGCGAGCGCCGGCACGTCGAGGGTCCCGGACGACGCACGGCGGCAGGCGCTGGCGAGGCCGGGGCCGTCGTCGACGACGCCGAGCACGAACGACGCCGACGGCGCCCAGGTGTCGGCGTCGACCAGGACCGCGGGCACGTCGAGGCGGGCGGCCTCGTCGGCGAGCGCGACCGCCACCGTCGTCCGGCCCGGCGATCCCGCCGGCCCCCACACGGCGACGACCCGGCCGGCGGCAGCAGGCTCGGACCTGGCCGCGTCGACGACGGGTCGATCGGCTGTGGGCACGGCACGGGCGACCGCTCGCACGGCCGCTCCGAGCTCGCCGGGATCGGCCTCGACCACGGCGGCCGCACCCCAGCGCGAGAGCCGCGCCGAGGCGTCGGAGTCGCCCGCCGGCACCACGCCGACGACGGCCGTGCCGGTGTCGACGAGCCGGCTCAGCACGTCGGCGTCGAGCCGGGGGGCGTCGGAGCCCACGACGGCGGCCCGTCCGAGCCCCGCCGATGCCGCCGCGAGGAGATCGGCGGTGTCGAGGCAGCGGCGCACGATGGTCAGGCCCGAGGCCGGATGCGCGAGGGCCGCGACGAAGGGGCCCTCCCACGCGCTGGGGCCGAGCAGCACGAGCACCGGGACGCCGGCCATGTCAGCCGCCCACCCGCACCAGATCGACGTCCCCGGCGCGCGCGGCCGCGACCGCGCGCTCGGCGTCGGCCGCGGCGACATCGAGGACCACACCCACCTGGTCGGTGAGGCCGCTGGCGTCGCCCGCACCCGGATCGGCGACGAGCGCGCCGGACAGCACCAGCTCCGGCACGGCGCCCGGCCCGGCAGGCGAGGCACCGTCGGACGGCGTGACCCAGACATCGACCCGCTCGCCGCGGGCGAGCGCGGGAGGCGCGTGCAGGGGGTCCACCGGGAGGGTCACCAGGCGGCGGTCGCCGCCGCGCCCCTCCCCCACCGCCGACGCGGGCAGCAGCTCGCCGGCTCCGACGTCGCGCTGCAGCACCATCCCCTCGACGTCCTGGTCCGAGGGCAGGTAGGCCGCCGGGTCGTCGAGCGCCGCGCGCGCGAGCACGAGGTCGTCGGCGCGCAGGACGGATCCGGCCGACAGCGACGACTGCAGCGACCACACCTCGACCCGGTCGTCGGCCGCCGCGACGAGGCGGCTGCCGAGCACGACCGAGAGCACCACCAGCCCCACACCGGCGGCCAGCCGGAGATCGGTGCGCCCGGATCGCAGACGCAGCGCCCGCAGGGGCTTGAGCGGCTCGGGGGGCTCGAGGCCGGAGGCCCCGGGCGACGGCAGGGTCGCGGTCATGGGGCCAGGGTCGGGGCTCCGTCGTCCCCAGGCCGCCGTGCCGTCACCCTCGTGGCCGTCGGCCGATGCGAGGATCTGACCGTGGCTCCCCGGTTCCTCACGCTCGCCGACGTCGCCGAGACCCTCAACATCTCGGCGTCGCAGACCTACGCCCTCGTGCGCAGCGGCGACCTGCCCGCGATCAAGGTGGGCGGCCGGGGCCAGTGGCGGGTCGAGGCCAGCGAGCTCGAGGCCTACATCCAGCGCATGTACGCCGAGACCGCCGACTTCGTGCGCAGCCACCCGTTCGGCACCGGGCCCGACGACGACGCCCCGCCGTCCGACTGACGCTCCGCGCTCACCCCAGCGCTGCGCGCCGCGTGGCGCAGGCCAGCTGCGCGACGGCTATCGACACGACGGCTCCGTGCAGCTCGCGCACGTCGACGTGGTCGGCGTAGGAGGCGAGCAGCAGCCCGCGGACGGTGGCGCCGTCGGCCGTGCGCAGCGCCGCCTCGCTGCGGTCGCGGCACCACCGCCGCAGCACGGAGCCGGGCGGGCGCCGGTCGAGCGCCGACGACGCCGGCGGGCCCGCGGGCCCGAGGCCGTGGGCAAGCACGACGTGCGCCAGCAGCACGAGGTGCTCGTCGCGGCCATCGACGAGCAGCACCCAGCCGTCGCCGTGATCGGTGGGTGCACCTGCGATGTCGAGGGAGCCGACCAGTGTCAGCCGCACCTGAGCGGCAGCGCCGCGCAGGCGGTCGGCGAGGGTGACGGCCGACCGCTCGATGCGCGTGCGCTCGGCCACCTCGGCGTCGCGCTCGAGGTCGGCGTCCGCCGCGGCCAGGGCCGCGAGGTCGTCCTCGAGCGCGCGCACGAGGTCGTCGTGCTCCCCCGTCATCGCCGTCACCAGGTCGAGTCGCCGCGGATCACGACGTCGCTGCCGCCGTCGACGAAGACGACCTGGCCGCACAGGTGTGTGTTCTCCTCGCTGGTCAGCCACGCGAGCAGCGTCGCCACCGCGATCGGCTCGGCGATCCCGTTCAGCGGCATGGGCACCATCTCGAGGATGGCGTGCCGGGCCTCCTCGGTGGCGGTGTACTGCTCGGTCATCGGCGTCGCGATGACGCCGGGGGCGACGCAGTTGAGCGGGATCGAGGCGCCAGCCCAGTCGGCCGTCTGGGCAGTGCGCCGGATCCACTGCGAGAACGCCTTCTTGGTCGAGCTGTAGATCAGCTGGCCGGTCGTGGCGGGGTCCTTCGCGAGCACCTCGGCGCGCGCGACCGCAGCAGCCTCGTCGCCGGCGGTCATGAGGGCCACGAGCTCGTCGTCGAGCGGCATGAGGGACGCCATGGACGAGACGCCCACCGCGCGAGGAGCGGGCGACCCCGCGAGCAGCGGCCGCAGGCCCTCGAGGGTCGCGACCATGCCGAAGAAGTTCACCGACACCGTGGCCGACGTCGGGGTGGCGAGGCCGGCGACAGCGTGGATCGCATCGATGCGGCCGTCGGCGAGCCGCGCGACGGCGTCCACCATCGCGGCGCGGCCCTGCGGGGTGGAGAGGTCGGCGACGACGTCGGTGCTGTGCACGTCGACCCCGATGACGCGCTCGTCCCTGGACTCCAGCAGCTCGCGCGTGGCCTTGCCGATGCCGGAGGCGGCACCGGTGATGACATGGGTACGGGTCATGTCTCCCGTCCTTCCGATCGCGTGGATCGGGGACCTTCCCCGCTCCACGCTAGACCTCGGACGGGCGGCGACTCCTGGCGAAGGAGGGCCGATCAGGCAGCCGCGTCAGACCCGGCGACGCCGGTACACGGCCATCGCGCCGGCGTAGGCGACGGCGAGGATCCCCGTGCACCAGGCCAGGGCGATCCAGACGTCGGAGCTCACCGGCTGCTGCAGGTAGAGGTCGCGGATGGCGTCCACGATGGGCGTGACGGGCTGGTTCTCGGCGAACGCCCGCACGGGTCCCGGCATCGTGGCAGTGACGACGAACGCCGAGCTGACGAACGGCAGCAGGATCAGCGGGTAGGAGAACGCGCTGGCGCCGTCGACGGACTTCGCAGACAGTCCGGCGATCACGGCGAGCCAGGTCAGCGCCAGGGTGAGCAGCACCAGGATGCCGGCGACCGCCAGCCACGCCCCGAGGCCCGCCCCGGAGCGGAAGTCCATGAGCAGTGCGACCGCCACGACGACCGCCAGCGAGACGAGGGTCGCGACGACCGAGGTGAGCACGTGCGACCAGAGCACGGCCGACCGCGAGATCGGCATCGACTGGAACCGCTCGACGATCCCGCCCTTGAGGTCGAGGAAGAGCCGGAACGCCGTGTAGCTGATGCTCGACGCGATGGTGATGACGAGGATGCCGGGCAGCAGGTAGCCGACGTAGGAGCCGTCGCCGTCGTGGAGCGCGCCGCCGAACACGTAGACGAACAGCAGCATGAACGCGATCGGCATGAGCGTGGTGGTGATGATCGTGTCGGGGCTGCGCGAGATGTGGCGCAGCGACCGTCCGGTGAGCAGCGCGGTGTCGCGCAGCGCGCCCGTGGTCATGATCCGTCCCCTTCCCTCGTGGCGGCGTCGGAGCCCGGCGCGACCAGCGCGAGGAAGACCTCCTCGAGCGTGGGCTGCCTCTCCACGTACTCCACCCGGGCCGGCGGCAGCAGCGCCCGCAGCTCGGAGAGCGTGCCCTCGACGAGGATCCGGCCCTCGTGCAGGACGGCGATGCGGTCGGCGAGCTGCTCGGCCTCGTCGAGGTACTGGGTGGTGAGCAGCACGGTCGTCCCGCCGGCGGCGAGCTCGCGGACGCAGGCCCACACCTCGAGGCGGGCCTGGGGGTCGAGGCCGGTCGTGGGCTCGTCCAGGAACACCACTGGCGGATCGCCGAGCAGGCTCATGGCGATGTCGAGCCGGCGCAGCATGCCGCCGGAGTACGTCGACGTGCGGCGGTCGGCGGCGTCCACGAGACCGAACCTCGCCAGCAGCCGGTCGACGTCCGCTCTCGGCTGTGCGACCCGGCGCAGCCGCGCGACGAGCATGAGGTTCTCGCGCCCGGTGAGGATCTCGTCGACCGCGGCGAACTGCCCCGTCAGGCTGATGGCGCTGCGGACGGCGGCCGGGTCGCGCGCGACGTCGTGCCCCGCCACGCTCGCGCTGCCGGCGTCGGCGTGCAGCAGCGTCGCCAGGATTCGGACGACGGTCGTCTTGCCGGCGCCGTTCGACCCGAGCAGGGCGACGACGGTGCCCGGCTCGACCACCAGGTCGACGCCTCGGAGCACGCCCACCTCGCCGAAGGACTTCTCCAGACCGCGCATCTCGATCGCGGGAGCGGCAGACATCCGGTCCTCCTAGGCCACGTCGTCGAACGCGCGCACGACGTCGATGTCGCCCGCACCGGTCTGGGCGTCGACCTCGAGGGTGAGCTCGCCCTCCGCCGGGGACGCCGCGGGGTCGAGGCTGTTGCGCACCGCGCCGTAGGACGTCCGGAGGTCGAGCCGGGCGGCGGTGCCGTAGGGCACGCCGACGACGATGGCGCCGAGCGCGGTGTGGAGCATCAGCGAACCGCGCTCCGCACTGCCGACCGCCAGGCTGCCGTTGGCCGAGGTCGCCATCACGTCGCCGTGCGCGCGGTCGACGCGCACATCGCCGTTGGCCGCCTTGATGCGCGCCGATGCGCCGGTCGAGCCGATCCAGGTGGGGCCGTTGGAGTTCTTGACCAACGCCTGCCCGTCGACCCGTGCGATCCGCACCTCGCCGCTGCCGGTGGAGGCACGCAGATCGCCGGCGACGCTGCCGGCCTGCACATCGCCGAGCCCGGACCTGATGTCGGCGCTGGCGGCGTCGTCGATGCGGACGTCGCCCATCGACGTGCGGGCGCCCACCTCCGCCAGCGGGCCCTCGACGGCGATGTGGCCCATCGCGGTGCGGGCCTCGAGGGCCGATCCCGCGGGAATGCGGACCGACACCTGCACCGAGCCGGACTTGCGGCCCGGGCCGATGATCGCCGGGCGCCGGGGTCCGGCCACCTCGAGGACGCCGTCCACCAGCGTCGCCCGGGTCTGCTCGGCGGCCTTGTGGTCCTTCTCGACCGCCGGGTCGGTGGGCACGACGTCGACGACGGCCTCGTCGACGTCGGCGGCCAGAACGCGGATGTCGCCGAGCTCGATCTCGATGCGGGCGCGGACGGGCGCGGGTGCGGGGAAGACGGTCATGTCGATGCCTCTCGGGGCGGGGAGGGAGGAGGGGTCAGCGGACCCAGCCGCGGAACCGGTCGCCGCCGGTCGCGAGGGTCCGGGAGGCGGGCGACGCCGGAGCGGGCCGGGCTGCTGCGGCTGCAGCGGCCCGGACCAGCCACGCGTTGACCGAGATGCCGGCCGCGCGGGCGGAGTCCTCGACGCGGTCCTTGAGGTCCTGCGGGAGCCGCAGGTTGATGCGGGTCATCGCCGCGTCGTCGGCAGCCGCGACGACGGGCTCGGGCTCCTGCTCCGCCGCCGGCGAGACCGCCGGCGGCGCGGTGACGACCAGCTCGGGGTCGCGGCCGCGCAGGCGCACGTCCACCGAGGCGGGCGCGATCTCCTGGGTGATCTCGGCCGCGGCCGCGGACAGCACCTCGAGCAGGGCGAGGCGGGCGGCGGAGTCGAGGGAGGTGCTGAGGCGCTCGGCGAGCCGGCGCGCCTCGGGGCCGCCGGTCTCCGCAGCGGCGGCGAGCTGCTCGTGCAGCCCGGCGACGAAGGGCGTGAGATCCATGGCTCCATAGTGATGCCACAGTGATGCCACGTCAAGCCAGATGTGGCACCTGATGATGCCAGGCTCCATCCCCAACACGGGTGATCCGCCTTGACGGCGATGCCTAACACACGTTCTTCTAGGCAAACACAGGCAAACACATGCAATGGGAGGTAACGGTGGACGCTCTCGAGGCGCTGGTCGTCCTTCCTGCCCTGCTGGCGGCGGCTCCGCTGGCGGCCCGGGCCTCCCTCGCCGCCGTCCGCGCCGCCGCGAGGTCGGGCGGCCGGGCCCGTCGTCTCGCCGGCGGGGCTGCGCGCCGGACGGGCGTGCGGGGCGCGCTCGCCGGCGCCGCCGCGCTGACCGCCGCGGCGACCCCCGCCACCGCGGCCCCGGCGCTGCCCGCCCCCGCCGCCACCAGCTCCCCCGCCGCCGCGGCAGACCGGCCCGGCGCCGTCCAGCGCTCTGCGGCGCCGCAGCCGCCCGAGATCCACGTCGTCCGCCCGGGCGAGTGCCTGTGGTCGATCGCGGCCGACCGGCTCGGGCCGCAGGCGAGCGACGACGAGATCGCAGCGGAGTGGCCGCGGTGGTACCGCGCCAACCGCGCGCTCATCGGCCCCGACCCCGGTCTCCTCCTCGTCGGCCAGCGCCTGCGCGCGCCGCACCCCACGACCAGCCGCTCCACCAGCACCACCCGCCGCACAGGGACGTCGGCGCAGCACCACGACCACGCGGACCCGACCGGCCAGCACCGGTGGTCCGCCGACTCCCTGGACCCCGATCGACGGTGATCCGCATGCCCGAGCCGCGCGCTCCCCGGCAGCCCCGCACCACCAGCACCACCGCGCCGCTCCTGCGGCCCCTGCCCTCCCTGCACCGCACCATCCGCACCCGCTCCCGGCCCGACTGGGTGCAGGGCACCCTCGCCCTGCAGTGGCAGCTGCCGGGAGCGCTCGACGCCGAGCCGCGCCCGGCGCCCTCGCTGCGCCTCGTCGACCGCGAGCCGCCCGACGACGGCACCGACCCGGCCGTCGCCGAGGTGCCGACGGGGTCGGCCGCGCTGCCCGAGCCGGGGCCGTGGGTGGCCCAGCTGGTGCAGGCCGTGCTCGAGGTGCTCGCCCGTGAGCGCCCGCGCCAACAGCTGGTCCGATGGCTGACGCCCGAGGTCTACGGCGAGCTCACCCGCTATGTCGCGGCCGACCCGGGCCGGCCGGTGCCCCGCACCCGGCGCACCGTGAGCAGCGTGCACGTCACCGAGCCGGTCGACGGCGTCGTGGAGGCATCGGTCGTGGCCGTCGGCGGGCCCCGAGCGCGCGCGGTGGCTGTGCGCCTCGAGGGCTGGGACGGCCGCTGGCGCTGCACCCGTCTCGCCGTCCTCTGAGCCCCCGGCCCCGGGAACGACGAGGGCCGGGACCTCGCGGTCCCAGCCCTCGTCGCAGGTGCTGCTAGCGCTTGCGGCGCTGGTCGGACTTGCGCTGGGCGCGCTCGGCGCGGCGGCGCTCGGCGCGCGAGGCGTCCGGACCGACCTCGGGGACGTCGTCGACGTCCTCGCCGCGGCGCACCACGTCGCCCTCGCCGTCGATGGTCGGCGCGGTGTACTCCAGGCGCTGCGGGCGCTGCGGGCCGAGGCCCTTGGCCTCGACCTTGGGCACGAGCGGCGTGAACTCCTGGGGCGCGAGCTCGACGCCCTCGGACTCCACGGTCGGGCCCTCGGCCTCGTCGGCGGCGTTGTCGTCGACCTGCACCTCGACGTTGAACAGGTAGCCGACCGACTCCTCCTTGATGGCCTCCATCATGGCTTGGAAGAGCGTGTAGCCCTCGCGCTGGTACTCGACGAGCGGGTCCTTCTGCGCCATGGCGCGCAGGCCGATGCCGTCCTGCAGGTAGTCCATCTCGTAGAGGTGCTCGCGCCACTTGCGGTCGAGCACCGAGAGCACGACCCGGCGCTCGAGCTCGCGCATGACCTCGGGGCCGAGGTTCTTCTCGCGGTCGTCGTAGGCGGCGTGCGCGTCGGCGCGCAGCTCCTCGACGAGGAACTCGCGGGTGAGGCCGTCGAGGCCGCCGCCGGAGTGCTCGATGAGCTCCTCGGGCGTGACGCTGACGGGGTACAGGGTCTTGAGGGCGGTCCAGAGCCGCTCGAGGTCCCAGTCCTCCGGGTAGCCCTCGGAGCACTCGGCCGCGACGTAGCCCTCGACGGTGTCGTCGACGAAGCCGCGGATCTGCTCGTGCAGGTCCTCGCCCTCGAGGACGCGGCGGCGCTCCTCGTAGACGACGACGCGCTGGCGGTTCATCACCTCGTCGTACTTGAGGACGTTCTTGCGGATCTCGAAGTTGCGCGCCTCGACCTGCGTCTGAGCCGACTTGATGGCGTTGGTGACCATCTTCGCCTCGATCGGCACGTCGTCCGGCACGTTGAAGCGGCGCAGGAAGGCGTCGACGATGTCGGCCTTGAACAGCCGCATGAGGTCGTCCTCGAGCGAGAGGTAGAACCGCGTCTCGCCGGGGTCGCCCTGACGGCCGGAGCGGCCGCGCAGCTGGTTGTCGATGCGGCGCGACTCGTGGCGCTCGGTGCCGAGCACGTACAGGCCCCCGAGCCCGGTGACCTCCTCGTGCTCCGCGGCCACGGCCTTGCGGGCGCGCTCGAGCGCGGCCGGCCACTCGGCCTCGTACTCGTCGGGGGTGTCGACCGGGCTGAGCTCGCGCTGGGCGAGCTCAGCCGCGGCCATGAACTCGGAGTTGCCGCCGAGGACGATGTCGGTGCCGCGGCCGGCCATGTTGGTGGCGACGGTGACGGCGCCCTTGCGACCCGCCTGCGCCACGATCGCGGCCTCACGCTCGTGGTACTTCGCGTTGAGCACCTCGTGGGGCACACCGCGCTTGCGGAGCAGGTTGGACAGGTGCTCGGACTTCTCGACGCTCGTGGTGCCGACGAGGACCGGCTGCCCCTTCTCGTGGCGCAGCACGATGTCGTCGACGACTGCCGAGAGCTTGGCGTTCTCGGTGCGGTAGACGAGGTCGGGCTCGTCGAGGCGGGCGATGGGGCGGTTGGTCGGGATCGGGACGACGCCGAGCTTGTAGATCTGGTCGAACTCCGCGGCCTCGGTCATCGCCGTACCGGTCATGCCGGACAGCTTGGAGTACAGGCGGAAGTAGTTCTGCAGCGTGATCGTGGCAAGAGTCTGGTTCTCCTGCTTGATCTCCACGCCCTCCTTCGCCTCGATGGCCTGGTGCATGCCCTCGTTGTAGCGGCGGCCGGCCAGGATGCGGCCGGTGTGCTCGTCGACGATGAGCACCTCGCCGTTCATGACGACGTAGTCCTTGTCGCGCTTGAACAGCTCCTTGGCGCGGAGCGCGTTGTTGAGGTAGCCGACGAGCGGGGTGTTGACCGACTCGTAGAGGTTGTCGATGCCCAGCCAGTCCTCGACCTTGGTGACGCCGTTCTCGAGGATGCCGACGGTGCGCTTCTTCTCGTCGACCTCGTAGTCGCCGACGATGCCGTGGTCCTCGTCGGCGCGCTTGAGGCGCGGCACCAGGCGGGCGAACTCGTTGTACCACTTGGTGGCGGCGTCGGCCGGGCCGCTGATGATCAGCGGCGTGCGCGCCTCGTCGATGAGGATCGAGTCCGTCTCGTCGACGACGGCGAAGTTGTGGCCGCGCTGTACGCGCTCCTCGATCGACCACGCCATGTTGTCGCGCAGGTAGTCGAAGCCGAACTCGTTGTTCGTGCCGTAGGTGATGTCGCTGTTGTACTGCTCGCGACGGACGTCGGGCCGCATGTCCGAGAGGATCACGCCGACGGTGAGGCCGAGGAAGCGGTGCACCCGGCCCATCCACTCGGCGTCGCGCTCGGCTAGGTAGTCGTTGACGGTGACGACGTGCACGCCGTCGCCGGACAGGGCGTTGAGGTACGACGGAAGCGTGGCGACCAGGGTCTTGCCCTCACCGGTCTTCATCTCGGCGATGTTGCCGAGGTGCAGCGCGGCGCCGCCCATGATCTGGACGTCGTAGTGGCGCTGGCCCAGCGTGCGCTTGGCGGCCTCGCGGACCGTGGCGAAGGCCTCGGGCAGCAGGTCGTCGAGGGTCTCGCCGTCCTGGTAGCGCTGCTTGTACTCGTCGGTCTTGGCGCGCAGCTCCGCGTCCGTGAGGTCGACGAAGTCCTCCTCCAGCGCGTTCACCTGGACGGAGATCGACTGGAGCTTCTTGAGGATGCGGCCCTCACCGGCCCGCAGGATCTTGTCGAGCACTGACACGGGTTCTGGTCCTTGTCGGAAGGTAAGCGCACCGGCCCTGGCGGGCACGACGAGGCGGACGGGGTTTCCCGCCACCGCGAGCATGGTAACCGTCAGGTCACGGCCCGGCCTCATCCGAGAACGGTTCGGCGCGGCCGCAGGGTTCCCCGGCCCGCCGGCTGGTGGCCGGCTCGTGGCCGGCAGGGTCGGCCGGGCGCCGCATACCGGGTCGCTCCGGGCCACCGGCGTGCGCTGGGATGACGGCATGAGCGATGCCGACACGGCCCCTGCCGGCCCTGTGCTGCCGGTCCGCCGCGACCTCACCGACGGCGTCGTGCTGCTGCGCGAGCCGACCGACGACGACGCCTCGGCGATCCTCGACGGGGCCTCCGACCCGGAGACGGTCCGATTCACGAGGGTGCCCTCCCCGTACAGCCTCGAGATGGCGCACGGGTTCGTCCGCACGATCCGGACCGGCTGGGCCGAGGGCACGACCTGCATCTGGGCGATCTGCGACGCCGCGGAGCCGGACGAGCTGCTCGGGGTGATCGGACTGCACGGGATCGACCTGACGGGCGACCCCGGCGGCATCGCCGAGATCGGCTACTGGATGCGCCCGGCTGGGCGCGGACGCGGCCTGATGAAGCGGGCCGCGCGTCTGGTCAGCCTGTTCGGCGTCGACGA
Source organism: Actinomycetota bacterium (assembly GCA_020161245.1). Taxonomy (GTDB): domain Bacteria; phylum Actinomycetota; class Actinomycetes; order S36-B12; family CAIYMF01; genus Longivirga. The sequence continues at coordinate 46,309 of JAIUOK010000015.1, read as the reverse complement.
GCTCGGCCTCACCCGGATCGACTGGGTGGCCACGGTGGGCAACGACGCCTCCCGGCACGTCGCCGAGAGCAACGGCTACGTCGTCGAGGGCCTGCTGCGGCGCAGGGACGCGCCACGCGGCGTGCGCCACGACATCTGGATCGGCGGCCTGCTCAGCGAGGACCTGCCCCGGGGCTAGGGGCGCAGGGCCTCGGCCAGCGCCGGCGCGGCGGACGCCGGGACGACCTGGTCGGCGCGCACCTGGTCGAGCCCGACCCACGACGCCGCCTCGCGCAGCGCCGCAGCCGTGCCGGCCACGGCCGACGCCGGCACCCCGCCGCGCGGGCCGGTCTCGAAGGTGACCTTGCGGCCCACGAGCACCTCGCCCTCGCGCTTGGGGTCGACCCTGGCCACGAGCCGGCCGCCGTGCAGCACCGGCATCGTGAAGTAGCCGTGCACCCGCTTGTCGGCCGGCACGTAGGCCTCGAGCTGGAAGTCGAAGCCGAACAGCCGCGAGGCGCGCGCCCGCTCCCACACGACGGGGTCGAACGGCGACAGCAGCGTGGTGCGGCTGCGGCCGCGCACCCCGCCCGCGGCCAGCGCGTCGAGGGACGGGCGCCACGCCCAGGCAGGCTGGCTCCAGCCCTCGACCTGCGCGGGCACGAGGTCGCCGGAGTCCACCAGGCTCGCGAGCCCGGCGTCGACGAGGGCCGGGGGCACGTGCCTGCTGCCCACCCGGTGGACGTCGACGAGATCGGCCCGGGTCCCGACGCCCATCACGCGGCCCGCGCGCCGCAGCAGCTCCCGCACGCAGGCGGCGTCGGACGGGCCGTGCACTCCGTCGTCGTCGACCCAGTCCGGCGCCGGCTCGCGGTGCTCGGCCGGGATCGCCCGCTCGGCGAGGTCGTACACGCGCCGCCAGCCCACGCGGCGAACGCAGACCACCTCTCCGACGTCGAGCAGCCATTCCACCGCGATCTTGGTCTCGCTCCAGTCGAACCACTCCGCGCTCTGCCGGGCCCCGCCGAGATCGGTGGTGGTCAGCGGGCCCTCGGCAGCCAGCCGCGACACGACGTCCTGCAGCGCGTGCGTGGGCACCTCGTGCCAGCGGATGCCCTTGCGGCGGTAAGAACGACGGCGGTAGGCGAACCACGGCCACTCCTCCACCGGCAGGATGCACGCGGCGTGCGACCAGTACTCGAACGACGTCGCCGTGCCCGGATGGGCGTTGCCACGGCCGCCGCCCCAGTACGCCGACTCGACGGCGTCGCGTCCCACAGCGCCGAGGCGCGAGTACGGCACCAGCTCGTGGCTGCGCGCCAGCACGCTGATGGTGTCGAGCTGCACCGCCCCGAGGTGGCGGAGCGTGGCATCGACCGCGGCGGCGCGGCGGCGCTGCGACGCGCCCGCTGCCGCGCCGGGACGCAGAGGGAGGACGCCGGGCAGCAGCCCCTGCGCGTGCAGGGCGAGCAGTCGGGCATCGGCGGCGGACAGCTCCACAGTGGCGTTCATCGCGGGCGACCCTACGGCCGGCGTCGGACGACGGCGCGCACCTAGGCGATCTGCAGGACGCCTTCGCGGACGGCGCGGACGACCGCCTCCATCCGCGAGTGCACCTGCAGCTTCTCGTGGATGTTGCGGATGTGGTTCTTCACCGTGTTCTCGCTGATGAACAGCTGCTCGGCTATGGCGCGGTTGTTGAGGCCCTGCGCAACGAGCGTGAGCACCTCGAGCTCGCGTCGCGACAGCGAGCCGGCGCCCTCGGGCGGGCCCTCGTGGCGGCGCACCAGGACGGCGAACTCGTCGAGCAGCCGCGATGCCATCGCCGGCGAGAGCAGCGAGCTGCCGGAGGCCACGGTGCGGACGGCGTCGAGCAGCTCGTCGGCGGTGGTGTCCTTGAGCAGATAGCCGCGGGCACCGGCGCGCACCGCGCCGCCGAGGTCGGCGTCGTCGTCCTTGTCGGCGACGACGACCACGCGGGCCTGCGGACGCTCGCGCCGCAGCAGGGCGCACGCGTCGACGCCGCCGCCGGGGATCGCGAGGTCGAGGAGCACGACGTCGGCGTCGAGGCCGGTCACCAGCCCGAGGACAGCGGCGCCGTCGTCGGTCTCGCCGACCACCTCGACGTCGTCGGCCCCGCGCAGGACGTCGGCGACTCCCCGTCGGAACAGCGGCTGCCTGTCCGCGACGAGCACCCGAGTGGCCCGCTCCGTCACGGGCCGATCATGGCACCGCATCGACGGCGAAGGGGCCGCACGGGAAAACCCGTGCGGCCCCTTCGCAGGAGCGGAGCATCGGCGCAGGTCAGCCCGTCACGGCGGGCCGTGGCGGCAACCCGCCAGGCGCCGGGACGGCGCGATCAGGACGCCGCGGACGCCGGCGCTGCGCCGACGTGGATGCGCAGCAGGCCGTAGTCGTACCCGCGGCGCTTGTAGACGACGGTGGGCAGCCCGGTCTCGACGTCGAGGAACAGGAAGAAGTCGTGGCCCACGAGCTCGAGGGCGTGCAGCGCATCGGCGACCGTCATCGGCGAGGTCTCGTGGGTCTTGTCGCGGACGACGATCGGGCCGTCCTCGTAGACGACGTCGGCCTCGCGGTCGTCGGCCTCGGCCTCGGCCTCCTCGGCGACGATCGTCTCGACCGGCACGGGCTCGGGCACGGTGCCGCCCTTGCGGTAGCGGGCGTGGCGGCGGTCGGCCGCGCGGCGCAGGCGCTCCTCGAGCCGCCCGAGGGCGAGGTCGAGTGCGGCGTACTTGTCGGCTGCGGTGGCCTCGGCGCGGATCACGGGGCCGCGGCCGACGCAGGTGAGCTCGACCTCGAACGCGCGGTCGGCGAGACGCGGGTTGGTCTCCTTGCTGACCTCCACATCGATGCGGGACAGGACGACGCCGAACTTGTCGATCCTCGACAGCTTGTCGCCTACGTGATCGCGGAAGCGCTGGCTGATGTCGAGGTGCCGGCCCCGGACGACGATGTCGACGGGCGCGTTCATGGTGGTCATGGCGACGTCACCTTCCTTGTGCTCAGGAGCGTGGTGCTCGTGCGAGCGCTGGTGCCCCGCGCAGGGGCTGGGTCCGGGCCCGCGGCCCGGCATGCGACACCCGTCCGGCCGACCTGGTCTTCGACCCCACATCCGCCTGCTGAGGGTCTCGCCGCGCCCGGTCGGGCATCATGCGACTACTCCCCTTCTCCCGGACCGGCGAGCGCTCGGGCTCCCCGACGGGGCAGGACTTACCTCTAAACCGCACCGTGATCGAACGACGAAGAGTCGCCTTACGTGGACCGTTTCGCCTGCGGCTGGCATCGGCTTGCCCCCGCCGGGCCCCGGAAGACCGAGACCCGCCAGGGACGCAACCACGGACCCGGACGGGTGTCACAGGTCCAACGTAGCCCGCACATCGGGGTGCGCGCGCGGCGCGGAGGAGACTCGTAGCCCCTTCGCCGCAGCGGCCACCACCGCCGCGCCGACCACCGGGACGTCGACGTCGGCCAGCGCCCGGGCGCAGGCCGCCAGCGACGCCCCCGTCGTCACCAGGTCGTCGACGAGCACCACGGCGCAGCCGCGCAGCGCGGGCGCCCAAGGGGCTGCGGCCACGGCCCCGGCGAGGTTGGCGGCGCGCTCCACGCGCCCGAGCCCGACCTGGTCGCGGCGCCGCCGTGCCGGCATCACCGCCGCGCGGACCGACACCCGGACGCCGGCGGCGCGCAGGTGGCGGGCAGCCGCTGCTGCGAGCTCGTGGACGTGGTCGCCGTCGCGCCGGCGGGCCGACCCCGGCGACCCCGGCACGGGCACGAGCACCGCCCGGCGGCCCGGGCACGGCTCGAGCAGGACGGCGGCGGACGCCGCGAGGGCCCGGCCGAGCGGCGCCCGCAACGACCACCGGCCGTGGTCCTTGAACGCGACCACGGCCTCGCGCACGGGGCCCTCGTAGACCGCCGCGGCGACCGTGCGCGGCAGGCCGCGAGGCGCGGCGTCGGGCGGCGCCTCGAAGGGCGGGCCGAGCAGCAGGGACCGGCAGCTGCGGCACAGCGGGCCGCCGCCGCGCCGGCAGCCGGCGCAGGGACGGGGCACGAGCGAGGACGCCCAGTCGACGAGCACCCCGGCACGGTGCGGGCCGCCGGCGACGCGCGGCCTCGCTCGCTCGGACCGGCTGGGGACGGCGCGCCGTCGGGCCCGCCTGAGGATCAGCCGGGGTACACGGGGTACGCCGCCGGGCCGACGAGGGTCCAGCCCTGGCCGCTCGCCCGGTAGAGCGAGTCGGCGGTGCCGACGAGCACGGAGCGGTTGGGGCCGGCGGCCACGGTGAGCGCGCCGTCGGGGGCGCCGACGCGGCGCACCGACGTCGTGCCGACGCCGAAGCGCCACACCTCCAGCGACGACGTGCCCGAGGAGCCCAGCACGACGAGCGTGCCGCTGTCGGCCCAGGCGAGGTCGAGGGAGTCGGTGAGCAGCGAGTCGACCCGTCGCGGGGCGGCGACGCGGACGACGTCGCCCGCCCGCTCGATGCGCGCCACCATCGGCTCGACGCGGCTGCCGCGCTGCACCAGCAGGGCGATGCGCGTGCCGTCGCGCGCCACCGAGGCCGCGGAGATGTCCTCGACGGCGACATCCTCGGGCAGGCCGACGACCGGGATCTCGCGCACCTTGCCTGCCTCGATCAGCCGCAGGCCGCGGCCGCGGTCGACCACCCACAGCCCGCCCGTGCGGTCGAACGACGGCCGCGCGAGGGCGACGCCGGCGTAGCGGCGGGTGCCGTCGCTCTCCGCCGGCAGCGGGTACTCCCACAGCTGCGCGCGGTTGCCCGACAGCGCGGCGAGCCGGGTCGCGTCGAGGCCGACCGCGGGCAGGATCCCCGCGGGCCGCAGCTCGGACTGGACCGAGAGCTTGAAGTCCGGCGACATGCGCAGCAGCCCGCGCTCGTCGATGGCGTACGCCGTGAAGGTCTCCGGCACATCGTCGGGGTCGGACGACGACCACGAGTCGACCGACTGCACCGAGCCGACGCCGGGCACCGTGAACGGCTGGCCGCCGACGCTGATGCGCACGGCGGTCACCTCGGGCAGCTGCCGCAGCGTCCACACCAGCTGGGCCGACAGGGCCTGACGCCCGGCGTCGTCGGCGAGCGCCGCCTCGGGCGACAGCGCCACCTCGGCGACGCCGTCGACGACGGGCACCGACGTGGACGCCAGCCGGGTGCCCACGGGGAACCCGGTCGACACGGATGGCGCGATCCACGGCGTCGGCCCGTCGAGCAGCGACTGGACGAGCGTCGTGGCGAGCCCCGCCTCGGTGACGGGGACCGTCACCGGCGCCGGGACGAGGACGAGGAAGTCCTTGGTGAAGTAGTACAGGTCGAAGGACCGGTAGCTGCGGTCGATGTCGGCGCGGCCGAGCACCAGGCCCTGCGGCGGGGCGCTGATGCGCCACTCGCCGTCGACCCGCGCGAGGCCGTACCGCACGTCGACGCGCGTGCCCGGCGCCGCCACGGTCCACTGGCCCTCGGCGTCGATGTCGCCGGAGAGCCCGCCGGACGCCGCCACGACATCGCCGCGCTGCTCGTAGGCCAGACCGGAGTTGTCGTAGACCTTCACGCCGCGCTCGGGCTTCCACGTGGCCGCGGCGAGCGGGGTCAGGTACTTCTTCGCGACGGTGAAGCCGGGCTCCTGGCTGGCGGTCGCCTCCTGGAAGCCGCGCACGACCTCCTCGGGCGACATACCGGGCACGGGCTCGCGGGCGATGACGCGCACGAACGAGTCGCTGCCGGGAGGCGCGACGACGGCGCCCTGCTCGATGGGGCCGGACGTCGGGATGCCGGCGCAGCCGGCGAGCAGCGCGGACGACGCCGCGAGGACGGCGACGAGGGTGCGGCGCAGGCGGCTCACGACGCGCCTCCCTCGTTCGCGGCGGTGGGCACGGCGGCAGATGTCTCGGGCTCGCGCAGGGGCGCTCGGTAGGGGCGCAGCGGGCCGCCGCCGCGGCCGCCGGCGTCGGCGGGCTCGAGCGGCAGCGGCGACGACGTCATCGAGCCGCCCACCGTGCTGGGCAGGGTCATCCGGAAGCTCGCGCCGTCGCCGGGGGCGCCCCAGGCCTGCAGCCAGCCGCCGTGCAGCCGCACGTCCTCGAGCGAGATCGACAGGCCGAGGCCGGTGCCGCCGGTGGTGCGGGCGCGCGCCGGGTCGGCGCGCCAGAACCGGTTGAACACCAGGGACGACTCGCCGGGCTTGAGGCCGACGCCGTGGTCGCGGACGGTCACCGCGACGGCCTCCTCGTTGCACGCGACGGCGACCTCGACGGGCCGGCCCTCGCCGTGCTCGATGGCGTTGACGACGAGGTTGCGCAGGACGCGGTCGATGCGGCGGGCGTCGGCCTCCACGAGGCACACGCGCTCCGGCGCGGTGACGACGACCTCGGTCTGCTTGCGCTCGGCGAGCGGGGCGGCGGCCTCGACCGCGCGCTCGACGAGGACGCGCAGGTCAACCGGGTCGGCGTCGAGCACGGCGGCACCGGCGTCGAAGCGGCTGATCTCGAGCAGGTCGGCCAGCAGCGACTCGAACCGGTCGAGCTGGTTCTGCAGCAGCTCGGCGCTGCGCTCGGCGGCGGGGTCGAGCTCGGCGCGCGCCTCGTAGAGGACGTCGGCCGCCATGCGCACGGTGGTCAGCGGCGTCCGCAGCTCGTGGGAGACGTCGGAGACGAACCGCTGCTGCACGCGCGAGAGCTGCTCGAGGCGCGTGATCTGCGTCTGCAGGTTCGAGGCCATGTCGTTGAACGACGTCGCGAGCTTCGCGAGGTCGTCCTCGCCGCGGACGCTCATCCGCTCGGTCAGCTGGCCCGCCGAGAACTTCTCCGCCGTGCGCGCGGCGACGCGGACGGGCGAGACGACCTGGCGGGTCACGAGGTAGGCGATACCCGCGAGCATGAGCACGAGCAGCACGGCGACGACGAGCACCGCCCGCTGCACCAGCTGCAGCGTCTCCTGCTCCTCGGTGAGGGGGAACAGGTAGTACAGCTCGTACTGCCCTGCGCCCGGCACCGACAGCGGGGCCCCGACGACGAGGCCGGGCACGGTGGCGCCGTTGGTGTAGAGGATCTCGGTGTAGGTCCACGACTGCCGGCTGTCGCGCTGCACGGCCTCGCGCAGCGACACGGGGATGCTGGCCTCGGAGATGTCGCCGCCCGGGCCGCCGCCGGCCACACCGATGCGCTCGGGCGTCTCGCCGCGCTCCGGCGGGGAGGCCAGCAGGGCGACGACGCGGCCCGGGCTGCCGGCTCGGGCGAGCAGGCCGCCGGTGACGGAGTCGACGAGCCGCGAGGGCGACGGCGTGGTGGGGCCGGTGTCGGCGGCGTCCATGAGGCTCTGCGCCTCGGACGTGCCGGCGGTGGCCTCGACGAGCGCCGACTGCTCCTTGGCGGCGAGCAGCCCGCCGTTGATGGAGTTGACCAGCAGCAGGCCGACGATCGCGACGACGACGAGCGAGAGCGCCATCGTCGTGGCGACGACGCGCAGCGACACGGAACGGCGCCACGCGCCGAGCGGCCGGTCGACGGCGGCCGCTGCGCGCGACCACGCGGCCGACCAGGAGCTCATGCGATCACGTCAGAGGTCAGGACGGGCCGGCCTTGTAGCCGACGCCGCGCACGGTGACGACGATCTGCGGGCGCTCGGGGTCGTGCTCGATCTTGGAGCGCAGCCGCTGCACGTGGACGTTGACCAGGCGGGTGTCGGCGGCGTGGCGGTAGCCCCAGACCTCCTGCAGCAGCACCTCGCGGGTGAACACCTGCCACGGCTTGCGCGCCAGCGCGGCGAGCAGGTCGAACTCGAGCGGCGTGAGGGCGATCGGCACCCCGTCCCGCTTCACCGCGTGGCCGGCGACGTCGATGGTGAGGTCGCCGATGGTCAGGCTCTCCTGGCCGGGCGGCTCGGTGCGGCGCAGCCGCGTGCGAACCCGGGCGACGAGCTCCTTGGGCTTGAACGGCTTGACCACGTAGTCGTCGGCGCCGGACTCGAGACCGAGGACGACGTCGACCGTGTCGGTCTTGGCGGTCAGCATGACGATCGGCACGCCGGACTCGGCGCGGATCGACCGGCATACGTCGATGCCGTCGCGGCCGGGGAGCATGAGGTCGAGCAGGACGAGATCGGGCTTGGCCTCGCGGAACGCGGCGAGCGCCTTCGCGCCGTCGGCGCAGAACAGCGGCTCGAAGCCCTCCGCGCGCAGCACGATGCCGAGCATCTCGGCCAGCGCGGTGTCGTCGTCGACGACGAGCACGCGTCCCTTCACGTCGCTCATGGTCCCACTCGTCTCCTCGTCCGCGGGCGCCGCGCGGCGCCCTGCGCCCCCGGCGCGCCCCGATCGTGTCGCGCCCGGTGCAGCCACCGCAACGTCGGACCGGTCGCAGCGGCCGGCCAGGGGTCGGGGCCGGCCGCTGCGACGGACCGGTCCGGTCCGTGCCGCGCCGGCCGGCCCTTCCGGGGGGCGGCCGTCCCGCGCGGCGCAGTGCAGCGCCTGGGTGCGGGCGCTGGAGGTCGGACGCAGGAGCGCGCACCGGGGTTCCGCGCGCCCGCGCGGGTGGCGCGCGCGTCCGATGCCGGGCCCCGGCCGGTGCCGCATGGCACGATCTCCAGGGGGACCCCGGCACCGGGCCGGGGCCGGCAGACGGGACCGATGTGAGCCAGGACGACGAGGCGCCGGGCGGGGACGAGAGCCCCACCTCGTGGATCGAGCGGCCCACCGAGCAGGTCCGCCCCGACCCCGACACCGTGCGCCTGGGCGAGCAGCCCACCTCGGTCGACCCCCTCGTGCCGCCCGCGCCCGCGCCCCCGGCGCCTGCCCCGCCGCCCTCGTGGTCGACACCGGCCGCGCCGTCGGCCCCGCCTCCCCCGCCCGCGTGGAACTCCCCGGGCGGCGCGCCCCCGCCCCCTCCGCCCGCAGCCGCGCCGACGTGGAACTCGCCGGCCGGCGCGCCGCCGCCCCCGGCCCCCGGTCAGGGCCCGGCCGCCCCGGCACCCGCAGGGGCCGCCTGGGGCCAGCCGCAGTGGACCGGCCAGGCGCTCCCCGGAGTCGGCGGATGGGGCGCGGTGCCGCAGGCGCCCAAGCCCGGCGTCGTGCCGCTGCGCCCGCTCGGCCTCGGCGAGATCCTCGACGGCGCCATCAGCTACATCCGCCGCGACCCGCGCACCGTGCTCGGCATCGCCACCGTCGTCGCCCTCATCGGCGCCGTGATCCAGACCCTCGCGCTGCTCGTCTTCGGCGGCGGCTTCTCGACGATCCTCAGCGACCCCAACGCGCCGATCGACGAGGAGGCGGCCATCAGCTCGGTGGCCGGCCTGCTCGGCGCCTCGCTGGTGTCGACCGGTGTGCTGTTCGTCCTGCAGCTGATCGCGACGGGGATGCTCACCGTCGTGATGTCGCAGGCCGTCCTCGGCAGGCGCGTCACCACCCGCGACGCCTGGACCCGCATCAAGCCCCGGTTCTGGGCGCTGCTCGGCGTCACCCTGCTCGTCTCGCTCGTGACCGGCCTGGTGATCGGCGGCGGCATCGCCGTGACCGTGCTCATCACCCTGGCGCTCAGCAACGTGGACGGCCTGCTGGCGGGCCTGGTGGCCTTCGCCCTCGCACTCGCTGCGATCGCCGCCACGGTCTGGGTCTGGGTCAAACTGCTGCTCGCGCCGCCGGCGCTGATCCTCGAGCGCGTCGGCGTGATCGAGTCGATGCGCCGGTCGTGGACCCTCGTGTCCGGCGGCTGGTGGCGCACGTTCGGCATCTCGCTGCTCGCCTCGGTGCTGGCCGCGATCATCGGGCAGGTACTGGCCTTCCCCGTCTCGTTCATCGCGGGGCTCATCCCGGCGCTCAACCCGGATCTCGTCGTGCTCTCGCTCGCGCTCAGCTCCGGCCTGGCCACCCTCATCACGACGATCGTGACGCTGCCCTTCCTCGCCGGCGTCACCTCGCTGCTCTACATCGACCGCCGCATCCGCCGTGAGGCGCTCGACCTCGAGCTGCAGCGGGCCGCAGCGTCCGGGGCCTGATGCTGCCGCTCTCCGTCGCCGCCCGGGTGCCCCTCGACGTCCCGGTCGTCATCGACCGCGAGGAGGCCCAGCGGCTGGCGCGGCTCGAGCTGCTCAATCCCGAGTACCGCCGCGAGGAGCCGGGGCTGATCGAACGGGCCATCCAGTGGCTGATCGACCGCGTGAGCGACGCGCTCGACTTCGCGGGCTCGGTGTCGCCGCTGGGCTGGCTCGGGCTCGCCGGCGTCGTCGTCCTGCTGGTGCTCGTGGCCATCGCCGTCCGGCGCCGCACCGGAACGCTGTCGCGGTCGTCCGCGCCGTCGCTGTTCGAGGGCGCGGAGCGCTCGGCCCGCGACCACCGGGCGGAGGCCGAGCGGCTCGCGGCCTCTGGGGCCTACGCCGAGGCGGTGCGCGAGCGGCTGCGCGCCCTGTTCCGCGACGTCGAGGAGCGCGACCTCGTCGACGCGCGCCCCGGCCGCACGGCCGACGAGATCGCGCGCGACACCGCTGCCGCGCTCCCCTCGGCGGCCCGAGAGGTGCGCGAGGCAGCACGCGTCTTCGACGACGTCTGGTACGGCGGCCGCACGGCCGACGCCGGCGCCTACGAGCGCGTCGTGAGGGCCGACGACGCCGTGCGCCGCGCGCGTCCCGGCGACGCGTCCGACGGCAGCGACACGCCCCTGGCGGTGCCGCGGTGAGCGCCGACGTCGTCGTCACGCCCGATGCGCGGCAGCGGGTGCGGCGCGCACGCGGGCCGGTCATCCTCGTCGTCGTCGTCCTGGCCGTGTCGCTGCTGCTCGCGCTCGCGCAGAGCCGGGGCACACGCGGGTACCTCGACCCTGACGCCGCCGACCCGCGCGGCTCGGGCGCCCTCGCGGCGCTGCTGCGCGAGCAGGGCGTCGACGTCGTCCGGGTGACCACCGCGCAGCAGGCGTTCGAGGCGCTGTACCAGGCCGACGGGACGACCACGCTGCTCATCGCCGCCGACCTCGCCCCGCTGAGCCCGGAGATGCGCGACGAGGCGCTGCAGCGCACGCCCGACCACGTGGTCGTCGTCGGCGGCGTGCCCGGCAGCGAGACCGCGATCGTCGGCTGGGCCGAGGGCTCGTTCGGCGGCGGCGAGGACGAGGTGCCGCCCGGCTGCACCTGGGACATCGCCGAGCGCGTCGGGCCCCTGGTCGACCAGGGCGTCCACTACACCTCGACCGATCCCGCGGCCAGGATCTGCTGGAACGGCCTCGTGGCGGACCGCCCCGACGACGGCAGCCCCGGCAAGCTCGGCGCCACCCTCATCGGCAACGGCACGCTGCTCACCAACGACAAGCTCGCCGACTCGGGCAACGCGGCCCTCGGCATGAACGTGCTCGGCCGCGACAGCACGCTGGTGTGGTGGCTGCCGTCGTTCAACGACCCGCTGCAGGCCGGCAGCAGCGAGGAGCCCCCGTCGGTGAGCGACCTCGTGCCGCCGTGGGTGGGCATCGCACTGCTGCAGATCGCCGCCGCCGTGCTCGTCGTCGTGTGGTGGCGCGGCCGCCGCCTCGGCCGCGTCGTGGTCGAGCCGCTGCCCGTCGTCGTGCGCGCCACCGAGACCGTCGAGGGGCGCGCGCGGCTCTACCGCCGCGCCGGCGCCCGCGACCGCGCGGCGGCCGTGCTGCGCGACCGCACGACGGTGCGCCTCCGGAGCCTGCTCGGGCTCCCCCGCAACGCCGGCCTCGACGAGGTCGTGCCCGCTGTCGTCGCCCGCACGGGCCGCGACAGCTCCGCCGTGACGGCGCTGCTCGCGCCGGGCGGCACACCGCTCGACGACGCGGGCCTGACCCGGCTCGCAGATGCGCTCGACACCCTGGAGGACGAGGTGCGCCGCTCATGACCGAGACGACCACCATCCCGGCGCGCGACCCGCGCGCGGCCCTGCTCGCGCTGCGCGAGGAGGTGACCAAGGCCGTCGTCGGCCAGGACTCCGTCGTCACCGGCCTCGTCATCGCGCTGCTGTGCCGCGGCCACGTGCTGCTCGAGGGCGTGCCGGGCACCGCGAAGACCCTCATGGTGCGGGCGCTCGCGGCGTCGCTCGACGTGCAGACCACGCGCGTGCAGTTCACGTCCGACCTGATGCCCGGCGACGTCACCGGCTCGCTGGTGTACGACGCGCGCACGGCCGAGTTCTCCTTCAAGCCCGGCCCGGTGTTCACCAACCTCCTGCTCGCCGACGAGATCAACCGGACGCCGCCCAAGACGCAGGCGTCGCTGCTCGAGGCGATGGAGGAGCGGCAGGTATCGGTCGACGGCCAGCCGCGGCCGCTGCCCGAGCCGTTCATGGTCGCCGCGACGCAGAACCCGGTCGAGTACGAGGGCACCTACCCGCTGCCCGAGGCCCAGCTCGACCGGTTCCTGCTCAAGCTCACCGTGCCGCTGCCCGAGCGCGATGCCGAGTACGCCGTGCTGCGCAAGCACCTCGACGGCTTCGACCCGCGCGACCTCGCGGCCGCCGGCCTGCGCCCGGTGGCGAGCGCCGCCGACCTCGACGCGGCCCGCGCCCAGGTCGCCACGGTGACGGTGGCTCCGGAGGTCGCGGCGTACGTCGTCGACGTCGTGCGGGCCACGCGCACCTCGCCGTCGCTGCGGCTCGGTGTGTCGCCGCGCGGCGCGGTCGCGCTGGTGACGGCGGCACGCGCGTGGGCCTGGCTGTCCGGCCGCGACTATGTCTCGCCCGACGACGTCAAGGCGCTGGCCCGTCCGACGCTGCGCCACCGCGTCGGCCTGCGGCCCGAGGCCGAGCTCGAGGGAGTCACGGCCGACGCCGTCCTCGAGGGCATCCTCGCCACAGTCCCCACCCCTCGCTGACCCGTCAGGGAGCCCGTCCATGATCGTCACCGGCCGCGCGGCGCTGCTCGCGCTGCTCCTCACGGCGCCCGTCGCGGCCGTCGTGCGGTCGGTGCCGGGCGTGCTCGCCGTCAACGCCCTGCTGGTCGTCGTGCTCGTCATCGACGCGCTGTTCGCCGGCTCGCCGCGGACGCTGCGGCTCACCCGCAGCGGCGACACGACGACGCGGCTCGGCGAGCGCGCCGAGGTGACGCTCGCCGTGCGCAACGAGGGGCGCCGCCGCGTGGTCGGCGTCCTGCGCGACGCGTGGGCCCCCACCGCCGGCGTCGCGATCACCCGGCACCGCCTCGACCTCGACCCCGAGCGCTCGACCCGCATCACCACCGTGCTGCAGCCCGTGCGCCGCGGCGAGCGGCGCCCCGACCTCGTCACGGTCCGGTCGCTGGGTCCGTTGCGCCTCGCCGGCCGCCAGGCGTCGCACGCGGTGCCGTGGGGCGTGCGCGTGCTGCCCGGCTTCCCGTCGCGCAAGCACCTGCCCTCGCGCCTGGCCCGGCTGCGCGAGCTCGACGGCCGCACCGCCGTCATGGTGCGCGGGCAGGGCACCGAGTTCGACTCGCTGCGCGAGTACGTCGAGGGCGACGACGTCCGCTCCATCGACTGGCGCGCCACGGCCCGCGCGAGCGACGTCATGGTGCGCACGTGGCGGCCCGAGCGCGACCGCCGGGTGCTGCTCGTGGTCGACACCGCCCGCACCTCGGCCGCCCGCGTCGGCGACGGCACACGCCTCGACGCGTCCATGGACGCCGCGTTCCTGCTCGCTGCGCTGGCCACCCGGGCCGGCGACCGCGTCGACCTGCTCGCCTTCGACCGGGCGGTGCGGGCCGACGTGCGTGGCGCGTCGCCGACCGACGTCCTCGTGCGGATGTCGGAGGGGCTCGCCGACGTCGAGCCGATGCTGGTCGAGACCGACGCGCACGCGATGGTCTCGGCGATCACGGCCCGGATGCGCCAGCACGCGCTGGTCGTCCTGCTCACGGCCCTCGAGCCGTCGGCGCTGCGCGAGGGGCTGCTGCCCTATCTGCCGGCGCTCGGCCAGCGCCACACCGTCGTCCTCGCCTCGGTCCGCGACGGGCGCCTCGACGAGCTCGCGGCGTCGCGCGGCGACGCCCCGGCCGTGTACGAGGCGGCGTCGGCGTCCCAGGCCGTCGGCGACCGCGAGCGGATGACGTCGCTGCTGGCCCGCGCCGGCGTCGAGGTCGTCGACGCCGGCCCCGACGAGCTCGCCCCCCGCCTCGCCGACCGCTACCTCGCCCTCAAGGCCGCCGGCCGCCTCTGACCCGCTCTGGATGGGTGAGCGACGGCTATAGGCGTCGCTCACCCATCCAGAGCGAGAACGTCAGGCCTGGGCGATGCGCACGAGGTTTCCCGAGGGGTCGCGGAAGGCGCAGTCGCGGGCGCCCCAGGGCTGCGACGCCGGCTCCGCGAGCACCTCGGCCCCCGAGGCCCGTAGCTTCTCGAACGTCGCGTCGAGGTCGTCGGCCTTGAAGATCGCGGCCTGGAGCGAGCCCTGCGTCACCAGGCCGAGCAGCGCGTCGGCCTCGGTCTGCGAGCGGCCGCCCGCGGGCGGGAAGAGGACGACGTCGAGCTCCTGGCCCGGCGCTCCGACGGTGACCCAGCGCAGGTCGCCCGCGGACACGTCGCCCCGCACCTCGAGCCCGAGCCCGTCGCGGTAGAAGGCCAGCGCCTCGTCGGCGTCGTGGACGGGGATGAACATCGCGGAGACCGTGACTGCCATGACGACGAACCTAGGCCTCGCGCCCCGCCCCCTGCTTCTCCGAAACTGCTCGCAAGGGCTCGATCTGGATGGGTGAGGCGTCGGTATGCCGACGCGTCACGCATCCAGAGCGGGTGCTCGGCGGCGCTGGGGGCGCAGGCCGGCCTTGGCCACGCACTCCGGCACCGTCTGCAGGCCGGCGTGGTCGCGCGCGCGGTACTGCGACGGCGTCTCGCCGACGATCTCGGTGAAGCGCGAGGAGAACGAGCCCAGCGACGTCGCCCCGACGGCCATGCACGTCTCGGTGACCGACATGCCCTGGCGCAGGAGGGCCTGGGCGCGCTCGATGCGGCGGGTCATGAGGTACGCGTACGGGGTCTCGCCGTAGACGGCCTTGAAGCGCCGCGAGAAGTGCGCGGGCGACATGAGGGCGGCCTGCGCCATCGCGGGGACGTCGAGGGGCTCGGCGTAGCGGCGGTCCATGAGGTCGCGCGCGCGGCGCAGGCAGGCCAGCTCGGCGCGCTCCTCCGGGGTCACGCCCCGACGCTACCGGCCGTACTTCCAGTCGAGGACGAGCGCGAGGTCGTCGGGCGCGAGCCGGTCCCAGGCGACGGCGCGGTCGGCGGCGTCCTCGTCGTCGCGCACGCGGATGCGCGCTGCGGAGTCGCGAACAGCCGACACGACGCCGAGCACGCCCAGGGCGGGCAGCGCGGCGATGCGCACGGCGAGCCCGATCTCGTGGCGGACGTCCATGGCAGCCTCCCGGATGAGGAACTACCCGGAAGATCGGTCCGCACGCACCCGGTCTGAAGGGTTCGCCCCGACCGGCGCAGGCGCGAGGGGCTCAGCCCGCGTAGGGCAGGACGTCGGTGCGGTCGGCGTCGGCCACCAGGTCGCCGACGTCGCCGTCGCGCGCGCCCTTGCGCCCGAGGGTGAAGACGTAGACCAGGAACAGGATCCACACCGTGGCCCCGAGGCCGATCCGGGCCCACGTGGGCAGCGGCGACGGGGTCACGAACGCCTCGACGACGCCGCTGACGAGCAGCACGACGACCAGCCCGAGCGCGATCGTCAGCGTGGACCGGCCCTCCTCGGCGAGCGCCACGGACCGGGGCCGCGGCCCCGGCGCGATGATCTGCCAGCCGAGCCGGATGCCGGCCCCGCCCGCGACGAAGACGGCGGTGAGCTCGAGCAGGCCGTGCGGGGTGATGAGGCCGAAGAACAGGTCGAGACGGCCGCCCGCCGCCATGAGCCCGCCCACCAGGCCGAGGTTGAGGGCGTTCTGCCACAGGATGTAGACGCCGGGCAGGCACAGGCAGGCGCCGAGCACGAGCGCGAGCGCCGCCACCCACGCGTTGTTGGTCCATACCCGGAAGGCGAAGGACCCCGCGGGGTTGGACGTGTAGTAGTCGGCGAAGTCGCCGTTGACGAGCTGGTCGAGCTCGCCCGGGGTGGCCAGCGCCGCCACGACGTCGTCGTTGGCGGCGACCCACCAGCCGATCGCGGTCGAGACCAGCAGGGTGGCGATGCCGATGGTGATCCACCACGCGCGCGCCCGGTACACGGCCACCGGGAAGGACACCGTGACGAACCGCGACACCGACGCCCACGAGACGCCGCTGGCCCCCGTGACCGCCGCGCGACCGGTGGCGACCAGCTGCGAGAGGCGCGAGACGAGAGCCGGGTCCGGAGCGGACGACTGCACGAGCGAGAGGTGGGTCGCGGTGCGCTGGTAGAGGTCGACGAGCTCGTCGGCCTCGGCGCCGGAGAGCCGGCGGCGGCGGGAGAGCTCCTCGAGCCTGCGCCACTCCTGCTCGTGGGCAGCCACGAAGGGATCGAGGTCCACCCGCGCGCCCCCTCCCGTACGACGGTCGTCTGAGGGGAGACTATCCGGGTGCAGCAGCAGTCGGACTGGACGACGCTCGTCCCGGTGACGGGCGAGGCCGTCGCGCTCGACCTGCGCGTGGCCCAGTTCCCCAGCCGCACCCTCGGGCTCATGCTCGACCTGCTGGTGCAGATCGTGCTGCTGTTCGTCGTCATCTGGCTCACCGGCGAGGTGCTCTCGGCCGCCGACGAGGCCCTCGGCGCCGGCATCTCGCTCGTGAGCATCGTGCTCGTCATCGTCGGCTGGCCCGCGCTCATCGAGACCCTCACCCGCGGCCGCTCCCTGGGCAAGCTCGCCACCGGCCAGCGGGTCGTGCGCACCGACGGCGGCCCCGTGCGCTTCCGGCACTCGTTCGTCCGGGCGCTGTTCATGATCGTGGACTTCTGGATCACGTCGGGTGCGGCGGGCCTCATCACCTCGCTGGCCTCCAAGCAGGGCCAGCGCATCGGCGACCACTTCGCCGGCACCGTCGTGATCCGCGAGCGGGTGCCGGCCGCCGCGCGCCCGCTGCAGCTCAGCTACGTGATGCCCCCGGGCCTCGAGCAGTGGGCCTCGGGGCTCGACCTCGCACGCCTGCCCGACGTCGCCGCGCTGCAGGCCCGCCAGCTGCTCGCCCGGGCCGGCACCCTCGCCCCCGACGTGCGTGCTGCGATGGGCCAACAGCTGGCCGCGGAGTTCTCGGCGTACGTGACACCGCCCCCGCCGCCCGGGACGCACCCCGAGGCGTACCTCGCCGCCGTGCTCACCGAGCGCATGCGCCGGTCGAGCGCCGCCACCTACCGCGCCCGCACCGAGGGCGTGGCCCTGCCGGTCGCGCCGACGGCCGCGCCTGTGACGTCGGCCACCGCGGCACCCGCTCCCCCTGCCGCCGCCCCCGCACGGCCGAGCACGGCCCCTCCCGACGCCGGGCCGTTCGCGCCACCGGTCTGACCGGCCCCGCGCCCGGCCGCCCGGCTGCGGCCCGACGGCACCGCGTTACGGTGGACGGGTGAACCGCATCGCGCTCGGCGCCGCCACGGCGTCCCTGGCCCTGCTGGTGTCCGCCTGCTCGTCGGCGCCGCCGGCCTCGGCCGCCCCGACAGCCACGGCGACCCCGTCCCCCTCCGTGTCGGCGTACGCGTCGGCCGGCTCGCTGGTCGGATCGGCGTCGCTGGCCCCCTCGGCTCCCGCGGCGACGACGTCCACCGCGCGCGCCGCCGCCCCGACCGCGCTCGCGCGCGCCGGCCGCTATGCCGTCGGCGACTCGGTGATGCTCGGCGCCAGAACGCGGCTGCAGACGCGCGGCTTCGTCGTCAACGCGACCGAGAGCCGGCAGTTCGCCACCGCCGTGTCGATCATCCGCAATCGCAAGGCCGCCGGCACCCTGCCCCGTCAGGTGATCGTTCACCTCGGCACCAACGGCTACATCGCGCTGTCGGACTGCAAGGCGATCGTGTCGGCGGCCGGCACCGGCCGGCGGGTGTTCCTCGTCAACAACCGGGTGCCGCGCGTCTGGCAGGGCGCCAACAACCGCACCCTGAGGTCCTGCGACGCCGCATTCGCACCGATCCGCGCCATGGTCGTCGACTGGTACGGCTACTCGAAGGGCCGGTCGTCGTGGCTGTACAGCGACGGCATCCACCTGACGCCGACCGGCCGCACCGCCTACGCGAACTTCATCGACGCCGCCGTCGACCGCTACGGGCTGTAGGGACGCCGCAGCGTCAGGAGCTCATCGCCTTCTTGATCATGAGGGCGTACTGCTCGCTGCCGTTGCTCTTGGTGTGGATGCCGTCGGCGTAGAACCAGTCGCGGTGGCCCTTGGACACCTTCACCCAGTCGGCGAGGCGCACGTTGGTGCCCTTGAACTGCTCGGCCACGGACTTGAGGATCCGGTTGTTGCCGTCGACCCACGGGCGGTCGGCTTTCACGGTCACGAGCACCACGCGGCTTCGGTCCTTGAGGAAGGTCAGCGTCTGGACCAGCTCGCTCTTCACGATCGTGCCGTTGGTGCCGGTGTGGATCACCACGACGTCGCCGAGCTTGCCGGCCGCGGCCCGCTGCCGGATGCGCGAGAACACCTTGCCGGACTGCCGGCTCACCTCGGCGTCGACGGTGACCTTGGGGATCTCCTCGCGCAGGGCGTCGCGGGCGGCGAGCATGACGGAGTCGCCCACCGTGGTGGTGGGCAGCCCGACGACCGACTCGCCCGCCGGCACCACGGGCGGCCCGGGCGGCGGCTTGGGCTTGTCGGTCGGCTTCGCGCTGCCCGAGGTCGTGGGCGTGGGCGCCGCGGACGTCGGGGTGAGGTCCTCATCGCCCACCCCGGAGATTCCGCCGAGCGCGTCCTCGAGGGTCGGCTCCTGCGCGTGGGCGAGGCCGAAGCCGAGGGCCGCGACGACGGCGACGGCGGCCACGACAGCCGTGGCCGCGCGGCCGAACATCGCGAAGCCGCCGGCCTCCTTCCACGACGCCCACATGCGGCCGATGAGCCCGTGCCGGATCGGCATCTCGACGTAGCGGTAGCTCAGCTCCGCGAGGCCGAAGGTGATGACCAGGCGCGCCACCTGCACCGGCCAGCCCTCGGCGTCGAGGTCGATGCCCGGGCGCAGCAGCATGAAGACGGGCCAGTGCCACAGGTAGATGCCGTACGACCGCTCGCCGATCCAGCGGAACGGCTGCCGGCCGAGGGCGCCCGCGAAGCCGGACTCGGTGACGGCGGCCGCGGCGACGACCACCGCGGTGACCAGGCCCACGACGAGGAAGCCGCCGCGGTACAGCGCCGGGGTGTCGTAGCCGACGGCGGCGAAGATGACGAACAGGGCGAGCAGGGCGGCCGCGCCCGAGGCGCTGACGGCGCTGATCCCGCGGCCGGTCAGCTTCTCCTTGAGGCGGGCGGGCGACCAGAACGTGGCGAGCACCGCGCCCACGAGCAGGGTCATGGCGTGGGTGTCGGAGCCGAAGTAGATGCGGCTGGGGTCGGCCAGCGAGGGCATGCCGTCGCGGACGGCGAACCAGGCCATCAGCGCGGTGGACACCAGCGCACCCACGGCCGCGCCCACGCGCACGCCGCGGCGCCGGCCCAGCTTCCACAGCAGGACGCACAGCACCGGCCAGACGAAGTAGAACTGCTCCTCGACCGCGAGCGACCACAGGTGCTGCAGCATCGGCGGGCGCCCGGTGGCCTCGAAGTACGACGTCCCGTGGGCGATGTACCACCAGTTGGTCACGTAGAAGAACGCCGCGGTGGCGTCCTCCTTGACCCGCTGGGCGGCGTCCTGGGCGATGGTGGCGGCAGCCAGCGACGTCGCCACCAGCACGAGGTACAGCGCCGGCAGCAGGCGCCGGGCGCGGCGGATGTAGAAGTTCTTGAAGTCCAGCTTGCCGCGGCTGTCGAGCTCGGCCAGCAGCAGCGAGGTGATGAGGAACCCGGAGAGGGTGAAGAAGACGTCGACGCCGAGGAACCCGCCCGGCAGCCAGCTCTCGTCCATGTGGAAGACCACGACCGCGAGGACGGCGATCGCCCGGACGCCGTCGAGGCCGGGCATGTGCGTCCACGCTGCCGCCCGGGGGCGCGCCTGGGGCGCCGCCACGGCGGTCGAGGTCATCGGCGGTCCAGAGCAGTCGAGGGCTGGCGGGGGCGGTGGGACGCAGGGACAAGGGTACGACGCCGGGGCGGCTGCCCCGACGACGTCGATCGGCGCGGCCCCGTCGGCCCGGACGTCACCGCTACGCGGACGCGCGGTGTGACCGGATGGTTCCGGGCCGCTAGCTGAACAGGATCCGGACCAGCTCGACGACGGCCACGGCGTTGTTCACGCCGTGGGCGATCACCGGAGCGCCGAGCCGGCCCGTGCGGGCCCGCAGGACGCTGAGCACGAGGCCGATGACCAGCAGGACGCCGATCCGCACCGGCTCGAAGTGGATGAGGGTGAACAGCAGCGCCGAGACGACGGTGGCCACGGGGACGGCGGCCCAGCCCATCCTCGCCGCGAAGCGGGCCGTCGCCGCGAACGCCAGGCCGCGGAAGCACAGCTCCTCGCAGAGCGGCCCCACCGTGACGATGAGCACGATGACGAGCAGTACGACGGCCTTCGGAACTCCGGCGTCGACGATCGCGTCGCCGGCTGCGGAGCCGAACTCGCCGAAGATCAGCGTGGTGATCGTGGCGACCAGGGTGCCGAGCCCGATGCAGGCGACGCCGCCGAGCAGCCCCCAGCCGACGTCGGACCACCGGAACGACAGCCCGAGGTCGATCCGGGGCCCGTTGCCCTGCAGCCGCGTCGTGAGCCACGGCCAGACCCCGAACCCGATCCACGGGGTGGTGAACGTGGCCAGGAAGAACGGCACGGTGCCCGGCCCCACCCCTGCCGCCGCCATCACCGAGAGCACGATGACGGGCACGATGACCGCGAGCAGCATGCTGATCGCGACGTCGGCCAGACCCCAGCGCATCCGCTTCAGCGGGACGCCGGAGTCGCGGGCCTCGGCATACGTGACGGGGGCGCCCGGGTAGGGCGCCCCCGTCAGGTCGGGCTGGTCGACGGCCACAGGTCCGTCAGTAGCGGTAGTGGTCGGGCTTGTACGGGCCGGCCACGTCGACGCCGAGGTACTCGGCCTGCTTCTTGGTCAGCTCGGTGAGCCGGACGCCGAGGGCGTCGAGGTGCAGGCGGGCGACCATCTCGTCGAGGTGCTTGGGCAGCACATAGACGCCCACGGGGTACTCGTCGGTCTTGGTGAACAGCTCGATCTGCGCCAGCACCTGGTTGGTGAAGGAGTTGCTCATGACGAACGACGGGTGGCCGGTCGCGTTGCCGAGGTTGAGCAGGCGGCCCTCCGACAGCACGATGATCGTGCGGCCGTCGGCGAACCTCCACTCGTCGACCTGCGGCTTGATGGTGGTGCGGGTGGTGCCCGGCAGCGCGGCGAGGCCGGCCATGTCGATCTCGTTGTCGAAGTGGCCGATGTTGCCCAGGATCGCCTGGTGCTTCATCCGCTGCATCTGGTCGACGGTGACGACGTCGTAGCAGCCGGTCGCCGTGATGACGATGTCGGCGCGGTCGATGACGTCGTCGAGGCGGGCGACCTGGTAGCCGTCCATCGCGGCCTGCAGGGCGTTGATCGGGTCGATCTCGGTGACGATCACGCGGGCGCCCTGGCCGCGCAGCGACTCCGCCGAGCCCTTGCCCACGTCGCCGTAGCCGCAGACCACGGCCACCTTGCCGCCGATGAGGGTGTCGGTGGCGCGGTTGATGCCGTCGATGAGCGAGTGGCGGCAGCCGTACTTGTTGTCGAACTTGCTCTTGGTGACCGAGTCGTTGACGTTGATCGCCGGGAAGAGCAGCGAGCCGGCCTTGTGCATCTCGTAGAGGCGGTGGACGCCGGTGGTGGTCTCCTCGGTGACGCCCTTGATGCCGGCGGCGAGGTCGGTCCAACGGGTCGTGCTCTCGGCGAGGCTCGCACGCAGGAGCTCGAGGATGACGGCGTACTCCTCGGAGTCCGAGGCGTCGGTCGAGGGCACCGCGCCGGCGAGCTCGAACTCGCGGCCCTTGTGCACCAGCAGCGTGGCGTCGCCGCCGTCGTCGAGGATCATGTTCGGGCCCTTGCCGTCGGGCCACAGGAGCACCTGCTGGGTGCACCACCAGTACTCCTCGAGGGTCTCGCCCTTCCAGGCGTAGACCGGGACGCCGCGCGGGTCGTCGGGGGTGCCGTCGGGACCGACCGCGATCGCGGCGGCCGCGTGGTCCTGCGTCGAGAAGATGTTGCAGGAGGCCCAGCGCACCTCGGCCCCGAGGGCCACGAGGGTCTCGATGAGGACGGCGGTCTGCACGGTCATGTGCAGCGAGCCGGTGATGCGGGCGCCCTTGAGCGGCTTGCTCTCGCCGTGCTGGGCGCGCATCGCCATGAGGCCGGGCATCTCGTGCTCGGCGAGGCGGATCTCGTTGCGGCCGAACTCGGCCAGCGAGAGGTCGGCGACCTTGAAGTCGGGAGTGGTCAACGTGGCTCCTTCGACCCCGCAGGGGGGCCTGCCGCGACGGACGTCACGAGGCCTCGTTGGTCCGCCGGCTGCTCACGCGGGCGTCGTCACCGCTAGAACGGGATCCATTGTGCCCGACGACCGCCCGGTTGGCGAAACCCCGCCCGGTCAGGGGTGGGGGACGTCGGCCGGAGCGGGGGCCGCGGTCTCGGCCGCCGGACCGCGGTCGATGTCGGGCTCGAGGTAGATCCAGCGCGCCTCCGGCACGGCGGCCCTGATCGAGCGCTCGACCTCGTCGATGGCCCGCGCCACGTCGGCGGCGGTGTCGGTGCCGCCGACGGCGATCTTGGCGGCCACCATGATCTCGTCCGGGCCCGTGTGCAGGGTGCGCAGGTGGATGACGCGGTCGACGGTCGACGAGCTCTCGATCGCGGCCTGCACGGCGCTCTGCTGCTCGGGCACGGCGCTCTCGCCGACCAGCATCGACGACATCTCGAAGGCCAGGAACACCGCGATCACCAGCAGCAGGCTGCCGATGGCCAGCGCACCGATGCCGTCCCACCGGGCGTCGCCCGTCACCACCGCGAGGGTGACGCCGAGCAGCGCGAAGACGAGGCCGATCAGCGCGCCGAAGTCCTCGAGCAGCACGACGGGCAGCTCGGGCTGGCGGGCGTCGCGGATGAACCGGAACAGCGACTTCTTCCCCCGGCTGCGGTTCGACTCGCGCAGCGCCGTGCGGAAGGAGAAGCCCTCCAGCACGATCGCGATGCCCAGCACCACGAAGGCCACGATCGGGTCGTTGAGCTCCTCGGGGTCGTGGAACTTGTGCCAGCCCTCGTAGATCGAGAACAGGCCGCCGAGGCAGAACAGCACGATCGAGACGACGAACGCGTAGACGTAGCGGACGCGCCCGTAGCCGAACTGGTGGGAGTCGTCGGCCTCGCGCTTGGCGCGCTTGCCGCCGACGAGCAGCAGCACCTGGTTTCCGGAGTCGGCGCAGGAGTGGATCGCCTCGGAGAGCATCGAGCTCGAGCCGGTGATGAACCAGGCGCCGAACTTGGTGACCGCGATGCCCAGGTTGGCGGCGAGCGCCGCCACCACCGCCTTGGTGCCGCCCTCGGTGCTCACGCGATCCGCGCCTTCAGCTCGTTGATGGGTGCGATGGGGCTCGGGTCGATCCCCAGCGAGATGGCCGCGTAGACGCTCGACCAGTCGCTGACGCCGGTGAGCGACGCGATGCGCTCGACGACGTGGCCCGGGCGCGCGGTGACGACGTGCACCGGCACGCCGCGGCGCTGGGCGATGTCGAGGGTGACGTCGGCCCTGCGGGCGTCCTGCGGGTGCTCGTCGGTGTCGCGCAGCAGCACGAGCCGCAGCCGCGCGGGCCCGGCGCCGTCCTCGAACGGGTCGCGGAAGATGTCGTCGACCGGGGCGGACGCGAACGGGCCGTCGAGCGCGACGACCTGGTTGTGGTTGGCCTCGGGGATCTGGCCCCAGGCGACCGGCAGCTTCGCGTTCTCGTTGAGCTGGCAGGAGAACCGGTACGCCGCCAGGTCGCCGACGAACGACGTGCCCCACACCATCGGCAGGGAGCCCGCGAGCGCGGCACCGAGCAGCTTCGCCGGGTTGTCGGCGAGCGGGACGGACACGCCGCACTCGGTGGCCACCTCGTCGAGGACATCGGCCGCGCGCTCGAGCGCGGAGTCGGGCACGTCGGCGAGCCCGAGGGCGTGGGCGAGCAGCAGCAGCGGCGTCGACAGCAGCCACAGCGACGCGCGCGGCATGAGGTCGCCGGGGTCGACGGCGAGGAACACACCGGACGACGTCGAGCGGACGGTCTCCTCGAGCGGCGAGCCGGCGGAGCCCACCCCCACGACGCGGCTGCCGCGCTTGACCGCCTCGGCGGCCAGCTGGAGCGTCTCCTCGGTGGTGCCCGAGCACGACACCGCGATCACGAGGTCGAGCGGTCCGACCCAGCCGGGCAGCGCGTACCCGCGCAGCGTGGCCACCTGCACCGGGCAGCCGGAGCCGCACACGGCCGTGAGCACGTCGCCGCTGATGCCGGAGCCGCCCATGCCGACGACCACGACCGAGCGGGGCCGGCCGTCGTCGGCGACGCGGCGGATGGCGTCGCGGTCGACCGAGGCCAGGACGCGGCGGATCTGGGCGCCGGCGTCGGCCGTCGCGCGCAGCATGAGGCCGGGATCGGCGGCGAGCAGCGCGTCGACGTCGTCGAGGACGGCGTCGTCGGGGTAGGCGCGGGTCACGTCCGGATCACTCCCCCACCGGGTTGCCGATGCCGTGCGGGCCGGGCGTCGCGTCGTCGAGCAGCATCACGGGGATGCCGTCGCGCACGGGGAACGACGTGCGGCACCGGGTGCAGACGAGCGACGACACGGGCTCGCCCTCGGGCTCGACCGGCGAATGGTGCTCGCACGGGCAGGCGAGGATCTCGAGCAGCTGGGGGTCGAGGGTCACGACGCTCCTCCACGGATGATGGTCAGCACGGTGTCGCGGAGCGCGGCCATGCGGGCCTCGTCGGCCGCCTCGGCGTTGAGCCGGAGCAGCGGCTCGGTGTTGCTGGGGCGGACGTTGAACCACCAGCGGGAGCCGTCGGCATCCGCGCCGGAGACGGTGAGGCCGTCGAGCTCGTCGAGGGACACACCCTCGCGCGGGCCGTACTCGGCCTTGATCTGCGCGATGACGGCCTGCTGGTCGGCCACCGTCGTGTTGATCTCGCCCGAGGCCGTGTAGCGCTCGTACTCGGCGAGCAGGCTCGACAGCGTGGTACCCGGCTCGGTCTCGCCGAGGGCGGCGAGCGTGTGCAGCGCGGCCAGCATCCCGGAGTCGGCGCGCCAGAAGTCGCGGAAGTAGAAGTGGCCGGAGTGCTCGCCGCCGAACACCGCGCCGGTCTCGGCCATCCGGGCCTTGATGAACGAGTGCCCCACGCGCGTGCGCTCGGGCGTGCCGCCGTTCTCGCGGACGATCTCGGGCACGGCGGCGCTCGTGATGAGGTTGTGGATGATCACCGAGCCGGGGTGCTTGGCGAGCTCGCGCACGGCGATGAGCGACGTCAGCGTCGACGGGTCGACCAGGCCGCCCTTCTCGTCGACGACGAAGCAGCGGTCGGCGTCGCCGTCGAACGCGAGTCCCAGGTCGGCGCCGGCCTCGAGCACCGCGGCCTGCAGGTCGCGCAGGTTCTCGGGGTCGATCGGGTTGGCCTCGTGGTTGGGGAAGGTGCCGTCGAGCTCGAAGTAGAGCGGCGTGATCTCCAGCGGCAGCCCGGCGAGCACCGCCGGAACGGTGTGCCCGCCCATGCCGTTGCCGGCGTCGACGACGACCTTGAGCGGCCGCGACGACGACAGCGGCACCAGGCCGTTGAGGAACTCGGCGTAGGCGCCGAGCAGGTCGCGCTCGGCGATGGAGCCCGGGGCGGCCTCGGAGGCTGGGACGCCGGTGCCGGACCACTCGAGCACCAGCGACTTGATCTCGCGCAGGCCGGAGTCCTGGCCTACCGGCGAGGCGCCGATCCGGCAGAGCTTGATGCCGTTGTACTGCGCCGGGTTGTGGCTCGCGGTGAACATCGCCCCGGGCAGCCCGAGCGAGCCGGCCGCGTAGTAGAGCTGGTCGGTGCTGGCCAGGCCGATGTCGACGATGTCGACTCCCTGCGACGTGACGCCCTCGGCGAAGGCCGCGACCAGGGCCGGCCCGGACGGCCGCATGTCGCGGCCCACCACGACCGCCCCGGGCCCGCCGTCGGCGGCAGCGGCGCCGACCACCCGCACGAACGCCGCGCCGACCAGGCGCGCGATGTCGGGGGTGAGGTCGTCGGGCACGACGCCGCGGACGTCGTAGGCCTTGATCAGGCGGTCGAGGAGGGCGGGGTCCAGCACGCAGGCGACCCTATCGGGCCTGATCGGGCCGACAGGCCCGTCCGGACGTGGATCCGGCCACTCCCTGCCGCCGGGCGGCGGGGAGGCTGGGCGGCCCCGGACGCGCCGACGCCCCGGCGGGCTGCGCATGGCAGCGGCCGGGGCGGTCGGGTGAGGCGGGGGGCGGGGGTTCCCACGGCCGCCGGGGACGGCGGCGGGTGCGGGTCAGCGCTTGCGGGCGCGGGAGAGCACGTGCTCGACGGAGAGGAGCTCGTCGCCCTGCTGCCAGGTGCGGTGCTCGCACTCGAGGCAGTGGGTGAAGTCGACCTGCGAGCCGTCGGTGAGCTCCATCGAGATGCGCGTGACGCGCTCGGAGTCGCACATCCGGCAGCGGATGCCGGCGCGGCTGCCGCGCTGGGTCAGCGACCCGAGCGGAGTGGCGGCGGCGGCCTGAGAGCTGCGAGCCATGGGTGGGTCCCCTCTTCATCGAGCTGTCCCCGTGCCGCGGCCGGCGGCCCGGTCGCGACAGTCGTGCCCAGGTGGGCACTGCGCACTGCGAGCAGTGCGCGCGGCGCCCCACGCGCCGCAGGACGTGCCCGTCGCCGAGCCGCTCGTCGCGTACTGCTCCCCCGACCGACCGGGCGCGCACACGTCCTGGGACCGGACAGTACGGCCCCGGCACCGGTCTTGGGAAGAGTCAGAAGTGGTGCTTGAGCGGTCATGTGACTGATGTGACAGAAGTGGTAACTGTTCGCACTTTCGTGACCACGTCCAGTAATCGGACAGCGCCGGACTCCGTACGGGCCGTGACGCTGGGTGGTGCCGGGGGCCGGGCGGTGCCGGGCTGTGCTGGTCGGCGCCGGTCGAGGTCAGGCGTCGACGTCGGTGCGCAGCACCCGCAGGTGGCCGCGGCGGCCCACCTCGACCGGCGCCGGGACCGCCTCGCGCGGGCGCGCGGCCTCGCGGACGGCGTCGGCGAGGGCCTCGAGGTCGTCGCTGGAGGGCTTGAGGGCCTCGGGATCGGGCTCGAGGCGCACGACCTCCCAGCCCACCGGCGCGGTCATCCGCTGGGAGTGGTGGGCGCACAGGTCGTAGCAGTGGGGCTCGGCGTAGGTGGCGAGGGGCCCGAGCACGGCGGTCTGGTCGGCGTAGACGTACGTCAGCGTGGCCACGGCCGCACGGGTGCAGCCGGGCTTCGAGCAGCGACGGACCGGACTCACGCCGTGACTGTATTGCCGGCGTGCGACGCCGCCCGGCAACGGCGCGCCGTCAGTCTGGGGCTCCGCCGCGCTCGTCGTAGCGCGGGTCGAGGTCGCCCGGGGCGACGCCGAGCAGATCGGCGAGCTGCTCGGCCACGAGGTCGCGGACGAGATCGACCCGGGCCGGGCGGTCCGGCGCGCGCAGCTCGACGGGACGCCGGTACACGGTCACCACCGCCTCGCGCCCGCCCGCCTCCTCGCGCGCCTCGGCGAGCACCACTTCGGCGCCCTCAGCGATCTGCTCGGCCGAGACCGGCGGCGAGTCGACGATCTCGATGCCGACGGCGCGCAGCCGGTCCGACCAGCGCGGCTCGAGCCGGTCGACGGCGTCGGCGACGAGGTCGCCGAAGCGCTCGGTGCGGGTGATGGCGACCGGCGAGGTGGCCGGCGCCAGCGGGCCGCGCAGCCCGCGGCCGTGGCGGTCGCGCGCGCGGCGTCGTCGGCCGGGGCCCGCAGTGCTCACAGCCCGAGCGTAGACGCGGCGCCCCTAGCGCACGCTCGACGCCGGGGCGTCGATCACGGGCGGCACGGTCGTCGTGGCGCGCGTCGGCAGCAGCGGCGCGATGGCGAGCATCGGCCCGCGCGGTCCGTTCTCGACCAGCTGCCGCGATGCGTAGACGCGGCCCGACACCGGCGTCACCACGAGGAGGGAGTTGTCGGAGTCGACCGGCACCCGGGTGTACTGCGACGTGCCGGCGGCGACGTCGACCGTCGCCGTCCACGACGGCGAGGTGCCGTTCTCGCGGTAGACGTCGAGGCGCACCACCGAGGCCTCGTCGGGCGCGGCCAGCGCGATGCCGTGGACGAGCGTGCCGCTGCCGAGGCCCGTGCGCAGACCGACGACGATGCCCGGCGCGACGAGGGCGGGTGTGCCGGCGGCAGTGTCGCGCTCCTTGAGCTGCGTGCCGGTGCCGGTGGTCACCACGACCGACGCCGAGACGGGGACGTCCGAGGTGATGACCAGCCCGGACGGCTCGCCCTCGAGCACCTCGGTGAGCTTGAGCGACGTGACCTTGCCCGGCTCGAGGTCGAGGGTGCCGAAACCCTCGGGCGCGAACGAGCCCGACGACGACATCAGCCGGATCGAGGCCTCGGCCGCCCCGCCCTGGGGCACGAGCAGCAGCCGCGCGGTGGCCACCGAGGGCACCGAGGGGATGACGACGGTGCGCGCGGCCTGCGTCACCGGCAGCACCGCCATGCCGAGCGGGATCAGCCCGTCCTGCACGGTCTCGAGCGCCGACGCCGCGATGCGGCCCGACCGGGCCACGACGCGGATCGCGGTGATGGCCTGGTCCGGGGCGAGCGCCGCGAGCCGGACGACGCTGCGCGACAGCGGCGGCACGACGACGCCCGAGCCGGCGGGCGAGGCGATCTCGCCCTCGGGCCCGTAGACGAGGAGGTCGATCTGCGCGGCGCGGTCGTCGTCGTTGACGAGCAGGATCTGGGTGGTGCGGCCCACCGTGGACCCGCCGCCGAGGATCCAGCCGTCGGTGATCGGCCGGGCGCACGGCGACGCCGCGAGGCCGCGGGTGGCCCCCTCGCCCGAGCGCGTCACCTGGTCGGCGCCGAAGCCCGCCGACCACGACCCCGTGGCCGAGGCGACGCGGGGCGAGGAGTTCTCGCGCTGGATGATGTCGGTGACGACGTCGCCCGGCGCCTCGATCGGCTTGGGCGGCGTCTCGGCCTTCTTGTCCAGCCACGACAGCCGGGCGCTGCCGTCGGAGGCCTGCACGCCGGCGACGGGGGCGACGCCCGCGCTGACGGTGCTGACCAGCGAGCGGGTCGCGACGGTGACGGGGCACAGCAGGTCGGCGCTGGCCACCGGCTCGACGGCAGGCTCCGGCCGCTGCGTGCTCTCGACCGGCTGGGCCAGCTGACCGGCGCCGACGACGAGGGCGACCGCCGCGGCGGCGATCAGGACGGTGGCCCACGGCCGGCGGAACCAGGCCTGCGACGGCGCGGTCATGCGGGCACCTCCTCGGCTCCGAGCTCCTCGTCCTCGTCGTCGTCGACGCGGCGGCGCGAGGGCAGGGCGAGCAGCACCACGAGGAGCACGACGGCGCCCTGCGCCCACAGCCAGCGCGTCCGCTCGGACCCGTCGAAGGAGATCGCGACGCTCGTGGCGGTGCTCGGGATGGGCGCGCGCTGCAGCGACGGGTCGGCGACACCGTCGACGCTCGGCGGCGCCGGGTCGACGGGCTCGCCCGCCACCGTCCAGCGCCAGCGCGGGTCGGCGGCCTCGGCCAGCACGAACGAGCGGTCGGCCGGGCCCGGCTTGAGCTCGCGGTCGACAGCGGTGGGCGTGCGCAGGTCGCCACTGGTGGTGGGCACAGGGCCCGCGACCCGCACCTGCACGCCGGACTCGATCCGTGTGGCGACGGTGAGCGCCCGCCCCGACTTCGGGATCAGCTCCCAGAGCGTGTCGCCCTCGCGCGAGGCGAGCCGGCGCAGGCCGCGCTGCGAGTCCAGCGCCTCGACGACGGGGTCGTCCTCCGGTCGCGCGTCGGCGAGCACCACGTAGCGCACGCCGTGGTCGGCGAGGTCGTCGACCTCGCTGGCGCCGATGCCCGCGACGAGACGTGCGACGAGCCGGTCGACCACGGCGCTGGTCGCCGTGCTCGCGGCGACGTCCGGGTCGGACAGCTGCGGTCGCGTGGTCGAGAGCAGGTCGTACACGACGGCGCCGCCGGCGCGCTGCAGCACCAGCGCCCGCGGCCGGGTGGGCGTCTGCATCTCGGCGGCCACGAAGGCGGGCACCACCTCGTCGGCGCTGCGCCGCAGCGGCCCGTCGGCGCCCACCACGAGCAGGGCCGCGGAGCCCACGGGCGCCAGGACGAGCAGCACAGCGAGCACCACCACCGCGGGCTGGCGCCAGCCGAAGTCGCGGCCGGCGAGCAGATCCGGCAGCCGGTCGACCGTGAGCGCCACGGCCAGGATCAGGGCGCCTGCCCACAGCGCGGTGGGGACGCCGGGCCAGGGCGCGATCGGACCGTCGACCGAGGGCACCGTCACCCGCACCACCGTCATGACGACCGCCGCGACGAGCCCGGCCATGCCGACGGCCCACACCATGCCGATGGTGCGGCGCCCGCCCGGGACGCCGAGGCAGGCGAGGCCGGCGAGCACGATGCCGGCGCCGAGCCACAGCGGCGTCGAGCCCGGCCCGCCGGGACGCAGCAGGAGGACGTCGACGGCCGACAGCGACCGGTCGACGGGACCGGTGAGCCCCGGCTCGAGCAGCAGCAGCCCCGGCTCGCGCAGCACGCGCAGGCTCCACGGGACCAGCAGCGCCACAGGCAGCAGGGTCGCGACGGCGAGCCGCACGCGCGCGCCGGCGTCGCGGCGCACGGTGACACCGGCGACGACCGCCAGCACCACGACGATGGGCCACACCA
Source organism: Actinomycetota bacterium (assembly GCA_020161245.1). Classification (GTDB taxonomy): domain Bacteria; phylum Actinomycetota; class Actinomycetes; order S36-B12; family CAIYMF01; genus Longivirga. The sequence goes on along the minus strand of JAIUOK010000015.1, from coordinate 15,362 downwards.
CCGGTGTGAACGACACGACGACGGCGAGCAGCAGCCCCGTGCCGAAGGCGCGCCGCCACGTGACCGGCCCGGTGAAGCCGATGACGCGGAAGACCGAGCGCGCCAGCCAGGGCAGCAGCACGAGCGACGCCGCCGATCCGATGCGCCCGGCCGACAGCGCGCCGGTCACCGCCGGCAGCGTCGCGTAGGCCGCGACCGCCCAGATCCGGGCCGGCGCGGAGATCCGCAGCCCGCGCGTGGCCAGCCACGCCGACAGCCCCGAGAGCGGCACCACGAGCAGCAGCAGCACGTCGACCGCGGTGGTCGCGGACCCGCGCAGGACGCCGGCGAGCAGGAACAGCGGCAGCAGCCAGGCCGGCGCCTCGGCGGCCGAGCCGACACCGACCTCGTGCCACGCCGTCGTGTACGCCGCCCACAGATCCATCGCGCCGTCGGGAGCGGGCACGAGCGCGCCGCCGACGAGCTCGCCGTCGCCGACGAGCAGCGAGCGCACGCCGACCAGGGCGACGAGCAACAGGCCTAGGACGGTCAGGGTGCCGGGCCGGGTGAACCAGCGCCGGATGCGCGAGGGCCGCTTGTCGTCGGCGTACCAGCCGTCGGGGTCGTCGCTGGTGGAGTCGAGGACCGAGCGCTGCACGTCGCCGCCGTCGCGCCCGGCGACGAGGTCGGCGACGGTCTCGAACGCGTGGCGCACCTGCGCGCCGCGCGGTGCGAGCAGTGCCCGCACCTCCTTCTCCGGCACGGCACCGGCCATCGCCGCAGCCGCGGCGACCCTGGCCCTCGAGGCCTTGAGCCCGGAGCGGTCCCGGACGGCGTCGCGGAAGGCGCCCCATTCGTCGCGGGCGGCGTCCGGCGCCTTGGCGAGCAGCAGGCCGAGGGCGCGCAGCAGCGAGCCGACGAGCATCCGCAGGGTGCCCCACGGCCCGCGCAGGCCGCGCGAGTGCGCGCGCATGAGGTGGATCGCCGACACGCGGTCGACCCGCTCGGGCCGCTCGGGGTGGCGCGGCGACCCAGCATCGACCGGGCGGCGGCGGTGCGTGGCGGCCGCGCGGTGGTGCACGACGGCGTCGGTGGCCACGAGGACGCGGTAGCCGGCGACCCTGGCGCGCCAGCAGAAGTCGACGTCGTCGCGGAAGAACGGCAGCGCGGGGTCGAAGCCCTCGAGCGCGTCCCACACGTCGCGGCGCACGAGCATCCCGGCGCTGCCGACAGCCAGGACGTCGCGGTCGCCGTCGTGCTGGCCCTGGTCGAGCTCGCGCCGCTCGAGCCCGGTCCACCGGTTGCCCGAGCGCGCCACCGTGACCCCGGCCTCGACGAGGTGGGTGCGGTTGGCCCAGCCCCGGACCTTCGGCCCCAGCACCTCGGCGCTGCGGTTGCGGTCGGCGGTGAGCAGCAGGGCCTCGAGGGCTGCGGGGTCGGGTGCGCTGTCGTCGTGCAGCAGCCACACCCACTCGACCGCGGGCTCGCCGTCAGGGGCCGCGACGCCCGCACCGGGGACCACCGCCAGACCGGCCGCGACCGCGGCTCCGAAGCCGGAGTCGCGCGGCGCGGTCACGACGTCGTCGACGACACCCGCCGTGCGCGCCTGGGCGAGCAGGTCGGCGGTGGTGTCGGTGCTCCCGGTGTCGACGGCGACCAGGACGTCCGGGCGGCGGGTGGCGCGCGACAGAGCGGTGAGCACCGCGGGCAGCCAGCGCGCACCGTCGTGCGCGACGAGGACGGCGACGACGCGGTGGTCGCGCGGCGGCAGGGACGGCTCGAGCGGGTGGACGTCGTCGAAGAGCCCGGGCGCCTCGTCCTCGAGCGGGGTCTCGTCCTCGAGCGGGACGGCGTCGAGCGGCGTGGACGGGACGACGTCGGCGAGGTACTCCTGCGCCTCGAGCTCCTCGGCCACGGCCTCGTCGGCCACGGGGCCCGCCACCGCGCGCTGCCCGGGCTCGGCCGGGACGCCCGACCCCGTGGCCACGATGTCGGCGACGTCGTCCTCGTGCCCGGGGAGGTGGGAGGACAGCCCCTTCACCTGCTCGCCGAGCCGGCGCAGCTCCTCCAGGGAGCCGGGCGGGCCCGGGGTGGGGACCCCGTCGTCCCGCTCGTCGTCGTCAGCCATGGCGCGGGCCACCCTAAGCGACGCTGCTGAGAAGGCCTCCAAGCGAGGGCCTCCTTCGTCGGCCCTCGCGTCGGCCCCGCTCCGGGCGGCGGCCCAGGCTCGCTGGCGCTCGCGGTCGGCCGCTCGACCGGGCCTCGCTGCGCATCGGCCCGGGCTCGCGTCCTCCGGGCCGCCGTCCTGCGCGGACGTCGCCTCCGTCGGGCCCAGGGCTCGCTTCGCTCGCCCAGGGTCGGTCGGCTCGGGCTGCTCGCCCAGGGGCTCGCAGCCGTCGCCGTCCTCCGGGCCCGCGCGGACGCGCCGGATCCTCGGTGGTCCCGGTGGCCTCGATCGTCGCTGGTCCTCACCGTGCGTGGCTGTCGCGCCGGGGTCCGGTTGGGCTGGGCCCGCACGGACGCGCCGGATCATCGGTGGCCAGGTCGTTCTGGGCTGTCGCCGGGCTTCACGTGGATCCGTGACCGCGGTCGGGTGATGCGGAGGCGGGTCGCCGAGCATCCCTGCTCACCCGGCCACCGACCGTTGCGGGCGGGTGGGCCGGAGGGCGTGAGGCGGGGGCCGGAGCGCAGCGCAGGCCCTCGCCGAGACGGCCGACCGCGAGCGCAGCGAGCCAGGCCCGGCCGCACGCCCCGCGAGACCGACCTGAGCACACGCCGCGGCGGAGCTTGCGGAGCCGCCCCTCTGCTCGCCCGCGCGCGCAGCGCGCCGCACTCGTCCGCCCCGGAGGACCGGAGGCTCGGGCCGATGCGCAGCGAGGCCCGGGCCGAACGGGCCGACACCGGCGAGCGCAGCGAGCGGGGCGGACGCGGAAGGCGAACGGTGCCCCGACGCCCGCCGACGAAGGAGGCGGGCTTGGAGGGGCCAACTAGACGGCGGCCTTCTTCAGGCGGCGGCGCTCGCGCTCGGACAGGCCGCCCCAGATGCCGAACCGCTCGTCGTGGGCGAGGGCGTACTCGAGGCACTCGACGCGGACCTCGCAGGTGGTGCAGACGCGCTTGGCCTCGCGGGTCGAGCCGCCCTTCTCCGGGAAGAACGCCTCCGGGTCGGTCTGCGCGCAGAGAGCACGCTCCTGCCAGCCGAGCTCCTCGGCGTCGGTCAGCGGCAGGATGGTGGCCTCGCTCACCCCGTACCTCCTCCGGCGTGGACCTGGCGCCGCTGCTCCCCGCGACATGCCGGGCCCGGATCCTTGACACCGCGCGCTCGTCGCGTGCGGACGGGGGAATTACACGCGTGTAAGAGCCCGTAGTCAACCCCGCGAGGTGACGAGGGAGTAAACCTTGCGGGCCCGCCGGGGCCGGCGTGCGGACCTGTCCCCCGCTCCAGGGCCCCACGGCCGCAGATCCTGCGGCCGCCCGAGGACCTGCCCGCAGCGCGACGCGCCCGGGCGCGTGGTGCGCGCCCACCTGCGACGCAGCCGCCGCGCGCGGGAGCGGGACGGGTCAGCCGACGACGGGCAGCAGCGGCAGCAGGTCCGGGGCGGCCTGCTGGGCGGCGAGCCGCTCCGCCGCCACGGGGCCGTACAGGGTCGTCCGCTGACGGGCGGGGCGGCCGGCGGCCGCGGCCAGCGCCTCGAGCTCGGCGACGGTCTTGCGCGAGCCGTGCTGGGAGCCCGCCATCCGGCTGATGGTCTCCTCCATGAGCGTGCCGCCGATGTCGTCGCAGCCGCCCTCGAGCAGCATCACGACGTCGTCGGTGCCGAGCTTCACCCAGGAGCACTGGATGTGGTCGATCGCGCCGTGCAGCATGAGACGGGCCATCGCGTGCACCGCACGGTCGTCGCGCCGCGTCGATCCGGGCCGGGCGACGCCGGCGAGGTACACCGGCGCGTTGTGGTGGATGAAGGGCAGCGCCACGAACTCGGTGAACCCGCCGGTGCGCTCCTGGACGGACCGCAGCAGCGCGAGGTGCGCGACCCAGTGGGCCGGGGTGTCGACGTGGCCGTACATCATCGTCGACGTCGTCGGCAGGCCGACGTCGTGCGCGGTGGAGACGACGTCGATCCACGCCGCCGTCGGCAGCTTGCCCTTGGTGAGCACCCAGCGGACGTCGTCGTCGAGGATCTCGGCCGCGGTGCCCGGCAGCGAGTCGAGGCCCGAGGCCTTCGCCTCCTGAAGCCACTCGCGCACGCTGATGCCGCTGCGCGTCGCCCCGTTGACGACCTCCATCGGCGAGAACGCGTGCAGGTGGATACCGGGCGCACGCCGCTTCACCTCGCGGGCGAGGTCGAAGTACGCCGTGCCGGGGAGGTCGGGGTGGATGCCGCCCTGCATACAGATCTCGGTGGCGCCGACGTCCCACGCCTCCGCGACGCGCTGGCCCACCTCGTCGAGCGACAGGGTGAACGCGTCGGCGTCGGTGCGCCGCTGGGCGAAGGCGCAGAACCTGCAACCGGTGTAGCAGACGTTGGTGAAGTTGAGGTTCCGCGTGACGACGTACGTGACGTCGTCGCCGACCGCGCTGCGGCGCACGTCGTCGGCGAGCCTGGTCAGCGCGTCGAGCGCGTCGCCGTCGCACGACATGAGCGCGACCGCGAGCGCGGCGTGCTCCGGGCGGGCGAGGGCGGCCGGATCGTCGGCGGCGAGGGCGAGGCCGGCGCGCACGTCGGAGTCGAGCCGGGCGGGCGCGACGCTCCCGATCTGGCGCGCGTGCGCACCGATGGCAGCCCAGTCGCCGTACACCTCGTCGAAGTCGGAGCGCCGGTCGCTGCTGCGGCCGGTCTCGTCGATCGACACGGCGAGGTCGGTGCGCCCGCCGGAGCTGGCGTCGGCGAAGGCGGCGTACCCCTCGGCGTGCTGCCACGGCCGCCCCTCGGGGATGCGGCCCTCGACGGCGAGCCCGTCGGGGCCGGCGAGGGCGGCCACGTGGCCGCGCACGCGAGGGTCGATCCACGGCTCCGGCCGCAGCACGTACTCGGGGTGGGCGGTGAGCCGCTCGCGCAGGACGAAGCCGGCGTCGGCCGTGACGCGCTCGAGCTCGTCGATGTGGGGCCAGGGCCGCTCGGGGTTGACGTGGTCGGGGGTGAGCGGGCTGACGCCGCCCCAGTCGTCGACGCCGGCCCGCAGCAGCTGATGCACCTCGTGCGGGTCGGTGAGGTTGGGCGGGGCCTGCACGCGCATGCGGGGGCCCAGCAGCAGACGGGCGACGGCGATGGCAGCGAGGTACTCGTCGAGGGCGAGATCGTCCTCGTGGCGCATCGCGGTGTCGGGCTTGGCGCGGAAGTTCTGGACGATCACCTCCTGCACGTGGTGGTGCTCGCGGGCGGCACGGCGGATGTCGAGGATCGACTGCGCGCGCTCTTGCCAGGTCTCGCCGATCCCGACGAGGACGCCGGTGGTGAACGGGATCGCATGGCGTCCGGCGTCGGTGATCGTGCGCAGCCGCACCGACGGATCCTTGTCGGGGCTGCCGAAGTGGACCGCGCCGGCCTCGGACCACAGCCGCGACGCCGACTGCTCGAGCATGAGGCCCATCGACGGGGCGACCGGCTTGAGCCGCGCCAGCTCCTCCCACGTCATGACGCCGGGGTTGAGGTGCGGCAGCAGGCCGGTGTCCTCGAGCACCCGCACCGCCATGGCACGGACGTAGGAGAGCGTGTCGTCGTAGCCGTGCGCGTCGAGCCACTCGCGCGCCGCGGGCCAGCGGTCCTCCGGCCGGTCGCCCAGAGTGAACAGCGCCTCCTTGCACCCGAGCGCCGCGCCCTGGCGGGCGATCTCGAGCACCTCGTCAGGCGATAGGTACATGCCGTGGCCGCCGCGGCGCAGCGAGGCCGGGTCGGTGGCGAACGTGCAGTAGTGGCAGCGGTCGCGGCACAGGCGCGTCAGCGGGATGAACACCTTGCGGCTGTAGGTGACGATGCCGGGCCGACCGGCGTCCTGCAGGCCTCGGTCGCGCACCGCGCCCGCGAGGGCGAGGAGCGCCTCGAGGTGGTCGCCGCGGGCCTGCAGCAGCGCAGCAGCCTCGTCGACGTCGAGCGCGACGCCGCGGCCCGCACGCCCGAGCGCGCGCTCGATCTCGCGGGGCGCCGCCGCCCTGGCCTGCTCCATGCGGGGAGCCTACGTGGAGCCTGCGCCGGCGCCGTCTAAGGGCCGCCCTCGGGTGTGGCCCGGCGGCACGGGTGCGAGGATCCCGGCATGCGCATCACCCTGCTCGCCGGCGGCATCGGCGGCGCCCGGTTCACCCGCGGCCTGCTGCACCACCTCCGCACGTCCGGCATCGACGCCGACGTGGCGGTGATCGGCAACACCGGCGACGACATCCGGGTGTTCGGCCTGCAGGTCTGCCCCGACCTCGACAGCGTGATGTACACCCTCGGCGGCGGCATCAGCGAGGAGCGCGGCTGGGGCCGCGAGGACGAGACGTTCGTGGTCAAGGGCGAGCTGGCCAACTACGGCGTCGAGCCCACGTGGTTCGGGCTCGGCGACCGCGATACGGCGACCCATCTCGTCCGCACGCAGATGCTCGACGCCGGCTATCCCCTGTCCGCCGTGACCGAGGCGCTCTGCGCGCGGTGGCAGCCCGGCGTGCGCCTCATCCCCATGACCGACGACCGCGTCGAGACCCACGTCGTCGTCGACGGCGAGGAGACCGGGACCCGTCGGGCGCTGCACTTCCAGGAGTGGTGGATCCGCTACCGGGCCTCGCTGCCGGCGCTGGCGTTCGTCCTCGTCGGCGGCGACACCGCCAAGCCGGCACCCGGCGTCCTCGAGGTGATCGCGGAGGCCGACGTGGTGCTGCTGCCGCCGTCGAACCCCGTCGTCTCGATCGGGATGGTCCTGCAGGTGCCCGGCGTGCGCGAGGCGCTGCGGTCCACGGCCGCGCCGGTCGTCGGCGTCTCGCCCATCGTCGGCGGTGCGCCCGTGCGCGGCATGGCCGACGCGTGCCTCGCCGCGATCGGCGTCGACACCACCGCCGAGGCGGTGGCTCGCCACTACGGCCCGCGCGTCGCGGCGCTGCCTGCCGGCGCCGACGGCGGCGGCATCCTCGACGGCTGGCTCGTGCACGACGGCACGGGCTCGATGGCGTCCGACGCGTCCGCCGTCGACCCGCTGACCGCGCTGGGCATCCCCACCCGGGCGGTGCCGCTGCTGATGACCGACGTCGAGGCCACGGCGGCCATCGCCGCGCAGGCGCTCGCGCTGGCCGAGGACGTCCGGCGTTGACGACGCCTCTGCAGGTCGTCGGCGTCGAGGGTCTCCCCGAGATCCGACCCGGCGACGACCTCGCCGGCCTTGTCTCGCCGCTGCTCGGCGGCCTCGTCTGGCCCGACGGCTCCACGGGGGTGCGCGACGGCGACGTCGTCGTCGTGACGAGCAAGGTGGTGAGCAAGGCCGAGGGCCGGCTGGTGCAGGCCGACGACCGCGAGGACGCGATCACCGCCGAGGCCGTCCGGGTCGTCGCCACTCGCGGGCAGACCCGGATCGTCGAGACGTCGCACGGCTTCGTGATGGCCGCTGCCGGCGTCGACGCGTCGAACACGCCGGCGGGCACGGTCGTCCTGCTGCCGCTCGATCCCGACGCGAGCGCCTGCGGCCTGCGCGCGCGCTGGGTCGACGACCTCGGCGCCCGCATCGCCGTCGTCGTCACCGACACGATGGGCCGCGCCTGGCGCGAGGGGCTCACCGACAACGCGATCGGCGCGGCCGGCCTGCGCGTGCTCGACGACCACCGCGGCCGCACCGACGCCCACGGCCATGCGCTCGAGATGACCGTGACCGCAGTCGCCGACGAGATCGCGTCGGCCGCGGATCTGGTGAAGGGCAAACTGTCGGGCTCGCCGGTCGCGGTGGTGCGCGGGCTGGCCGAGCACGTCCTGGACGACGACGGGCCGGGCGCACGCGCGATCGTGCGGCGTTCTGAGGACGACATGTTCCGCCTCGGCACGCAGGAGGCCATCGACCTCGGCCGCCGCGAGGCGGTGCTCGCGCGCCGCACCGTCCGGCGGTTCACCGACGCGCCGGTCGACCGGGCCGCGGTGGAGCGCGCAGTCGCCGCGGCCATCACCGCGCCCTCGCCGCACCACACCGAGCCCTGGCGCTTCGTCCTCCTTGAGGACCCCGCGCTCCGTGCTCGGCTGCTCGACGCGATGGCGCAGCGGTGGGAGCACGACCTGCGCAGCCTCGACTCCTACGACGATGCGTCGGTCGCCAGGCGGCTGCGTCGCGGCGACGTGCTGCGCGCGGCCCCGGTGCTGGTGCTGCCGTTCCTCGAGCTCGACGGTGCGACCCACACCTACCCCGACGAGCGGCGCAACAGCTTCGAGCGCGACCTGTTCCTCGTCGCCGGCGGCGCTGCTGTGCAGAACCTGCTCGTCGCGCTGTCCGCCGAGGGCCTGGGGTCGGCGTGGATCAGCTCGACGCTGTTCTGCCCCGACGTCGTCGCCGAGGTGCTCGACCTGCCGACGACGTGGCAGCCGCTCGGCGGAGTGGCCGTCGGGCATGCCGCCGAGCCGCCGCGCGACCGCCCGGCCCGCGACCTGTCCGCGCACCTCGTGGTGCGCTAGCCCGTCAGACGAGCAGCTCGTCGACGGCGAGCTCGGGGCCGGTGGCTGCGCGGACGTCGTCGACGGTGACGCCGGGTGCGGTCTCGCGCAGGACGAGGCCGCCGGGGGTGACGTCGATGACGGCGAGGTCGGTGATGATCCGGTCGACGACGCCCTTGCCGGTCAGCGGCAGCGAGCACTCGTCGACGATCTTGTGGGAGCCGTCCTTGGCGACGTGCTCCATCATCACGATGACGCGCTTGGCGCCGTGGACGAGGTCCATCGCGCCTCCCATGCCCTTGACCATCTTGCCGGGGATCATCCAGTTGGCGATGTCGCCGGACGCCGAGACCTGCATCGCGCCGAGGATGGCGGCGTCGATGTGGCCGCCGCGGATCATCCCGAAGCTGGTCGCCGAGTCGAAGTAGCTCGCGCCCGGCAGGACGGTGACGGTCTCCTTGCCGGCGTTGATGAGGTCGGCGTCGACGTCGGCCTCGCCGGGGTAGGGGCCGGTGCCCAGGATCCCGTTCTCGCTCTGCAGGATCACCGTCACGCCCTCGGGCAGGTAGTTGGGCACGAGCGTGGGCAGGCCGATGCCGAGGTTGACGTACTGGCCGTCCTGCAGCTCGAGGGCGACGCGGGCGGCGAGCTCCTCGCGGGTCAGCGCCATGTCAGGACTCCTTCGTCACGGTGCGGCGCTCGATGCGCTTGTCGGCCGCCTGCTCCGGGGTGAGCGCGACGACGCGCTGGACGAAGACGCCGGGCAGGTGCACGGTCTGCGGGTCGAGCTCGCCGGGCTCGACGAGGTGCTCGACCTCGGCGATGGTGATCCGGCCGGCGGTCGCGGCGAGCGGGTTGAAGTTGCGGGTGGCCTTGTCGAACACCAGGTTGCCGTGCCGGTCGCCGACGCTGGCCCGCACGAGGGCGAAGTCGGTGACGATGCCCCGCTCGAGGACGTACTCGCGGCCGTCGAACTCGCGGGTCTCCTTCGCCGGGCTGCCGATCGCGATGGTGCCGTCGGCGGCGTAGCGCCACGGCATCCCGCCCTCGGCGACCTGCGTGCCCACCCCGGCCGGGGTGTAGAAGGCGGGGATCCCCGCGCCGCCGGCGCGCAGCCGCTCGGCCAGCGTGCCCTGCGGGATCAGCTCCACCTCGAGCTCGCCGTGCAGGTACTGCCGCTCGAACTCCTTGTTCTCGCCGACGTAGGACGACGTCATCCGCGAGATGCGCTTCTCGGCGAGCAGCAGCCCGAGGCCCCAGTCGTCCACGCCGCAGTTGTTCGACACCACCCGCAGGTCCTCCGCGCCCTGCTCCAGCAGCGCCGCGATCAGCACGCTCGGGATGCCGTTGAGGCCGAACCCGCCCACCGCCAACGACGCACCGGACGGGATATCGGCGACCGCCTCCGCAGCCGACCCGACGACCTTGTCGAGAGCCATGTGTCCACTCCTCGCGCGCCGCCGCACGGCGGCGCCCCGACCGGCGACGCTACCCCTTCGAGCGCCCCCGATCCGCGCATCCGCGTCCACTGTGCGGAAGTCGTCGCGGCAGCGGTCGGGCAGGATCGGGCGCATGCGCGAGCTGCTCGACGACCTCGGCCGCCCGGTCTCGCTGCCGGGCGCCGTCGGCCGGGTGGTCAGCCTCGTCCCGTCGATCACCGAGTCGCTCGTGTCGGTGCGCCGGGACGGCGTCGTCGGGGCCACGGACTGGTGCACGTACCCGGCGGATCTCGACGTCGCGCGGGTGCGCGGCACGAAGAACCCCGACGTCGCACGCATCGCGGAGCTCGCGCCCGACCTGGTGGTGGCCAACCAGGAGGAGAACCGCGAGCTCGACGTGCACCGGCTCACCGATGCCGGCGTCGCCGTGTGGGTCACCCGCACGGAGTCGGTGCCCGAGGCGCTCGCCTCGCTGCGCCGGCTCCTGGTCGACGCGCTGGCGTGGGACGAGCCGGCGTGGCTCGACGAGGCGGGGCGTGTGTGGGCCGAGCCGCCGTCGCTGCTGCCGCTGCGGGCCGCGGTGGCAGTCTGGCGCGACCCGTGGATGGCGGTGGGCCGCGGCACCTTCACCGGCGACCTCGTGGAGCGCCTCGGCCTGGTGCACGTCCTGCGAGAGCACGCCGGGCGCTACCCGCACGTCGACGCCGCCGCCCTCGACGACCCGGCGTCCTACGACGTCGTGCTGCTCCCGGACGAGCCCTACGCCTTCAGCGCCGACGACGGTCCCGAGGCCTTCGCGCGCGTGCCGACCGCACTCGTCGACGGCCGCAGCCTCACCTGGTACGGCCCGTCGCTCGTCGACGCCCGCACGCGCCTGGAGCGGGCCGTGCGGGCCGCTGCGGGGCTCGGCTAGCGCCCACGCGCCCGTGGACGCCAGGAGCCCCGCACCGTGGCGGTGCGGGGCTCCTGTGCTGGGTCCAGCGGGTCAGCCGGAGAGGCGGGCCTTGAGCGCGTCGAGCTGGGCGTGGAGCTCGGCCGGGACGCGGTCGCCGAACTTCGTGAAGTACTCGGCGGTGAGGTCAGCCTCGGCCAGCCACGACGCCGGGTCGAGCTTGAACAGCTCGGTCATCGTGCCCTCGGCCAGGTCGAGGCCCTCGACGTCGATGCCGCCCTCGACCGGGAACCGGCCGACGGGGGTCTCGACGGCGTCGGCCAGGCCCTCGAGGCGGTCGACGATCCAGGCCAGCACGCGGCTGTTCTCGCCGTAGCCGGGCCACATGAACTTCCCGTCGGCGTCCTTGCGGAACCAGTTGACGGAGTAGATGCGCGGCAGCTTCTCGGGGTCGGTCGCCTTGCCCACCGACAGCCAGTGGCCCCAGTAGTCGGCCATGTTGTAGCCGCAGAAGGGCAGCATCGCGAACGGGTCGCGGCGCAGCTCGCCGACGGTGCCCTCGGCGGCAGCGGTCTTCTCCGACGCGATGGTCGCGCCCATGAACACGCCGTGCTCCCACGAGAGCGCCTCGTTGACCAGCGGGACGTTCGTGGCGCGGCGGCCGCCGAACAGGATCGCCGAGATCGGCACGCCGGCCGGGTCCTCCCAGTTCGGGGCGATCGACGGGCACTGGCTCGCGGGCGCGGTGAACCGGGCGTTGGGGTGGGCCGCCGGGACGTCGCTGGCGGGGGTCCAGTCGTTGCCCTTCCAGTCGATGACGTGCTCGGGCGCGGGGCCGAGGCCCTCCCACCACACATCGCCGTCGTCGGTCAGCGCGACGTTGGTGTAGATGCAGTTGGCGTACAGCGACTTCACCGCGTTGGCGTTGGTGTCGAGGCCGGTACCAGGCGCGACGCCGAAGAAGCCGGCCTCGGGGTTGATCGCGTAGAGGCGGCCGTCGTCGCCGTAGCGCATCCAGCAGATGTCGTCGCCGACGGTCTCGACCTTCCAGCCGGGCAGCGACGGCTCGAGCATCGCGAGGTTGGTCTTGCCGCACATCGACGGGAACGCCGCGGCGATGTACTTCACGTCGCCGTTCGGGTGCGTGAGCTTGAGGATGAGCATGTGCTCGGCGAGCCAGCCCTCGTCGCGCGCCATCACCGAGGCGATGCGCAGCGCGAAGCACTTCTTGCCCAACAGCGCGTTGCCGCCGTAGCCCGAGCCGTACGACCAGATCTCACGGGTCTCGGGGAAGTGGACGATGTACTTGTCGTCGTTGCACGGCCACGCAACGTCGGCCTCGCCCTCGGCGAGCGGGTGCCCGACCGAGTGCAGCGCCGGCACGAAGTCGCCGTCCTCGCCGATGAGGTCGAGGGCCGCCTGGCCCATGCGCGTCATGATCCGCATGTTGACCACGACGTAGGGCGAGTCGGTGAGCTCGACGCCGAGCTGGGAGATACGCGAGCCGAGGGGGCCCATCGAGAAGGGCACGACGTACATCGTGCGGCCCTTCATCGAGCCGGCGAACTTCTCCTTGAGCGTCGCGCGCATCGCGATCGGGTCGGCCCAGTTGTTCGTGGGGCCGGCGTCCTCCTCGCGCAGCGAGCAGATGAACGTGCGGTCCTCGACCCGCGCCACGTCGCTCGGGTTCGAGCGCGCCAGGAACGAGTTCGGGCGCTTCTGCTCGTCGAGGCGGATGAAGGTCCCGCCGTCGACCATGAGCTGGGTGAGCCGGTCCCACTCCTCGTCGGAGCCGTCGGCCCACTCGATGCGGTCGGGCTGGGTGAGGGAGGCGACCTCCTCGACCCACTCGAGCAGCTTCTTGTTGCGGGTGGGCGGGTTCTCGAGCCCGGGGATGGTGGTCGCCATGACGTCGTTGTCCTTCGCGTAGTGCGGACGGCGTGCTCGTTCAGGGTGCCCTAAGGCAGTACCTCTGCGTAGAGGAACCCCCTGTGAGATGTGCCGTACTTGCCAGTTGTGAGGCACCCCACACACCGGCGAGATCCGTTGCTCCCGACCGGTTTCCGCGGTTCCTCGCACATGTAAGCGTTCTCTTGTGCGGCGCCTGCCGCCACCTGTTCGGCCGTTCTGGGACGGGGGTCACAGGCCGCGGACCCACCGCTCACCGGTCACAGGCGACCGTGCCCCGCCGCGGCCGCGTCAGGACACGAGCGGGAACGTCGTCACGACGAGGTAGGCGAGCGGCACGCCCTGCACCATGGCCGCCGACCACGGGAGCGTCTGCCGGGCTGCGACCGCGCGCCCGTAGACCAGCAGCAGCAGGAGGACCGCGGCCACGAGCGGCACCAGCAGCGACAGGAACCCGGGTGCGCCGAGCAGCACCACCGAGCCGAGCAGCACCGCCACGGCCACCAGCCGGGTGAGGACCGCCAGCCACCACCGGTCGCCCACCAGCCGGTCGTCGGCCCAGAACCAGGCGATGAGGACGAGCTCGGCCGGCAGCAGCCACAGGCGGCGGTCGCCCGGCAGCGCGAACGCCGTCCAGGTCACCGACGCGACGAGGCCGAGCGCCACGACGGCGTACGCCGTCAGGCCGAAGGCGGCACCGATCTCGCGCCAGCCGCCCGCCTGCGCCAGCCGCTCGCCGCGGATGCCGCGGCGCACAAGGCCCGTGGCCAGCGCGACGACGGCAGCGGCGACCGCGAACCACACGAGCACGTAGCCGCCCACCGCGAGCGGCACGCGTGCGGCGACCGGGCCGAGCACTTTCGCGGCGAGCGACGCGGCCACCGAGGCGCCGAGGGCGACGAGCAGCACGGCCCACCAGCGCGCGGGCGCCGTCGCCCGCATCGGCCGCGGGCGCTCGGGGAGGGCCAGCCGCGACAGCGGCACGAAGCCGATCGCCGCGCCGACGGTCAGCAGCAGCAGCCAGGGCACGCGGCTGCCGCCGGCGTCGTTGCCCGACGACGGCGCCCCCACGGTCTGGTCGAGCCAGTCCAGCGCCAGCTGCCGGGTCCGCTGCGAGAACAGGATGGTGATGTGGTCGGCGCGGTCGACCTGCTCGGCGGAGCGGGCTGTGCCGTCGACCGGCGAGCCGTACCCGGGCCCCCACGTGCCGTCCGGGTACGCCGCTCGCAGCGCCCCGAGCGCGGCGTCGGTGAACCGGCTCTGCTCGGCCGAGCCGACGAGCAGCAGAAGGTTGCGGGGCACCGCGGGCTGCCCGCCGGGGACGTCGGCGTCGGACGGCAGACTCAGCGCCACGGTCGCGACGACGTCGTCGGCGGCGACGGCGTAGCGGACCACGGCTCCGGCGCCCATCGAGTGCCCCAGCAGGCCGAGCCGCTGCGGGTCGGCCCACGCCTGGGCGCGCGCCCACGCCACGGTCGCGCCGAGGTCGTCGGACAGCCGGGCGGTGCTCGCCGTCCCCACCCCGCCGTCGGTCAGCGGGAGCGGCTCGGCGTTGCGGCCATGGCCGGACAGATCGGGCAGCACCACGGCGTAGCCGGCCCGCGCGAGGCTCACGCCGAGGTCGTCCATGAGCATCGCCGACCCGGCGAACCCGTGGACCACGACGACGACCGGGTGCCGGACGCCGGGGTCCTCGACGAGGACTGTCGCCGGGACGACGGCGCCGTCGACCGACGCCGACGGGATCTCGGCCTGCAGCCTCTCCAGGCCCGCGGACTGGCGGGCCAGTGCGAGCACCGAGGGCACGGTGAGCAGCAGGGCGAGCAGCCCCAGGACCCAGCTCGATCGGCGCACCCGCCGGACGCTACCGGCGCACGGGCGCACCGACATCTCGACGGCGGCCCGCAAGACCCGTCAGGACGCAGCAGACCCCGCCGCCCTCGCGGGCGGCGGGGTCTGCGATGAGCCGGATCGTCAGATCGCGCGGACGTTCTCGGCCTGCGGGCCCTTCTGGCCCTGACCGATCTCGAACTCCACGCGCTGGTTCTCCTCGAGGGAGCGGTAGCCGCTGCCCACGATCGCCGAGAAGTGGACGAAGACGTCGGTGTCCGAGCCGTCCGGGGAGATGAAGCCGAAGCCCTTCTCCGCGTTGAACCACTTCACAGTGCCCTGCGCCATTGCATGTCTCCTCATGGGGACGGTGCAGTCCGTGCCCTTTGCACGGACCGGGCTGCTTCCGCCGTTGTTCCAGACCTGCCCATGGGGACGTGTCTCTTGCACGGGCACCGGGCCGGCGTGCCGGTCGGCTCCCAGGACTAACGAAGTGCTGCAACCGCGAGGAGCATACCCAGACGCCTCCGGCCGACACCATGTCTTGCGCCCACGAGTCCCCCGGCCGCCGATCCGCCCCGCGGGGCGCGCCCGGCCCCCGCGACCGGCGCAACGCTGAACGGATGGGCACCGCAGGTTGAGGGTGCGGTGAGGCTGGGAGCCGATGCTTCCAGCACAACTTCATGCGTGAGGCCCGCCGAGCAGCCTGGATCA